>NZ_QHJJ01000008.1:0-548945 GCF_003947465.1 Amycolatopsis sp. WAC 04182
AACTCGATGCCATCGCAGACGAACTCAACGACCGGCCGCGGCAGACGCTGGGCTGGCTTAAGCCGATCGAAGCGTTCAGCAAAGTGTTGCTAGACTAGAGGCGGTGCACTCACCAGTTGAAACCACCCCCACAAGAATACCAGTGTTCGAACAGGTGTGCGAATATGAAAAGTGTTCCAGGAAACGGGTTCGCATTCTGGTGGTGTGTGATTTGTCGGTGATTGCCAACTGGCTCTCGTCACGAGCGTGTTCTCTTGAGGGGTAGGTCGAAGGTGGCGTGGCCGAGACTTTGCGGTGAAGGACATCTTTGGGCGGTGAAATGCCGTTCAGTGGCTAAAAATGCGATTTTCGACGGGGGTCGTGAGTGGTAATGACGGTTAGAGCGCTCATTACCACTCACGACCCCGCGCACCCGGCCCTGGACAGAAGCGATGTCTTGAAGGCCACCGTTGAGACATCCAACGTCCCCAGGTGGCCTTCAGGGCACCCTGCCCGACAAGACACGTCTGGCCTTGGCTCTCAATAACCGGCGGACCGAGGGAATAATGCTCGACCATGAGCACGAGCAGAGCAGTGAGCTGGGAAGGCTTCTACAACACCAGAGATCTTGGCGGCTTGCCGACCAGGTCGGGCCAGGCGACTCGCTACGGAGCCTTCTTCAGGGCGGCTGATCTTCGTTTTGTCACCGACGAGGGCTGGTCCCAGGCGCGACAATCCGGTGTCCGAACCATCGTCGACCTGCGCAATGCCGACGAGATCCGGCCTGCGACGGCAAAGTCCTCGACAGCGCTGGCGGGCTCGGGGCACTTCACCGCCACCACCGCGGGCGCAACCACACCGACCGGCGTCGACCGCATCGAGGTACCCCTCGACGATATCGAGGACATCGAGTTCTGGCGGCACATCAACAATGAGCGACTCAACGGCAGTCCGCTCTACTACCGTCCCTTCCTCGAACGGAAAGCCAGCCGCTGCGCCGCTGTCATCACTGCGCTCGCCCGCTGCAGACCTGGCGGTGTCCTGTTCCACTGTGGCGCGGGCCGAGACCGTACCGGCCTGATCACCCTCCTGCTGTTGGCGCTGGCCGACGTCCAGCCCGAGGCCATCGCCGCGGACTACGACCTGTCCACTGAGGCCCTGAAACCCCTGTTCGCCGCGATGGGCACCGAGGACCAAGGACCGAGCATCCAGTCGATCCTCACCAACCGCGGCACCACGACCCAAGCCGCCATCCTCAGCACCCTCGAGGACCTCGACGTCGAGCACTATCTTCTCGCCGCCGGTGTCAGCAACACCGACCTCGACGGCATCCGCGGCAGACTCTTGGGATCACGCTCCCACTGACAGATCCCGCCACCCCCGAAACCCGCCTAAAGTGACCGAGGACGCCGCAGTCACTCCCGGGAGGCACGCATGTCGTTGTTGGCCCAGTTGAACGCCGCGATCACCACGGGCACGATCGAGGTCGTCGACCTCACCGCCCCGTTGAGCGCGAGCACCCCGATCCTCCAGTTGCCGGAGCCGTTCGCGAACACGATCCCGTTCGGCCTGGAGGAGATCAGCCGGTACGACGAACGCGGGCCGCGCTGGTACTGGAACAACATCCACACCGGCGAGCACACCGGGACCCACCTCGACGTTCCCGTGCACTGGGTGTCGGGAAAGGACGGCCACGACGTCTCCGAGGTGCCGCTGCGCACGCTGGTCGCCCCGGCCGTGGTACTCGACGCGACGGCCCGCGCGGCCGAGGATCCGGATTTCCTGCTGTCCATCGACGACATCCGCGAGTGGGAACGGGAGAACGGGCCGCTGCCGGACGGTGGCTGGCTGCTCTACCGCACGGGCTGGGACGCCCGGTCGCATGAGCAGGAGGCCTTCCTCAACAACGACGAGAACGGTCCGCATTCGCCGGGCGTCTCGGCGGAATGTGCCCGCTGGCTTGCGGAGGAGGCGCCGATCACCGGGTTCGGGGTGGAGACCGTGGGCACGGACGCGGGGCAGGCGCTGGCCCTCGAACCCGCCTTCCCCTGCCACGAACTCCTTCTGGGCGCGGGAAAGCACGGTTTGACGCAGTTGCGGAATCTGGCGAGCCTGCCGCCCACCGGATCGCTGCTGGTCGTCAGCCCGCTTCCGATCGTCGGCGGTTCCGGCAGCCCCGCCAGGGTGTACGCGCTGGTCGAACGGGCATGAACGTCGCGGAGCTGGTCGGCCGCACGCTGGCGGAACTCGGGGTGGGGGCCGCGTTCGGGGTGGTGGGCAGCGGCAATTTCGAGGCCACCAACGGCTTACGGTCCGGCGGGGTGCGGTTCGTCGCCGCGCGGCACGAGGGCGGCGCGGCGAGCATGGCCGACGCGTACGCGCGGATGAGCGGCCGTGTGCCGGTGCTGAGTCTCCATCAGGGCTGCGGGCTGACCAACGCCCTCACCGGGATCACCGAGGCCGCCAAGAGCCGGACCCCGATGATCGTCCTGGCCGGGGACACCGCGGCATCGGCGGTGCTGTCGAACTTCCGGATAGACCAGGACGCGCTCGCGTCCGCCGTCGGCGCCGTGCCGGAGCGCGTGCACGGCGCGGCCAGTGCGGTCGCCGACACCGTCCGCGCCTACCGGACGGCGGTGCAGCAGCGGCGCACCGTCCTGCTCAACCTCCCGCTCGACGTCCAAGCCCAGGAGGCGCCCGAAGCGGTCCCGGTTCCGGAAATCACCGGCCCGGCGCCGATCCGGCCGAATGTCGACGCGGTCGCGAAACTGGCGGATCTCCTCGTCGAAGCACGGCGGCCGGTGTTCATCGCCGGTCGCGGTGCCCGGGACGGTGCCGCACCGCTGAAGGAACTCGCGGAGGTTTCCGGGGCGCTGCTGGCGACTTCGGCGGTGGCGCACGGACTGTTCCACGACAATCCCTTCTCGATCGGGATCGCGGGCGGCTTTTCGTCACCCCGAACGGCGGGACCCATCAGGGACGCCGACCTCGTGATCGGCTGGGGCTGCGCGCTGAACATGTGGACCACCCGGCACGGCACGCTCCTCGGCCCGGAGGCCCGGCTCGTCCAGGTCGACGTCGACCAGGCCGCGCTCGGCGCGCACCGGCCGATCGACCTCGGCGTCGTCGGCGATGTCGCCGGCACGGCTGTGGACGTTCACGCCGAACTCGAGAGGCGTGGCCACCGAAGGAGTCGCGAAACGCTCAAAAGCACACGGTGGAACGACGTGCCGTATAACGACCTATCCGGCGGCGGGAGGATCGATCCACGCACGCTCAGCCGGCGTCTCGACGAGATCCTGCCCGCCGAACGCGTGGTTTCGATCGACTCCGGCAACTTCATGGGCTACCCGAGCGCGTATCTGTCCGTCCCCGACGAGAACGGCTTCTGCTTCACCCAGGCGTTCCAAAGTATCGGACTCGGTCTCGGCACGGCGATCGGCGCGGCGCTGGCCCGGCCGGACCGGTTGCCGGTGCTCGGGGTCGGCGACGGAGGGTTCCACATGGCCGTCTCGGAACTGGAAACCGCCGTACGGCTACGGATTCCGCTCGTGGTCATCGTCTACAACGACGCGGCGTACGGCGCCGAGATCCACCATTTCGGCGACGCGGACATGACCACGGTCCGATTCCCCGACACCGACATCGCGGCGATCGGGCGAGGTTTCGGCTGCGCCGGGATCGCCGTGCGGTCGGTCGAGGACCTGGCCGCCGTCGAGGACTGGCTCGGCGGGCCACGGGACGCGCCGCTCGTCGTCGACGCCAAGATCGCCGACGACGGCGGCTCGTGGTGGCTCGCCGAAGCCTTCCGGCATTGAGTCCGCTAAACGCCCCAGTCCGGCCTCAGCGGCATACCCGAGTCACCGTCCGGACCGACCTTCACCCCGAGCACCTGGTGCAGTTCGATCTCCCGCCGCTCGAAGGCGAGACGGCACGCGGCCATGTACAGCGCCCAGACACGGCTCCGCCCGGCACCCGCTTCGGCGACGGCCGCGTCCCAGTTCGCGTCGAGGTTGGCGCACCACGCGCCGAGCGTGGTGGCGTAGTGCTCGCGGAGGTTCTCCGAATGCCGTACCTCCAGCCCGCTGTCGTGCATCGCGGTGGCGATCTCCCCGACGGACTCCAGCTCGCCGTCGGGGAAGACGTACCGGTCGATGAACCCGCGTGACCGGTGCGCGACGGAGGTGTCCGGGTTGGTGATGCAGTGGTTCAGCAACCGCCCGTGCGGCTTCAGTTTCCCGGCGAGGAAACGGAAGTACGACGGCAGGTTGCGGGCGCCGATATGCTCGGTGAGCCCGATCGACGACACCGCGTCGAAATCCGTTTCGGTGACGTCGCGGTAGTCGAGATGCCGTACTTCGGCCTTGTCCGCGAGCCCCTTGGTCACGATGTCCTTCTGCGCCCATTGCGCCTGCTCGCGCGAAAGGGTCACGCCCAGCGCCTCGACGCCGTAGTTCGCGACGGCGTGCTCCACCATCCCGCCCCAGCCGCAGCCGACGTCCAGCAGCCGCATCCCCGGCCGGAGGCCGAGTTTCCGGCACACCAGGTCGAATTTGTGCGCCTGTGCCTCTTCCAGCGAGGACTCGGCGGACGGATACGCGGCGCAGGTGTAGGCCATCGACGGCCCGAGCACCAGTTCGTAGAACCGGTTCGAGACGTCGTAGTGGTTGGAGATCGCGTTGCTGTCCCGCGCTTTCGAGTGCCGCAGCCCGTCGAAGACGCGCTTGGCACGGCTCGGCAGTTCCTCGGCGGGCGGGGCGACGCGGCGCAGATGCGTGGGGCCGAGTTTGCGCAGCAGCCACAACCGGTCGGCGGCGCTGAGCTGATCGACCTGGGAAACGAGCGCACGCAACGCCGTGTAGAGGTCACCGTCGACGTCGAGCGCGCCGGCGACGTACGCCCGCGCGAGACCGAGGTCCCCCGGGGACGACATCAGGTACGTCAACGCCAGCGGCGACCGCACCTCGATCGACACGGGTGCGTCCGCGGGCCCGCTCGTGCTTCCGTCATAGGCGGTGATGGACACTTCGGTGCTCGGGCCGAGCAACCGCTCGAAGATCTTGCCGACGGTCGTCGTCTCAGCCATGGTCGTCTCTCTTCTTCCGGCCCGGGTCACCGCCGCCGCACGCATTTCGCGTACAGGTCGAGCAGTCGGCCGTCGGGGTCGTAGGCCGTCTTCAGTTTCCGGTAGGCGTCGCCGTTGTACAGCCGCCAGAACTCGTCTTCGGTATAGAAACTGTCGGAATACAGCGACTTCCGCCCGCCGAGCCGGGTCACTTCGGCCTCGATCAGCCGATTGTGCGTATCCGGCTCCTCGCCGGGGTCCAGCGGGACCGAGGACCAGAACCCGAAGTTGACGTACAGCGTTTCGGGGTCCATTTCGTACAGCGGCGAGTTCACGCCACCCGGCCGCTGCTTCAGCGGGCAGATCCACACCGGGCTGATCGGGATCTCGCGGCGGAAGAAGTCCAGGAACTCCGCCGCTCGCGAGAGCGGGACTTCGATGTCCTGGACGATGGTCTCTTCCGGGGGAAGCCCGCGCAGCTTGAGCAGTTTCGCGGCGATCCCGAACCGGCGGTCGAGCGCCACGACCTTCCAATAGACCGAAGACCGCAGCAGCCGCCTGCCCAGCAGCAGCCGGGGGAGCCGGTGCTGCACGCCGAACGCCCGCGAGCACCAGAACCAGTCCGTGTCCCAGCGCCACAGGTAGTCGCGGACGCTCAGATGGTCCGTCTCGCGGGAGCGGATCGACTTGTAGTAGATGTCGAGCCAGGTGTAGTCGCTGGTCGCGGGCGCCGAGGTGGTGAACGTGCCCAGCGTCAGGTACTGCTCGCCCGGTCCGAAGACCGTTCCGTCCACGAAGTCGGCCGATCCGTTGCGGCAGGCTTCACCCAGCGCCGCGAAGTACTCCTCGGTGTCGTCGTACGGGATGTGGTCGAGCCGCACGTACGGTTTGACCGGCTCCAGTTCGATCTTCAGCCGCAGCGCGTAGCCGAGCGTCCCGTACGAGTTCGGGAAGCCGTGGAACAGGTCGCTGTGCTCGTTGTCCGGCCGCGCGACGACGATCCTGCCGTCGCCGGTGAGCAGTTCCATCTCCAGCACCGACTCGTGCACGAGCCCGTTGCGGAACGAGGACGACTCGATGCCGAGGCCGGTGACCGCGCCGCCGAGCGTGATCGTCTTGAGCTGCGGCACGACCCGCGGCATCAACCCGTGGGGCAGGGTCGCGTCCACCAGTTGCTCGTAGGTGACCATGCCTTCGACGTCGGCCGTGCGTGCCAAGGGATCGACGTCGAGGACATGCGTGAAACCCGAGACGTCCAGACCCGGGGTGGTGGTCGCCGTCCGTGCCCGGAACAGGTTCGACGTCCGCTTCGCCAGCCGGATCGTCCCGTGGAGATCCGCGAGCTGTGCGCGGAGTGTTTCGGCGCGTGCGTCGTGTTCGGCGAACCGGACCAGCCGCGCCGTCGCTCGGGTACCGCTGTCTCCGCTAGTCATTCCTGATCGCCATCAGTTCATCGTGCCCCACGGAACCGCCTGGCGCAGCCCTTATTCGTGCCGGAGTCCGGGTAGCGGGACGGCGTTCGCCATGGCGGTGAAGCCCTTGTCGCCGGGATGGAGGTGATCGCCGGAGTCGTACTCGGGTTTGATCCGCTGCGGATCGGCGGGGTCGCGGATCGCCGCGTCGAAGTCGATGTAGCCGTCGAAGAGCCTGCTGGTCCGGATGAACCGGTTCACCGCCTGCCGGGTCTCCTCGAGCCGCGGAGTGTACGAACCCCAGCCCTTCCACGGCGTGATCGTCGCGCCCAGCACCCGCAGCCCGCGGTCGTGCGCCCTCGTCGCGATCTGTTTCAGCGCCGAGATGATCTTGTTCGGATCGGCCTGGTGCGGGGTCTGCTGGATGTCGTTGATGCCCTCGAACACGATCGCCGTCCGCACGCCGGACTGGTTCAGGACGTCCCGGTCGAGCCTGGCCAGCGCGTTGACCCCGTAGTTGCCGCCGTCGAGCAGCAGGCGGTTCCCGCTGATCCCGGCGTTGAGCACGCCGAGGCGCGCGCTGATCTTGTCGGCGAGCTGATCGGGCCAGCGCAGGTTCGCGCCCCAGGTCGAATGGGCCCCGTCGGTGATCGAGTCGCCGATCGCCACGACGCTGCCCCGCAATCCTGCTCCGCGGACGTCCACTCCGGACACGTAGTGCCAGACCGCGGTCTTCTCCGGGAACGCGGCCGCCGACTCGTCGGCCGCCTTGTCGCCGTTCCGGGTGAAGTACGAGTTCTGCATCGCGAGCGGGTGGTAGGTGATCGGACCCGACGGTGTCGGGGTGTACGTGGTGACCAGCAGGTCGCCGTCCCTCGGCACGGTCAGCGGCGCGCCGTCGCTGACGATGTCGGCGCCCGGCGGCACGGTGACCTCGCGATCTCCGCCGAAGGTCAGCGTGCGCATCGTGCCGGGCACGGCCTGCGGGGTGTCCGGGCCGGCCGCGACCGCGACGGTCACCCGGCCGAACAGCACCGGAGCGCGGCCGAAGGCGTTGGACAGCCGCACGCGGACCTCGTGCCCGCCGGCGCTGGTGTGCACGATGTTGCGGATCGAGAAATTCGGGTAGCCGTTGTCGGTCCCGGCCACCCCCGCAGCGGGCGCCGCCGCCCAGGTGCCCACCCAGCCGCTGCCGGCGAGGCTCTCCACCGGGGCCGCCGCGGCACTCGGCACCAAGCCCAGCACCAGGATTCCCGCTACGGCGAGATACTTCACGCGCATGTCGGTCCGCCTCCACCCAGTTCGGCTCCACTCATCGTCAAGGAATCACCGACAACCGGTCAACGCCCTGGACAGGACAGGTTTCTGTCGGTGGGGGCCGTTAGCCTGAACGCCATGAAACCTGCTGCTCTCGCGAAGCTCTGCCTCGCCCTCCCCGGCGCCAGGGAGGAGTTCCCGTTCGGCGAGGACATCAGCGTGTTCAAGGTCGCGGGCAAGATCTTCGCGCTCGGCCCGCTCAAGGCGAAGCCGCTGCGGATCAGCCTCAAATGTGAGCCCGATCTGGCGGTCCGGCTGCGTGCCGAGCATCCGGCGATCGTCCCCGGCTACCACCTGAACAAACAGCACTGGAACACCGTCGAACTGGACGGCTCACTGACCGACGGCTTCGTCCGGGAGATGATCGAGGACTCCTACGATCTCGTCGTCGCGGGCCTGCCGAAACGAGAACAGGAGAAACTGAACTGGGTCGCGCTCAGCCGGGAATGAGCGCCGGGGTTTCATCCGGATTTCATCCGACCATGCTCGTCCGGCCTCCTACCGTGGGCGGAGACGGGTGCCGCCCGCCGCACGATGACGCGCTCGGCGGGACTTCCTAGGCTGATGCCGTGCTGAGGATCTTGCGGGACCGGTTCCGGGCACGGGTGCAGGCGAGTCTCACCCGTGCCGGGCTGACCCTGCCGTGGTGGGGGGCGTTGTGCGCGAGCGCGGTGAGCTTCGTGTTCACGGCGGTCGCGCTGGTGCAGCGGGACGCCCTGCTGCCGCCCGAGCCGATCGCGCTGGCCGGTCTGATCGTGATCGCGCCGTCGGTGATCTGGACGATCACCGACTGGATCATGCCGTGGGTGCGGATGACGGCGCTGATCATCGCCGCCTCGGTGCTGCTCATCGAGCCCGTCCTGCCGGATTTCGCGCCGTTGCTGCTGCTGGTCGCGGCCACCGAAGCGGGCAGTGTCCTGCGGACGACGTGGGGGATCGCGATCGTCACCGTCGCGGGCGAGGCGGTCCTGGTCGTGGCGGGGATCTGGGGCGGGCTGATCGGCGGGCCGGTGTACATGGTCGCGATCCTGCTCGGCCTCAGCGGCGGGCTCATGGTCCGCTGGTACACCAGGGTGCTCGACGCCGAACGCGGCAACCGGGACGCCTCCCGCGACAAGGCCCTGCTGGCCGAACGGCAGCGGATCGCGCGTGAGGTGCACGACGTCGTCGGCCATTCGCTCAGCATCACACTGCTGCACCTGACCGGGGCACGGCACGCGTTGCAGCAGGATCGCGACGTCGACGAGGCGATCGAAGCGCTCACCGAAGCCGAGCAGGTGGGACGGGCCGCGATGGCCGACATCCGCCGCACGGTGGGCCTGCTCGCCGACTCCCCGTCGGGCAGCGCCCCGCTGCCGGGGGTGGAGGACATCGCGACGCTGGTGGAACGCACTCGCAGCGCCGGGTTGGCGGTGCGCTATACACAGGAAGGCGACCTCGGCCGGGTAGGCGCCTCGGAAGGATTGGGCCTCTACCGGATCGTGCAGGAATCACTTGTCAACGTCGTCAAACACGCCCCCGGCGCGACGGCTGAGGTCCGGCTGAACGCCGGCCGTTCGGGGTTGAAGCTCATCGTCAGCAACTCCCTCCCCGCGACCGTGCGGCGCGCGGCGGAGGACGGTTCGGGACTGGCGGGCATGGCCGTCCGCGCGGCCCAGCTCGGCGCCGATCTCAGCGCCGGGCCCAGCGGCAGGCAGTGGATCGTGCAGGTCACCGTGCCGGGGGTGAACCCGTGACCGCCGCCGAGGTCCAGGTGCTGCTGGTCGACGACCAGGAGCTGGTCCGGTCCGGGCTGCGGCGCATCCTGCGCCGTCGCGACGGGTTCGTCATCGCGGGGGAATGCGGCGACGGCTCGGAAGTGCCGTCGGCGCTGGCCGCGCACGAGGTCGACGTCATCGTGATGGACCTGCGGATGAAGAACGTCGGCGGGGTCGAGGCGACCAGGCGGCTGCGGCGGTCCGGCGGGCATCCGCCGGTGCTCGCGCTGACCACCTTCGACGACGACAACCTCTTGGCCGACGCGCTGCGTGCGGGCGCGGCCGGGTACGTCCTCAAGGATTCCCCGGCCGAGGACCTGATCCGGGCCGTGCGCGCGGTCGCCGCGGGTGACGCGTGGCTCGACCCCGGCGTCACCGGGCGGGTGCTCGCCGCGTACCGGCAGGCCGCCGGGAACGGCAGCGGCGGACGCTCACCGGAACTGCTGACACCGAGGGAACAGGACGTGCTCAGGGCGATCGGCCGAGGGCTGACCAACGCGGAGATCGCCGCGACCCTCGTCATTTCGGAGGTGACCGTGAAAAGCCATATCGGCCGGATCTTCACCAAACTCCAGTTGCGGGACCGGGCGGCCGCGATCGTGTACGCGTTCGACCACGGGATCGTGGTGCCGGGCTGATGCGCAACGATGGGGGGATCATGCCGGACTCGCGACTTCGCTTCGAACTACTCGGCCCGTTGCGGGCCTGGCACGGGGAGACCCGGCTGGACCTGGGGCCGGTCCGGCAGCAGGCCGTGCTGGCCGCGCTGCTGCTGCGCCCGGACGTGACCGTCAGCCACTACGAACTCACCGACGGGCTCTGGGAAAAGCCGCCGGAGTCCAATGTGCTGCCGGTGTACGTCCGGCGGTTGCGGCAATGCCTGGACACCTCGGGCCAGAAGCCCCGGGACTCGGTGATCGTGTCCGATCGTGGCGGCTACCGGTTCGCCAGCGGCGGGGTCCGGCTGGACGTGGTCCGGCTGGAGGAGGTCGCCGCCGGCGCGGCCGCCGCCGAGGAGTCGGGTGACCTGGTCGCCGCGGTGGAAACCTTCGCCGACGCGCTCCGGCTGTTCCACGGCGAGCCGCTGACGGGGCTGCCCGGCGCGTTCGTCCAGGGGGAACGGCGACGGCTGGAGGAACGCAGGCTTCTGCTGCTGCGCCGGAAACTGCGGGCCCAGCTGAAACTCGGCCGGTTCGACGAGGTGATCGGCGAGCTGTCGGCGCTGGTGTCCGCCGATCCGCCGAGCGAGCCGCTGGCCGCGTTGCTGATGCGGGCGCTCTACGGCGGCGGGCGGCAGGCGGAGGCGCTGGAGGTGTTCACCGACGTCCGCGAGCGGCTGATCGAGCAGCTCGGCGTCGAGCCCGGTGAGGAACTGCGTCAGGTGCAGGAAGCGGTGCTGCGCGGGGACGAGACGCTGCTCGGTGTCGCGCCGCGCCGCGAGCCGTCCCGCCGGATCCGCAACGAACTGCCCGCCACCAACGGCGAACTCGTCGGCAGGGACCGGGAACTCGCGTTGCTCGTCGAAGACGGCGATCCGGAGTCGGTCTCGGTCGACGCCGTCGACGGTGTTCCCGGAGCGGGGAAGACCACGCTCGCGGTCCGCGCGGCACACCGGCTTCGCGAGTCCTATCCGGACGGTGCGTTGTTCGTGGATCTCCACGGCTACACCGAAGGCCGCGAGCCGGTGACGCCGGAGCGCGCGCTGCGGCGATTGCTGCGCGCGGTCGGTGTCGAGGACGGGGCGATGCCGGACGATCTCGACGAACTGGCCGCGTCGTGGCGGGCGGCGACCGCGCAGCTGCGGTTGCTGCTGGTGCTCGACAACGCCGAGTCCGCGGGCCAGGTGCGGCCGCTGCTGCCCTCCGGGCCGGGCAGCCGGGTGCTGGTGACCAGCCGCCGTCGGCTGTCCGGTTTGGACGCCGACCGCCGCGTTTCCCTTGGCGCGCTGGGTCTTGAAGCCGCCGAGCGGCTGCTCGGCCGCATCGTGGGAGCGCCGAGGGCCGAGGGGGAGCGGTTCGCCGTGCGCGCGCTCGCCGGGTTGTGCGGGCGGCTGCCGCTCGCGCTGCGGATCGCGGGCGCCCGGTTGCAGAACCGTCCGATGTGGACGTTCAAGGACCTGGTCGACCGGATGTCGGACGACGAGCGCAGGCTCGGCGAACTGACGGCCGAGGATCGCAGCGTCGAGGTGGCGCTGCGCCTGTCCTACGACCAGTTGCGGCCCGCCGAGCAGACCGCGTTCAGCGTGCTCGGCCTGTCGCCGACGACCGAATTCGACCGGCTGTCGGTCGCCGCCCTGCTGGACTGCTCGCCCGCCGAAGCCGAGCGGCAGCTGGAAAGCCTGGTCGACGCCAGCCTCGTGCAGGAACCCGCGAGCGGCCGCTACCGGCTGCACGACTTGGTGGCGGTTTACGCCCGTCGGCTCGCCGGGGAGATGCCAGAGGACGCCGCCGACGCGGCTCGGAAACGGGTGTACCGGCTCTACCTCAGCGCCGCCCGCCGGGCGAGCGAGTGGGGTGTCGCGCGGTTCCCGGTGGAGACCGGGGGACCGTTCACCGGGCAGCGTGACGCTTCCGCCTGGCTCGACGCGGCCGGCGACCTGCCGGAGGTGGTGTCGCAAGCGGCCGAAGCCGGGCTGGCCGAACTCGCCTGCTCGGTCGCCGAGGGGCTGGTCGACTATCTCGCGCGGCAGCAGCGGTATCACGAATGCCGGACGGCGTTGCAGATCGCGTTGCCGCTCGCGGAACAGGCCGAAGACGAACGCCTCGTCTCGTCGCTGCGGTTCTGCCTCGGCTACGTCCACGCCGCGCAGGGGCAGCTGGACCGCGCGCGCGGCTGGTTCGACGACGCGCTGCGGGCGGGGCAGGCCTCGGGCGACCGCGGGGTGGAGGCGCGGGCACTGGGCGGGCTTGCCATGGCGGACCTTATCGCCGGCAGGCACGATCTCGCGATCCCCGGCACGCGGCGGGTGATGGTCCTCGCCGAGGAGGTGGGGGACCGATGGCTCGCCGAACGGTCGCTGTCCGCGCTCGGTTATCTCGCTTACCTGCAAGGCGACCATGAGGAGGCACTCGCCCACCTCGGCCGTGCCCGGGAGCTGAGCGAAGAGATCGGCAGTCCGGGGATGCTGGCCAGGGTGCTGTGCCACTGCGGCACCGTCCGGATGGAGACCGGCAGGTTCGCCGAAGCCGCGCTGGATTTCCGGCGGTCCGTCGAACTCGCCGAGGAGACCACGGACGGCCTGCTGATCGCGACCGCTCTCGCCCGCCTTGGCGCCGCGGAACTGGAGCTGGGGAACCTCGACGCGGCGTTCGAACTCCAGCGGCGGGCGCTGACGGCGGTCACCGAGGAGACGATCATCGGGATGGAGTCCGAGATCCGCAACCGGCTCGGCCGCACCCATCTCGCCGCGGGCGATCCGGTGGCCGCCAGGGAACACTTCGAGTGGGTGCTCACCAACATCGGCACCGACGGTGATCCCCTCCAGCGCACCCTCGCGCTGGAAGGTCTGGACCTCACCAGACAGTCGGTACGCCGGCGTTGATGATCGTGAAGCGGTGCCCCGCCATGCTCGTCCGCCAGCGCGCGAAGTAGGCGTCGGCCGCGTCGGCCAGGTGTACCCCGGCACGGACTTCGTGGACGACGCAAGCCCATTCCGCGCCGTCGCACAGCACCAGTTCCCGCGGCGCCCCGCGCTTGCGGAGCACGGAAGAGCAGAGGGTGCCGCGCCTGCCGACCGTGCCGTCGTCGAGGCAGCGGCGGAGGTCTTCGACGGCATGGGCGGCGGTCTCGAACAACGTCCACCGGTACTTCGGCGACGGGCGACCGTCGGCCCACGGCGTGAAGAACGCGGCCCAGCTCCAGCCGGGTCCGACGAGTCCGTCCCGTTCCCCGGGACTCGGCGCGTCGTCCCGGGGGAGCACCATGTTGTACGGGGTCCGGCTCGCCGGGCTCATGCACGTCTCCTCGTGGACCACCGGTCCGCGGCCGCGGATCCGTGCCCGGAACCGTAAAACGGAGCCATGAAATCCCGATGAAACGAAGCCGGGTCTCGACCGACCCGGGGTCAGCTCTGCGGCACCACGGTCAGCTTCCGTCCGTTGAGCGGTTGTGGCTCGCGGGCGTTGCCGTCGCCGAACAGGCCCCGGAACCGTGCGATCGTCGACGGCGAGACGGTCTGCTCGGACATCAGGAACCACTGCACGCCTTCGGAGAACGGGGCCGTGGTGAGCGAGCCTTCGTACCGGAGCGTGCTCCTGTTCCGGGGCAGGAGCGTGTCGAGGTCGAAGTCCGCCAGCGCCACCGGTTCGCCGCATTCCGGTGCGAGCGTCGCCAGGACGCGATCCACCGGCGACCCGGCGCCCGCGCGCAGGGGAACGCCGATCACCAGCAGTTTCCCGGCGGCGCTGCGGTGCACGAAATGCATTTCCAGCGGATCGGAGCGGCCCTGGAAACGGTGCTCCGACGGGGTGTGGAAATGGAACTGTTCGAGTTCGTAGCGGACCCCGGCGAGCGTGACGTGCCCGGTGCCCGGCCGGACCAAGGCCTCTTCGGTTTCTTCGTGATTCCTCGTACCGCACCCGTTGGTGTCCGAGGTGTCCTTCCGGATGTATTCGAGGTCGAGATCCGAATGGTCGTAGGCGATCTCCAGCCGCGGCTGGGCGGGATCGAACCTGAGGGCGCCGGGGGAGATGTCGACCGGGCTCTGCGACGGCTGCCGCGATTGGGCGGTGCCGCCCGCGGCCAGCAGGAATCCGGTGAGGACGAGGGGAACGACGAATGCGGTAAGGCGCCTGCGCGTCACGCTCTGAACCTTTCGAGGACCCGGACGAACTATGATCATCCGGACAAAGTCGGCCGCACCCGAGGTAGTGGCGCGGACGAGAAGAACACATCTTTTTCCTGTGCCGAAGAATGCGCAAGCCCCCTGATCGGGCCAATTTCCGACATATTCTCTCTTTCCGTGCGAAACGGAGCGTGATTCTTGTCGGTGTTCTCCGAAAGATTCACTGTGCGCATCCGGGCGGGCACCCGTAGTATTCGACGGGTGTCGATCTTGTCTGTGCTTCTCGCCCTGGTGAGCCTTTTTCCCGCGGTGGAGCCGGTTTCGCGAACCGGTGCCTGTGCGGGAACCGAGGGTGTGACCGTCGCGGTCGGCATGGCATCCGGAGTGCTCGTGCGATGCGTACCCGGCTCACCCGGCGACGCGCGGACGGCGCTCCAGCGTTCGGGGCTCGCCGTGCGACTGGGGAGCGGAACCGGGCCGTACGGGGATTCTCGCTACGTCTGCGTCATCGAAGGTCTTCCCGGCGACGACGCCTGTACCGGTCATCGGGAGGGCGCGCCGTTCTGGAAGGTGTGGCGCGTCGGGCTGGATCCCGTCGCGTGGCGCGAATCCGGCACCCAGGGCGGGCCCGGCGCGGTGCGGGTCTGCCCGGGCGGGCTCGTCGGGTTCGGTTTCGGGACTTCGCAGCCGCCGGTGTCGCCCGAGCAGGTCGTGACCACGCCCGGCTGGCTCCCGCCCCGGTGCTGAGAGCATGTCGCGAAAGCCACTTTCGGGACATCTGACGTCCCGAAAGTGGCTTTCGCGACACCCTCCGGTCAAGGAATGGCCAGCCCCGGCAGCCTTACCCCCGCCCCGTATGTGACGCACGTCGCTCACCTATACCCCCTCTGGGTACCGTCAGGCGCTTGCGGTACCCCCCGGGGGTATGTACGTTGGGTCCATGAGCGGCGCACGGGCCGCCTGAACCACGAGGAGAGTCACGATGAGCGAGACGACCTACACCGTCACCGGGATGACCTGCGGCCACTGCGCGACTTCGGTCACCGAAGAGGTCTCCAAGATCGACGGCGTCACCGACGTCCGGGTCGATCTGCCGACCGGCGCCGTGACCGTCACCGGTTCCCGTGAACCCGCGGTGGCGGACGTGCGCGCCGCCGTCGAAGAAGCCGGATATCAGCTGACCGCCTGAGCGGCTCCACGATCGCGGGTGGCACCCGCACTAAGGACTTCCACGATGAACACAGCAGCGAAGCTTTCCGCCTACGGTGTGGTACTCGCCCTGGTCGCCGGTGGCGGCTGGGCGACGGGTAAGGCTGTCGGTCCGTTCGCCGGCGCGGCCGGCGTGCCCGGTGGCGAGGACGCCGGGCACTCGGACACCCACGGCGGCACCGTCGCGGAAGCGGCGCACGGCAAGCAGGAGCACGAACCCGCCGGGCTCGCGTCGGCCAAGGGCGGCTACACCCTCACGCCCACCACCACGACGCTCACCCCCGGGAAGACCGCTCCCTTCACCTTCCGGATCCTCGGCGCCGACGGCGCGCCGGTGACCGCCTACGACGTCGAACACGAGAAGCGGATGCACCTCATCGTCGTCCGCCGCGACACCGCGGGTTTCCAGCACATCCACCCCGAACTCGGTGCGGACGGGACCTGGTCCGTGCCACTGGCCATCGGGGACGCGGGGGTTTACCGCGTCTTCGCCGACTTCAAGCCCAGCGGCGGCGAAGCGATCACCTTGGGGGCGGACCTCTTCGCCGGCGGGGACTTCCGCCCCGCCGAGTACCGGAGCGCGCACGTCGCGGAGGTCGACGGCTACCAGGTTCACCTCGACGGTGACCTCAAGCCGGGAACGTCGTCGAAGGTGACCCTCACCGTCACCAAGAACGGCCGTGAAGTCACCGATCTCCAGCCGTACCTGGGCGCCTACGGGCACTTGGTCGCGCTGCGCGGTGGCGACCTCGCGTACCTGCACGTCCACCCGGACGGCGAACCCGGTGACGGCCGGACCCCGGCGGGCCCCGCGGTCACGTTCTTCGCCGAGGTCCCGACGGCGGGCACCTACCGGTTGTTCCTGGACTTCCAGCACGAGGGCAAGGTCCGCACCGCCGAATTCACCGTCACGACAGGGGAAGGGAGCCACTGATGAGCACGGACACCACTTCGGTGGCCACAGCGTCCAACTCGGAGGTCGAACTAGCGATCACCGGGATGACCTGCGCCTCGTGCGCCATGCGCATCGAGCGGAAGCTGAACAAGCTCGACGGTGTCACGGCCACGGTCAACTACGCCACGGAGAAGGCGAAGGTCAGCTACCCGGCCGGCATCGAGCCTCGGCAGCTGGTCGAACAGGTCGAGGCGGCCGGTTATTCGGCCGCGTTGCCCGCGGTGGAGAAGGAAGAAACCGTCGGACAAGACACCGCGGTCGACCCAATCGCGCCGTTGAGGCAGCGGCTCATCGGGTCCGCGGTGCTGTCGGTGCCGGTGATCGTGCTCGCGATGGTGCCGGCGCTCCAGTTCACCTACTGGCAATGGATCTCGCTGACGCTGGCCGCGCCGGTGCTGGTGTGGGCGGCGTGGCCGTTCCACAAGGCGGCGTGGGCGAATCTGCGCCACGGCGCGGCCACAATGGACACTCTGATCTCGATGGGCACGCTCGCCGCGTTCCTGTGGTCGTTGTACGCCTTGCTGTTCGGCACCGCGGGAACGCCGGGGATGACGCATCCCTTCGAGCTCACCGTCCAGCGGATGGCGGGCGACGGCAACATCTATCTCGAGGTCGCCGCCGGCGTCACGACGTTCATCCTCGCCGGACGCTATTTCGAGGCGCGGTCCAAGCGGCGGGCGGGCGCGGCCCTTCGCGCCCTGCTGGAACTCGGCGCGAAGGACGTCGCGGTGCTCCGCGACGGCGAGGAAGTGCGTGTCCCGATCGGCGAACTCGCGGTGGGCGAGGAGTTCGTGGTGCGGCCGGGGGAGAAGATCGCGACCGACGGCGTGATCACCGAAGGCGCGTCCGCGGTCGACGCGAGCATGCTGACCGGGGAAAGCGTTCCGGTGGAGGTCGTCCCCGGTGACACGGTGGCGGGCGCGACGGTCAACGCGGGCGGCAGGCTCGTCGTCCGGGCCACCAGGGTCGGCGCCGACACACAGCTGGCGCAGATGGCGAAGCTCGTCGAGGCGGCGCAGACCGGGAAGGCACAGGTCCAGCGGCTGGCGGACCGGGTTTCGGCGGTCTTCGTGCCGATCGTGATCGCGCTCGCCGCCGGCACGCTGATGTTCTGGCTCGGCACCGGCGGTTCGGTGGCGGCGGCGTTCACCGCGGCGGTCGCCGTGCTGATCATCGCCTGCCCGTGCGCGCTGGGCCTGGCGACACCGACCGCGCTGCTCGTAGGCACCGGCCGTGGCGCGCAGCTCGGAATCCTGATCAAGGGCCCGGAAGTACTGGAATCGACCCGCGCGGTCGACACGGTCGTCCTCGACAAGACCGGCACGGTCACGACCGGGCAGATGTCACTGGTGGCGGTCCACGTCGCCGACGGTGTCGACGAGGAGACGACGCTGCGGCTCGCAGGCGCGTTGGAGAACGCGTCGGAACACCCGATCGCGCAGGCCATCGCCCGCGCGGCTCGGGAACGCACTGGGGAACTCCCGGCCGTCGAAGAGTTCGCCAGTCTCGAAGGCCTTGGTGTACAAGGAATCGTCGACGGTTCGGCGGTGCTGGTCGGCCGGAGCGCGTTGCTGGAGCAGTGGAGTCACCACCTGACGCCCGGGCTGGCGGAAGCCAAGGCGGCGGAAGAGAAACTCGGCCGCACGGCGGTCGTGGTCGGTTGGGACGGCGAGGCCAGGGCGGTCCTGGTCGTCGCGGACACCGTGAAGCCGTCGTCCGCCGAGGCGATCTCCCGGTTGCGTGAACTGGGGCTCACCCCGGTCCTGCTGACCGGCGACAACGAAGCCGTGGCCAAGGCGGTGGCCGCCGAGGTCGGGATCGACACGGTGATCGCCGAGGTGCTGCCGAAGGACAAGGTCGACGTCGTCAAGCGGCTCCAGGGCGAGGGCAAGGTCGTGGCGATGGTGGGCGACGGCGTCAACGACGCGGCCGCGCTGGCACAGGCCGACCTCGGCCTGGCGATGGGCACCGGCACCGACGTCGCCATCGAGGCCGGTGACCTGACCCTGGTCCGCGGCGACCTGCGGGCGGCGGTGGACGCGATCCGGCTTTCCCGGCGGACGCTGCGCACCATCAAGGGCAATCTGTTCTGGGCCTTCGCCTACAACGTCGGCGCGCTGCCGCTGGCGGCGGCGGGCCTGCTCAACCCGATGATCGCCGGCGCCGCGATGGCCTTCAGCTCGGTCTTCGTGGTGTTCAACAGCCTGCGCCTGCGCGGGTTCCGGAGCATCACCGCTTGACGAGCGGACCAGACCTCCTCCAGTATGAACACGTGTTCATGAACGCACGTTCATAACGGAGGAGGTTCTGGTATGCCCGGCATCGTCAACACCGCGCAGGCGGAGGCGTGGAACGGTTACGAGGGACGGCACTGGGCCGAGCACGACGAGCGCTACGACGCGGTGAACAGCGGGTTCAACGAATTCCTGTTCGACGCCGCCGGAATCGGCGAGCGCGACCGGGTGCTCGACATCGGCTGCGGCAACGGTCAGGTGACCAGGCTCGCCGCCGTCCGTGCCCCGCTCGGCGGCGCGACCGGGATCGACCTCTCCGAGCCGATGCTCGCCACGGCGCGGGCCCGCGCGGAGGCCGAAGATGTCGCGAACGTGGTGTTCGAGCAAGGTGACGTCCAGGTCTTCCCGTTCGGCGACGGGGTTTTCGACGTCGTGCTCAGCCGGTTCGCGGTGACGTTCTTCGCCGATCCGGTCGCCGCTTTCGCCAACGTGCACCGCGCGATGCGACCGGGCGGAAAGCTCGCGTTCCTGTGCATGACCGCACTCGCCGGAACCGATCTCGGTGCCGTTTTCGGCGCGCTGGCACCGTTCCTGCCGACCCCGACCGGCGAGGACGGCACAGGGCCGACGGCGTTCGCCGACCCGGCACGGGTTCGCTCGGTGCTGACCGCCGCCGGATTCGCCGAGGTCGCCTGCGACCGTGTCGAGGCGGATCAGGTCTGGGGGAGCGACGTTTCCGACGCGGCCGGATTCATCGGGGACTGGGGGCCGGTCAAGTACCACCTGGATCTGGCCGGCGCCGAAGCGGCGAAGGCGGCACGAGAAGCGCTTTCGGCCGCGCTGCGGCCCTTCGAGGGACCCGGCGGTGTCCGGCTGCGCGGCGCCGCGTGGCTGGTCAGGGCGAAATCCTGATGTCACCGAGAAAAGCGGCGGCCCTGCGCCACACGGAAGACGGCCGGAGCCTGCGCGAGCATCTGACCGGCACCGCCGCGGACCTGATTTCCGCGCACGGCACCGCGGAACTCACGGTGCGGGCGATCGCGCGGGCTGCGGGAGTCGCCGATGGCGTGCTGTACAACCATTTCGCCGACAAGGAGGAGTTGCTGGCCGACGCCTTGGCGGAGCACGTGCGGAGGGTCGAAGACGGGCTCGGCGAGCTGCCCGAGCCCGGTTCGGCCACGGTCGAGGCCAATCTCCGCACCCAGTTGGCATACGGGTTGGCTCTGCACAAGGAGATCCTGCCCGCGTTCGCCGGGCTCCTCGCCCGTCCCGTCGTGCTCGCGCGGTTCGGGGAACGAGCCGGAGACCGCGAGACGTGGCGCGATCGTCTCGCCGGATACCTGCGGGCGGAAAAGGAACTCGGCAGGCTGGACGGCGATGTCGACGCGGCGGCGGCGATGCTGGTCGGCGTCTGCCACGAAACGGTGCTCTCCGCGCTGCTTCCGCACGGCCCGGCGGTGACCGTTTCGCCGGAGGTGGAAGCCGTGGTCAAGACGGTGCTGGAGGGTATCGCTGCCCGATGACCGGAGTGTCGGGTTCGACACGGGTTGATCGGCGGGTGTTCTGGGTAACCCGGATGTGCGACTTCAGCAGGGAGGCCGCGCGCGACGGGAAGGGTGGCTCCATGATCAGTATCGCGGAGCATCCGGTGCCGGGGACCTGGGTGCTTGACCTGCGAGCCACGACGCCACGGGCGTTGCCGGACATGCGTGCCTGGGTGGTCAGATGCCTTCCCGATCTCGGCGAGAAGCACCTCGACGACGTCCTGCTCGCGGCGACGGAGCTCGTCGCCAACGCCTATGTGCACGGGGGTGGCGCACGCCACATCCAGTTGTGGCGCGGCGTGACTCCCTGCGCGGTGCGGATCGAGGTCGCGGACGTCAGTGTCGAGCAACCCCGGGCGCGGTGTTCGCAGATCGAGGACCCCCGCGGACGGGGGCTGCTCGTGGTCGACGGGGTGGCGGTGCAGTGGGGCGTCCGGCGCGAGTCGGTGCGGGGCGGGAAGATCGTCTGGGCGCACATCCGGTGCGGTGGCGGCTGTCCGGAAGCGCTCCCGCGCGTGCGCACGAGGCGCTCCCGGAACTGACCCGACTCAGACCGCGCGGCGTGCGGTGAGCAGTCCCAGCGCGGAGATGGCCGCGAAACCGAACAACAGCCACCTCGCCGACGTGACCACCGAAGCGCCGCCGAAGTTGACCAGCAGACCGGCGACCGCCGCGCCGAACGCGGTCGACATCGTCAGGATCGTCGCGATCGCGGCCGCCGCCTGCCCGCCCTCGCCGTCCGGGGCGGAGGTCATCGCCGCGACGGACAGATGCGGCATCGCGATGCCGATTCCGGTGCCACCGAGGAAGAGCACCGGCAGCCAGGCGAGGACGACGGGCAGCGACGGCTGCTCGGTCTGCAGCAGCCCCAGCAGCGCGAACCCGGCGGCGAGACAGGCGGGACCGGCGAGCACGAGCCGTCGTGTCTTCCGCGACGACGCGCTGACGAGCTGGCTCACCGACCAGCCCAAGGACAGCGCGGCGGCGAAGAATCCAGCCGCCGCCGGCGGAAGCCCGCCCAGCCGCTGGCCGAACAGCGGCAAGAACGTCTCCACCGCGACGCCGGACGCCAGCACCATGATGGTCAGGTAGATCCACCGCAGCCGCGAGCCCCGCCGGTACACCGAACCGGGCAGCACACTCGTCGCCGCACGGTTTTCCGTCACCAGGAACGCGCACACGAGCACGAGACCCAGCGCGATGAAGGCCGCCATCGCGAGAACGTCGGACAGGATCCCGGCCACGCTCACCGCCCCGGCGGCGCCGACGATCAGGACCAGCGAAACGGCAGGGACCGGCGGCGACTGTGCCGGGCGTTCGCCGTCGGGGAGTGCCCGGGGCACGAAGATCGCCAGCACTCCCGCCGCCACGGCGAGGATCGCGAACGCCGACCGCCACGAACCGAACTGTGCCGAGAAACCGCCGAGCGCGGGGCCGGCGAAGTTCCCCACCCCGAACATCGCGGAGATCAGGGCGCTGCCCCGGCTCCACAGCCGTGGCGGCAACGCCGAATGGATCAGCGCGAAACCCAGCCCGGTCAGCAGGCCGGCGCCGAGTCCCTGTGTCCCGCGGCCGATCAGGAGGACCGGCATCGACGGGCTCGCCGCGCACAGGGCCGAGCCCGCGGCGAAGACACCGAAACCGAGCAGGTAGGAAGCCTTGCCGCCGAAGCGGGAAAGGGCCTGGCCCACCACCGTGGTCGCGACGACCTGGGCGACCAGGAACGCCGTCATGGTCCAGGCGTACAGCGGCCGCCCGCCGATGTCCTGGACGGCGGTCGGCAGGAGGCTCGCCGCCACGTAGATGGTGATCGCGCCGACGAGCACGCCACCCGCCAGCACCGCCGCGGTGCTCGTATGGCGGCCCAGTTCCCGCCACGATCCGGTTTCTTGCCCGATGCTCACGCGATTCTCCTCGTTGTCGAAAGGATTGCGCTTCGCATCCTGTCGGCGCGAGGAGCCCCGGTAATCGGACAAATCAGACGTGAATCACGTCACATTTTCGTGCGGCCTTCGATGGCGGCGCGGGCGGCCTCGACGGACTTCCGGACGACGACTTCCGTGGAATAGCCCTGTTTCGTGAAGACGCCGTCGAGATAGAACGTGCCGTAGCCGTGCGCCTGGGTGAACAACTGCTCCATCAGTTCGAGCCCGTCCTGCGGCCGGTCCGCGACCGTCAGGCAGAGCATGACGAACTGGTCGGTCAGGCGGCGGGTCTGCTCGTGCAGGGTGGCGTGCTCGGGACCCTGGAGGCCGTCCGAGTAGATGATGTTCATCCCGGCCCGGCGTTCGATGAGGTATTCGGTGTACGCGCCCGCGGCCGCGGCGAGCGCGGCGACGGGTTCGCTCTCGGCCTCGACGGCTTCCTGCACCCTGTCGGCCAGCTGGCAGGCGACGGTGGCCGCGATCGCGGCCAGCAGGCTCTCCTTGTCGGGGAAGTGCCGATAGGGCGCGCCCGGGCTGACTTTCGCGCGCCTGGCGACCTCGGCGACCGAGAACGCGCCGAGCCCCTGTTCGGCGATCAGGTCCAGCGAGACCCGCACGAGTTCGGCGCGAAGGTCGCCGTGATGGTACTTGCCGCCCATGTCGTGGATCACACCGTCCCGGTCGCGGAATATGTAAGAGCCCTCTTACGCTAGTTGTAAGTGACCTCTTACATGGTCTCACTGTTTCTCGGAGGGTTTCATGACGACGACCACGCACGCCATCGCCGCGCCGTCCCCGGGCGCCGCACTGTCGCCGACGACGATCGAGCGTCGCGACCTGCGTCCGGACGACGTGCTGATCGACATCGCGTACGCGGGGATCTGCCACAGCGACATCCACCAGGTGAAGGAGGACTGGGGCAGCGCGATCTTCCCGATGGTCCCCGGTCACGAGATCGCCGGCGTCGTCGCCGCGGTCGGCTCCGACGTGACGAAGTACCGGGTGGGCGACCGCGTCGGGGTCGGCTGCATGGTCGATTCCTGTGGTGAGTGCGAATACTGCCTCGCGGGCACCGAGCAGTTCTGCGTCAAGGGCAACATCCAGACGTACAACGGTGTCGGTTTCGACGGCGAGAACACCTACGGCGGCTACAGCAGGCAGATCGTCGTGAAGGACGCCTTCGTCTGCCGTATCCCGGAAGGGATCGGCCTCGACGTCGCCGCTCCGCTGCTGTGCGCGGGCATCACCACCTACTCCCCGCTGAACCGCTGGGGTGCCGGGCCGGGCAAGAAGGTCGCCATCGTCGGCCTCGGCGGACTCGGCCACATGGCGGTGAAGATCGCGGTCGCCATGGGCGCCGAGGTCACCGTGCTCAGCCAGAGCCTGAAGAAGCAGGAAGACGGCCTGAAGCTGGGGGCGAAGGACTACTTCGCGACCAGCGACGCGTCGACGTTCAAGTCGCTTCGCGGCCGCTTCGACCTGATCCTCAACACCGTTTCCGCGACGCTGCCCGTCGACTCCTACCTCGGCATGCTGCGGGTCGGCGGCGCGATGGTGAACGTCGGCGCGCCCGGCGAACCGTTGTCCTACAACGCCTTCTCGCTGCTCGGCGGGAACAGGGTGCTCGCCGGTTCGATGATCGGCGGGATCGCCGAGACCCAGGAGATGCTCGACTTCTGCGCCGAGCACGGGATCGGCGCGGAGATCGAGACGATCTCGGCCGACCAGGTGAACGTGGCCTACGACCGGGTCGAGAACAGCGACGTCCGGTACCGGTTCGTCATCGACGCGGCGACCATCGGCGCGTGATCCGCCCAGCCGTCTGGTGAGTGCTGGCCCTGGCGATCATGTCGCGAAAGCCACTTTCGGGACGTCTGATGTCCCGAAAGTGGCTTTCGCGACACCGGCTCCAGCAAACGAGCGCCGAGCCGCCGGCTCACATCAGCAGCAGGGGCACGGTGTTCATCGCGGTGTGCGCGGCGATCGGTGCCCACAGGTTGCGGTAGCGCGACCACAGGTAGCCGGTGAACAGGCCGAAGAACCCTTGGAAGGCCACGATCGCGCCCAGTGTGAGCGGGAGCGATCCCTGTCCGTGCGTCGGCAGGTGCAGCCACGCGAACAGCAGGGCGGCCAGCAGGATTCCCGGCCACCGCCCGAAAAGCGCCTCCAGCCGGGTCTGCAGCATGCCGCGGAAGAAGACCTCTTCGAGGACGTTCGCGGTGAAGAAGGTCAGCGTCGCGCCGACGGCCAGGTACACCGGGTCGGGGTAGTCCTCCGAGGTGGGGAGCGGCGGCGCGAGCGGGCCGAGGACGGAGAGCCAGCCGAACACGAGCACGGCCGGGATCGGCGCGAGCCATTGCCAGGCCTGCCGGGGCCGCCACGTCAGCCGGAACGGATCGGGTTCCCCTCGCGTGCGCAGGAAAAGCAGCGGCAGCACCAAGAACACGAGCGGCTTGGCGAGCGCCCAGATGTCGCGGACCAGCGCCTGCTGTCCTGCCGCCGACACCAGGAACAACGCCAGCGGCCACAGGAAGGCGATGAGCACCAAGGCCGTCGCCTGCTTCCGGAGTCTGGCCCGGTCGGTCGCGTCGGGGAGCAGTCTCGGCGCGTGGAGCGGGATCCCGCGGATCAGCAGCATCCCGGCCAGCGCCGGGATCAGGGCTCCGGCCAAAGAAAGTGCCTTGTCCGAATCCGCGGACGGCTTGATCGTGTCGTGCCCGGTCGCCAGCAGCAGCGCTGGCGCGGCCACGAACACCGCGAGCCCGCCGAAGAGGATTCCCCGGGCGGGTAGAGGTTTTTCTTTCACCGGGCCAGGATCTTCGAAGCCGCGCGAGTTCGCGTCATCACTTCGGAGGACTTCAGCCGACCGCGATGACCTTTTCCAGACTGCGCAGGCACAACGTGAGTGCCTCGTGCTTCGGTGTCTTGTCGCGCACCAGCTCCCACGCCGTGTAGAGCAGGCTCCAGAGCAACTGCAGCAACCACTCCTTCGTCATCGCCGGATCGATCGAGCCCTCGGCGTGCCCGCGTTCGATGAGCCGCATCAGGCGGCGGTCGTCGTCGCTCTCCTCCGCCCATTCGGGACGGGTCACCAGATCCGGCATGGTGAACAGCAACTGGAAGATGTCGGCGTGCTCGAAGTACTCCTGGCACAACCGCGCCAGCACGGCGGGGACCGGGCCGTCGTCGAGCCTGGCCCGCTGGGTGCTCTGGGAGATCTTGTCGAGGGCGTCGTGGCTGATGGCCTCGATGAGATCCGAACGCTCCGCGAAGTACCGGTGCACCGTGGTGCGCCCGACGTTCGCCGCCGCCGCGATGTCGGCCAGCGTGGCGCTCGGCTGCTTGGTCAACGTCTCGATGGCCGCGTCCAGGATCGCGCGCCGGGTCCTCGCCCGGACACCCGTCTCGGTGACCACACCCTCACTCATGGCCGGTACCGTACCTCGCTCCCGATATGGAACTCGTTTGACGATTTTAGAACACTCGTGTTCCATTGAGAACCATGAACACTCCACGACTGAAGGTGCTGTGGTCGTTCGCGCGGCCGCACAAGGGGGCACTGGCGATCGGCCTGGTACTCGCCCTGCTCGGTTCGGCGGCCGGTCTCGCCACGCCCATGGTCACGAAGTGGGTGCTCGACTCGCTCGGTTCGTCGGCGTCGCTGGCGGGCCCGGTGCTGGCGTTGGCGGGCCTGATGGTGATCGGCGCGGTGATCTGGCTGGGGCAGTGGATCCTGCTCGGCACCGTCGGCGAGCGGGTGGTGCTGAAGGCGCGGGAATCGATGGTGCGGCGGTTCTTCCGCGCGACGATCCCGGCGATCACGAAACGACCGACGGGGGAGCTGGTCACGCGCGTCACCTCGGACACGGTGCTGCTGCGCGAGGCGGCGTCGTCCAGCGTGATCGGCCTGATCAACGGCGTGGTGATGCTCGTCGGCACCCTGGTGCTGATGAGCGTGCTCGACCCGGTGCTGCTGGCGACGACGGTGGCGGCCGTGCTCGTGGTGATCGTGCTGTTCACGTGGCTCATGCCTGCCATCGCGAAGGAACAGGAAAAGGCGCAGGACCGCGTAGGCCGTCTCGGCGGCGTCCTCGAAGGCGCGCTGCGGGCGATCCGCACGGTGAAGGCCAGCCGTGCCGAAGCCCGGCAGTCCGAGCGGATCCTGGTCGACGCGGAAGCCGCCGCCGCGCACGGTGTCCGCGCGGTGCGACGGGAGGCCGTCGCCTGGGTGGTGGCCTGGACCGGAATCCAGGCCGCGACCCTGGTGATCCTCGGCCTCGGCGCCTGGCGGGTCGACGCGGGCCTGCTGGAGGTGTCGAGCCTCATCGCGTTCCTGCTGTACGCGTTCGCGCTGATGGAGCCGATCACCGAACTGAGCCAGAACATGACCGCGCTGCAGGCGGGGATCGCCGCGGCCGGGCGGATCCGGGAGATGGACGCGCTCGAGGTGGAAGAGGACCGGGTGCCCGTCCGGACGAAGCCGTCGGGCGAACAGAGCGGCCCGGTAGTCGAACTGCGCGGGGTGACCGCGGGTTACGGCGGCGATCCGGCACTGCGGGACGTGTCGCTGAAGATCCCGAGACGCGGGCACACCGCGATCGTCGGACCGTCCGGCGCGGGCAAGACCACGATGCTGTCGCTGATCATGCGGTTCGTGCGGCCGGATTCGGGTTCACTGCTGCTGGACGGACGCGAGTACGCGGACCTGCCGTACGCGGACGTGCGGACCCGGCTGGCCTACGTCGAGCAGGAGACGCCGATCGTGCCGGGGACGATCCGGGAGAACCTGCTCTTCACCCATCCGGACGCGACCGAAGAAGAAGTGCGGCGAGCACTCGAAGAAGTCCGGCTGAGCGACAAGATCGCCGCGCTGGACGACGGACTGGACACGCCGCTTTCGTCGACGTCGGTGTCCGGCGGGGAACGGCAGCGGATCGCGCTGGCCAGGGCCATCCTGCGCACACCGGACGTGGTGCTGCTGGACGAGGCGACCGCGCAGGTCGACGGCCGGACCGAGAGCGCGATCCACGACTGCATCCGGCGGCTGGCGCGCGAGGGCGCCGTGGTCACCGTGGCGCACCGGCTGTCCACGGTGATCGACGCGGACACCATCGTGGTGATGGAGGAAGGCCGCGTCCGGGCGAGCGGCAGCCACGAGCACCTGCTCGCCACCGATACGCTGTACCGGGAACTGGTGGAGGCGCTGCGGATCGCGGGGGAGGGCGCCCCCGTTCCCGGCTGATCCGCTTCAGGCGGAGACGGCGCGGACACCCGGCGGCATCTCGCGGTTGATCTCGTCGAGCCGGGTGGCGACGGTGCGGCACGGTTCGCAGTCCGCCAGGTGCGCGGAGATCAGGTCCGCCCGGCGGCCCGGTACGCCGCCGCGGAGCCACGCGCCCATCCGGCGCCGCGCCTCCTGGCAGCACGGCGTTCCCGTTTCGGGGACCTGTGCCTGCAAGAACGCCTGGCGGAGTCCTTCGCGGGCCCGCAGTGCCAGGACGGAGGCGCCGTTGGGCGAGACTCCCAACAGTGGAGCGACCACTTTCGGCGAGTCGCCTTCGGCCTCGGTCCGCCAAAGCACCGTCCGCCAGCGGCCGGGGAGCGCGCAATAGGCGGTCCACGCCAGCCGGGCGTTCGAGCGGAGGATGAGGAGTTCCTCGGCGCCGATCGTCCCGGCGGCCTCTTCGACCGCCGGGGTCGTGCCGTACAACTCGACCCGCTTGTGGTGGTGGCTCCACTTGGCCGCGAGATTCCGGATGGTGACCGCGAGGTAGGGCCGGAGGTTCTCCCGCGGGCCGCCGCCGTCGCGGATGACGCTCAGGACCCGCACGAAGGCTTCGGCCACGAGGTCGTCCCGTTCGGCGGGCTCGGAGACCCAGCCCGCGGCGATCCGGCGGAGCGGCTCGGCGTGCCGCCGGAAGAGTGTCTCGCCGGCGGCGATGTCACCGGCGCGGAAGGCGTCGAGCAGGGTGGCGTCCGCTGTGGTGTCGACGTCTTCCCTCATCGCGGTCTCCCGGACGGGCCGATCTGCATACTCAAAGTAACGGGTACGGCAGTGTACCCGCTAACCGTCCACCGATAAACTCCGGGGGATGACGCCTGAAGCCGACGCGCCGAGGCCGGACGGCCGCGCGGCGCGCTGGGCGGGACAGCGTGAGCGCCGCCGGCGGGAGTTCGTCGACGCGGCGCTGCGCGCGATCGCCGCGCACGGTCCGGAGGTCTCCACCGAACAGATCGCCGACGAGGCGGGAGTCGCGAGAACGCGGGTGTACAAGCATTTCGACGACGCCGCCGACCTGCAGCGCGCGATCGCCGACCGCGCCGTCCGGCTCATCACCGCCGAACTGGCCCCGCTGTGGGATCCGAGCGGGACACCGATGCAGCTGATCACCGTCGCGGTGGGCGCGCACACCGGCTGGCTCGCCGAATACGGGAACCTCTACCGCTATCTCGCCAGGCATTCCCAAGCCGGGCGGCGCGGCGGCGACGCCATCATCGACGTCAAAACGTCGATCGCCAAGCAACTCTCCATCCTGTTCGAGCACTACCTCGACACCTTCGACCTGGACGGCCGGATCGCCGAACCGCTCGCCTTCGGGCTGGTCGGGCTCGTCGACGCGAGTGCCGCGCGCTGGCTGGAGAACCCGGGCGGCATCGATCTGCCGGAGCTCGCGGCCCTCCTGGTGCGCTGGATCTGGCGGGTCATCGACGACACGCTCCGTGAACGCGGGATCGAGCTCGATCCGCACTCCCCGCTGCTGGTGCCGGGCACCTGAGCGCTCAGGATGTGGGAGCGGGAATGAAAGCCCGCCGTCCGCTGTCGGTGCCGTCATGGTCACCCCTTTCGACGACCCGGCCTGGGCTTCGCTGACCGGGCCGCACGCCCACTTCGCGGAACGCTTCGGACAGGTGCTGCGCTACCAGGTCGACGTCGCGCCCTTCTTCGCCCTGCCGCCCGAGCCGGACGACGGTGTGTGGGCCGACGTCGCCGCGCTGGCGGGTCCCGGCCGGACGGTCACCGTCCACAACGCGCTGCCCGTCCCGGCGGACTGGGAAGTGCTCGGCAGGATCGCCGGGGTCCGGCTGGTCGACGTCGCGCTCGAAGCCGCCGAAGATCCCGAAGCCGTCGTACTGGGGCCGGACGACGTCCCGGAGATGCTCGACCTCGTGGAGCGGACCCAACCGGGGCCGTTCCGGAAACGGACCATCGAATTGGGGACATACCTGGGTATCCGGCGGGATGGCGCCCTCATCGCGATGGCGGGGGAACGGATGCATCCACCCGGCTGGACCGAGATCAGCGCCGTCTGCACCGACCCGGCGTATCGCGGCCGAGGACTGGCGACGCGGCTCATCCGCGCGGTGGCGGCGGGGATCCGGGCTCGCGGCGAACACCCGATGATGCACGCGGCGGCGACGAACACCTCGGCGATCCGGCTTTACCGGTCGATCGGGTTCGAGGTGGCGCCGCGGCCGGACTTCGTGTCGGTCCGCGTGCCGGGCTCCTTGTGAAGTTGCTCTAACGAGGGATTTCAGAAACTCGCGATGGACTGAACAGCGCGGGCGGGCCAGACTTCGCGCCATGAAGGCATTGGTCAAAGCCGACCGAGCACCCGGGCTGGAACTCACCGACGTGCCGGACCCCGTCGTCGGCCCCGGCGACGTCGCCGTGCGCGTGCTGCGCGCCGGGATCTGCGGCACCGATCTGCACATCGACTCCTGGGACGACTGGGCGGCGCGCACCATCGCCGCGCCGCTGGTCATCGGGCACGAGTTCGTCGGCGAGGTGGTCGAGATCGGCCGGTCGGTGACGACGGTCAAGGTGGGCGACCTGGTCAGCGGCGAGGGCCACCTGGTCTGCGGAAGCTGCCGCAACTGCAAGGCCGGGCGGCGTCATCTGTGCGCCAGGACCAAGGGTCTCGGCGTGCACACCGACGGCGCGTTCGCGCAGTACGCCGTCCTGCCCGAGATGAACGCCTGGGTGCACCGCACCAAGGTCGACCTCGACATCGCCGCGATCTTCGACCCGCTCGGCAACGCCGTGCACACCGCGCTGTCCTTCCCCGTCATCGGCGAGGACGTGCTGGTCACCGGCGCCGGCCCGATCGGCATCATGGCCGCCGCCATCGCGCGCCACGCGGGCGCGCGCAACGTCGTCGTCACCGACGTCAGCGAGCACCGGCTGGAACTGGCCCGCAAGGTCGGCGTCGACCTCGCGCTGGACGTCTCCTCCTCGACCATCGCCGACGCGCAGGAGCGGCTCGGCATGGCCGAAGGCTTCGACGTCGGCATGGAGATGAGCGGGCGGCCCGAGGCACTGCGCGACATGATCGCGAACATGTCGCACGGTGGCCGCGTCGCGCTGCTCGGCCTCCCCGCTTCCGACGTGTCGGTCGACATCGCGTCCGTGGTGCTGAAGATGATCCAGATCAAGGGGATCTACGGACGCGAGATGTTCGAGACGTGGTACTCGATGTCCGTGCTGCTGCAGGCCGGGCTGGACATCTCGCCGGTGGTCACCCACCGGTTCGGCTACACCGAATACGAGAAGGCGTTCGCGACGGCCAGGGAAGGCCGCTGCGGCAAGGTCATTCTGGACTGGACGGAGAACTGATGTACGGCGCGATGCGCGACGACCTCAAGGCCGGGCTCGCCGAGATCCGGGAAGCCGGGCTGTACAAGGGCGAGCGGGTGATCCAGGGGCCGCAACGGGCTTCGGTCAGTGTCGGCGACGGCGACGTCCTCAACTTCTGCGCCAACAACTACCTCGGTCTCGCCGATCACCCCAAGCTGATCAAGGCCGCCCAGGAGGCGCTGGATCGCTGGGGCTTCGGCATGGCGTCGGTGCGGTTCATCTGCGGGACCCAGCAGCCGCACAAGGAGCTCGAGGCGAAGCTGTCGGAGTTCCTCGGCACCGAGGACACGATCCTCTACAGCTCCTGCTTCGACGCCAACGCCGGGCTCTTCGAGACGCTGCTGACCGAACAGGACGTCATCATCTCCGACGAGCTCAACCACGCGTCGATCATCGACGGCGTCCGGCTGTGCAAGGCGAAGCGGATGCGCTACCGCAACCGCGACGTGGCGGACCTGGAGGCCCGGCTCAAGGAGGCGTCCGGCGCGCGGTACCGGATGATCGCCACCGACGGCGTGTTCTCGATGGACGGCTACCTCGCGCCGCTCGACGAGATCTGCGAACTGGCCGAGCGCTACGACGCTTTGGTGATGGTCGACGACTCGCACGCCGTCGGTTTCACCGGGCCGACCGGACGCGGCACGCCGGAGCTGTTCGGCGTCCAGGACAAGGTCGACGTGCTGACCGGCACGCTCGGCAAGGCGCTGGGCGGCGCGAGCGGCGGCTACACCTCCGGCCGCGCGGAGATCGTCGAGATGCTGCGGCAGCGCTCGCGGCCGTACCTGTTTTCGAACTCGCTGGCGCCGTCGATCACCGCGGCCGCGCTCGCCACGCTGGAACTGCTGGACTCCTCCGGCGAGTTGCTGGACAAGCTGCGCGCCAACACCGAGCTGTTCCGGCGCCGGATGACCGAGGCCGGTTTCGACCTGCTCCCGGGTGAGCACCCCATCATCCCGGTGATGATCGGCGACGCCGCCAAGGCGGGCAAGATGGCGGATCTGCTGCTCGACCAGGGCATCTACGTGATCGGCTTCTCCTACCCCGTGGTGCCGCACGGCAAGGCCCGGATCCGGACGCAGATGTCGGCGGCGCACTCGACCGAGGACGTCGACCGGGCCGTCGACGCGTTCGTGACAGCAAGGTCCATGATGGACGAATGATCGATCCGCGACGGCTGCGCGTGCTGCGCGCCCTCGCCGACCACGGCACCGTGACGGCGGCGGGCCAGGCGCTGCACCTCACGCCGTCCGCGGTCTCCCAGCAGCTGGCCGCACTCGAAGCCGAGTGCGGCCAGCAGCTGCTTCGCCGCCGGGGCAGGCGGGTTTCGCTGACCCCCGCCGGTGAACTGATGGTGGTGCACGCCAACGCCGTCGCCGCCGAGCTGGAACGGGCGCGGGCGACGCTGGCCGCGCTCGATTCCGGCGTCCAGGGCCTGGTGCGGCTGGCGAGTTTCGCCTCCGCGATCACGATGGTCGTCGCGCCGGCGATCGCCTCCCTGCGCGCCGGTTCGCCCGGGGTCACCATGCAGGTGCAGGACGTCGAAGGGCACGCGAGCATCCCGCTGCTGCTCGACGGCGAGGTCGATCTGGCGATCACCGAGGAGTACCGCCTCTCGCCACGGACGGATGAAAGCAGGCTCACCCGGTTCCCTCTGTACGTGGAGCCCTTCGACGTCGTGCTGCCCACCGCGCACCGGCTCGCGGAAGCGTCCGAAGTGGACATCGACGCCCTCGCCGACGACGAATGGATCGCGCCGAAACCCGGGAATCCGTGCCGCGACGTGCTGATGATCGTGTGCGCCAACCCGGCGATCCGGCACGTGTCCGACGATTTCCACGCGATCACCACCCTGGTCGCCGCGGGCGAGGGCGTGGCACTGGTGCCGCGCAACGCTTTCGCCGCCGTGCCCGGCGCAGTCGCCGTCCCGTTGCGCGGCGAGCCGCCGCTGCGCCGCGTGTTCGCCGCCGTCCGGCGGGGGAGCGCGGACCACCCCTTGCTCAAGACCGTGCTCGCCGCACTGCTGGACGCCGCGCCGGGTCATGCGAATGCGGACCGGGGGAGTCGCACTTAGGATCTTGGCACCTGCCGTCCACGGAAAGACAGGGTGCGGATGCTCCAGATCGATGGTCTCACCTGGATCGTCACGATCGGGCTGGTGCTCGGCCTCCTGGCACTCGACCTCGTCCTCGCGGCGGTGCGCCCGCACAAGGTCGGCTTCGGCGAGGCGGTGGCCTGGTCGGTCGGCTACATCCTGGTCGCGGTGGCGTTCGGTGTCTGGCTGACACTCGCGCACGGTGGCGACTTCGGGCAGCAGTACTTCGCGGGTTACATCGTCGAGAAGAGCTTGTCCGTCGACAACCTCTTCGTGTTCGTGATCATCATGAGCACCTTCGCGGTACCCGAGGAACATCAGCACAAGGTGCTCACGTTCGGCATCGTCGTCGCGCTGATCATGCGGGCGATCTTCATCGCGCTCGGCGCCACGCTGCTTTCCTTGTTCTCCTTCATGTTCCTGCTGTTCGGGCTGTTGCTGATCTACACCGGCATCCAGCTGTTCCGGCATCGCGACGAGGATCCGGACGTCGAGAACAACGTGGTGGTGCGGTCCGCGCGCCGTCTGCTGCCGCTGTCCACCGAATACGACGGCGGCAAGCTCCTCACTCGCGTGGACGGGAAGCGGGTCGGCACGCCGCTGGTCGTGGTGCTGCTCGCGATCGGCGGGATCGACCTGCTGTTCGCGCTGGATTCGATCCCCGCGGTCTTCGGCGTCACCGACGAGCCGTACCTGGTCTTCGCGGCCAACGCCTTCGCCCTGCTGGGCCTGCGGGCGCTGTACTTCCTGGTGAAGGGCCTGCTCGATCGCCTGGTGTACCTGTCGGCCGGGCTCGCGGTGATCCTCGGGTTCATCGGGATCAAGCTGATCCTGCACTGGGCACACGTCGACATCGACGAGAGCGTTCCGGAGATCTCGACGCCGGTCAGCCTCGCGGTGATCATCGGCATCCTCGTCGTGGTGACGGTGGCGAGTCTGCTCAAGACCCGCAAGGATCCCTCCGCCAAGGCGCATCCGGGTTCGCTGCGCGGTTCCCGTCCCGAGGAGGACTAGCGCCAGCCGCGCTCGAGGAGATCGAAGATCTTCTCGACGTCCTCCCGCGGATCCGGGCGGCCCCTGGTGAGTGCCGGGATGTCCAGCACGAAGCGCGCGAGCGCGCGGCAGGCGATGTCGTCGGAGTCCACGCCGGTCTCTTCGGCGATCGCGGTGCCGAGGGCCGCGGCGTGCCGGGTCCACATGCGCTCGCCGTACTCCTGCAGCGCCGGTGTGCCGCTCACCAGCGCGGTGAACTCGGCGTACTGGGGATGCGTCGTCAGCGGAAGCCAGGTGGCGAGCACGTACGCGCGCAGCGCCTCGACGATGCTCTGGCCCTTTTCGCGGTCCCGGACGGCGGCGACCAAGCGCTCTTCGCGGTCCTGGGACTCGTCGAAGACCAGCGCCTCCTTGCTGGGGAAGTGCTTGAACAGCGTCGTCGTCGAGACGTCGGCCGCCTCGGCGATGTCGCGGATGCTCACCTGGTCGTAGCCGCGCTCCAGGAACAACTTCAGCGCGGCGTCCGCCAGCGCTCGGCGGGTGGCCGCCTTCTTGCGTTCACGCCGTCCCGGTGTCTCCATGCAGGCACCCTACCGCATGAGTTGTCACGGTCACTAAGTTGACTCGTTGCACTTTTTAACTCGTTCTGCTTTTCTGGGGTCATGACGATCAGCATCATCGGAGCGGGCCCCGGAGGTCTGACCTGCGCTCGCATCCTGCAGAAACACGGCGTCCCCGTGACGGTGTACGACCGCGATCCGCATCCCCAAGCTCGCAACCAGGGCGGCACCCTCGACCTGCACGCGGACGACGGGCAGCTGGCCCTGCGCGAAGCCGGCCTTCTCGACGAGTTCTTCGCCCTCGCCCGCCCCGAAGGGCAGGAGATGCGCAAACTGGATCCGCTTGGGCGTCTCGTGGAGCACCATGTCCCTGCCGAAGGGGAGATGTTCAAACCGGAGATCGACCGCGGTCAGCTGCGCGAGCTCCTGCTCGACTCGCTGGAGCCGGGCACCGTCCACTGGGGACGGACACTGGACCGGGTCGAGGCCCCTGGGCTGTTGCGGTTCACGGACGGAACGACGGTCGAGACGGATCTGGTCATCGGCGCCGACGGCGCGTGGTCACGGGTTCGTCCGGCGGTTTCGGCGGCCGTGCCCGAATACGCCGGGATCACCTTCCTGGAGGCGTGGTTCGACGACGTCGAGAACGTGCACCCCGAACTCGCCGAACTCGTCGGCCAGGGCAGTGCGATGGCGGCGGACGGCGAGCGGTGCCTTTTCGCGCAGCGCAACAGTGGGGACCATATCCGGGTCTACATCATCCAGCGGCTGCCGGCGGACTGGATCGGGTCGAACCCGGACGTCCGCGGCCGGCTGCTCGACGCGTTTTCCGGCTGGTCGCCGTCGATGGTGCGGATGATCACCGACAACGACGGCCCGTACGTCGACCGCCCGTTGTACGTCCTGCCCGTCCCGCACACGTGGGAGCACAAGCCATGGGTGACCTTGCTCGGCGACGCGGCTCACCTGATGCCGCCGCTCGGTGTCGGCGTCAATCTGGCCATGGTCGACGCTTGCGACCTTGCACTGGCGTTGGCCGGGTCTGCTTCTGTCGGCGAGGGTGTTGCTCTGTATGAGAAGACCATGTTGCCGCGGTCGGAGGAGATCGCGCGGCAGCTGGAGAATGGTGCTCAGGGGTTGCTCGATGTCGATTAGCGTTGGTGTGTAAGGGAAAGCTCGTCGGCGCGGAAACTGTCGGTGGTCGGTTGTAGCTTTTGTGTGTGGACACATGCAACGCCACTGTGGCGCTACTCAAGGAAATCACTGCTTCTGATGCACTGAAGGAGGTCAATGCCGGGCTGGATTCGTTGGGCGACGGTGATGCTGTCGACGCGGCTGTCGCGGCGTCGGAGGGGATCGCGCGGTTGGAGGCGGTCCGGTTCCGCGCGTTGGCTCAGCTGAACCGGCACCGTGGCGGGGCGTCGAGTGTGGTGCAGGAGGTCGCGTTCGCTTTGTCCGTTGTGGACGGTCACGCCGCTGGGTTGGTGTCGACGGCGGCGGCGTTGACCACCCGCCTGCCCCGGACACTCGGGCTGCTGGACCGCGGCGAGGTGGGTGGTTACGGGGCGATGAAAGTCGCCACCGCGACGGCGTGGCTGTCGGACGAGGATGCCCGCGCGGTAGACGCGGTCCTGGAAGACCGCCTGCCGGGCCGGAATTCGGAGCAGATCCGGAAGGCGGCGAATCACGCGGCGGTGATGGCCGACCGTGACGGCGCGGCTCGACGGGCGGAGCGGCATCGTGGCGGGCGTCGGTTGTCGATCCGGCAGGGCGAGATGGGGGTCGCCTCGATCGAGGTCGAAGACGGCCCCGTCGAGAAAGTCGCCGCCGCCTACACGCGGATCGATCGTGAGGCGCGGGCGCTCAAGACTGGGGACGAGACCCGGACCCTGGATCAGCTGCGCGCCGACATCGCCCTCGATCTGATGTTGGGCGGCCAAGGCGGCAAGAGCGAACGGTCCGAAGTGTTCCTCTACATGGACCTGAACACCTACCTCGGGGTGAACGAGGATCCGGCCGAGTTGGCCGGGCACGGGCACATTCCGGCGTCGTTGGCCCGGCAGATCGCGTCCGGCCCGGACACGGTGTTGCGGCGGATCATCACCGACCCCTTGTCGGGACAGGTCCTGGATTTGGGCCGGGACCGGTATCGGCCCACCGCCGGACTGGGTGAGTTCGTGCGGGTCCGGGACCGGGAATGCCGAAGACCCGGCTGCCACCGTGTCGCCCAAGCCTGCGACCTCGACCACACTGTGCCCTGGCAGCACGGTGGCCACACCGCCAACACCGAACTGATCGATCTGTGCCGCCGCGACCACCGTTTGAAAGACGAACCCGGCTGGATCTACCACCTCACCGAAGACGGCACCCTCACCATCACCACACCCACGGGACACAGCTACGACAGCTCGCCACCGCCACTGCACGAACCCCGCACTGAAGAGCCACCGTTCTGAGTCCGTCGCCAAAAAACGGCAGCGCTTCCACGACGATCGGCACCGCCTGGTCGCCGAAATACGGCTACGGCTCGGTCGGGATGGACTCCGGTCATGATCATGCCGTGGGCTGGGATATCGCCACCACATCGCCCATTACCGAAATACGGCGACCGCTGAAGCGCGTGCGGACAGGACTCCGTGTGGATCGGCGCTACGGCGACAGCCGCTGCGGTACCCACGACGCCGCGACCCATCCACCGAGCCTCCAGCTGGAGGAACCCCGCAGCTGCCCGTTGCCGAAATCCGGCCACGGTTCGCTCGCCCCGGCGGGGTTTCCCGCAAGGTTCACGGAACGGTGACCGCGAAGACCTGCGGCCCATCGCCAAAATTCGGCGACGCCCAACCGCAAGGACAAGCTCCCAAGAAACCGATCAACAGTAACCGTGTCCCCGCTACCTCACAACGGAATCCCGAGCACGCACCGCACCGATCTCCAGAGCAGAGTCACGCGAGGGCTCCCGCACCACCAGGGTCGCCACGAACGTCAGCGCGATGCACCCGGTGACCCACCAGAAGAACACGCTCTCGTGTCCGGCCTGCTTCAGGGCCAGCGCGATCGGTTCCGAGAGCCCGCCGAACACCGCGGTCGCCAGGGCGTGCGGCAGTCCGACTCCCAGCGCGCGGACGTTGGTGGGGAACATCTCCGCCTTGATGATGGCCGACAAAGCCGTGTAGCCGCTGAGGAAGACCATGGCGGTGATCATGAGCAGGAAGGCGACCCACGGATTCCCCGTCCTGCCCACGAGCGTCATGATCGGCACGGTCAGCAGCATGCCGCCGATGGAGAAGCCGAACATGACCGGGCGGCGGCCCCAGCGGTCGGAAAGGGCGCCGGCGACGGGCTGCATGAAGATGAACAGGAACAGGGCGGCGAAACCGATGAGCGAGGCGGTCGGCTTGGGGATTCCCGCCGTGTTCACCATGTACTTCTGCAGATAACTGGTGAAGGTGTAGAACGCCACCGTGCCACCGATGGCGAGGCCGAGGACGGCGAGAACCTGGCGGCGGTGCTCGCGCAGCAGGACCCGCAGGCCGCCGCGGGAAGGCGAGTCGGCAGAGCGCTGGAAGTGCTCCGATTCCACCATGCTGCGGCGGAGGTACATCACCACGAGTCCGGCGATCGCGCCGAGCACGAACGGCACCCGCCAGCCCCACGCGTACATCTGCGCTTCGGTGAGCAGCGACTGCATCACGATCATCACCAGCAGCGCCGAAAGCTGCCCGACGGTGATCGAGACGTACTGGAAGCTCGAGTAGAACCCGCGTCGCCGCGGAGTGGCGATCTCGGACAGGTAGGTCGCGCTCGAACCGAACTCGCCGCCCACCGACAGACCTTGCGCGAGCCTGGCGACCACGAGGATCACGGGCGCGAGGATGCCGATCGACGAATAGCCAGGCGTGAGTGCGATGGCCAGTGAGCCGAAGCTCATCAGCGTCACGGACAGGGTCAGCGCGGCCCGGCGGCCGAACTTGTCCGCGTAGAGGCCGAGAAGCCAGCCTCCGAGCGGGCGCATCAGGAAACCGACGGCGAACACGACGGCGGTCGAAAGCAACTGGGCCGTCAGGTTCCCCTCGGGGAAGAAGCTGGCCGCGAAGTAGATGCTGAACGAGGCGTAGACGAACCAGTCGTACCACTCGACCAGGTTGCCGAGGCAGCCGCGGACCACGTTCGCGACGACGCCGGGTTTCTTGTGCGGCAAGGGAAGCTCCTTCGCTCCGGGAACGCCGACCATCATGAGCTGTGATCCCTGCGGTTGAGAAATAGAAATCCGCGATGGGCGCATACCCGGCCGGCATGGTCTACCCGAGGAAGTCGCTCAACAGCTCGCTCGATTCGGGACGGCACTCGTCGAAGTAGGCATGGCGCGCCCCGGCGAAGAGATGCATCCGCGCGTCGGGAATCCGGTCCGTCAACAGCGGCGCGTTCGCCACGGGTGCGAGCAGATCGTCGTCACCGTGCAGGACCAGAGTGGGCGCGGTGATCTCCGGAAGCACCTCCCAGGCGTCGTGCGTGTTGCTCGCGACCAGATGTCCGCGCACCGCGTGCGGCGGCATGCCGTGCGCGCCCAGCACCCGGTACGGGCCGGGATTCGCCGCTCTCCAGGCGGGTGTGTACATCAGATTCTCCAGCGTCTCCCGCGCTTCCACGGAGGACCGCCGCGCCAGGGCCAGCCGTACGTCGTTCGACCGCTCGACCCCGTGCTTGCCACCCGGCGAGGTGCAGCCGAGTACGAGTCGCCGCACCCGATCGGGATAGCGCGCGGCGACCCACTGGGCGACGCGCCCGCCCATCGAAGTGCCGTAGACATCGGCCTCGCCGACCTCTAGCTCGTCGAGGACCGCGATCACGTCGTCCGCGAAACCCGGTGTGGAGTAAGCGGAATCGGGCGCGTCGCTGTCACCCGTACCGCGGTAGTCCATGGTGATCGTGCTCGGGAAGTCCCCGCGCGTGCGATCCCACCACGTGTGGTCGTTCGCCTGCCCGGCCAGCAGCACGAGCGGCCTGCCCGTGCCGTGCCACTGGTAGGCCAGCCGGGTGCCGTCGGCGGCGACGGCGTGGCCGGTGCGGGGGAGCGTGCTCATTCTTCTCCTGTTCGGTCTTCCCAGAGCCGTGCCGAGGGCCACTCGCCCTCCCGCACGGTCCGGTGGATCTGCCGGACCAGTGCCCGGGCGACAGTGTCGACGGCGGGCGTGACGCGCCCCGTCCTGGGCATACCGAGGACGACGGTGCGCCAGACCTCCGGTTCGCACACCGGAGCCGCGCTCAGGATGCCGTCGGCGACGTCCGCCGCGATGCCGATACCGGGCAGGATCGTCCAGCCGTGCCCGCCGAGCACGAGGCGTTTCTGCAGGGTCATGGCGTTGGTCTGCACGGTGACCTCCGCCTCGGCACCCGCCTCGCGGGCCGCGCCGTCGATGAGGGTGCGCAGCGCGTGCCCCTCGGAGGGCATCACCAGCGGATGCGCGGCCACCTCGGCGAACGGGACAGGACATGCGGGATCGAGCCCGGCCGACGGAGGAGCGACCGCCCACAGCCGTTCGCGGACCAGCGGACGGACGTTGAGCGACGGCGTGCTGGTCAGGTTGTAGAGCAGGCTCAGGTCGACGTCACCGTCGTCGATCCACCGTTGGAGGTGCCCGGAGTACGCGGTGAGCAGCCGCAGTTCGATCCCCGGATGCTTGCGAAGCACTTCCGTGGTCAGCGGTGCGGCAAGCCGTTCGGCGGCGCTCTCCAGCAGGCCGACCGTGACGATCCCGGTGACCACCCCGGGTTTCGGGGCCAGCTCGGCCCGGGCCCGGTCGAGTTCGGTGAGCGCCCGGCGAGCCCGTTCGACGAGCGTCGCGCCCGCCTCGGTGGGGCGCATCCCGTGGCGGGTCCGTTCGAACAACGGCACCCCGAGTTCCTGTTCCAGGGTGCGGATCTGCCGGGTGACGGCCGGCTGGACCAGGTGCAGCAGCTCGGCCGCGCGGGTCACGCTGCCGACCTCGGCGACCGTCACCAACGCCTTGAGCTGCTTGAAGTCCACCTGCACCCCTGCTCATCGCGGACCGGTATGCGACCATCATGATTCGGTATTTCACATACCCTCACATCATCGCTCATGATAACCATATGACCGAGGAAGAGACCGAGATCGTCTCGCTCGTGGCCGGGTTCGTGGATCGCGAGGTCCGGCCCGTCGCGCGGGAGCTCGACCATACGAACACCTATCCCGGGAAGCTCATCGACCAGATGAAGGAGATGGGTGTCTTCGGGCTGGCCGTGCCCGAGCCGTGGGGCGAGACTCAGGTCTCCGCCCAGTGCTACGCGCTGGTGACGGAGGAGCTCGCGCGCGGCTGGATGAGCCTCGCCGGCGCGATGGGCGGCCACACCGTCGTCGCGAAACTCCTTGCCACATATGGCACCCAGGAGCAAAAGGACGCTTACCTGCCGAGGATGGCGACGGGCGAGATCCGCGCGACGATGGCGCTCACGGAACCCGGTGGCGGCTCGGATCTGCAGGCACTCCGCACCACGGCGCGGCGCGAGGGCGACGAGTACGTGGTCAACGGCAGCAAGACGTGGATCACCAACGCGCGCCGGTCCCAGCTGGTCGCGTTGCTGTGCAAGACCGATCCCGCCGCCGAACCCGCGCACAAGGGGATTTCCGTCCTGCTGGTGGAGAAGGGTCCGGGTTTCGAGGTCTCGCGGGATCTGCCCAAACTCGGTTACAAGGGTGTCGAGAGCTGCGAGCTCTCCTTCGACGACTTCCGTGCGCCGGTCACGGCGCTGCTCGGCGGGGTGGAAGGACGCGGATTCGGCCAGATGATGCGGGGCCTGGAGATCGGCCGGATCCAGGTCGCCTGCCGGGCACTCGGCGTCGGCCGGGCGGCGCTGGAGGATTCCCTGCGCTACGCCCAGGAACGCGAGAGCTTCGGCAAGCCGATCTGGCAGCACCAGTCGGTCGGCAATCATCTCGCGGACATGGCGACCAAACTCGAGGCCGCCCGCCAGCTGACCCACCACGCGGCGCGACGCTACGACTCGGGCGAACGCGCGGATATGGAGGCGGGCATGGCGAAACTGTTCGCCTCCGAGGCCGCGATGGAGATCGCGCTCGACGCGGTCCGCATCCACGGCGGCTACGGCTACTCGACGGAGTTCGACGTCGAACGGTATTTCCGTGACGCGCCACTGATGATCGTCGGCGAGGGCACCAACGAGATCCAGCGCGGCGTGATCGCCCGCCAGCTGATCGAACGGCACCGCATCCCGTCCTGAACACCGAGGAAGGCAGTATGCGCCCACCACTCGAGGGAATCACCGTCGTCGCGCTGGAACAGGCCGTCGCCGCTCCGTTCGCTTCCCGTCAGCTCGCCGACCTCGGCGCGCGCGTCATCAAGATCGAACGCCGCGGCGTCGGCGACTTCGCCCGTGACTACGACCGCACCGTGCACGGGCAGTCGAGCTACTTCGTCTGGCTCAACCGGGGCAAGGAAAGCGTCGAACTCGACATCAAGGAACCCGCGGACCGGGCGCTGCTCGGCGCGATGATCGGCGAGGCGGACGTGTTCCTGCAGAACCTCGCGCCCGGCGCGGTGGAACGGCTCGGCCTCGACGCCGGGACGCTGCGCGCGGACCGTCCGGAACTGGTCCACTGTTCGATCTCCGGCTACGGCCCGGAAGGTCCATATCGGACGAAGAAGGCCTACGATCTGCTGGTGCAGTGCGAAACCGGGCTCGTGATGTCCACCGGAACCCCGGAGACACCGGCCAAGGCGGGGATCTCGATCGCCGACATCGCCACCGGGATGTACGCCTACAGCGGCGTCCTCACCGCGCTGTACGACCGCGAGCGCACCGGTGAGGGAGCGACCCTGCACGTCGCGATGCTCGACTCGCTCGGCGAATGGATGAGTCAGCCCGCCTATTTCTCCCGTTACGGCCAGGAACCGCCCCGGCGCACGGCGGCGGCGCATCCGTCGATCTCGCCGTACGGCCCGTATCGCACCGGTGACGACAGGGTGTTCCTGAGTGTCCAAAGTGAACGGGAGTGGATCGTGCTGTGCCGGGACGTCCTGGGACGGGAGGCACTGGTCGACGATCCGCGCTTCCGGACCAACGACGACCGCGTCGGCAACGACGGCGAACTCACCGCGATCCTGGAGGACACCTTCATCGGCCTGACCGCGGACGAGGTCGGGGACCTGCTGGAGCGCGCCGGGATCGCCAACGCCCGGTTGCGGACGCCGGAGCAGTTCACCCGCCATCCGCAGCTGGCCGCGAGGAATCGGTGGCGCACGGTGGAAACCCCCGCCGGCACGCTGGAGGCGCTGCTCCCGCCCGTCGAGGTCGCGGGCCGGGAACCGGTCATGGGGCCGGTGCCCGCGCTGGGAGCGCACAACGAGTCGATCCGGGCCGAGTTCGGTGCCCGCGAGGAGGTGCGAACGTGAAGGAAATCCTGCAGTCCGGCCCCGCGGAGGCGCTGGCGTCGCTGCTCGGCGTCGAGCCCCCGGATCTCGACCGCGATGGCCTGCCCTTGCTGTGGCACTGGTTCTACCTGCTGGACCGGCCCGCGCAGGCGGATCTGGGGCCGGACGGGCATCCGGTCCGGGGCACGATCCCCGCTCCGCCGGAGCCGGGGCGCCGTCGGATGTGGGCGGGCGGACGGGTGCGGACGCTCGGCCCGCTGCGGTGCGGACTGCCCGCCGAACGGCAGACGGAAGTGCTTTCCACACAGGAGAAGCAGGGACGCACCGGACGGCTGACCTTCGTCGTGACCGGCCACAAGATCGTCCAGGGCGGCGAAATCGTGGTCGAAGAGGAGCAGGACATCGTCTACCGTGACGCCGCTTCCGGGCAGGCCGAAACGCCCGTCGAGGAGCCGGAAGTGCCGGTGGCCGAGGACGAATGGGCGATCGACGTCTCGCCGACGCTGCTGTTCCGCTTCTCGGCGCTGACCTACAACGCCCACCGCATCCATTACGACCGCGATTACGCCCGCGACGTCGAGGGCTATCCGGGGCTGCTCACCCACGGCCCGTTGCAGGCGCTCGCGATGGCCGAAGCCGCCCGGCGCCGGGGGAGTGGCGGGAGACTGGCCTTCGACTACCGGCTCGTCTCACCGCTGTTCGACCATCAGGGCATGATCGTGCGAGCGGACGAGACCGGCACCGCCGTGCGTGATCGGTATGGACGACGGACGGCGACCGGAACGGTGCGGAGCCTCGGCCGATGAACGCGTTCCTGGCCGGCGCGAAGACCTTCCTGTTCGTTCCCGGACATCGGCCGGACCGGTTCGCGAAGGCCGCGGCGAGCGGTGCCGACGTCGTCATCCTCGATCTGGAGGACGCCGTCGCGCCCGAGAAGAAGGAGGCCGCCCGCGAACACGTCCGGGCGTGGCTGGCGGAAGGCCGGCAGGCGGTCGTCCGGATCAATGCCGCCGGAACCGCTTGGTACGACGAGGATGTCGCGAGTATCGGACGCGCGTTCGCGGTGATGCTGCCCAAAGCCGAGAACCGCGCGGAGATCGATTCCCTCGCCGGGCGGTTGCCGGGTGTCCCGATCCTCCCGCTGGTGGAAACGGCGGCCGGGATCGCGCTCGCGGTGGAGGTCTGCCGGGCGGACGCGGTGGTGCGGCCCGCCTTCGGCAGCGTGGACCTGGCCGCGCAGCTCGGTGTCGACCACCGGTCGCACGAGGCGTTGCGGTACGCGCGGTCCGCGCTCGTCGTCGCCGCGGCCGCCGCGGGCCGGGCGGCCCCGATCGACGGTGTCACCACGGCACTCGACGACGAGGCCGCGCTCGCCGCGGATATCGGCCACGCCAAGACCCTCGGGTTCACCGGGAAGTTGTGCGTGCATCCGCGCCAGGTCGCCCCCGCGAACCGTGGGCTGGCCCCGTCCGCGAGCGAGATCGAGTGGGCACGGGACGTGATCGCGCACGCCGGAGACGGCTCGGTGGCCGTGGCGGGCGGACAGATGGTCGACAAGCCGGTCGAAGCACGGGCCAAGGCGATCCTCGATCGCGCGGGTGCTCCGTTCCGACCAGCCGGATGACGCCGATATGCCCCTGGTAGGGCCCGCCGGGTGGAGGTAGCGTTCCGGCCGGCGGACTTTTCGTTACGGGCGAACGGAAAGAAGGCATGGTCTGATGCACGAACCGGTACTGACGGAATTCGCGACTGCCGATCCGGAGCAGGCGTGCGCCCTGATCGCCGAGGCGTACCGCGACAACCGGTTGCGGGTCCGGGGCAGCGTCGAAAACTACCGATTCGAGCACAACCGCTGTGATCTCGGGGACGTGCATCTCGATTTCCTGCACAACACGTTGACCACGGAGGTCGCCGTCCAGCCACTCGACAGGATGGTGCTGCTGAGGGTGCTGGGCGGCGAAATCGAGATCGACGACGGCATCAACGACCGCAGGCTCGGCCCCGGGGACGTATTCGCCGGCCCGCATCCCGGTCACGACTATCGGACGCGCATGCACGGTACGCGACTACAGGTCACCGGCATCGACCTGGCGTTGTTCACCGCGGCCGATCCGGCTCAGGACGGCGCCGTCGTCGAACGGTTGTGGTACCAGCCGGTGAGTGCGGAGAAGGCGCGACGGTGGTGTCAGACGGTCGAATACGTGACCGGGCTGTTCGCCGAACCGGGTGTCGAGAGCGGGCCGCTGGTGCTCGGCGCGGTGGGCCGGCTGATGGCGGCCATGGCCTTGGACACCTTCACCACGGGCGAGGGCGAAGGCCGCCCGTGCGACCGGCGGGACGGGGTCCCGGACACCGTGCGCCGCGGTGTCGCGTTCCTGGAGACGAATCCGGATCTCGACCTCGGCGTCGCCGACATCGCCCGCGCCTGCCGGGTCTCGGTGCGTGCCCTGCAGCTGGCGTTCCGGCGGCATCTGGACACCACCCCCATGGCGTATCTGCGCCGTGTCCGGCTGGAGCAGGTGCGAGCGGAGCTCCGTGCCGCCGGGCCCGGCGATGGCACGACGGTCACCGGGGTCGCGGCGAAATGGGGTTTCCTGGACGGCAGCCGGTTCAGCGCGCAGTACCGCGCCGCCTTCGGTGAATCGCCGAGCAGCACCCTGCGGGGACCCTGACGTTCGCTTTCGTCGGTGCGAGTGTGCGTTTTCGCCGCTAGCGCCGGGTGCCCGGAGCCTGTTCCATGAATCCTGACCACCGGTGGGCCCAGCCCCCGCTCACCGGTACGTCATGACCGGGCCGGCCGGCCGGTCGCCTCAGCGGGGCACCGCCGCGATCCCGTCGTACATGACCCGGCGGACCGCGCGGCTCATCGCGGCCTGCCGCTCCGGCGACGGGTCCCGCAGTTCGGACAGGATCGACGCGAGGATCATCCCGTTGATCGCGCGGGCGGTGGAGTCGATGTCCAGGTCCTCGTGGAGATAGCCGAGGCGGACGCCGTGATGCAGGTAGCCGGCGGTCAGTTCGGCGGCGGTCTCGTAGAAGTCCAGCACCCGCTCCCGCATTTCGGCGTCGATACCCGCCGCTTCGAGCAGGAGGAACCGCGCCATCCGCGGGTCGCTGCCGAAGATCCGGGCGAGCGCGTCGCCGATCCGCGCACTCTGCTTGCGGTACTCGGCGAGGCTGTTGACCGCGTCCGGCGCGTTGTCCGCCGCCAGCGCGCCGACCACCTTCTCGACCAGGTCCGTGATGACGTGGTCGACGATGTCCCGTTTGTTCTGGAAGTACCGGTAGAAGGTGCCGTGCCCGATGCCCAGCCGCGCGGCGATGTCGGCGATCCCCGTCGCGTGGTAGCCGCGTTCGGCGAAGCAGTCGAACGCGGTCTCCACGATCTCGCGCCGTAGTTCCTGCTTCTTCCGTGCGGCCCTGCTGACCGGGGTCTCCGTCGTCATCCCGCCAGCTTATTGCCCGGCGCGTTCAAATGACATACCGTTCCGGAAATGACACGTCATTCCGCGAGAGCGCTGGTGCTCGGCTGCGGCGGGACCCTGGGTTTCGCCTGGACCGCCGCGGTCCTCGACGCGCTCGGCTGGGATCCCCGCGAGGCGGACGTCCTGGTCGGAACCTCGGCGGGGGCCGAGGCGGTGGCCATGCTCGGGGCGGGCATCCCGGCGAAGGCGATCCTCGACGCGGTCGCCGGCGCACCCGGCGGAGACGCCGTCGTCGCCGCACACGTCGCGCGGATGCCGAACAGGCTGCCCCCGGTGCCGTATCCGCGCTGGCCGGCGGCAGGACTGGTCCGGGCCGCGCTGCGCCGGGAGGTCGACACGCTCGCCGGTCTCGCGGGCCTTCTGCCGCGCGGCAGGGGAGACGCGGGCTGGCTGCGCGAACTCGGCGACGCGCTGGCGCCCGGGGGCTGGGTCCCGCATCCGGCGACCTGGCTGATGGCCGCGGATCCGACGGGAAAGCGGATCGCGCTCGGCTCCCCGGACGCGCCGCCCGCGCGCCTCGGTGAGGCGATCGCCGCGTCGTGGGCGATCCCCGGCTGGTTCCCACCGTCCGTTGTGGACGGACGGCCGCTGGTCGACGGCGGCACGGTCTCCCCGACCTCGGCGGATCTCCTGCTCGGCCACGACGTGGGCGAAGTGGTCCTCATCGCGCCGATGAGCAGCGAAGGCGGAGCACCGGCACGCGGTCCGGCCCGGTTGGAACGCCTGCTGCGGACGGCGATGACCAGGCGGGTCGACGACGAGACACGGCGGCTGCGCGCGGCAGGCGTCCGGGTGGTCCGGATCGAACCGGGGCCCGCCGATCTCGCCGCCATGGGCGCCAACTTCATGGACGGACGGCGGCGCGAGCACGTGCTCGCCACGGCCCTGAGGACGGCGCCGGGCCTGGTCGCCGACGCCTTCGCACGAGAGGGAGTGCGCGCATGAGCAAGTACCCGGAGCTCGACCTCGACGGTGCGCACGTGGCGATCACCGGTGCGGGACAGGGCATCGGCCGCGCGACCGCGGAACGCATGGCCGCGCTGGGCGCGCGCGTGTCCATCGGCGATCTCGACCTCGAAGCCGCGAAACGGACCGCCGCCGACGTCGGCGGCACCGCGCACTCCCTGGACGTCGCGGATCCGGCCTCGTTCGCCGCCTTCCTCGGTGCCGCCGAACAGGCGAACGGGCCGCTCACGGTGCTCGTCAACAACGCCGGGATCATGCCGAACGGCGGTTTCCTCGACCTTTCCGACGCACTGAACCGGGCGACCATGGAGGTCAACGTCTTCGGCGTCGTCCACGGTATGCGGCTGGCCCTGCCCGGCATGCTGGAACGCGGCCGCGGCCACATCGTCAACGTCGCGTCGCTGGCCGGGAAGTTCCCCGTCAAAGGGCTGGCGATCTACAACGCCAGCAAGTTCGCCGTGGTCGGGCTGACCGCGGCGACCCGGCTGGAGTACGCGCCGCACGGCGTGAGCGTCTCCGCCGTACTGCCGTCGGCGGTGGACACCGCACTCGCCTCGGGGCTCGACATGCGGCCGATCCCCAAGGTGAAACCGGGCCGGATCGCCGACGCCGTCGTGGCTTCCGTCCGCACCCGCGCGGCGGAGATCGCCGTGCCCGGCTACGTCGGCGCGCTCGCCACGCTCGCGGCCGTGGCACCCGAACCGGCGCTCAACGCGGTCCGGCGGCTCGTCCGCGACGACCGCGCCCTGCGGCCCGATTCACCGGAGCGGGACGGCTACCGCGCCCGCCTGGACCAGGACACCCACCGGGAGGAAAACGCATGAACGCGCAGTACGACGCCGTCATCGTCGGGGCCGGTTTCGGCGGGATGGGCGCGGCGATCCAGCTCAACCGGCTCGGCTACGACAACCTGCTCATCCTCGAACGCGAATCCGACCTCGGCGGCACCTGGCATGTGAACCGCTATCCCGGGCTGGCCGTCGACATCCCGTCGGCCACCTACTCGTATTCGTTCGAGCCGAATCCGCACTGGTCGCGGCTCTTCGCGCCGGGCGCGGAACTCAAGCGGTACGCCGAGCACGTCGCGGACAAATACCGGCTGAGGCGCTATATGCGGTTCGGTTCGGTGGTCACCGGCGCGGTCTGGGACGAGGCGAACGCGCACTGGACGGTGTCGCTCGCCGAGGGCGGGCCGGTCACCGCCAAGTACCTCCTCACCGCGACGGGTTTCCTTTCCCAGCCGAAGAAACCCGACATCGCCGGGATCGGCACGTTCGGCGGCAAGGTCATCCACACCACCGCCTGGGACGACGAGTACGACCTCGCGGGCAAGCGGGTCGCGGTGATCGGCACCGGCGCGACCGCGGTCCAGCTGATCCCCGAGATCGCGAAGGTCGCGCGGGAGCTCACCGTGTACCAGCGGACGCCGATCTGGGTGAGCCCCAAACTGGACTTCCCGGTGCCCAAGGCGGTCCGGCGGGCGTTCGCCGCGGTCCCGCTCACCCAGCGGGCCGCCCGGCTGACCGGGACCGCGCTGCTGGAGCTGATGATGGTGTCCGGTGTCCTGCACTACAAGCAACTGCCGCTGGCGAACCGGCTCGGCAAGCTGTGGTGCCAGGCGCATCTGCGCCGTCAGGTGCGGGATCCGCGGCTGCGCGCGGAACTGACGCCGCGCTATTCGTTCGGCTGCAAGCGCCCGACGTTCTCCAACGAGTACTACCCGGCCTTCACCAAGGACCACGTGCACCTGGAGACGACCTCGATCGCGAAGATCGACGAATCCGGGATCGAGACCGCCGTCGGCGGGCGGCGGGAGATCGACGTCCTGGTGCTGGCGACCGGATTCGACCTGTGGGAGGCGAACTTCCCGGCGATCGAGATCATCGGCCGTGACGGCCGGAACCTCGGGAAATGGTGGCGGGAGAACCGTTTCCAGGCCTACGAGGGGGTGGCGATCCCCAAGTTCCCCAACTTCATCTCGCTCAACAGCCCGTATTCGTACTCGGGACTGTCCTATTTCACCACCATCGAGACACAGATGCGGCATATGGACCGGCTCTTCGGTGCCATGCGGCGGGGCGGCGCGACGGAGTTCGAGGTCACGCAGGAGGCCAACGACGCGTTCCTCGACCGGATGACCGAACGCCTCGGCGACTCGATCTTCACCCTCGGGAACTGCGCCCCGGCGAACAGCTACTACTTCAACCCGCACGGGGAGGCGACGCTGCTCCGCCCGTCCTCCACGCTGAACGCCATCAAGGAGGCCGGGAGTTTCCCGATCGAGGACTACACCTTCGCCTAGCGGCGGGCTGAAAGCGTCCTTCACCGCATAACACGAGGTGAAGGGCGCTTTCCCTGCATCGCATGCGGGGAAAGCGTCCTTCAGCCCCTGGCGCTTACTGCTTGCGGAGCCGCAGAGTCACGGCCGCGCCCGCTGCGGCGAGGAAGACCGCGCCGAGCGCGTACGGCCACCACGGCACGTCGGTGTCGCCCACCGGAGCGGCACCGTAACCGCCGGCGGCGCCGGTGCGGTCGTAGGTCGAGCCGGGCAGCTTGTCGCCGTAGCGGTTCTGCAGGGCCTCGCGGTAGGCGGCGAGCGTCATCGTCTCGCCGGTCTTCGCCACCGACGAGCCATCGAGGACCGTCACGGTGTCCCCGTCGACGGCGTACCAGGCGCCCGCCTGAGGTTCACTCAGGAGGTAACCCTTGCCTGCCCGCGCCGCGAGGCGCTTTTCGACGTCACCCGAGGCGACGTTGTAGACCGACCACCCCGAGCCCTCGCGCTGCGACCACACGGTCGCGGCATCGCCGTTGCCCAGGGTGGCGGGTGTGGCGACGTAGGCGAGTTCGGCCGGGACGGACGAAGTGCCGGCGATGAAGGCAGCCGTCGGCTGGTAGACCGCGACCGGTGTCCGCGGATCGGCCTTGGCGGTCCTGGCGGCGACGGCCGTGTCCGCCTTGGCCGCGCCGGGGAACTGCGCCTTGGCGAGCCGTTGGGTGGTCGCGTCGCTGGTGACCACAGTGGACACCGCGGCGAGGTCGGCGGCGGTGGGCGCGCCGCTGGGGGCGTCGGCGGCGGAGGCCTGGCCGCCGAGCGCCAGTGACAGTCCGAGGGCGAGGATCGTGGCGCCGAGGAAGGTTCGCTTCATGGTTTCAGTCCTTGATCCCGTAGACGGTGTGGGTCCAGGTGAACGAGTTGTTGGACCGGTAGGCGTTGTAGCTCATCTGGTTGTAGCGGGGGCTCGAGCCCCACGGGTCGCCGTAGTACACCGTCGTCGCACCGTTGGTGTTGTCGTAGCCGTAGAGCACGTGCATGTGCCCGCCGCCGTTGCGCCAGCCGATCCGGGTGCCGATCGGCTGCCGCGCGTCGACCTGGCTCTTGATGGAGGCGAAGCTCAGCGTCTGGCCGGACGAACTGTAGGTGCCGACGTTGCTGAACCCCAGCCAGCGGAACACCCGCTGCTGATCGCTCAGGTAGCCCTGGTTGTTCGCGCAGTCCGTTCCGGACTCGTTGTGCGCGATCTGGCAGAACTTCGTCTGGGTGAGGGAATGCCCCCACCACGCGGCGATCGTGTTGCCACTGGCGTCCCAGCACCAGTTGCTCTTCTCCTGTGCCTGCATCCTGATCGGGATCGTGGTGGCCGCCGTGACGGCGGGAGCCGCGGAAGCGGGCGCCTGCAAGGCGACCAACGCGGCGACACCGGCGAAGGCGGTGGCCAGCCCGCGCCTGAATGAGGTCTTCACCGTCGGAACACTCCTAACTGGATGGTCGAACGCGAAAGCAGGCGCGGGCGGCTACCCGTAAGGGACAGGTGGGGACTTCGGCTACCCGACTGGGTGACCGACCGGCGCGAGCAGGGGACGTGCGCTGTGGTGAAGTGACAGAGGGGCACTGCGAATAGTCTGAGATTCACCCTCTGGTGGGCCCGTGGCAAGGTTCGCGGCAATACCTAAGGGTCCGTATTGCCGTTGCGGGGTCGCCGTCACCGCAGGTCGGCGTCGCCCGTTCGAGTTAACGGTGCAGAGAGACCGTGACTCCCGTGGTGTGGACCAGCGGAAAGCGCGCGGACCCCGGTCACTGTTCGTGTTCCCGCCTTTCGGCGGGTGTCCGATCGGTATGGTCCCGAGCATGCCGACGATCGGTGCGGCACCGGTGTTCGTGGCCCGCGACACCGAACTGGCCGAACTGGTGCGCTTCGCCTCGCGCCCGCCGTCGGTCGCCGTCGTCGAGGGCGAACCGGGTGTGGGCCGCAGCCGCCTGCTCGAAGAACTGGCCACCCATCCCGGGATCGCGTCGCGGGTGGTCTGGTCCGCCCGGTGCGGCTCCTTCGCCCGGCCGGACCGGTTGGCGCCGTTGGTCGCCGCGCTGCTCGGGAAGAGCGACGTCGCCGCCGCCCACGCGGCCGGTTTCTCGCCGGTGACGGGTGTCCTGCGACGGCTGATCCCCGAATGGTCCCCGTGGTTGCCGCCGTTCCCGGAGAACGCGGACGCCGAGACCGTCCGGCAGCAGGAGTTCCGCGCCGTGCGCGAAGTACTGACCGGCTGCGGTCCGGCGGTACTCGTGCTCGACGACGTCCACTCGGCCGACGACGGCACAGGGGAGTTTCTGCGCGGGCTCGCGGCGTCCCCGGCGCCGTCGCTGAGCGTGGTGGTGAGCGCGGCAGCCGGCGGCCCGCGGCGATTCCCGCCGACGGGCGGGACCACCGCGTATTTCTCGCTCGCCGCGTTCACCGCGGTCCAGGTGCGGACGCTGCTGGACGCGTCCTTCGGCCGCTGCGCACCGGATTTCGCCGAAGCCGCGCACCTGCGCACGTCCGGGATCGCCGTCGACCTGACGGCTCTGGTCCAGAGTGTCGGCGACACCGCCGAGGCGCTGACGGCGGACAGGCTGGCGTCGGCGACCGTGCCGCCGCTCGTGCGAAGCCGGGTTTCCGTTCTGATGGCGGCCATCGGCGCGGCCGCGCAAGACGTCGTCCGCGCGGCCGCGGTGCTGGGATCGCCCGCCGGGGAATCGGATCTGGGCGCGGTCGCGGCATCGTCGCCCGGGGAGACCTCCGGCGCGCTCACCGAAGCGGTGGAGGCGGGACTGCTGCGGGATCTCGGCCGCGGCCGCTATGTCCCAGGAAGCCCGCTGATCGCCGAAGCGGTTTACGCGCTGCTTCCCGGACCTCAGCGGTGCGCGATGCACGGGCGCGCCGCCGCCCGGCTCGCCGCGAGCGCCGAACCCGTCGCGTCCCTCATCGCCCGTCACGCGCGGCTGGCCGGCGACATCGCCGCGTGGACACAGTGGACCGGTGTCGCGGTCGACAACGCCATCGAAGACGGCCGGACGGAGGAAGCGAGCCGTCTGCTCGAAGCGGCCTTGCGGGACACGGAGCTCCCTCGGACCGCGCGCGAATCGTTCGCCGTCCGGCTCGGCAGGGAACTGCCGCGCAGTATCGCGCACGCCGGTACGGTGCGGCTGCTGCGGGAGATCCTGCGCGAATGGCCGCTGAGCAAGGCGGCGCGGGGCGAGATCCGGGTCCATCTCGGACAGGTGCTGATCAATCAGGTCGGCAAGGTCGAGGCGGGCAGACTCGAGATCGAACTGGGCGCGGCCGATCTCGGCAGACGGCAAGCGCTGCTCGCCAGGGGATTGGTCACCCTGGCGCTCCCGCATATCGGCACCGTCCCGGTGGAGGAGAACTTCCGCTGGCTCGACGAGGCCGAACAGGTGAGCAAGGGCGAACACGATGCGGGGCTGCTCGCCGCGATCGCCGCGAACCGGCTTTCGGCGCGGATGCAGATCGCCGATCCGGAGGTCTGGGACGAGGTCGCCGACCTGCCGCGGGCCCCGGAATCGGCCGAGGTCTGCCGCCAGGTGGCCCGCACCTACATCAACCTGGCCGACGCGGTGGCGTGGAACGGGCACTACCCGGTGGCGCGGGCCTATCTCACGACGGCGCGGCGACTGATCCGTGACGACCACCAGCCCTATCTCGACGCGCTGGCCGACGGCACGGAACTGCGGCTGGACCTCGCGATGGGGGAGTGGGCGAGCGTCGCGGAGAAGGCGCGGGCGATGCTGACGCGAGTCGACAAGGACGGTTCGCTGGCGGCCGAGCCGCTGCTGGTGCTCGGCTGGTACGAGTACGGGCAGCACCGGCCGACGGCGGCACTGCGCAGTTTCGACGCGGCCTTCGCGCTATCCGCGGGCAGCGTCCCGGTGCAGGCTTCGGCGTACGCGGGCCGAGTGGCGGTCCATCAGGCGGGCAAGGACCTGCAGGCGGCAGGGCGCCTCGCCGAGTTCGGCCTGGAAACCGTGCGCCGCAAGAACAATTGGGTCTGGGCGGCCGAACTGATGCCGTTCGCCGTACGCACCATGCTCGGGCTGGGACAGCACGTCGAGGCGCGGGAACTCCTCGCGGAGTACCGGCAGGGGATCGACGGCAAGGACGCCCCGGTCGCGAACGCGTCGGCGCTGCTGTGCCGGGGCATGCTCACCCAGTCACGTGGCGAGACGCTCGCCGCCGGTGATCTGCTGCTCGGTGCCGCGCAGGCCTACAGCACGCTGCCTCTCCCGTATTTCGCCGCCTACGCCGGCGAACTCGCGGCCGGATGTTTCTCCGAAGCCGGGGAGCGCGCGCGTGCCGTCGCGTCCTTCACCACCGCGGAGACGACGTACGCGAAGCTCGGCGCCGCCGTGGACGCCCTCCGCTGTCGTCGTTCGCTGCGGCGGTGCGATCCGGAGATGCCCCGGCGCGGCCGCAAAGGGTACGGCGAAGCGTTGTCGCCCAGGGAACTCGAAGTGGCCCGGCTCGCCGCCCGGAATCTCACGAACCGGGAGATCGGCCAGCGGCTGTTCCTGTCCCCGAGGACGGTCGAGATCCACATCGGACGGGCGCTCCGCAAATTGGGCCTGCCTTCGCGCACCGTCCTGACCGAGGATCTGCTCGGTGCCCCGAAAGGCGAGGGTTTCACCACCGCCTGACGCCATTCCTCAAGTGCATGCTCCGCCGGCAACCCCTTGGCAGCTTCCGGCCACCGGCCGAACTGTGTCTTGACACCAACTAAGCCCACCCTTAGTTTCCCCCTATAACTTTCCTCGGTCGCGAAGGGGCGAAATGCCGAAGATCGGTGGCCGTCCGGCGACGATCGCGCGGGACGACATCCTGCGCGCCGGTCGTGAGCTGGGGATGCGCCGGCTCAGTGTCAAGGCGGTCGCGGTCCGGCTGGGGGTGACCGCGACCGCCCTGTACCGGCACGTCGACGGCCGGTGGGGGCTGGAGCGGCTGGTCGGCGAGAGCATCCTGGCCGAGCTGCGGCTCCGCGACGATCCGCGGCACGACCTCGAACAGCACCTGCTGTCCTTCGCCCTGCAGATGCGGGCCTTCGTGCTGGAGCATCCTGGCCTCGTCACGTACCTGCAGGTGCTGTTCCCCCGCGGTGACGGTGGTCAACGCCTGCTGAACACCGAGGTCGACGCCCTCGTCCGCCGGGGTTACGAGCCCGCCGCCGCGATCGTGCTCAGCGGCGCCGTCGCGTCGCTGACCATCGCGATGACCGCGTCCGAGGAGAACAGCACGGCCGCGGAGGAGGCCGACGGCGACGGGCTGGACCGGGAGCGGCAGGCCGTCCGCGACCGGTTGTCCCGTGACGACCGGCTCGCCGGGCCGTCCGCCGCGTTGCCGGAGGTGCCACGGCCCGAGTACGTGCGGCTGCTGCTGACCGCGTCGATCCGCGGGTTGATCGGGTCCTGTCCGCCGGGCAGGCCGGTCGCCGAGATGGTGGCCGATCTGGCGGCCACGGGGGAGGGTCTGTGATGGCGCGCGGGTTCCAAGGCGCGGTGATGCGGGGTTTCGGAGCCAGAGACCACGAAGCGACCGTCGTCGGAACAGAAGAGATCACGCCGCGTTTCGTGCGAGTCCGGTTCGTCTCACCGACGTTGTTCGAGGACGTCGTCGTGGAGCCGACGGCCTGGCTCCGGTTCTGGTTCCCGGATCCGGAAGGCGGCACGACGGAGTTCCAGCGCGCGTACACCCTCACCGAGGCCGATCCGGAAGCCGGCACGTTCGCCATCGACGTCGTCCTGCACGAGCCTGCCGGACCCGCCTCGCGGTGGCTGCGAGAAGCGCGGCCCGGAGCGAAGGTTCCGGTGATGTCGCTGGGATCCACTTCCTTCTCGGTCCCCGCCGAATCTCCGGCCGGTTACCTGCTGATCGGCGACTCCGCCTCGATCCCCGCGATCAACGCGATCCTCGCGGTGGTCCCGGCGGACATCCCGATCGAGCTGTACCTCGAAGAGCACGACGAGACCGACCGCCTGATCCCGCTGGGGGAGCACGCGAGGCTGACCGTGCACTGGGTGCCGCGCCTCGACGCGACCTCGCTGGCCGCGGCGATCGAGACGCGCGACTGGTCGGACTGGAAGGCCTGGATCGCGACGGAAGCCGGTTCGTTCAAACATCTCAAGACCCGGTTGCGCGACACGTTCGGCTTTCCGAAGTCCGAGGTGTACGGCCGGGCGTACTGGTACTACGGCCGGGCTATGGGCGCTTTCCGCGGGGAGAAGGAGGAACCGGCCGCTGAAGCACCCGAGCCCGTCAAGGAGGCGCCGAAGGGGGCATGGCGGGCACAGGCGGCCGGACGCCTGCTCGCGCCGGTGCGGCGGACGCTGATCTTCGCCGGGCTCCTGCAAGCCGTCGTGACGCTGATCGGGCTCGCGCCGTTCGTGCTGCTGGTGGAGCTGGTCCGGCGGCTGCTCGCGGGTGGCGAATCGCTGTGGGCGCTCGGCATCGCGGCGCTGGTGCTGCTGGGTGTGGGGACACTGCTCGAATCCGCGGTCGTGCTCTGGCTGCACGCGGCCGACGCGCGGTTCGCCCGCGAACTGCGGCAGCGGCTGCTGGGCAAGCTCGCGCGGCTGCCGCTGGGCTGGTTCACCGCGCGCGGCTCGGGCACGGTCGCGAAACTCGTGCAGGGCGACACGCTTTCGCTGCACTACCTGGTCACGCACGCCGTTCCCGACGCGGTGGCGGCCGTCGTCGCGCCGGTCGCGGTGCTGGCCTACCTGTTCGCGGTGGACTGGCGGCTCGCGCTCGTCCTGCTCGTCCCGATCCTCGTCTACCTCGTCACCACGTCGATCATGGTCGTCCAGTCGGGACCCAAGACCGGCCAGGCGATGCGCTGGGCGGAACGGATGGCGGGCGAGGCGGGCGCGTACCTGGAGGGGCAGCCGGTGATCCGCGTGTTCGGCGGCGCCGCGGCTTCGTCGTTCCGGCGGCGGCTCGACGAGTACCTCGGTTTCCTCGGCGACTGGCAGCGGCCGTTCACCGGCAAGAAGACCATGCTGGACTTCGCCACCAGGCCCGCGACCTTCCTGCTCCTGATCACCGGCGCCGGCACGCTGATGATCTCGGGTGGCGGCATGGAACCGGTGACCCTGATCCCGTTCCTGGTGCTGGGCACCACGTTCGGCGCGCGGCTGCTGGGCATCGGGTACGGCCTCGGTGGCGTCCGTGAAGGGATGCTGGCCGCCCGCCGCGTCCAGGTCGTGCTCGACGAGCCGGAACTGTCCACAGTGGAACTTGCGGGCCAGGACGGTGTCGAGCCGGGCACGGTGGAACTGGACCGCGTGGGTTTCGCCTACCGCACCGGCGTTCCCGTGCTGGAGGACGTCTCCCTGACCTTGCGCCCCGGCACGGTGACCGCGCTGGTCGGCCCGTCAGGAGCGGGGAAGTCGACGCTCGCCGCGCTGGTCGCGCGGTTCCACGACGTCACCGAGGGCGCGATCCGGGTCGGCGGCCGGGACGTCCGCTCCTTCGCCGCCGACGAACTCTACGGCCGGGTGGGCTTCGTACTGCAGGATCCGCAACTCGTCCAGGGCACCGTGCGGGAGAACATCGCCCTCGCCGTCCCCGGCGCTACCGAAGACCAGGTCGTCACCGCGGCCCGCGACGCGCAGATCCACGAGCGGATCCTGCGGCTGCCCCAGGGATACGACACCGTCCTCGACGTCGGTTCCCAGCTGTCGGGCGGTGAACGCCAGCGCGTGGCCATCGCCCGCGCGATCCTCGCCGACGCTCCCGTCCTCGTCCTCGACGAGGCGACCGCCTTCGCCGATCCCGAGTCGGAGTACCTCGTGCAACAAGCACTCGACCGGCTCACCGCTGGCCGGACCGTCCTGGTCATCGCCCATCGGCTGCACACCGTCACCGGCGCCGACCGGATCGTGGTGCTCGACCGCGGGCGGATCGCCGAAAGCGGGACCCACGAAGAACTTCTCGTTGCGGAAGGGCGGTACGCCCGCTTGTGGCAGGCCGGCGCCGGTGCGGGGGTGACCGCGTGATCCGCACACTGCTGGGCCTGATCCCCGGCACGAAACGCGCGGCGTTCCGGCGTTATGCCGTGCTCGCCGTGCTGTCGGTGCTGCTGCGCGCCGCCGGTGTCGTGCTGCTGGTGCCGTTGGTGGGTGCCTTGTTCGGCACTGAACCTTCGGACGCGCTGCCCTGGCTGGGCGCGCTCGCGGCCGCCACCGCGGCGGGCTGGGCCGTCGACGCCGCCGTGGGGCGGCTCGGGTTCGAGCTCGGGTTCGGCGTGCTGGACCACGCCCAGCACGACGTCGCCGAGCGGCTGACGAACGTCCGTCTGTCCTGGTTGGACAGTGAACACACCCAGACCGCCCGGCAGGCCATCGCCGCCACCGGCCCCGATCTCGTCGGCCTGGTCGGGTACCTGCTCACCCCGCTCATCGGCGCGGTCCTCCTGCCGATCGCGATCGCGCTGGCCCTGCTGCCGATCGCCTGGCCGCTCGGCGTCGCGGCGCTGGCCGGGGTCCCGGTGCTGCTGGGCGCGCTGTGGGCGACCGGCCGGATCACCCGGCGCGCCGACCGCGCGGCGGCCGACACGAACACCACACTGACGGAGCGGATCGTCGAGTTCGCCCGTACCCAGCAGACGTTGCGCGCCGCCCGCCGCGTGGAACCCGCGCGCAGCCACGCCGGTGCCGCGCTCGCCGCGCACCACGGCGCGACAGTCCGGCTGCTGCGCCTGCAGATCCCGGGGCAGGTGCTGTTCGGCGTCGCCGGTCAGCTGGCGCTGGTCCTGCTCGCCGGGACGACCGTTCTCCTTGCCGCGCAAGGCGATTTGAGCGTGCCCGAGGCCATCGCGCTGATCGTCGTGATCGCCCGGTACCTGGAACCGTTCACCGCGCTCGGCGATCTCGCGCCCGGTATCGAAACCGCCGCCACCACACTCGGCCGCATCCGTACGGTGCTCACCGCACCGATCACCCCGTCGGGGGACGCCACGGCACCGGCCGAGGCCCCGCTGATCCGGTTCGAGAAAGTCGGGTTCCGCTACGCGCCCGGCACCGAGAACGTGCTGGAGGACTTCGACCTCACCCTCGAACCGGGGACGACGACGGCGATCGTCGGACCGTCCGGATCGGGCAAGAGCACCGTCCTCGCGCTGCTCGCCGGCCTGCACCAGCCCACCAGCGGGCGGGTGCTCGCCGACGGTACCGACCTCGCCGAGTTGTCCGCGGCCGGTCGGCGGGATCTCGTCACCGTCGTTTTCCAGCAGCCGTACCTCTTCGACGGTTCGGTGCGCGACAACGTGCTCGCCGGGAATCCCTCGGCGAACGACGAGAGGGTCGCCGAGGTCGCCGGGCTCGCCAGGGTGGGTGAACTGCTGGAGCACACGGCCGTCGGCGAGGCGGGCGGTGCGCTCTCCGGCGGTGAGCGGCAGCGGGTGTCCATCGCCCGCGCGTTGCTCAAACCGGCGCCGGTGCTGCTGGTCGACGAGGGCACCAGCGCGCTGGACACCGACAACGAGGACGCCGTGGTCCGCTCGCTCAGCGACGATCCGGTGCCTCGGACGCGAGTGATCGTCACCCACCGGATCGCCGGGATCCGGCACGCCGACCGGGTGCTCTTCCTGGAGGACGGGCGGATCGCCGAGGACGGCACCGTCGAAGAACTCCTTGCCGGGCAAGGACGTTTCGCCGAGTTCTGGCGGCGGCAGATCGACGCCACCGGCTGGAGGATCACCGCGAGATGACCTACACCCAAGGCGAGCCGGAATGGGTCGTCACCCGCGACGGCCGACGGCTCCACGCGATGGTGCACCCGGGGCCGGAGGGCGCCACCGGACCGACGGTCGTGTTCGAGGGGGGAGCCGCCGCCACCCGGTCGTCGTGGGCGGCGGTCCAGCCGGAGGTCGCCCGGCACGCCCGCGCGATCGTCTACGACCGGTCCGGGCTCGGCCGCAGTGCCCCCGACCCCGGCGGCCGCACGCTGCGACGGATGGCCGACGACCTCAACGACGTCCTCGACCATTTCGGCGAGGGGCCGTACGTCCTCGCCGGGCACAGTGCCGGCGGGCCGATCGTGCGGCAGGCCGCCGCCCGCCGTCCGGAGCGGATCGCCGGGCTGGTGCTGGTCGATCCGACCGACGAAGCGGCGGACGTCCTCTTCGGCCGCGCCTTCCGCACCGGTGAACGCGCCATGCTGCTGCTCGGCGCCGTGCTCGCGCGGCTGGGCCTGCTCAAGGCCCTCTTCCGCGGCCTGCTGCGGGGGATCCCGGACGACGTCCGCCACGACGTCGAACGGGAGGCGTTCACCGTCGGGACGGTGCGGACCCAGCGGGAGCAGGCCCGCACCTTCCTCGACGAACTGGTCCTCTGGCGGCAGGATCCGCCGGTGCTCGGCGACATCCCGGTCACCGTGGTGTCCGGCGGACTCGGCGGAGGCGGATTCTCCGCCGCCATGAGGGCTCGGGCGAACGCCTCCCACGCTCACCGGGTGAGCCTCTCGCCCGGCGGCAGGCACGTCATCGCGGAGCGGTCCGGCCACTACGTCCCGTTGACCGAGCCCGAGGTGATCGTCCGCGAAATCGTCAGGATGACGTCAGCGCCCGCCTGAGTTCTTCGTAGGTCGGGGCGAGCGTCCGGAGGGTCGCGGCGGCGCGCGCGTAGTCCTCGACGACGAGGTCGTACTGCACCGAGCCGATCAGCCGCGCCTGAGTGGTGAGGACGGCGGCGGCCTCGTCGCGGCCGACCCGGCGAAGGCACGCCGCGGCGTCGGCCGTCCGGCGGGCGCCGAGGCGCACGACGAAATGGATGAGCAATCCCCGCAGTTCCGGGTCGCCGCCGGAGGCGATCCGGTCGGCGAGCGCGAGTGCCGCGTCGCCGTTGCCGAGCGTGCCGGGCGGGAGCCCGCCGTCGTTCTCACCGCTGAGCCGCCTGATCGCCCGGGGGAGCGATGCCACGATCGCGGCTTCGTCGTCGACGGCGGTGTGCCGCACGAATTTCGTCCGCATCGTGTGCGGTTTGCCGTAGGCGACCGTTTCGGCGCGCCAGGCGGCGGCGAAATCCGCCCGCGGGATCCGCGCGTACGGGTATCCCTGCGGGTCGTGGGCGGTGACGGACCCGGCGTCCGCGGCGAGCGCGACCAGGAAATGGTCGGCGCCGATCGGGCCGGTCATGCCCGGTTGATGGCGCAGATGCCCCATTTCGACCGGACCGAGCAGGACCGGGCCGTCGGCGAGGCTTTCGAGGAGCCGCGAGAAGGCGACGTCCGGATCCGGCTCGCTCGTCGTTTCCGCGCGCCAGCCGAGGACGTCGAGGGCCTCGCCGATACCGAGATCGGGATCCCAGCCGAAGGCGTCGAAGAACGGCAGCGAACCGCCGATCAGCTGCATGCCGAAGGGGCTGCCGGTCACGGTTTCGAGCACGTCGGCGCCCGGAGCCGCGGCGCCGAGCATCATCGCGAGGGAATGGGCGTAGCAATAAGGGCCGGAGCCACGATAAGGGATGTCGATCACATGTTCGACGATGGCAGTTTTCGCGCGAAAACGCCACCCCCTGCTGGGTCCGTTGTGGACAGTGCATTCATCACCCGTCCGGGGGTTTCGGGGCCACTCAACGGGTTTTATCCAGGCGACACCGCCGGTCCCGGTTGCCCTCGACGATCTCGCCGACCCAGGATGACCACTTGGGCTCGCTGTCCCCGCCGTCCTGACCTGGGCCGACGGAAGCGAGGGGTGAGGCGGAGGCGGCATGGCGGAACGTCGTGGGCGGAATCGGTGGCGCCGGGGCATCGCGGTGCTCACGGTGGCCGTCGTGGCCTTGCTGATGAGTGCCCCGCTGCCCGCGAACGCCCAGATCCGGCCACGCGGTGCGGGTACGGAACGGCCGATCGGGCCGGAACCGGTGTATTCCGGGCTGGCGCACGGTGGCATCACGATGGCCGCCAACTCCGTCGTGCAATGCGGCGTCGGCGTGGTCTGCAACGAGTCCACGAGCAACGCGAGCCCGGTGTCGTGGATCAAGACCGACCCGGCCGCGCCGGGGAACACCGCCTCCGCGGCGAGCCTGAACGTCCCGGCCGGCGCGAAGGTGCTCAACGCCCGGCTGTACTGGCAGTTCAACCCGGTCGCCAGCAGCGGCACCTCCGGCGACGGGAACCGGGGCAACCAGGTCTCGATGAAGACCCCGGGTTCCGCCACCTACCAGCGGATCACCGCCGAAACCTACGACTGGTTCCCCGCGACCACCACGGGCGGTTTCCCGACCCTGTACGCCTATGGTGGCGCCGCCGACGTCACGAACCTCGTGACCGCCGCCGGGACCGGGCAGTACACGGTCGCCGACATCCAGGCCTGCCAGGGCCAGTCGATCAGCGGGACGAACCTCGGCTGCTGGGGTGGCTGGTCACTGGTGGTCGCCTACGAACTGCCCAGCGAGCCGCTGCGCTACCTGCAGGTGTGGGACGGTTTGCAGCGCGTCGCCGGCGGTAGCACGCCGAGTTCGGCGACCATCGCGCTGAGCGGCATCAAGGCGCCGACCTCGCGCCAGCCCAACGTCGAACTCGGCATCGTCGCGGGTGACGGCGACGCGCCCATCACCGGCGACTACCTGCAGGTCGGCCCGAACGCGGCCGGCCTGCAGACCATCGCGATGCCCGCGCCGGGCGGCGTGGCGACCAACAACGCGTTCAGCAGCCGCATCGACAGGGTCACGGCCACCGGGTCGGGCACGAACGTCACCTCGCGCGAGCCCAATCCGGTGAACAACGTCGGCTACGACGCCCGCAGCATCGACATCACCGGCAAGGTCCCCGCGGGGACCACCGCGCTCGAAGTGAAGATCGGCACCGTCGGCGACGCGTTGTACCCGCAGACGATCTGGCTCGTCACCGACGCGCTCGAACCCGACCTCCAGATCACCAAGGCCAACGACCCGGTCGGCAACACCGACGACAACCCGCCGGGCTACGTCGCCAAGGGCGGCGAGATCACCTACAGCTTCGACGTCGCCAACCGCCACGCCGACGGCAGTGTCACCGATCTCGACACCGCGACGAACGTGGTGCTCACCGACACCCTGCCCGACGGCGTCACGTTCGTGGCCGGGTCCAATCCGAACTGTTCGGCCGCCGGTCAGCTGGTCACGTGCACCCTGCGGAACCTGAGGCCGGGGCAAGCGCAGAAAGTGGACTTCAAGGTCAAGGTCGGCGCCTCGGTGCCGGACGGCACCAAACTCGACAACACAGGCAAAGTGACCTTCCGCGGCGAGGACACCGGACGGCCGCAGGACCGCACGTCGAACACGGTGCGGAACACGGTCGCCTCGCCGGGATACCAGCTGACGAAAACGGTCGACCTCGCCGAGGCGATCCCGGGCGACACCCTGACCTATCAGGTGACCGTGCGGAACACCGGCGTGATCCCCGTGCCCGCGTTCACGGTGCGCGACACCTTGCCGCCGAGGACGACCTACGTTTCGTCCACTCCTTCGAAGGGCACCGCGTCCGGTACCGGGCCGATCGAGTGGGCCGTGAACGGCCTCGCCGTCGGGGAGACGGCCACGTTGACGGTGCGGGTGAAGGTCGAAGAGTCCGCCATCGGCAAGGAACTGGTGAACCGCGCGAACGTCCCGATCGGGCCGCCACCGGTCGTTCCGCCGGACAACCGCTGCCCGGACGATCCCGCCGCCGCGTGCGCGAAGACCAAGGTGCCGTCACCGTCGTACACGGTGACGAAGACCGCGGACAAGGAATCCGCGAACCCCGGTGACGTCGTGCGCTACAAGGTCACTGTCGCGAACACCGGAAAGGTGACCGCGGCGGACCTCAAGGTCGTCGACGACCTGACCGGCGTGCTGGACGACGCGGTCTACCAGAACGACGCCACCGCGTCGCCCGGTGCGGTGTCCTATGTGGACCCGAAACTGACCTGGACCGGGACGCTCGCCGCGGGGATGAGCGCGGAGTTCACCTACACGGTCAAGGTCAAGAGCCCGAACAGCGGTGACAACCGGCTGAAGAACGTGGTGACGACGGAGACCCCGGGTGGAAATTGCCCGCCGGGTTCGACGGATCCGAAGTGCGGGACCACGACTCCCGTATCGGGTCTGCTGATCGAGAAGACCGTGGACAAGCAGTCGGCGAATCCGGGCGATGTCGTGAAGTACACGGTGACCGTGCGGAACACGGGACAGACGAAGCTTTCCGGTGCGACGTTCACGGACGATCTCACGCAGGTGCTGGACGACGCGGACTATCAGAACGATGGTGCGGCGACGATCGGCGGTGTGGAGTATGCGGCGCCGAAGTTGACGTGGACCGGTGACCTCGAAATCGGCGCCACGGCGACCGTCACGTACACGGTGAAGGTCAAGAGTCCGAACACGGGCGACAATGTGCTCAAGAACGTGGTGTCGTCGGAGACGCCCGGTGGTAACTGTCCGCCGGGTTCGACGGATCCGAAGTGTGGCACGACGACGCCGGTGTCGGGTCTGCTGATCGAGAAGTCGGTCGACAAGCAGTCGGCGAATCCGGGCGATGTAGTGAAGTACACGGTCACGGTGCGGAACACGGGGCAGACGAAGCTTTCCGGTGCGACGTTCACGGACGATCTCACGCAGGTGCTGGACGACGCGGACTATCAGAACGACGGTGCGGCGACGGTCGGTGGCGTGTCGTATGCGGCACCGAAGTTGACGTGGACCGGTGACCTCGAAATCGGTGCCACGGCGACGGTCACGTACACGGTGAAGGTCAAGAACCCCAACCCCGGTGACAAGAAACTGTCCAATGTGGTCACGTCGGAGACTCCTGGTGGAAATTGCCCGCCGGGTTCGACGGATCCGAAGTGTGGGACCACGACGCCGGTGTCGGGTCTGGTGATCGAGAAGACCGTGGACAAGCAGTCGGCGAATCCGGGCGATGTCGTGAAGTACACGGTGACGGTCAAGAACACCGGTCAGACGAAGCTGACCGGTGCCACCTTCACCGACGACCTGACGCAGGTGCTGGACGACGCCGACTATCAGAACGATGGTGCGGCGACGATCGGCGGTGTGGAGTATGCGGCGCCGAAGTTGACGTGGACCGGTGACCTCGAAATCGGCGCCACGTCGACAATCACGTACACCGTGAAGGTCAAGAATCCGAACACCGGCGACAATGTGCTCAAGAACGCGGTGTCGTCGGAGACGCCAGGCGGGAACTGCCCGCCGGGTTCGACGGATCCGAAGTGTGGCACGACGACGCCGGTGTCGGGTCTGCTGATCGAGAAGTCGGTCGACAAGCAGTCGGCGAATCCGGGCGATGTAGTGAAGTACACGGTCACGGTGCGGAACACCGGTCAGACGAAGCTTTCCGGTGCGACGTTCACGGACGATCTCACGCAGGTGCTGGACGACGCGGACTATCAGAACGACGGTGCCGCGACGATCGGTGGCGTCACCTATGCGGCGCCGAAGCTGACGTGGACCGGTGACCTCGAAATCGGTGCCACGTCGGTGGTGACGTACACGGTGAAGGTCAAGAATCCCGCCCCGGGCGACAAGAAACTCATCAACACGGTCACGTCGGAGACACCGGGCGGGAACTGCCCGCCGGGTTCGGCCGATCCGAAGTGCGGGACCACCACGCCGGTGTCCGGTCTGCTGATCGAGAAGTCCGTGGACAAGCAGTCGGCGAATCCGGGCGATGTCGTGAAGTACACGGTGACCGTCACCAACACCGGCCAGACGAAGCTGACGGGTGCGACGTTCACCGACGACCTCACGCAGGTTCTCGACGACGCGGACTACCAGAACGATGGTGCGGCGACGGTCGGTGGTGTCACGTATACGGCACCGAAGTTGACCTGGACCGGTGACCTCGGCGTCGGTGAGACGGCCAAGGTGACCTACACGGTCAAGGTCAAGAACCCGAACACCGGCGACAACCGGCTCAAGAACGTGGTGACGTCGGAGACGCCGGGCGGGAACTGCCCGCCGGGCTCCACGGATCCGGACTGCGGCACGGAAACCCCGGTTTCGGGCCTGGAGATCAAGAAGACGGTCGACAAGCAGTCGGCGAATCCGGGCGATGTCGTGAAGTACACGGTGACGGTCAAGAACACCGGCCAGACGAAGCTGACCGGTGCCACCTTCACCGACGACCTGATCCAGGTGCTCGACGACGCCGTTTACCGGAACGACGGAGCGGCGACGATCGGCGATGTCACGTACGCGGCGCCGAAGCTGACGTGGACCGGCTCGCTGGAGATCGGGCAGACCGCCACGGTCACTTACACGGTCCAGGTGAAGAATCCGGGCGACGGCGACAAGAAGCTCGTCAACGCCGTCACGTCCGAGACCCCGGGCGGGAACTGCCCGCCGGGCTCGACCGATCCGGACTGCGGCACGACCACCCCGATCTCCGGGCTGCTCATCAAGAAGACCGCCGACAAGAAGTCGGTCGACCCCGGCGACACGGTGAAGTACACGATCACCGTCACCAACACCGGGCAGACCAAACAGGACGGCGCCACCTTCACCGACGACATGACCGAAGTCCTGGACGACGCCGACTACCAGAACGACGGTGCGGCGACCATCGGCGGCGTCACGTACGCGGCGCCGAAGCTGACGTGGACCGGCTCGCTGGAGATCGGGCAGACCTCGACCGTCACGTACACGGTCAAGATCAAGAACCCGAACCCCGGCGACAAGAAACTGTCCAATGTGGTCACTTCGGAGACACCGGGCAACAACTGCCCGCCGGATTCGACCGACCCGAACTGTGTCGCGGACGTGCCGTCCCGCGAGCTGACGGTCAAGAAGACGTCGGACAAGCAGACCGCGAACCCGGGTGATGTCGTCACCTACACCGTCGTCGTCACCAACACCGGCAAGGTCGACCTGGTCGGCGAAGACGCCGCACGGGTCACGGACGACCTGTCCGAGGTGCTCGACGACGCCGACTACGCCGACGACGCCACGGCGGCCCCGGTCGCCGGGAAGTTCGCCTTCACCGCGCCGAACCTGGTGTGGGCGGGCGATCTCCCGGTGGGTGCTTCGACCACGCTGAAGTATTCGGTGAAGGTGAAGAACCCCGTGACCGGCGACCACGAACTGCGGAACACCGTCAGCACCAACACGCCGGGCACCTGCCCGCCGCAGTCCGACGATCCCGCGTGCTCGACCGTCACTCCCGTTCCCGGCATCTCCCTGGAGAAGAAGGCGGACAAGGCCACGGCGAACCCGGGCGACGTCGTGAAGTACACGGTGACGGTGCGCAACACCGGCAAGACGAAGCTGACCGGTGCGACGTTCACCGACGACCTCACCGAGGTGCTCGACGACGCCGTGTTCCAGAAGGACGGTACGGCGACGATCGGTTCGGTGACCTACGAGGAACCGAAGCTGACCTGGACCGGCGATCTGGAGATCGGCCAGACGGCGACGGTCACCTACAGCGTCAAGGTGACCAAGACCGACGGCGACGGCAAGCTGACCAACGTCATCACCACCGACACTCCGGGTGGTAACTGCCCGCCGGGCAGCAAGGACCCGAAGTGCGGCACGACGACACCGCTGTCTAGCCTGAAGATCAAGAAGACCGTGGACAAGGCGGAGGCGAAACCGGGCGAGGTCGTGACCTACACCGTCACGGTGGAGAACACCGGACAGGCCACAGTGGACGACGCGACGTTCACCGACGATCTGACCCAGGTGCTGGACGACGCCACCTTCGACGGCACGGCGAAGGCCAGCACGGGAGCGGTCACTTACTCCGCGCCGAAGCTCACGTGGAAGGGCGTGCTCAAGCCGGGGGAGAAGGCCACCGTCACCTACGCCGTCACCGTGCGGAAGCCGGCGACCGGTGACCACCGCCTCCGCAACGTCGTCACGTCGGACACCCCGGGCGGCAACTGCCCGCCGGGTTCGGCGAACCCCGACTGCGGCACCGACACCCGGGTGCCGCCGGAGCCTCCGACGCCGCAGCCGCCGGACAAGCCGAACCCGCAGCCGCCGAACACCCCGCGTCCGCCCGGGCTGGCCGTGACCGGCTCACCGGTGAAGACGATGACGGTGCTGGCGCTGGGAATGCTGGCCATCGGCGCGCTGTTGCTCCTCGCCGGACGGAGGCGCCGGGAGTCCTGATCGAGCCGCGGTGCCCGGCCTGAGTCCGGGTTGGTGTGAAGGTCGAGTTTCCTCGGCTGAGCCGAAGCCTCCCTTCGTCGCATCGGACGCGGCGAAGGGAGCCTTCACCCCACCACCAGCCTCACCCACGAACACGACACGTTTGCCCTTCTTCTCAGTGCCCGGGCACCGCGATCAGCGCTTCGACCTCGACGACCAGTTCCGGCTTCGCCAGCGCCGCCACCACGATCAGCGACTGGGCGGGCCAGTCCGCTTCCGGGTACCAGCGGGTGAAGGTCTCGCGCATCGCCGTGCGGAACCCGGCGAGGTGCTCGGTGCCGGAAAGCATGCTGAACACCTTGACCAGGTGTTCCGGTCCGGCGCCCGCGGCTTCGAGAAGCCGCTCGAGGTTGGCGAGCAACGCCCGGGTCTGGGACTCGGCGTCGGGCCCGGCGAGTTCGCCGTCGGGTCCGACGCCGATCTGGCCGGACACGACGACGAGCTCGTGATCGCCGGGAACGCGGACCAGATGGCTGTACGGGCCGATCGGCGCCGCCACGGTCTCCGGATTCCAGCGCTGGATCATCGGTCCCCTCTCGTCAACCAAGGAAATCGCCTCCAAAGTACCGATGATTCCGGGCCGCGGCGGGAGTCTCACCTCCTGACAACGACGACTGGAGGGACTCCGGATGACGGATTCAGGAACGAAGACCGAGCTCTGGCCGCTGATCCACGCCGAGCGGGCGGCGCTGGCGGACGACCTGGCGGTGCTCACCGAGGAGCAGTGGAGAACACCGTCGCTGTGCGCGGGGCTTTCGGTGCGCGAGGTGCTCGCGCATCTCACCTCGGCCGCGACCCTCACGCCGCTGCGGTGGCTGGCGGGCGTGATCCGCTGCCGGTGGGACTTCGACAAGCAGGTCGCCATGCGGCTGGCCGAGCAGATGGGCGACGACGGCGCCGAGACGCTGGAGCGGTTCCGCGGCGTCGTCACCAGTACGACGAAACCGCCCTTGCCGAAGCCGGCGATGCTCGGCGAGACGATCGTGCACGGCGAGGACATCCGTCGTCCGCTCGGCATCCGCCGTGATCACCCGATCGACGTCGTCACCGCGCTGGCCGAGTACTACCAGGGGTCGGACCTGGTGGTGGTGGCGAAGGGGCGCATCGGCGGGCTGCGGTTGCGAGCCACCGATGGCCCCTTCGACACCGGGACCGGTCCGCTCGTCTCGGGCACGACCTTGGCGCTGATCATGGCCATGACCGGACGGGCGGCCTACCTCGACGAACTCGGCGGCGACGGGGTCCCGATCCTGAGGGAGCGTGTCCTTTCTCAGGACTGAGACTCGAGGGGCAGGCCCGCGCCGGCCCAGTCCTCGATGCCTTCCCGGTACTTGCGGACGTCGGTGTAGCCGAGGGCGGTGAGCCGGTCGGCGACCTGGCCGCTGTTCGGGCAGGCGGGGTTCGAGCAGTAGGTGACGATGGCGGCGCCGCGATCGGGCAGCACGGTCGCGGCGTGCGCGTCGACGTCGGCGAGGACCAGAGGAACGGCGCCGGGCAGATGCTGCTTGGCGTAGTACTCGCCACCCAGTGCGTCGACCACCGTCACGGTCTTCGCGTCGATCGCGGCCTTCAATTCGTCACGGGTGATGAGTGCGGTCATGTCGCTACCTCCAGTTAATCGGACTATAGTCCGGATGTGCCTCGCGACCATAACGGACCGCAGTCCGCTTCTGCAACCTCCCTGGAACTCCTGCGCACTCCGCCGCCCAAGGAGCGCGCCGACGCCGCCCGCAACCGGGCCGCGATCCTGGACGCGGCGGCGGCACTGTTCGCCGAGCACGGCGTCGAAGCGGTGTCGATGGATCAGGTGGCTGCGGCCGCGGGCGTGGGCAAGGGCACGCTCTTCCGCCGCTTCGGTGACAAGGCGGGGCTGGCCGTCGCGCTGCTGGACGCGCGGGAACGCCTGCTCCAGGAGGGAATCCTGCACGGCCCGCCTCCACTGGGCCCCGGCGCGCCGCCGGTCGAACGGCTCGTCGCCTTCGCCGACGCGTACGTCGATTACGTGCTCGAACATCTGCCGCTGGTGCGGATGTCGGAGACCGCCGCGCCGGGGGCGCGCTACCGCATCGGGGCCTACCGGTTCTGGCACCGGCACGTCGCGCTCCTGCTCGACGGCACACCCGACCCCGAGCACGCCGCGCACGCCCTGCTGGCCCCGCTCGCGGCCGAACATCTGACCGCGTTGCTGCCGGAACTGGGGGAGGACCGCGTCCGCGCCGGGATCACGCGCCTGTGGCGGCGGGCCGGATCCCAGTAGGGTGTCGGCGAGACCCGGGAGTGTGTCGATGAAGGTGGAGAGCCGGAGGTACCGGACGGCAAGGCAGGCCGTGCCGGCGCTGCTCGCCGCCGTGCTGACCGCGCTCGGCCTGTTCCTCGCGCTCCACACGGGCGGTTCCGCTTCGGCGGACGAGCCGAGCGGGTCGGACACCACAGTCGGCTCCTCGGCCTCCAACGCCGTCGCGCCGGTGCGCGCCGCGGGCAGGCTCGCCGCCGAACCGGCGCTCCTGGGTGTGCACGGTCACGGTGACCTGCCTCTCTTCGGCACCGTCCCGCACGGGCCGGCGTCCACGACGCTGCTCCGCCTCAGCGAACTCCACGACGACGTCACCCCTCCCTCGCGCGCGGCGAACCGCCTCGCGCTGGGGGATCGCGCTCCTCCTCTCCCGGCAGCCGTCTGACGCTGACAGGCGCGCGTCCGCGCGCCCGAACCGGGAAACCCTTCGAGGAGAAGACTTCGTGCCGCGCGAAACCGCGCGGCGAGGCATGACCGGGCGAGCCGTCGTCTCGCTGGTCGTCCTCGCCGCGACCGTGTACCTGTTGCTGACCACCGCCCCGCGCCTGGGGCTCGATCTGCGTGGTGGCACGCAGATCGTGCTGGAGACCAAGGATTCGCCCACCGTCACCGCCGACGCCCAGACCACCGACCGGACGCTCGAGGTGCTGCGCCGCCGGGTCGACGCGCTGGGCGTCGCCGAGCCGATGCTGGCCCGCTCCGGCGACAACCGGATCATCGTCGAACTGCCCGGCGTGCGGGATCCGCGCGAGGCCGTCGAGGTGATCGGACGCACCGCGCAGCTGTCCTTCCATCCCGTGCTCGCCGCCGGCGCCGCCCCCGCCGACTCCCGCGTCCTCAACGACGAGAGCGGGCAGCCGATCACGCTGGGCCCCGCCGCGCTGACCGGTGAAGGCGTCGACGAGGCACTCTCGTCGGTCGATTCGCAGGGCGGCGGCGGGTGGCTCGTTTCGGTCGACTTCAAGGGGGACGCCGGTCGCTCCTGGGAGCGGCTGACCGGGCAGGCCGCGTGCTCGCCGCCGGGTGATCCCGCCCGCCGGGTGGCGATCGCGCTCGACGACAAGGTGATCTCGTCGCCGCAGGTGAGCCCGCAGGTCGCCTGCGGGGTCGGGATCGTCGGCGGGAGCACGCAGATCACCGGGCAGTTCTCGCCCGCCGAAGCCAAGGATCTGGCGCTGCTGATCAACGCGGGCGCGTTGCCGACGCCGGTCGAGATCATCGAGCAGCGGACCGTCGGGCCCACCCTCGGCGCGGCCGCCATCGACGCCAGCGCCCGTGCCGCCGTGATCGGCCTGGCACTGACCGCGCTGTTCCTTCTCGCGGTGTATCGCCTGGCCGGGCTGATCGCCGTCGGCGCACTCGTGGCGTACGCTGCCGTGTCCTATGCCGCGCTGCTCGCCGTCGGCGCGACACTGACCTTGCCGGGTCTCGCCGGGTTCGTGCTGGCGATCGGCATGGCCGTCGACGCGACCGTGCTCGTCTTCGAAAGGGCGAGAGAAGAACACTCCGTCAAACGGGGAGGTTCCCTGCCGCGGTCGGTCAGCCGCGGGTTCAGCGGGGCGTTGTCGGCGATCGTCGATTCGAACGTGACCACCCTGCTCGCCGCGGGACTGTTGTTCTGGCTGGCGTCCGGCCCGGTACGCGGATTCGGGGTGACGCTGTCCATCGGTGTCGTCGTGGCGTTGTTCATCTCGCTCGTGCTCACGCGTCTGCTGCTGCACCTCACGATGCGGGGCGTGGTCGCGCGCAAACCGCGGCTGTCCGGGCTCACCCACGAGGGCCGGGTCCGGCGGTGGGTGAACCGCCGTGATCCCGGATTCCTCGGGAAACCGCGGCGCTGGCTGATGGTCGCGGGCGCGGTCGTCATCGCCGCGATCGCGGGACTGTTCGTGGCGGGACCGAACCTCGGCGTCGAGTTCACCGGTGGCCGGGTCATCGAATACAGCACCTCGGCGCCCGCCGACGTCGAACGGGTCCGGGACGCGGTCTCCGACGCCGGATTCCCCCGCGCCGTCGTGCAGACGTCCGGGGAGAAGGACATCTCCGTCCGCACCGAGCCGATCGACGAGGACGCCACCGAACGGATCCGGACCGCCGTCGCCGGGGTCGCGGGCGACGCCACCGAGATCCGCGACGAGCAGATCGGCCCGAGCCTCGGCGCCGAACTGCGCTCCAAGGCGATGCTCGCGCTCGGCCTCGCGGTGCTGGCGCAGCTGATCTACCTGGCGGTGCGGTTCGACTGGCGGCTCGGCGTGGCCACGGTGGCCGCGCTCGCGCAGGACGTCTTGATCATCGTCGGGATCTTCGCCTGGCTGGGCAAGTCCATGGACGGTGTCTTCCTCGCCGCACTGCTGACGGTGATCGGTTACTCGGTCAACGACTCGGTTGTGGTCTTCGACCGGGTGCGGGAGGTACGAGGGCAACGCCGCAAGGAGCCGTTCTCGCGGGTCGTCGGCACGGCGGTCCTGCAGACGCTGCCGCGGACGATCAACACCGGGATCGGGGTGCTGTTCGTCCTCGGGGCGCTGCTGTTCCTCGGGGACGGATCGCTGGCCGACTTCGCCCTCGCGCTCCTGCTCGGCCTCGTCGCGGGCACTGTGTCCACAGTGGCCACTGCCGGTCCCGTCGCGATCCTGCTCGACAAGCGGTGGCCAGGGGCCGGGCGTCCCGTCCGGAAGGCGTCGCCCACACGACAGCGGGACGACAACGGCGCGGTGGTGTGATCGACGTTCCTTTGTGGACCGCCGCGCTCGGTCCGGCCTCTAAGCTCGTTCCCGGTGGCAGGGGAGTCCACCGGGAACGAGGGGCGGGGAGATGATCCAGAGCGTGCTCGTCGGCGCGGTCGTCGTGCTGGCCTGGACGATGACCGCGGCCAGGCTGGAGCGGTGGCAGATCACCGCGCCGATGGCGATGGTGGCGGCCGGGCTGGCGATCGGGTTCAGCACCCGCAACGACCTCGGCAACGGGCTCAACACCGAGATCGCGCTCAACGCGGCGGAACTGATCCTCGCGCTGCTGCTGTTCGTGGACGCCACCGCGGTCAAGGGCGGCTATCTCGGCCACGACGCCAAGACCGCGGTGCGGCTGCTGCTGATCGCGCTGCCGCTGACGATCCTGATCGTCATGGGTGTCGGCCTGCTGGCGCTGCCGGGCCTCGGCTGGGCGGCGGTCCTGCTGATCGCCTGCATCATCGCCCCGACGGACTTCGCGCCGGCGACGTCCGTGGTGCACGACGTCCGGGTGCCCGAACGCGTGCGGCATCTGCTGAACGTCGAAAGCGGCTACAACGACGGCGTCGTCGCCCCGGTGTTCATCTTCGCGCTCACCCTCGCGGGGAGTCACCACCAGGCGAACACGCCGGGCGAGGCGCTGCAGACCGCGATCCCGGCGGCGCTGCTGGCCGTGCTGGCGGGCTCCGTGATCGGCGCGGTGGCCGCGGTGGCGATGAACGTGACGGCCAAGCACGGCTGGTCGACCCGGCATTCCGCGCGGGTCGCGGCCGTCGCCCTGCCGCTGCTGACCTACACCGCCGCCGTCGCGATCGGCGGCAACGGCTTCGTCGCCGCGTTCATCTGCGGGATCGCCTACAAGACCGCGCGGCATCCCGGCGAAGACGAAGTCGGGCTCGCCGAGGACGTCAGTTCGCTGTGCGGGCTGCTGATGTGGTTCGTCTTCGGCAGTACCGCGGTGCTGGTGCTGTCCTTCGGCCTCACCTGGGGCATCGTGCTCGTCAGTGTCGTGGCGCTGACCGTCGCGCGGCTGATCCCGGTGCTGCTCACCTTGCTGCGGACGGACTTCCGGTGGCGGGACCGGATGACCATCGGCCTGCTGGCCCCGCGCGGCGCGGCGTCGATCGTGTTCGGCCTGCTCGCCTTCAACTCACTCGACGGGGACGCGGCGGACGTCGCGTTGAGCGTCATGGCGGTGACCGTGCTGCTGAGCGTCGCCGCGCACGGTTTCGGGGCCTCCGCGTTCCTGAACCGCAAGTCGAAGAGGACGTGACCACGGTCAGCCGCTCATCGCCTTCCTGATGGCCGCTTCGAGTTCCTTCACGTGCTTGGAATTCATGCCGCCGTACGTGAAGGTGTTCATGTCGACCTTGTCGGCGTACATGGGTACGTCTTCGACGATCGCCTTGGACGCCCCGTTCACGTCGAAGACGAGCATTCCCGGCTTGAACGCCGTCGGCGGGATGTTCTTGATCCCGCTGATCTTCTCGACGGTGAACGTGTGTTTCTTGTCGTTGAGCCCTTTCAGCGCGGCCTTGATCGTGATCGTCCGGCCGCTGAAGCTGATGGAACGACGTCTGGCGTGGATGTGCACGAACCCTCCCCTGGGCGCGAAAGAAGGCACTCTAGAAGAGCGGAATCGGGAGAAGTGGCCGCCGTTTCCGAACCGTTATCGGCTCAGCCGCCCGCCGTCTCCACGTCGTCCACGGTCAGATCGTGCGGTGCGGCACTGGTCCACAACGCCTCCGCCTCGCCGAGAAAGGTCCGGTACGCCGCGCCGTCCGCGGGCTGCAGCACGAACTTCGGCTCACCCGCGGCCTGATAGGTGTAGTACTCGGCGAACAGTGCCGAGCCGGTGACGATCACTCCCGTGGCGACGGGGTGCGCGACGAGCCGGACCGTGAGGTCGCCACCGGTCGAGCGTTTCAGTTCGGCCAGCACCCGCAGCGTGTGGAGGACCCGATCCCGCGCGCTTTCCGGTGACCGCACGGCGTGATAGCGGGAGGCCGCGGTGTCGATCGCGGGCGAATGCGGGTCGATCAGCACGAACCGGATCTTGGCGCCGGCCCGCAATCGTTCTTCGAGTCTGCCGTAACTGTTGTTCACCAGGGTGTTGCGGGCCATCCCGGTGACCAGGAGTTCGTCCGTGCCATCGATCGCCTCGGCGAGCGCGGGGCCGAAGTCCTCGCTGAACACCGGGCGGCGCGCCCGCGCGACCTGGTCCGCGGGGGACAGCGGCCAGGGTGTGCCGTCCTCCCACAGCCGTTCCGCCTCGTCGGCGAAGTGCCGGTACCAGGGAGCGTCCTTCGGTTCCACTGTGAACACCGGCGCGGCTTCACCGCTCGGCCGGTATTCGTAGTGCTGCACGCAGATCAGGCCCCGTTTGCCGGAGACGTCGAGGCAGTTGAAACCCGCGGACGAGATCCGCGACGACACCCGGATCTCCAGCCTGCCGCCGGTCCTGCCCTTCAAGGAGGTCAGCTCGTCCAGGGTCGCCAGGATCCGCTGCCGCAGCCGCCCCTGCCCGAGACTCTGGGAGATCCGGCGATCGGCGATGGCGACGAGCTCTTCGTCGGTCGGATCCAGCACCAGCACCCGGATCCGTCCGCCCGATTCGAGGATCGACCGGATGTCGCTGCGCATCCCCTGCACGGTCCTGGTCATCGAATGGCCGATGAGCAGGATGTCGAACGCCGCCGCACGCCGGGAGATGAGATCCGCGGGGAATTCCGGTTCGAAGAACGACGCCGGACCGCCCCGGTTGGAGTCGCGGACCTGTTCGGTCAGCCGTCGCGAGCGGATCTGGGAGAAGGCGAGCAGTGCCAGCAGCGCCGTCACCACGGACGAAAGCGTTTTGACGTCCGAGATCCCGGTCGCGCCCAGGACGGTGAACGCCAGTGCGACGGTGCCCAGTACGTACAGATCCAGGTTGTCGTCGGTGATCACGCGCGCCAGCGATCGCCGGATCCGTCCACGCTCCGCCACTGAACCCCCTCGTCGTCGGTTCCGAGGTGACGATATCGGCCGGAGCCCTGGCGTGTCCTGGATTCCTGACATCGATGGCATCGCCGAACCAAGCGATACGAAGCCATTTGGCTCAATCGTTTGTCTGGTCCAGTCCAGTTATGTCTACTAACGTAGAGGGATGGAGCTGGAACTGCGCCACCTGCGCATCATGTGCGCGATCGCCGAACTCGGGAGTATCACCAAGGCGGCGAACACGCTCGGAATGGCGCAGCCTGCACTGACAGCACAACTGAAGCGCATCGAACGGACCCTCGGCGGGAAGCTGTTCCTGCGCGACCACACGGGCACCCGGCCGACCGCGCTCGGCCTCCTCGTCCTCGACCGGGCGAAGATGGTGCTCCCCGCCGTGTCGTCGCTGCACGACGAGGCGGCGCGGCTCGCCCAGCACGCCGGCACCGGTGAGCCGGTGACCCTGCGGCTAGGCTCGGCGACGGGGCCGATGCTGGGGGCGCTCCTGCAGCGCCTCGGCACCACTCATCCCGACATCCATGTCGCCACGCATACGTCTTGGTCGGCCAACAAACTCGCGGACATGACCGCCGAAGGCGCGCTGGACTTCGCCTTCGTCGGCGTCTGCGGTGACGCCGCGCCACCGCCGGAGCCCGGCCTCCGCTGGCGGACGCTCGCGCATCATCCGGTGTTCGTGCTGATGTCGGCGCGGGACGAGCGTGCGCAGCGGCCCGAAGTCGAACTCTCCGCGCTCGCGAACGAACGGTGGTGCGCGACGCCGGGTGACGGATGTTTCGGCGACTGTTTCGCCTCGGCCTGCGCGAGATCGGGGTTCACGCCGCGCTCGTTGTACGAAACCGATGTGCTGACCTGCATCGAGATGGTCGAATCGGGACACGCGGTGGTGCTGTGCCAGCCGCTGTTCCACGAGATCCCGGGCATCGTCGCGGTCCCGATCGCGGGGAATCCGCTGAGCTGGCGGAATCTCGTCGGCTGGTCGGAGCGCGGAGAGATGGGTCCCTTCGCCGCGGAGATGATCGCCCTGTCCCGCGCGGTGTACGGCGAGCTGATCGACCGGCGGCCGACCTACTCGAAGTATCTGGAGTTGAACCCGGGGTACGGCGTGGACTACACGGACGCCGGGATGCGCTGACCTGCGCGGAAACGATCGATAGGTCCAGTCCACTGGGTGGATATGACCTAAATGGTATGTACCATTTGCAGCAGGTGCCTCGTACGGTCTGGACGAGATCTTCTTCCGGAACGCGGTGAGGAAACGCCTGAAATGAACCGAAAGATCGTAGCGGCCGCCGCGGCGGCCCTGACCGGCGCGGGCCTGGTCACGGCCATCGCGCTGACGCCGAGCGCCAGCGCCGGCCAGAACGTGCCTGCCGCCGACCAGGCCCGGTCGGAGATCGTCGCCGCTTTGGCGCGCGACCTGAAGATCAGCCCGGATCAGGCGAAGAACCGCCTCGACGGCGAGCAGAAGGCGGCTCGCGCCGACAGCGACCTCAAGTCCCGCCTCGGCTCGTCCTACGCCGGATCCTGGCTGGACGCGGCCGGGACCACGCTGACCGTCGCGGTCACCGACGCGGCGCTGGAGGGTGTCGTCCGTGCGGCGGGCGCGACCCCGAAGACGGTCGCGCGGAGTGCCGCGCAGCTCGACGCGGCGAAGCTGTCGTTGGACGCCAAGGGAACCGCCGCTCCGAAGACCGTGCCCGGCTGGTACGTCGACGCCACCACGAACTCGATCGTGGTGCTGGCCAACGCCGGTGGCGAGGCGGCCGCGAAATCGTGGGCGACCGCGGCGGGCGTGGGTGCCGACGCGGTGCGGGTCGAGACCAGCGCCGAAAGCCCGGTTCCGCTGATCGACGTCATCGGCGGCAACGCCTACACCTTCGGCTCGGGCCGGTGCTCGATCGGTTTCTCGGTCGAAGGCGGCTTCGTGACCGCGGGACACTGCGGAACCACGGGAACGCGGACCTCGAACCCGAGCGGAAGCGTCGCGGGCTCCAGCTTCCCCGGCAACGACTACGGGTGGGTCCGCGTGGACGCGGGCAACACCCCGCGTCCGCTGGTCAACCGCTACCCGGGCACCGTTCCGGTGGCGGGTTCGCAGGAGGCCGCGATCGGCGCGTCGGTCTGCCGTTCCGGTTCCACGACGGGCTGGCACTGCGGCACCATCCAGCAGAAGAACGCGTCGGTGAATTACCCGCAGGGCACCGTTTCCGGCCTCACCCGGACCAACGCCTGCGCCGAGCCGGGCGACTCCGGTGGTTCGTGGCTCGCGGGCGACCAGGCGCAGGGCGTCACCTCCGGTGGCTCCGGCAACTGCAGCTCGGGCGGCACGTTCTACTTCCAGCCGATCTCGGAGATCCTGAGCGTCTACAACCTGCGCCTGGTGACCTCGGGTTCGAACCCGCCCTCCAGCACGACGCCGACCACCACGACGTCGAACAACCCGCCCGGTGGAACCTGGGCGGCGGGCACCACCTACGCCGTCGGCGCGACGGTGACTTACGGCGGTGCCACCTACCGGGCCCTGCAGGGCCACACCGCACAGGCAGGTTGGGAGCCGCCGAACGTCCCAGCGCTTTGGGCGCGCGCCTGACCGCCTAGCCGTCCGGGCCACACGCAGGGGTGCGCCCGGACCGACCGCCCCCGACGTCGTCCGTGCGTCGGGGGCGGTCCCTCTTCGCGGCGTCAGTCGCGTGACGGGACGCGGAATTCGCGTGATCGGAGACGCAACTCGCGTGATTGAAGGCGTAACTCGCGTGATCATGCGAGTTACGGGGTCAGTGCAGGACTTTCAGGCCCACGACGCAGGCCACGATCCCCACGATCAGCAGGATCCGGGCCAGCGAAACGGTTTCCGCGCCCGACCACATGCCGTACGCGACGGTGAGAGAAGCCCCGATCCCGACCCAGACCGCGTAGGCGGTGCCGACGGGGAGATCCTTCATCGCGTACGCGAGACCCACCATGCTGGCGACCAGGGTCACGCCGAAGATCACCGACGGTACCGGCCGCGACAGCCCTTCGGATTTGCCGAGGGCGGTGGCCCACACGGCTTCCAGCACACCCGAAACGATCAGGACAAGCCACGACATGACGCGCTCCCAGAGTGCCGTCTTGTCGCTGGCCGGGTACGGCACCCACTCGTCCGGGGACCTCGATCACGAGGTTCCACGACCAGGATGGCACACCGCCGCGCGGGGTGCCCGCGGGTTTGACGAGAGTCACCACCCGGGGAGCGGCGCCAGGTTCAGCCCGCCAGCAGCGTGCGAGTCGTCCTCGCCACCAGGTCGACGGTGCGCGGCGGCGGCGCCTCGCCGCGGTCGAGATGCCGCCGCACCGCCGCGTAGGGGAGGTCCACCAAGGCGAGCATCAGCTCGTCGGTGCTCCGGCCGGTCAGCGGGCGCAGCCGCCGCAGGACCTTGGTGATCGCCACGTCGAGGCGGCGGTTCGCGTCGTCGACGCGGGCGCGGTCTTCGGCGCTCCAGTCGTCGACGCCGAGCGCGCTGTCACCGCCGTAGAGCAGCTTCCCCTCGGCGGGATGGGCGCGGCACCAGCGGACGACCTGCGCGGCGGCCTCGACGGCGGCTTCGGTGACCGGTTCCTGCTCGAGTGCTTCGAGGTAGCCCTGCTGGAAGCGGGTCACCGTGCGGAGCCAGACGGCGGCGAGCAGCGCCGGACGTCCGGGGAAGCGGTGGTAGATCGACCCGCTCGGCGCGCCGACCTCGCGGGCGACGGCCGACATGGTCACCCCGGCGACCCCTTCGGTGGCGAAGATCCGCACGGCGGCGTCGAGGAAGTCGTCGGCGGTGTGTCGCGGTGGCCGTCCCATTTTCAGAGACTATCCTCTATTATGGTTTTAGGGGAAGGTCTCTAGAACTGGGAGGCGCGATGCGCGTGTGGAACAGGCATCACCGGATCGTCGGCGTGGCACAGGAGCGGGCCGGCGCGCTGATCGACACTCTGTCCGCGGACGGCGACCGGCTCTGGCCCGTCGACGCGTGGCCGCCGTTGCGGTTCGACCGGCCGCTCGGGGTGGGGGCCGACGGCGGACACGGACCGGTGCGCTACCACGTGGAGTCCTACGAACCCGGAAGGTCCGTGCGGTTCAGGTTCAGCGCTCCTCGCGGCTTCGACGGATTCCACGAATTCACCCTGCGCGCGACGGAAACCGGGGAGACCGAACTCGCGCACCTCATGGTGCTGCGGCTTCGGCATCCGGCGTGGTTCACCTATCCGCTGCTGTGGCGGCCGATGCACGACGCGCTGCTGGAAGACTGCCTCGACCGTGCCGAGCGTGAACTCACCGGCACGGTCGAGAAGCCCGCGCGATGGAGCCTTTACGTCCGGCTCTTGCGGAGCCTGATCTCCGGCAAGAGGCCCTTTCGCTTGAGTACGAACAAAGTGCCGCCGATGAGCACGACGGCGATCAAGTAACCGAGCGCCAAGGACACGGCGCCGCCGTTCGCGGGCGGGAGCAGAACACCGAACACCGCGCTGACGACGGCAAGGATCCAGCGGCCGCGGTCGGTCGTCAGGCTCACGGCCAGCAGGGCGACCGTCCACAAGAGATACCAGGGCTGGACGACCGGCCCGAGGACCAGCATCGCGGCGAAGGTCAGTCCCGCGGCGTGGAGCGGGTGCAGCTTCTCGCGGTAGGTGAGCCACAGCAGCCTGGCGCCCACGGCGAGGCCGAGGAGAGCGCCGATCAGGGAGAACACCTCGATCGCGCCGTCGGTCAGGTCGGCCCCGAAGATCTTGCCCAGCCCGCCGACGAGGAAGCCGAGTTCGTTGGTGGGCGCCATCCAGCTGTGGACCTGGCCGGAAACGCCGGAAAGCACCCGAACCCAGCCGAAACCGAGCCCGCTGCCGAGTGAGATCGCCACCGTGACTGCGGCGAATCCGGCGGGCAGCCCGAGCGCCACCATCGCCCGACCGGCGGGAGTCGCCCGGCGGAACAGATCGACGCCGACGAACAGCAGGCCGGCGACCGCCACGATCTTGATGTTCGCGGCGGCGCTCACCGCGACCACGCCGGCGGCGATCAGCGCGGGCCGGGCCGCGCCGGTCTTCGCCGCGCCCATGAGGACGAGTTCCAGCCCGGCGACCATCAGGCCGACCATGAGCCCGTCGTTGTGCACACCCGCCACGACATGCCACAGCACGAGCGGGTTGAGCAGCGCCAGCCACAGCGCGATCGACGGCGAGACCCCGACGCGGCGGGCGAGCCGGGGGAGCGCCCACGCCATCAGCACGATCCCGATCAGCCCCAGCAGCCGGTGCAGCAGTACCGTCGGCACGAAGGCGTCCCCGGCGACGTGGGCGATCGTGCGGGCCAGCGCGACGAACGCGGGGCCGTAGGGTGCGGGCGTGTCCCGCCAGTAGTGGCTGACCGCCATCGTCACCGGCGAATCGGCGCCGAGTGCCTCGGCGGGCCCCACGAGATAGGTGTCGAATCCCTTGGCCGCGATCAGGCCCTGTGCCAGATAGCTGTTGATGTCGCCGCTGAACAGCGGGCGCGCGACCAGCAGCGGTGCGCACCACGAGACCGCGATCCAGTACAGCCGCCGTTCGGGCAACCCGGCGGCGAGCCGTCCGATGCCGAGCCAGGACAGCACCAGGGTGGCCATCCCGGTGACGCCCAGCGCCACCACCAGCACCGAGGGCAGGCCGATCCCGGACGTGACCAGCACCAGCACGGCGATTCCGAGGAAACCCGCCCAGTGCAACGCCGAGATGTTCAGCCCGGTCTTCTCCGGCGCGGGCAAGACGTTCTGCATGCGGCCAAACTACTCCAAGTGCGAAATCCGGTTCCGCCGATCGCACGGTAAACCGGCCGGGACGCTTCGGGGCCGCGTCCACCGGGTACCCCACGCGCTGGAGAGGCGGTGGTGGGCGTGAAGAAACGCTGGGTACGTCTCGGGGCGTTCGGCCTGGCCGGGCTCCTGATCGTCGCGGCGGCGCTGCAGATCACCGGGCTGCTGCCGAAGCTCGATCCGTTCGGAACGTCCACTGTGGACCGCTCGCAGCCCGCAGTGCTCCAGGCGGTCCGTGACCTGAGCCAGTATCACGCCGCGGTCGGTGACTACCAGGTCGTGGTCGACATCGAGAAGGACGTCCAGTGGGTGCCCGCGAGCATCGCCGGGGAACGCACCCTGTTCGTCGCGGTGGGCTCTGTCGACGCGTACGTCGACTTCGGGCCATTGGTGGAGAATTCGCTGACCGTGTCCGAAGACCGGCGATCGGTCGAGGTCCGGCTGCCCGAGCCGAAGCTGGCGAAACCCAATCTGGACAACGAACGCAGCTACGTCTTCGGCCAGGAGCGCGGCCTGATCGATCGGCTCGGCGCGCTGGTTTCCGTGCAGGACCAGCGGCCGTTCTACCTCGCCGCGGAGAAACGCATCGGTGAGGCCGCGCAACACTCCGGCCTGCTCGAGCGCGCCAAGAACAACACCAAGGCGATGCTCACGCAGCTGCTGCGGGGGCTGGGCTTCCAAGTCACCTTCGCGGCGGAACCGGCCACCTGACCCCTTGAGGATTCCGCGTCCGTGCGGAGCTCACCCCGCCGGTCTTGACCAGGTGGGCTCCTGCTGGTGGGCTGGCGAAGTCGACTGGGAGGCGCGATGGTGACGAAGCCGAGGGACAGCCTGACCTACAGCGAACCGATCGCGACCGGGGAGGTCACGATCGACACCGCACCCGAGCAGGTGTACCGGCTCGTCAGCGACCCGGTCGCGATGTCTGAGTGCACCGAAGAACTCCGCAAGGCACGGTGGATCCGCGGCGCGACCGAGGCACGCGTCGGGAACTGGTTCGCCGGCAGCAACCGCAACGGATGGCGGCGCTGGGTGACCCACGCCGAGATCGTCGAGGCCGAGCCCGCCCATCGGTTCGCCTACCGGGTGCGCACGCCGTTCTTCGTGCCGATTTCCCGGTGGGAGTACGAAATCGCCCCCGACGGCGAGGGCACCCGTCTCGTCGTCAAGAACTGGCTGCGGGTGCCGCGGTGGTTCATCCCGATCGCCATCCTCATCACCGGCGAGCCGGATCGAGCCGGGACCAACCGGGCCAACATCGCCGCCACCTTGGAGCGGGTGAAGGCCCGGCTCGAGGGCCGGGAATGGCACCGCTGACGGAGCGTGAGTGGTGATGAGGTTAGGGGTAACCGGGTCTTGAGTACCTACTGCGAGTGCACGGATGGCGGTTTCGCGTGCTTGGACGGACGACACGCGTGATCGTGCGGACGACTCGCGGCGGAGCCCCGGTCGAGGTCGTGTCGTCCGTCCAATCACGCGTGTCGTCCGATCGGTCACGAGGCCCGACCCACTCGGTACCGGGTTTCTTGCTCACCTGAGTACATGAAGGCCCCCTTCCTTGCGCCAGGCGCAAGGAAGGGGGCCTTCATGTACTGCCGGACCCGGGATCAACAGCGGCCGGGAGCCAGTCGGTACCGGTGCGCCAGCCTGGCCCGCCCGGCGAGACCTTCTGTCACCCACCCTCGAAGTTCTGCATTCCCCGGTTCTCCAGTTTGCGCATCACCGGGCCGGACAGCAGTCCGTGCACGAGCACCGAAACCGCGATCGTCAGCGCCGTCACCCGCCACAGCGAGTCGGCCATCGGGAAGTCGCCGTGCCCCAGCGCGTAGGAAAGGTAGTAGAGACTGCCGATCCCGCGGATACCGAAGAACGCGATCGCCGTCGCCGCCGGACGGGTGGTGGCTCCGCCGAGCAGGGCCAGGCCGCCGAACAACGGGCGGACGATGCCCACGGCCGCCACCGCCACCAGGACTTCGACGAGTCTCAGCCCGTCCAGTAGCCCGTCGCCCAGCGCGACGCCGAGACCGAGCAAGGCCAGCGCCACGAAGAGCCGTTCCAGCTGATCGCCGAATTCGTGCAGCACTCCGTGGTACTCGTGCGAGCGCTCGCTGGCGCGGATCGTCGCGGCCGCGGTGAACACCGCGACGAAGCCGATGCCGCCCAGCGCTTCGCAGAGCGCGAAGGGGAGGAACGCGATGGCCAGCACCACCAGGCCGTCGGAGTATTCGCCAAGGCGCAGCCTTTCGTGCCGCACCCGGAACATCAGCCAGGACAGCAACCGGCCACAGGCGAAACCGACCAGCACGGCGACCGCGAGCGGGACGACCACCTCGGTCAGCAGCCAGGGCACGGGCGACGGGCTCGCCGTTCCGGCCAGCACGAGGGCCAGCAGCACGAACGGCATCGCCAGGCCGTCGTTCAGCCCGGCTTCCGAGGTCAGCGTGAACCTGATCTCGTTGTCCGAACCCCGGCCGTCGTCGGTATGCGGCGCGGGCACCTGGACGTCGCTCGCCAGCACCGGGTCGGTCGGCGACAGCACGGCTCCCAGCAGCAGCGCGGCGGCGGGGGAGAGGACTAGCGCCCACCAGCCGAGCAGGGCGACCGCGCAGACCGACAGCGGCAGGGTGATCGCCAGCAGCCGCCAGGTCGAGTTCCACGACCGCCAGCCGAAGAGCCGGTCGGATTTCAGCCCCGCGCCGACCAGCGACACCAGCACGCCGAGTTCGGTGATCACTTCGACGGCGCCGACGTGCGACCGCGGGTCGAGCACACCCTGACCATAGGGATGTCCGAAGGGGAGCAGTCCGAAAACGAGCCCGCCCACCAAGAGGACCAACGGCATCGAAAGCGCGCGTTCGTGCAACAGGTTCGGCAGCACGGCGGCACACAGCGCCAGAACGCCTGCCCCGGCGAGCAAGATCTCCATTCGCGCGGAGTACCCAGGCCGCTCGTCCGGCAACCGGGCGGGCTTCAGCCGCCCACTTCAAGTCCTCTGTGGACTGTCAGGGTGACGCCCGCGGCCAGCCGGTACGGCCGCGTGTCCACAATGGCTCCGAGCAGCCGTCGCAGGCGGGAGACCTCGGCGCGGACGGTGACGAGGTGTTCGGCGTCGCCGTAGAGTGCCCGGCTGAGCGCCTCGGCCGAAAGCCCGGCCGTGCCCGCCGTGTTGAGGTGCACCAGGATCTCCGCGTGGCGGGGCGTCACGGTACGGACCCAGCCGACGTCGCCCGACGCCATCCGCAGCATCGGCGCGTGGCCGAGTTCGAGATCCAGCCGGACGCGGCGCGCGGTGTCGGCGGGGCGGACGAGCCAGCCTTCGGCCAGCCGTTCGGGCAGGCAGGCGCCGAGTCCCGGCACGGCGAGGATCTGGCCTTCCGCGGGCGCGGCGATCCGCGCGCCGGAGGCGACCCCGGCGGAGTGGGCCACCCAGCCGTCGTCGTCCACCAGCAGCACCGGGCCGCCCACGCCGGTCACCACCGGTTCGGCGGTCCGGCGCAACCGGTCGAGACCCTGCTGGTGGTGCCGCCAGAGTTCGGATTCGACCAGGCGCCGCCCGGTCTCCACCAACGCGCCGATCGCCGGGTGCAGCGTCAGCGCGGGACCGCTGACGTCGATCACGCCGAGCAGTTCGCCGGTGCGCGGATCGTGCACCGGAGAGGCGGTGCAGTACCAGGGATGCTGGCCCTGTTCGAAGTGTTCCCCCGCGAGCAGTTCCACGGGCGCGGCCTCGGCGAGCGCGGTGCCGATCGCGTTGGTGCCGACCCTGGTCTCGGTCCAGACGGCGCCTTCGGTGAAGCCCAGGGTGTCGGCCCGGCGCCGCACGGCGGGCGATCCCACCCGCCAGAGGATGATGCCGTCGGCGTCGGTCACCACCAGCAGCATGTTCGCGGTGTCGGCCGTCGCGCCGACCACTTGGCCGAGGTCCTCCACCACCAGCCGCAGCGGGGAGGCGCGGCGACGGCGGGTGACCTCGTCGAGCGGCACCGAATCCCGGGTGTTCACCCCGTCGGCGGCGAGCCCGAGGCTCAGCATCCGTGACCACGACCGCGACACCAGCGGGCGCGGCCGGACCCGCGGACGGCCGCCGCCGATCACGGCTTCGTGCATGCGGATCAGGTCCCGGGCGTGCATCGGCAGGTCGGCGCCGGGCGGGACCGAGCTGTGCAAGCTCACAGGCCACCTCCGCACCATCGCGTCGACTGACCAGCATAGGACCGCCCGCCGAGGCGCGCCAAGGCGCCGGAGGTGCAACACGCTGCAACCTTTGCCCCGGTACCCGCCTGAGGCGTGTGATCGGGGTAACAGCCGAACGCCGACGTTCAGGAGTGGCCATGACACAGACGGTGGACCGGATCGAGGCGACGGGCTCGCCGCAGGCTCGGGTGGACGCCTGGCTGAGCCGGTTCGAATCGGCCCTCGCCGCCCGCGATGTCGAAGCCGCCGCCGCGCTTTTCGCCGTCGACAGTTACTGGCGTGACCTGGTCGCCTTCACCTGGACGATCAAGACGGTCGAAGGGCGTGACGAGGTGGCCGGCATGCTCGGCGCGTGCCTCGACCGGATCGACCCGTCCGGGTTCCGGACGACCGAGACGCCGACCGAAGCCGATGGTGTGACCGAAGCGTGGCTCGAGTTCGAAACCGCGACCGGACGCGCGAAGGGGCACTTGAGGCTGAAGGACGAAGGCGCCTGGACGCTGCTGACGAGTCTGCGCGAGCTCAAGGGTTTCGAGGAACGTCGCAATGAGCAGCGGCCGAAGGGGGTCGAGCACGGCGTCGTACGCGGCCGGAAGTCCTGGGCCGAGAAGCGCGAGGAGGAACAGACCCGGCTCGGCTACGAGCAGCAGCCGTACGTCGTCGTCATCGGTGGTGGGCAGGGCGGGATCGCGCTCGGCGCCAGGCTGCGGCAGCTCGACGTGCCGACGTTGGTCCTGGAACGCAACGAACGGCCTGGCGATTCGTGGCGCAAGCGGTACAAGAACCTCTGCCTGCACGACCCGGTCTGGTACGACCACCTGCCCTACCTGCCGTTCCCGGACAACTGGCCGGTGTTCGCGCCCAAGGACAAGATCGCCGACTGGCTCGAGATGTACACGCGGCTCATGGAAGTGCCGTACTGGACCAGCACCGAGGTCACTTCGGCGTCCTGGGACGAGGAAAAGCAGCAGTGGCTGGTGACCGTGGTCCGCGAGGGTGAGGAACTGGTGCTCACGCCACGGCACGTCGTGTTCGCGACCGGGATGTCGGGCAAGCCGAATCTCCCGTCGTTCCCCGGGATGGACGTGTTCGAGGGCGATCAGCACCACTCGTCGCAGCACCCCGGCCCGGATTCCTACGCGGGCAAGAAGGCCGTCGTGGTCGGGTCCAACAACTCCGCGCACGACATCTGCGCGGCACTGTGGGAACACGGCGCCGACGTCACCATGGTGCAGCGGTCCTCCACCCACGTGGTGAAGTCGGATTCGTTGATGGAGCTGGGACTCAGTGACCTGTACTCGGAACGCGCGGTGCGGTCGGGGATCACCACCGACAAGGCGGACATGATCTTCGCGTCGATCCCGTACCGGATCATGCCGCAGTTCCAGATCCCGGTGTACGACGCGATCCGTGAGCGGGACAAGGACTTCTACGCGCGGCTGGAAGCGGCCGGGTTCCAGCACGACTGGGGCGACGACGGATCCGGCCTGTTCCTGAAGTACCTGCGCCGAGGTTCGGGCTACTACATCGACGTCGGCGCGTCGGAACTGGTCGCCGACGGGAAGATCAAGCTGGCCCACGGACAGGTCGACCACCTGACCCGGGACGCGGTGGTGCTGTCCGACGGCACGGAACTGAAGGCGGATCTCGTCGTCTACGCCACCGGCTACGGCTCGATGAACGGGTGGGTCGCCGATCTGGTCGGGCAGGAGACCGCGGACCTGGTCGGCAAATGCTGGGGCCTCGGCTCCGGGACCACGAAGGACCCCGGCCCGTGGGAGGGGGAGCAGCGCAACATGTGGAAGCCCACGCGAAAGGAAGGCCTGTGGTTCCACGGCGGGAACCTGCACCAGTCGCGCCACTACTCGCTTTACCTGGCGCTGCAACTGAAAGCGCGTTACGAGGGCATCCCGACGCCGGTGTACGGCCTCCAGGAGGTGCACCACAGGTCGTGAACGCCTAGAGGCTTCGGTACCGGATCCCGGGCGGTCCGGTACCGGAGGGCGCCGCCTCCGGACCTTGGGCGGTCGACGACGCCGGGAACCGCCCCCAGACCCTGGGCGGTTCCCGGCGTCGTATCCATGTTCAGCGGGCCGCCTTCGCGTAACGGCGGGCCAGGACGGCGAAGGCCTCCTGGAGTTCGGGAGGCCCGACGACCTCGATGTCGGCGTCGAACCGGCCGATACTCGCCGCGAGTCCGGCCCACGACCACGATCCCAGCGTCAGGCGGCACCGATCCGGCCCGAGTTCTTCCACGACACCGTCGCGGACGTAGTGGGACACCGTGTCCGCGGGAAGGTCGAGGATGACCTCCCCGCGGCACGGCCATTCGCCGGACTCGGACGCACCACGGAAGCGGCTCGCGACGAAGGTGGCGACATCGGGGGCCGGCAGTTCACGGGGCGTGAACCGTGGGCCGGCCGGGGTGCGCGGGGAGATCCGGTCGGCCCGGAAGGTGCGCCAGTCCGCGCGATCGATGTCCCAGGCGACGAGATACCAGCGGCCGTGCCAGGTGACGAGGTGGTGCGGTTCCGCCCGGCGCGGCGCGTCCGCGTAGTCGAACCGCAGGATCTCGCGGGCGTGCACGGCCGCGCCGAGCGCGAGCAGGACGTCGCCGTCGACGCGGGGTTCCGACCGGCTCGCGGGGGATTCGACGGCGGTGACCCGCAGGGTGTCGATCCGGCGCCGCAGCCGGGACGGCATCACCTGCCGGACGGTGTGCAGCGCGCGCATCGCCGCTTCCTCGATCCCCGCGCCACTGGTGGTGGCGATCTGGAGCGCGACGGCCAGTGCGACCGCCTGGTCGTCGTCGAACAACAGCGGCGGCAGTTCGGACCCGGCGTCGAGCCGGTACCCGCCGTCGGGTCCCTTGATGGTCGCGATGGGGTAGCCGAGCTCGCGCAGCCTGTCGACGTCGCGCCGTACGGTGCGCGGGCTGATGTCCAGTCGCTCGGCCAGCAGCGCTCCCGGCCAGTCGCGGCGGGCCTGCAGCAACGACAGCATCGACAGCAGGCGCGCGGAGGTCTTCGGCATGTTTTCCATGATGCCCCGAGTAGCGGCCACAACCTGTCCTCTACCCCTGAGAGAGTCGTCGTGTGCCAGAAAACGACAACCCGGAGGGCCCGATGACCGCCACCATCCTCGACGCCGAGCGCGCCGACCTGCTCGAAGCCCTCGACACCGTCCGCGCCGCACTGACCACCACCGTCCAGGGGCTCACGGACGAGCAACTCGACGCGCATCCGACGGTCAGCGAACTGAGCCTCGGCGGCCTGATCAAACACGTCGCCTCGATCGAGGAGCTGTGGCTGCGCTTCGCGGTCGAAGGCCCGTCCGCGATGACCTACGACCTGCCGGAAGGCGTCACCTGGGCCGACCTCGGCGCCGGGACCGCCCGCGAGTTCCCGCAGTGGGCGATCGACCACCAGAACAACTTCAGGATGCTGCCCGGCGACACGCTCGCGGGGATCCTCGCGCGCTACGAACAGGTGGCCGCGCGGACGAAGGAGATCGTCTCGTCGATTCCGGACCTTTCCGCGACGCACCCGCTGCCGGAGGCGCCCTGGAACCCGCCGGGCGCGGTGCGGAGCGTGCGCCGCGTGCTGACGCACGTCATCGCCGAGACCGCGCAGCACGCCGGCCACGCCGACATCCTGCGGGAGAGCATCGACGGCCAGAAGTCGACCTGACCGTTCGTGCGATCGTGTCGCGAAAGCCACTTTCGGGACATCACACGTCCCGAAAGTGGCTTTCGCGACACCCCGCGCCTTCGCTGCAGCCCGGAGGCAGGGCGCTTGCGCTACCCGCCCACCGACGTTGCGAAAGCCACTTTCGCATCGTTGAGGGTTGCGAAAGTGGCTTTCGCAACCTGCCGCCTTCGCCGCCCAGCCCCAAGGTGACCGCCCACCGCGCACGAGGGGGCATAGCTCGCTCACAGCTTCCTGCCGTAGGGTCCCCGCCCGTCGGCGACCGGTGATCTTGGTGGTGGTTGTGTGCGGGAGACGGAACGGCGGTTTCGCCCGGAAATCCAGGGACTACGGGCACTCGCGTGCGTTCTGGTGGTCGTCTATCACGTGTGGCTCGGCCGGATCTCCGGCGGCGTCGACGCGTTCTTCCTGATCTCCGGGTTCCTCGTCACCGGCCAGCTCTACCGCGCCGCGGTGCGCGGGAGGATCGAGTACCGGCCGATGTGGGGCCGGATGATCAAGCGGCTGTTCCCTGCCGCGCTCACCGTGCTGCTGCTGGTCGTCGCGGCGAGCATGGTGCTGCTGCCGCAGAACCGCTGGTTCCAGACGATCAAGGAGGTCGTCGCCTCCGCGCTGTACCTGGAGAACTGGCAGCTGGCGGCGGATTCCACCGACTACTTCGCGCAGCACGACTCGGCCAGTGTGGTCCAGCATTTCTGGTCGCTGTCGATCCAGGGGCAGTTCTACGTGGTCTGGCCGTTGCTGGTCGGCCTGGTGCTGCTGGTCGCCAGGCGAGCACGCCGCAACGTCCGGCCGATGCTCCTCGGCGTACTCGGCACGGTGTTCGCGGCCTCGCTGGCGTACTCGGTGTGGTTGACCGCGGTCGATCAGCCGCTGGCGTACTTCGATTCGCTGACGCGGGTGTGGGAGTTCGCGCTCGGCGGCTTGCTCGCGCTGGTGCTCGACCGGGTTTCGGTGCCCCGGCCGGCGCGGGTCGTGTTCGGCTGGGCCGGGGTCGCCGGGCTCGTTTCCTGCGGCCTGGTGCTCCAGGTCGGCACGGTCTTTCCCGGGTACCTCGCGCTCTGGCCGACCCTTTCCGCCGCGCTGGTGATCCTCGCGGGCGACACCGCGTTCACCGGCGGCGCGGATCGTTTCCTGTCCAGCCGCCCGCTGAAGTACCTGGGCGACCTGAGCTACGCGCTCTACCTCTGGCACTGGCCGGTCCTGGTGTTCTACCTCGTCGCCCGTGACCGTGAGGAGGTGGGCCTGCGCGGCGGCGCGGTGATCATCGCGCTGGCCTTCGTCCTCGCCGTGCTCACCCACCACCTGGTCGAAAAACCGGTCCGCGTGTCCGCGATCGGGACCGTGACCCGTTGGGGCGCTTACCGATTCGGCGTCGTGACGCTCGCGGCCGTGCTCGCCGCGGCCGGCGCCTGGCAGTGGGTGAGCGTGAGCCAGGCGGACAGCTACTCGATCGCGGTCGACGATCCCGACCATCCCGGCGCGCTGGCGCACACCGAAGGATTCACCTACTGGGGTGCCTCCGACGCCGCGCTCGTCCCGTCGTTCGTCGCGGTGTCCGAAGACTGGGCGGGGATCGATCCCGCCCGCTGCGGCACTTCGCCGCGCAACGCCGATCTCGAGGTCTGCACCTCGCAGACCTCCGGACATCCCACTCGCCGGATCGTCGTCACCGGCGACTCCCACGCCGGGCAGTTCCTCGGCGCCCTCCTCCCGATCGCCGAAAAGAAGAACTGGGAGGTCACGTCGATCCTCCGCGGCGGCTGCCCGTTCTCCACCGACTCGGACACGGTGCCGGGGGACCAGTCCTGCATCGACTGGAACACCGCTGTGGTGGACGAGATCGTCACCACCCGCCCCGACGCGGTGATGACGATCGGCACCAGGGACGTGAAGATCGGCGTCGAGGAACGGGTTCCCGCCGGCTACGTCGCGCAGTGGCGCAAGGTCGACGAGGCGGGCATCCCGGTGCTGGCGGTGCGGGACAACCCGCGCTTCGGCCAGTCGCCGTCGGCGTGTGTCGAGAGCCGTGGCGTGAACGCGCCCGAGTGCGCCACGCCGCGCTACGACCTCTATGCGGCGGAGCCGCCGTACGAGGCCTTGCCGGATCTGCCGCCGAACGTGCGGTTCGTCGACTTCAGCGACTACTTCTGCACGGCCGACGTCTGCCCGCCGGTGATCGGCAACGTGCTCGTCTACCTCGACGACAACCACGTCAGCGGTACCTACATGTCGACGATGTCGGCCATCGCGGAGAAGGCGATCACCGAGGCGCTCGGCTGGGCGGACGATCACGCGGAGGAACCGCCGGCGGGCGGGTGATCCAGACAACAAATCGCCGGTGAATTGCGCGATACTGCACTGATTCGACAGTCGGTCAATACTTTGTGCAACGATCAGCCCTTATCGGTGCACCGAAACGGCGGATATCGTCGTCGGCATGAAGGTCGCCGTCCATCAGGGCTCGTACGCCGAGCTGCCGTCCGCCGTCGCGGCGTCGGGCGCCGATCTCGTGATCGCCGCCGAGATGATCACCACCGGCTACCACATCGGCGCCCGTTCCCACGAGCTCGCCGAACCGGGCGACGGTCCGACAGCGGCCCGGATATCCGCGCTGGCAAGGGAAACCGGTGCCGCACTGGCTTACGGGTACCCCGAGTCCGCCGACGGCCGCGTGTACAACAGCGTCCAGCTGATCGGCCCCGGCGGACAGCGTCTGGCGAACTACCGCAAGACACATCTGTTCGGAGACATCGACCGTGACTGGTTCGAACCGGGCACCGAGGCGGTCGTGCAGGCCGAGCTCGACGGTCTCCGGATCGGCTTGCTGATCTGCTACGACGTCGAGTTCCCCGAACTGGTGCGCGCGCACGCGCTGGCGGGGACCGAACTGCTCGTGGTGCCGACCGCGCTGATGAGCCCGTACGAACTGGTCGCCGACACGCTGGTGCCCGCCCGCGCCTACGAGAGCCAGCTGTTCGTCGCCTACGCGAATCGTTGCGACACCGAACGGGAACTGACCTACTGCGGCCGCTCCTGCGTCGTCGCCCCGACCGGCGAAGTGCTCGCCCGCGCCGGCGCCGGTCCGGAGCTGATCAGCGCCGAAGTCACCCGTGACGCGCTCGCCGCGTCGCGTCTGGAGAACACCCACCTGGCCGATCGACGGCCCGATCTGTACCGAGGACTTTCCGCATGACCTCCGCCCTCCCGACCGCGGTCCACCACGACGAACCGGCCGGCCGCCCGATCACCATGTTCGGCCCCGACTTCCCGTTCGCCTACGACGATTTCCTCGCCCACCCCGCCGGGCTCGGCTCGCTCCCCGCAGAACGCCACGGCACCGAGGTGGCGGTGATCGGCGGCGGCCTCTCCGGCATCGTCACCGCGTACGAGCTGATGAAACTCGGCCTGCGCCCGGTCGTGTACGAGATCGCCGAGATCGGCGGCCGCCTGCGCACGGTGAACTTCCCCGGCTGCCCGGACGACGTCGTCGCGGAGATGGGCGCGATGCGCTTCCCGCCGTCGTCGACCGCGCTCTTCCACTACATCGACAAGGTCGGCCTCCAGACGACACCGTTCCCGAACCCGCTCGCGGAGGGAACGCCGAGCACCGTCGTCGACCTCAAGGGGGAGAGCCACTACGCGCGCACGGCGGACGAACTTCCCGCCGTCTTCGGCAAGGTCGCGGCCGCCTGGGACAGCACGCTGTCCGAGCAGGCCGCGTTCGCCGAGATGCAGAAGGCGATCCGCGAACGCGACGTGAAGACGATCAAGCGGCTGTGGAACGAACTCGTGCCGCGCCTGGACAACCAGACGTTCTACGGCTTCCTCTGCGACTCTCCCGCGTTCGCCTCGTTCCGCGACCGCGAGATCTTCGGACAGGTCGGCTTCGGGACCGGCGGCTGGGACACCGACTTCCCGAACTCGATCCTGGAGATCCTGCGGGTGGTCTACACCGGCGCCGACGACGAGCACCGCAACATCGTCGGCGGCAGCAGGCAGCTTCCGTTGCGGTTGTGGGACCACGCGCCCGAGGACATCGCTTTCTGGCCCGCGGGAACGAGTTTGAGCTCGCTCCACGGCGGAAGCCCGAACCCCGGCGTCGCCAGGCTGCACCGCACCGCGCCGAACAACATCACGGTGACCGACACCGAGGGCCGCATCCGCACCTATCCGGCGGCGGTGTTCACCGCGCAGAGCTGGATGCTGCTGTCGAAGATCGCCTGCGACGAGGCGCTGTTCCCGATCGACCACTGGACGGCGATCGAGCGCACGCACTACATGGAGTCCTCGAAGGTCTTCGTCCCGGTCGACCGGCCGTTCTGGCTGGACAAGGACCCGGAGACCGGCCGCGACACGATGAGCATGACACTGACCGACCGCATGCCGCGCGGCACGTACCTGCTCGGCGACGATCCGGACGCGCCCGCGGTGATCTGCCTGTCCTACACCTGGGCCGACGATTCGCTGAAGTGGCTGCCGCTCTCGGTGTCCGAGCGGGTCGAGGTGATGTTGCAGTCGCTGAAGGAGATCTACCCGGGCGTCGACGTCCGGCGGCACATCATCGGTGACCCGGTGACCGTGTCCTGGGAGGCCGAACCGCATTTCATGGGCGCGTTCAAGGCCAACCTGCCCGGCCACTACCGCTACCAGCACCGGCTGTTCACCCACTTCAAGCAGGACCGGCTGGAGGAGCGCCACCGCGGTCTCTTTCTGGCGGGCGACGACGTCTCGTGGACGGCGGGCTGGGCCGAAGGCGCCGTCCAGACCGCGCTCAACGCGGTGTGGGGCGTCCTGCACCACTTCGGTGGCCAGACGGACCCGGCGAACCCCGGACCGGGTGACGTCTACGACGAGATCGCGCCCGTCGAACTGCCCGACTGAGCGCGGCGGTCCACCAACCACGCCATGCCCGCCGCGATGAGGGCGCCGATGGTGTTCATCAGCCAGTCGCTGGTGTCGCAGGCGCGGCCGATGGCGGGGACGAACGCCTGCAACGCCTCGATCGCGGCGGACAGGGCCGAACCCGCGGCGAGCATCGTCACCGGCCGGCGGGACGCCAGCGCGGCGAAGTACACCGGGGGCAGGAACAGCGCGATGTTGGCCAGGAGTTCCACCGAGCCGAGCGTGGGCAAGAAGAACTGGGCCGTGCAGACGACCTCGTCGATCGTGTGCGCGGTCGGCACCAAGGTCAGGGCGAAGACCGGGAGCAGGGACACCGCGGCGAGTGCCCACAGGATCCGCCGCCTGCCCGCGAACAGGCGGCCCAGGCCGGCGCAGACGAGCGCGACCAGCAGGATCGCCACCGGCACGAGGGCGGAGTGGTCGAGCAGGAAGTTCGTGATCATGGCGGGCCGATCCTACGAGCCGGTGAACCCGACCTCCGCCGACGGCACCACGCGCACCCGTCCGCCGGGGTGGATCGCCGTGCTCAGAAGCAGGTTGTGCCGGGCGATGACCTGTTCGGCCGTCAGGCCGGTGGTGGGGTCTCCGTCGGCGGAAGGCGCGTGGCCGTCGGCGACCAGCACCACGTCCAGCCCGTGGCTCTGCGCGGCCCGGGCGGTCGCGTCGACGCAGTAGTCGGTGGCCAGCCCGGTCAGCACCACGGTGTCGACGCCCCGGTCGGCCAGGAGCCCGGCCAGTCCGGTGCGGTAGAAGGAGTCGGTCGCCGTCTTGTCGACCACCACGTCGATCGGTTCGAGACCGAGCAGCGCACTGACCCGGGTGCCCGGCGACGCGGGATCGAAGTCCGTGCCGGGGGCGCCGATCTGCCGCAGCGCGATCACCGGAACGCCGTTCTCGCGGGCTTGCCGGGCGAGCCCGGCGATCCGGGTCGCCAGTTCCTCGCCGCGCCAGACCAGGGGAACGAGCATTTCCTGCATGTCGACGATCAGCAGCGCGGCCCTCATACGCGGCAGCCTAGGGCAGCGCGGCGGGCGACTCGGCCTCCGGGATGAGCAGCCGCGGCGTTCCGGCGCCGTCGGCGGGAACGGCCCAGACGTCGGAGTGTCCTTGCGTGCGGGGGAGGGCGTAGCCGACGGTGCGGCCGTCGAGCCAGGCGGGCTGGTCGTCGACGCTCCGGGTCTCGGCCAGCGCGGTCACCGTGCCGCTCGCGAGGTCGAGTACCGAGATCCGCCAGCCCTTCGCGGGATCGCCGTCGATGGCGGCCTTGTAGGCGACGCGGGTCTCGTCGGGGGAGAGGGACGGGCACTCGACGTTGTCCCGCAGCGTCTGCACGGTCCGGGCCGCCGAGTCGCCTTCGACGAGGTACCGGTGGGAACCGGTCGACATGGTGGCGTAGAACCGGTTCGGCTGCCGGGTGAAGGTGACGCCCCAGAAGTTGACGTCGGCCGCCTTGTACGGCTTGCCGTCCACGGTCACGGCGAAGTCCTCGAGCGTGCCCTCGACGTCGCCGGTGGCGAGATCGAGGGTGCCGGCGCGGGTGGAGAACCGGCCGCCGTTGTAGGAGTCGCCGGTGACGAACACCGTCCAAGCCAGCCGCTTCCCGTCCGCCGAGACCCGCGCCCGGTTGGGCACCCCGACCAGCGGGATCTCCTGCGTCACCGCGAGACGGCGGTCGAGTACGGCCAGCTGATAGGTGGTCAGCCCGGCTTCCGGCCGCAGGCAGATCCCGGTGCCGCCGGCCGCGTGGACCCGGCTGCACGACAGGGTCGACACCGCACGCGTCCCGCCGGGGTCGGCCGCGCTGACACTGGACACGTGCCCGCGGTCGGCGTCGGCGGTGCTGCGGAACAGCAACCGCGGGCCTTCGAGGGTGACGGCGTCGCTGGTGCCCGCGGACGCGGTGCCCTGGTTGCGCGCGCCCGCCGCCCCGACGTAGATCACGGCGGCCGCGGCCAGGGTGAGTGTTCCGGCGAGGGCGATCAGGACGCGGGTGCGGGTATTCACGGTCGTGCCTTCCTGCGGGGATCCGAAGAACGAAGACGGCCCGCGGGCGCGTCCACAGTGGACACGCCCGCGGAGTTCACCCGGTCACTGCCACACGCTGGTGATCGGCGGCTTGTTCGCCGCGTTGGCGATGCCCGGCAGGCCGAACGCCGCCTCGATCGTGCGGAGGATCGAGTAATGGTTGATCGCTTCGCCGTAGCTGCCCGGCTTCACCTGGGCACCGACGAACGTGGTGAAGATCTGGTTCACGGATGTCCCGCTGTCCTCGTCGAAATTGACGATCAGCAGGCTGTTGTGCGTCTTGGCCCACTGCGCGTAGGCGTCGAGGTTCTTCTTCAGCCATTTGTCACCGGTGTCGACGGAACAGTCGTGCATGTCGCTGCACAGGTCCGGGGTCACGAAAGCGACGTGCGGCAGCTTGGTGAAGTCGGTCGGGAACGACGAGAACCTTTTGTTCGCCGACGACGGGACATTGCCGAAGCTGACCCAGCTGTTGTGCTTACGGGCGTATTTTCCCTTCGTGCAGCCGGTGTAGCCGTCCGAAGGCATGCTCTCCGCGTAGCCGACGAACTTCTTGCCGATCCCCGCCAGCTGGGAAGCGATGTTCTCCTTGTTCCCGAGATCCTGGCATTTGTTGCTGTCGACCCCGTGCGTCGAGCCCGCGAACTGGGCGATGTAGTTCGGCTGGCTCGGGTGCGTTGTCCCGTACGCCTTCGTGAACTTGGCCCCCTGCGAGGCGAGCTGGTTGAAGTACGGTGCCTTCGAGCTGCCGCTGATCTCCTTGTAGTCCTTGTTTTCGAACATCACGAGGACGATGTGGTCGAACGCGGGCACGCCCGCCGTGGCCGGTTCCACCGCGGCGGCGGGACTGTCCTGATGGGACACCACCAGCGCCGTGGCCAGACCGGTCGCGGCCACGGCCGCGACCGCGATCCGTTTCCAGAACATGAGACCTCCTGGGAAAAGGTTGAAACTTTGACGACCGACCGTCGGGTTCAGCGGCGCTCCGCAGGTGTCGACAGAGTCGAGACATCGGATGTCTCAGGTGCATTTAAACGGCAAGGGGGTCCGTGGCCCATCAAGATCGCCTGACTGGAGCAATCGAAAGGCGTGGAACGCCCCAAAACCGGCATTACTTGGCAGGAAATCAGGTAAACCGGCTGTGCGAACCGATCAACTTATGGCTACCAGTTGATTCAGCCGGTTGACAGTGGTGGTGCCATTGCACCGGCTTCATGGTGTACCCATCCGACCATTGGTTAAGCTGGTCGGTGTGAAGCCCTTTTCGCCGAGACCGGCCGGATACACGATCGAAGAACTCTCCACGATCGTCGGCATGTCGGCGCGCAATATCCGGGCCCACCAGACCAGGGGCCTGCTCGCCCCGCCGGTGCGGCACGGCAGGTCCGCCTACTACGGCCCGGCCCACCTGCGGCGTCTGCGGCGGATCACGATGCTGCAGAAACAGGGCTTCAACCTGGTGTCCATCGCCGCGATGCTCGGAACGACCACAGTGGACGGCGCCGAGCGGCTGGACGCGGCGATGGCCGACATCGCCCGTGACCAGCCCGCCGTCGTCCGCTGCCTGGAGCGGCACGGCGTGCTCGGACGGGACGACACGGGAGCGCCGTCCGTCGTGCGCCCGTCGGTTTCGCGCGCGGTGGCGGAACTCGCCGGAGCCGGGGTGCCGCCCGCCGCCGTCCTGCGGTTCCTCGGGCAGTTCATGGACCGGGTCGCGCCGCTGGCGGGCGAGCAACTGGCCGCGCTCAAAGCCCAGACCGGTGGTGTGTCGGGCGCTCTCTCGGCCTGTTTCGCCGAGCTCCTGGTAAGCGCTTTCAGAACGACCGTGGAGAACGCGGCCGAAGTCACTTTCGCAGACGGGGAGCCAGGTCGGCGGTGACACCGTGCAGCGCGGGTCTCGCGTGATTGGAGACGCAACTCGCGTGATTGGAGGCGTAACTCGTGAGATACGCGTTCAATCACGCGAGTTACGCGCCCGACGGTCAGACCGGTTCCGAGGAGACGACCGAGGACAGCCCGCGCAGCCGCTCCAGCAGCGGCTCGACCTCGTCGGCGTCGATCAGGACGGCGCAGGTCATGGTGCTTTCGCGGACTCCGTCGCGGACGTCGACGGACAGGTCGTGGACCAGGCAGCCGAGCGCCTCGACCAGGCCGGGGATCTGCTCGACGCCGCCGACGAAGTAGGTCGCGATCCGGCGGCGGACCAGCATGGACGAACGAGGTGCGGGGATCTGGAACGAAACTGTGGACATCGTGGACTCCAAAGGCGGGAAACGTGCAGGCCATGGAGGGCCAGGTCCCGGGAGATGCCCCGTATCGAGGGGTCGCCGGAATGCGCGCCGGCGACCTGGTTCAGCCGGCGCGCTTGACTACGAGTCGGGTAAAGCGGAGTCGAGTCCAGCGGCGCACGGCGACAGGCTAGCACGTCACGAGAGCCGCAGCCGGGCCCCTTGTTCGCGGACGTGCGCGGCGGAGCCGCAGTCGAGGTCCAGCTGCCGCTGCCGTTCGGCCACGAACGCCCGGCCGAGGCCGGTGCGGTCCGAAGTGGACAGTGTGCGCCGGAGGTCGTTCAGCAACCCGCGTTCCTCCGCGCGGATATGGGCGTCCACCGAATTCTCCAGCGCCACCAAGGCCTTCTCGGGGTCGGCGGCTTCCAGTACGGCCAGCAGTTCGTCCGCGAGCCCGCTCTCCGTCGCATCGGGACGGACGATGCGTTCGGTCGCGGTCGCATGGGCGACCAGTGCCGCCGAGAGTTCCGCGATCAGTGCCGGACGGTCGGCCTCGTCGTTGCGGAGGTCACGGAACAACTGTTCGATCCGGCGGTGATCGGCCAGGACGACCTCGACCAGGTCGGAGCCCGGGGGAGCGGCCGTCGGACCCGGGCGCATCCAGCCGAACGTCAGTTCCACGGCCTGGCGCCAGTGCGAGTATTCGCTGTCGCGGCGGGCCGGGTCCATCGTCGGCAGCCACTGTCCGGCGCGGTGCCAGTTCCGCCGCAGACCCTCCAGATCCGGCCAGTACCCGACCGACAATCCGGCCGCGTACGCCGCGCCCAGGGAAACCGTCTCGGCGACCATCGGACGCACCACCGGCACGTCGAGGACGTCGGCGACGAACTGCATCAGCAGGTTGTCGGCGGTCATCCCGCCGTCCACCTTGAGCGTCGACAGCGCGAGCCCCGAATCGGCGTTCATCGCGTCGACGACCTCACGGGTCTGCCAGCCCGTCGCCTCCAGCACGGCCCTGGCCAGGTGTCCCTTGGTGATGTACGAGGTCAGCCCGGCGATCACACCACGCGCCTCGCTGTGCCAGTGCGGCGCGAACAGACCTGAGAAGGCGGGCACGATGTAGCAGCCGCCGTTGTCCTCGACCGTCCGCGCGAGCGTCTCGATCTCGGGCGCGCTGCCGATCAGTTCGAGCCCGTCGCGGAACCACTGCACCAGCGATCCGGTGACGGCGATCGACCCTTCGAGGGCGTACACGGCGGGCTCGTCGCCGATCTTGAACCCGACGGTGGTCAGCATGCCGTGGGTCGAAAGCACGGGCGTCGGACCGGTGTTGAGCAGCAGGAAGCTGCCCGTGCCGTACGTGCACTTCGCCTCGCCGGGCGCGAAGCAGGTCTGGCCGAACAACGCCGCCTGCTGGTCGCCGAGCGCCGCCGCGATCCGGATCCCCGGGACCACCCGTGACGTCGTCCCGTACACCTCGGTCGACGGCCGGATCCGCGGCAGCATCGCGCGCGGGACGTCGAAGAACTCCAGCAGTTCGTCGTCCCACGACAGCGTCCGCAGGTTCATCAACATGGTGCGCGAGGCGTTGGTGACGTCGGTGACGTGCACGCCGCCGTCGGGCCCGCCGGTCAGGTTCCAGATCAGCCAGCTCTCGACCGTTCCGAACAGCACGTCGCCACGTTCGGCGCGTTCCCGCAGGCCAGGGGACCTTTCCAGCATCCACCGGATCCGCGGTGCGGAGAAGTACGTGGCCAGCGGCAGCCCGCACAGGCGTCGTACGCGGTCCGCGCCCGGCTCGCGGGCGAGTTGTTCGAGCATCGCGTCGGTGCGGGTGTCCTGCCAGACGATCGCGCGGCCGACGGGGTTGCCGGTGTGCCGGTCCCACAGCACCGTCGTCTCGCGCTGGTTCGCGATGCCGAGGCCGGCCACCTGCGCCGGTTCGACGCCGGCGTCGGCCAGCGCCTGCGGCACGATCCGGCCGACGTTGCGCCAGATCTCCGTCGCGTCGTGCTCGACCCAGCCTGGCCGGGGGAAGTGCTGCTGGTGTTCGCGCTGCGCGACCGACACCAGCCTGCCGCGCGCGTCGAACAGGATGCACCGCGTCGAGGTGGTGCCCTGGTCGATCGACATCACGTAGCGCTGGACCACGCGAGCACCTCCATCACCATCGGGACGCGCCGAGATCGCGGGAGACCGCCCGTGCCGCGTCGCGCACGTGGCCGAGCAGCCGCGGGATCGGGCTGCCGTCGGCTTCACAGATCCGTTCCGTCGCGCCGGACACCCCGATCGCGCCGACCACGATGCCGCCGTGGCCGCGGATCGGCGCCGCGATCCCGGCCTCGCCGGTGATCATCTCGCCGTTCTCGCTCGCCCAGCCCGCTTCGCGCACCTTGCCGCAGGCGCGTTTGATCGCGGTCTGGGTGACCAGGGTCCGGCGGGTGTAGGCCTCCGGCTCGCCGGTGCGCAACGATGCCACGAGACCGGTGTCGTAGGCCAGAAGTACTTTTCCGAGCGCCGTCGCGTGCAACGGCAGGAGCGTGCCGACGTCGAGGGTCTGCAGGCTGTCGTCGGGGCGGAAAACGTGGTGTACCACCAGAACCCGGCCTTCCAGCGGCGCGCCGATCCGGACGGCCTCGCCGCTGCGCGCGGCCAGGGCGTCGGCCCAGTTGATCGCGCGGGACCGGAGTTCGTTGACGTCGAGGTAGCTCGTGCCGAGGTGCAGGAGCGCCGCGCCCAGTTGGTATTTCCCGGTGTCGCGGTCTTGTTCGACAAAGCCGACCCCTTGCAGGGTGCGCAGGATCCCGTGCGCCGTTCCCTTGGCGAGCTCGAGGGAATCGGCGATCTCGCCGACCCCGAGACGGCCGGAACCGCGCGCCAGCAACCGCAGGATCGCGGCGGCGCGCTCGATGGACTGGATCGGACCGGGCACGGCACAACCGTAGCCCGACCGGCCCTGATTCGACAATGTCGAACATCGTCTTCGGGCGTTCGACAATGCCGACCGGTGTCCGTTGACCCCGGGTTTCCGCGAACTTAACTTCGGCCTCAACAGGGCAACGGTGTCCTTTGTGGAGGAAGCAATGGTGCGAAACCTCAAAGCTCGCGGACTGGCGGGCGAACTGGCGGCGGAGTTCGTCGGGACGATGATCCTCATCCTGTTCGGCTGCGGGGTGGTGGCTCAAGTCGTCGCCGCGGGCATCGGGGACCACGACAGCATCGCGTGGGCGTGGGGTATCGGTGTCACGCTCGGTATCTACGTGGCTTCACGGATCAGCGGCGCGCATCTGAACCCCGCTGTCACCGTGGCGCTCGCGGTGTTCAAGGGCTTCTCGTGGCGCAAGGTCGCCCCGTACGCCCTGGCGCAGACCGCCGGCGCGTTCCTGGGCGCGCTGCTGGTGCGCTGGAACTACACCGAGGTGCTCAACGCCGCCGACCCCGGCCTGACGATCAAGACCCAGGGTGTCTTCTCCACCCTTCCGGGTAACGGAACCCTGCCGGTGGGTGACTGGGGCGCGTTCCGCGACCAGATCATCGGGACCGCGATCCTGGCACTGGTGATCTTCGCCATCACCGACCTCCGCAACACCGCGCCCGCCGCGAACCTCGCCCCGGTCGTCGTCGGCTTCCTCGTGGTCGCGATCGGCATGGCCTGGGGCACCAACGCCGGCTACGCGATCAACCCGGCCCGCGACTTCGGCCCGCGACTGATGTCCTGGCTCACCGGGTACGACACCGCGTTCACCGATCAATACGGCTATCCGTACTGGTGGATCCCCATCGTCGCGCCGATCGTCGGCGCGGTCATCGGCGGTGCGATCTACAAGTTCTTCATCGAGCGTTACCTGCCCGCCGACCCGGCACCGGAAGCCTTGCCCGCCAAGGACATCGAGCGCGTTTCCTGAAGGAGAGACACCATGCCTGACTACATCGGCGCCGTCGACCAGGGCACCACCAGCACGCGCTTCATGATCTTCGACCACGGCGGTAACGAGATCGCCCGCCACCAGCTCGAACACGAGCAGATCCTGCCGAAGCCGGGCTGGGTCGAGCACGACGCGACCGAGATCTGGGAGCGGACCCGCTCGGTCATCGCCACCGCGCTCAACAAGGCGAAGCTGACCGCCGCCGACCTCGCGTCGCTCGGCATCACCAACCAGCGTGAGACCACCGTGGTGTGGAACCGCCGGACCGGGCGCCCGTACTGCAACGCCATCGTGTGGCAGGACACCCGCACCGACCGGATCGCCTCGGCGCTCGAACGCGAGGGCAAGGGCGACGTCATCCGCCGCAAGGCCGGACTGCCGCCCGCCACCTACTTCTCCGGCGGCAAGCTGCAGTGGATCCTGGAGAACGTCGACGGCGTCCGCGAAGACGCCGAAAAGGGCGACGCGCTCTTCGGCACCACCGATTCCTGGCTCATCTGGAACCTCACCGGCGGGCCCGACGGCGGCGTGCACGTGACCGACCCGACCAACGCGTCGCGCACCATGCTCATGGACCTGGAAACGCTGGAGTGGGACGACGAACTGCTGTCGTTCTTCGACATCCCCAAGCAGATGCTGCCGTCGATCGCGCCGTCTTCGAACAACGGCCGCTTCGGCGTCACCCGCGCGGACGGCCCGCTCGGCGGCGAGGTCGCCATCACCGGCGTGCTCGGCGACCAGCAGGCGGCGACCGTCGGCCAGGTCTGCTTCCGCCCCGGCGAGGCCAAGAACACCTACGGCACCGGCAACTTCCTGCTGCTCAACACCGGGCACGAGGTCGTGCGGTCGAAGCACGGCCTGCTCACGACGCTGGCCTACCAGTTCGGCGACGAGAAGCCGGTGTACGCGCTGGAGGGCTCGATCGCCGTCACGGGTTCCGCTGTGCAGTGGCTGCGCGACCAGCTGGGCATCATCAGCGGCGCGTCCCAGAGCGAGAGCCTCGCCCGCCAGGTCGAGGACAACGGCGGTGTCTACTTCGTCCCCGCGTTCTCCGGGCTTTTCGCGCCGTACTGGCGATCCGACGCGCGCGGGGCGATCGTCGGCCTCACCAGGGCCACCACCAACGCGCATCTGGCGCGGGCGACCCTCGAAGCGATCTGCTACCAGACCCGCGACGTCGTCGAGGCCATGCAGAACGACTCGGGCGTCACGCTCGACGTGGTGCGTGTGGACGGTGGCGTGACCGCGAACGAACTCTGCATGCAGCTGCAGGCGGACATCCTCGGTGTGCCGGTGTCGAAGCCGGTCGTCGCGGAGACCACCGCCCTCGGTGCCGCCTACGCGGCCGGGCTCGCCGTCGGGTTCTGGAAGAGCACCGACGAGCTGGAACAGAACTGGAACGAGGACAAGCGCTGGGAGCCGTCGTGGACGGAAGAACAGCGCGCCGAGGGCTACGCGGGCTGGCAGAAGGCCGTCGGCCGCACGCTCGACTGGGTCGAGGTCGAGTGAGCCCGATGAACAGGAGGAACAGAGTGACACCCGTACCGCTTTCCCCGGTCTACCGTGCCGAGACGCTGCGCAAGCTCGCTCGCGAGGAGATCGACGTGCTCGTCGTCGGCGGGGGAGTGACCGGTGCCGGCGTCGCGCTCGACGCGGCGTCGCGCGGGCTCTCCGTCGCGCTCGTCGAGGCCCGTGACTTCGCCGCGGGCACGTCCAGCCGGTCGTCCAAGCTGATCCACGGCGGGCTGCGTTACCTGGAGAACCTGGACTTCAAACTGGTCCGTGAGGCGCTGAAGGAACGGAGCCTGCTGCTGCAGACGCTGGCGCCGCATCTGGTCCGGCCGGTGAAGTTCCTCGTGCCGCTCAAGCACCGTGTCTGGGAACGCGGCTACATCGGCGCGGGTGTCACGCTCTACGACACCCTCGGCGGAGCGCGGGCCTTGCCGCGGCACCGGCACCTGTCCAAACGCGGCGCGGGCAAGGTCGCTCCCGGCCTCGCGGACGACGCCCTGATCGGCGCCATCCAGTACTACGACGCGCAGGTCGACGACGCGCGCCACACGATGACGATCGCGCGGACCGCGGCGGAACAAGGTGCCTCCGTGCTCACCCGCGCCCGCGTGACGTCGTTGATCCGTGACGGCGAACGCGTCGTCGGCGCCAAGGTCGTCGACCGCGAGAGCGGCGCGGAGATCGAGGTCCGGGCGAAGACGGTCGTCGCGGCCACCGGTGTGTGGAGCGACGACATGGCGGAAGCGGCGGGCATCCCCGCGCCGTTCACCGTGCGCGCGTCGAAGGGCATCCACCTGGTGGTGCCGCGCGAGAAGATCGACCTCGACACCGGGCTGATCCTGCGCACCGAGAAGAGCGTGCTGTTCGTCATCCCGTGGGGACGGCACTGGATCGTCGGCACCACCGACACCGAATGGGACCTCGACCGCGAACACCCGGCGGCCAGCCAGGCGGACGTCGACTACGTGCTCGACCACCTCAACGCGGTCCTGCGCACGCCGCTCACCGCCGACGACATCGAAGGCGTGTACGCGGGGCTTCGGCCGCTGCTGGCCGCGAAGGCGACGTCGACGACGAAGCTCTCGCGGGAGCACGCCGTGGCGCATCCGGTGCAGGGTCTGGTGATCGTGGCCGGCGGCAAGTACACGACGTACCGCGTGATGGCCGCGGACGCCGTCGACGTAGCGGTGGAGGACCTCGGCCGTCCCGCGCCGTCGTCGTGGACCGAGCGGCTGCCGATCGTCGGCGCGACGGGCTACCACGAGATGTGGGGTGCGCGGCACTCGCTCGTGCAGCGCACGGGGCTGCCGATCGCCCGCATCGAGCACCTGCTCCAGCGCTACGGCACGGCGATCGAGGACATCCTGGAGTCGATCTCGGAATGTCCCGAACTGGGCGAAGCGATCCCGGGGACGGCGGAGTACCTGAAGGCGGAGGTCGTCTACGCGGTCTCGCACGAGGGCGCGCTGCACCTGGAGGACGTCCTGACGCGGCGCACCCGCATCTCCATCGAGGAGCGGGACCGCGGGGTGACGGCGGCGCCGGTGGTGGCGGAGCTGATGGCGCCGCTGCTGGGCTGGGACTCGCACAAGCGGGAGCGCGAGGTCGCCAACTACCTCGCGCGGGTCGAGGCGGAGCGCTCCGCCCAGGCCCAGCCGGACGACGAAGCGGCCAACGCCAGCCGTCTCGCGGCTCCGGCGCTGCTGCCCAGCTGACGTGGGCTGAAGGGGCCCTTCACCGCGTGCGACGCGGCGAAGGGCCCTTTCGTCGCGTCGCATGCGGGCATGGTTCCCTTCAGCCCGGCTACTTGAGCCAGTCGAGGTAGCGGGTCTCGGCGATCCGGGCGCCGTCCTTCGTGGTGAGGACGTCGCCCTTGACGGCGGCGAACATGCCCGCGGTCTCGTCGACGGTCACCGGACGCGTGTCTCCCTTGGCGGACAAGGTGATCCCGCCCAGTTCGTCGAGCGGGTAGACGTCCGGGCCGCCCACGTCGAGGGTGCCGTTCAGCGGCTTTCCGGCCGACACCTCGGAAACGGTCGCGGCGACGTCCGCCGCGGCGATCGGCTGGATCGGCGTGCTGGGCAGGCGGACGGCGGTCTCGTCGGAGGTCCAGGACAGGACCGCGTCGACGAATTCCATGAACTGGGTGGCGCGGACGATCGAGTAGGGGATGCCGCTCTCCTTGAGAATGTCCTCCTGCAGCGTCTTCGCCCGGTAGTAGTCGAGCTCGGGCACCTGGTCGACGCCGACGATCGACAGGATCACGAAGTGGCCGGTGCCCGCCTTCTTCGCGGCTTCGACGAGGTTGTCCATCGACGTGCGGAAGAACGCAGGGGAGGCGTCGTCGAAGGTCGGCGAGTTCGTGAGGTTGACGACCACGTCGGCGCCGTCGAGCGCGCTGTCCAGCCCCTGCCCGGTGAGCAGGTCGACCCCGGTGGACGGCGAATGCGGCACCGCCTCGTGCCCCGCTTCGTTCAGGTTGCGCACGACCTGCGAACCGATCAGCCCGGTCCCGCCGATGACCGCGAATTTCATGACCCTGTGCCCTTCGTCGATGGTGCCGGTTAACCCGGACTCCTCATGTCCGAGATAATACTCGGACATATTGTGTCCGAGTCAAGAGGCGGGTTAGAGTCATCCGGGTGAAGATGTCCGGTGGGGTCGAGTGGGCCCTGCACTGCTGTGTCGTGTTGACCTCGGTCGACGAACCCGCGCCCGCCGCGCGCCTGGCGCAGCTGCACGACGTCTCGCCGAGTTACCTCGCGAAGCAGCTCCAGGCGCTTTCCCGGGCAGGCCTCATCCGGTCGGTGCAAGGGAAGGCCGGCGGCTACGTCCTCACCCGGCCGCCTTCGGAGATCACGGTGCTCGACGTCGTCGAGGCCATCGACGGGCCCGGCCCGGCCTTCCTCTGTACCGAGATCCGGCAGCGCGGCCCGATGGCGACGCCGCCCGAGGCGTGCACGGCGCCGTGCGCCATCAGCCGCGCGATGGCGAACGCCGAGGTCCAGTGGCGGGCGGCGTTGCGGGCCGTCACCATCGCGGATCTGGCCGACGACGTCAGGGGCGACTACGGTCCGGGCGCGCTAGCCGGGATCGGCGCGTGGTTCAAGGCCGCCGAGGGGTAGCGGGCATCAGTGCGGTCGCGACCATGGTCGCCACCGCCAGCACCGCCGCGAGCGAGAACGCCCGCACCGACGAGTGGCCGTGCAGGAAAACGGTGCCGAACACCGCGATGCCCAGCGTCGCGCCCACTTGCTGCACCGCGTTCAGCAGTCCCGCCGCCGATCCTGTCTCATGTGGACGGACGACGGACAGTGCCGCGGTGAAGAACGGCACCGTGAACAGTCCGAGGCCGAGTCCGCCGATCCCGAGCGCGAGCGGCAGCGGGCCCGCGATCGCCAGCAGGAGTCCCGCGAGGAGCAGTGTCAGACCGGCGAAGGCGACCCGTGATCCGTACCAGGGCACCAGCCATTTACCCGCCAACCAAGAAGAAATCGCCAGCCCGCCCGACCACGGCAGCAGCGTCAGCCCGGACGCGAGTACGCCGCGACCCTCGTCGAGTTGCTGGTGCAGGACCACCACGAGCATCACGCCGTTCATCACGGCGAAGAACAGGGTCGACGCCGCCAGCGCCGCGGGGAAACCGCGGTGGGCGAACAGGCTCGGCTCGACCAGGGGATGACGTCGGTTCCGCTGGTGGAATCCGAACAGCACCAGCACGGCGGCGCCGGTGGCGAAGAGACTCCAGCTCCACCTGTCGATCAGCGGGTACACCACGAGCCCGATGCCGAGCGAGGCGAGCACGGTACCCGGCACGTCCAGCCGGACGGGATGCTCCGCGCGGTCTTCCGGCAGCAGCCGCCCGGCCACGAGCACCACGATCGAGATCGGCACGTTGACCAGGAACGCCGCCCGCCACGAAACCAGATCCGTCAGCAGGGCACCGAGCAGCGGCCCGCTCACGGCCGACAGGCCGACCACCGGCCCGTTCCAGCCCAGCGCCGCCGCCAGCGCCGGACCGGAGAACAGGACCTTGATCAAGCCGAACGTCTGCGGGATCACCAGCGCCGCCGCGATGCCCTGCACCGCTCGCGCGCCGATCAGCACACCGGTGCCCGGCGCGAGCGCGCAGCACAGTGAGGCCAAGGCGAACACCGCGACGCCGGACAGGAACACGCGGCGGCGGCCCAGCAGGTCACCGAGTCGGCCGCCGGTGATGAGGAGCACCGCGAACGGGAGGGTATAGGCGGCGCCGAACCATGGGATGGCGGAGGCGGATCCGCCGAGGTCCGCGTGGATCGCCGGACCGGCGACCTGGGTGATCGTCGAGTCCAGCACGTTCATCGCCTCGGCCGCGAGCAGCGTGGCGAGCGGAACCGATCGGGTCTTCGTCAGTTGCATGATCGAGAGCCTGCGGTGAAGATGACTTTCGTTCCATGAAACCCGGACCGGATGGACGAAATCTTCCATGCTCGACGACATCGACCGTGCTTTGATCCATGCCCTGCAGATCGACGCCCGCGCGCCGTTCAGCCGGATCGGGGCGGTGCTCGGTGTCTCGACCCAGACCGTGGCCCGGCGCTACCAGCGGCTCCGCGCCGAATCCGGGTTGCGCGTGGTCGGCTTGCCCGATCCCGATCGGACGGGCCTGACGCAATGGCTCGTCCGGCTCAGCGCGCAGCCCGCCACCGCGCGGACGCTCGCCCGCTCGCTGGCGAGGCGGCCGGACACGTCCTGGGTCAAGCTCACCTCGGGCGGCACGGAGATCGTGACGATCGCGCATACGCCGAGACACGAGCAGAGCGCCATGCTGCTGCACGACATCCCGCGCACCGCGAGCGTCACCGCGGTGTCCGCGCATTTCATCCTGCACACCTACCTCGGCGGGCCGACGGCGTGGCGCGGGCGGGTCGCCGCGCTGACGGAGGAACAGCAGGAGGCGTTGCGGCCGCCGGAATCGGTCGCCGACGAGCCCCCGCTGACCGCGGCGGACCACGCGCTGATCGCCGCCCTCCGGCACGACGGCCGAGCGAGTATCGCAGATCTCGCCGCGGCGGCGGGGCTGGCCCCGGCGACCGCGACCCGCCGCCTGGCGGATCTGCGCGCACGGGGCGCGCTCTTCTTCGACGTCGAGATCAGCGCGGCCCTGTACGGCGTGACCACCCAGGCGTTCCTGTGGATGGCCGTCGCGCCGGCGGATCTCGACGAGGTGGCGACGACGCTGGCCACTCACGAGGAGCTCGCCGTCGTCGTCGCCACGACCGGGCCCACCAACCTGGCCGCGCAGGCGCTGTGCCCGGATCCCGCCGCGCTACACCACTACCTCACGCACCGGCTGGGCGCGCTGCGTGCGATCCACACGGTGCACACCGCGCCGGTGCTGGAGATCGTGAAGGCGGTCGGCCCGCTCACGGCTTGAACCGGTCGGCGTGCTCGGCGACCCACTGCGCGAAGGTGCGGGCAGGGCGGCCGGTCACCTTCTCGATCGTGTCGACCACGGTGCGCGCCTCGACCGGCGGATCGCCGTGCCAGCCGACGACGTATTCGGCGTCCGCGACCGAGACGCCTTCGGCCAGCAGCCGGTCGATCGCCTGCTGCCGGGTGATCCGCTCCAGCGCGATGTCGTGGCCGAGCGCGGAGGACAGGATCGCGATCCGTTCGCTCGTGGTCAGCGCTTCCGGGCCGGTGAGGTTGTAGACCTTGCCTGAGTGGCCGTCCTCCACGAGCGCGGTGGCCGCGACGGCGCCGATGTCGCCCTCGTGCACCACCGCGCTCGGGAGGTCGAACGGCTCACGGACCACCTTCCCGGTGCGGACGGAGTCGGTCCAGGTCAGGGCGTTGGACATGAACTCCTGTGGCTCGAGCCGCGTCCACTCCACCCCGGACTCGGCCATAGCCTGTTCCGTCGGCCCGACGTAGCCGCCCCAGACGATGGTCATGCGCCGCACCCCGGCGTCCACGGCGCGTTCGACCAGGTCGGCGCCGACGTCGGCGAGCCCCGCCGTCACGGTGATGTGCAGCCGGGTGACGCCCTCGAAGGCGTCGGTGAGCGTTTCCGGCGCGGTGTGCGTGCCTTCCACCAGTTCGACGCCCGCCGGAAGCTTTGCCGCGGAGGGGTTCCGGGTGAGCGCCCGCACGCGTTCCCCGCGGCGGACGAGTTCGGCCACCACGTGGCGGCCGGTGTTCCCGGTGGCTCCGGTTACCAAGACGGTCATGGATGATTCCCTTCGTTTTCCGTGACCGTAAAAGCTCAAGTAATGTGGAGGTCAAGCGGACCGATCAGGAATCGAGAAGCTTCGATGCCCACGGGATCCCTAGCGTCTTCGCCACAGGCAAAACGACTCCAGGAGGTTCTCGTGAGCAAGCGGATCCGGACGTTCCACCGGTGGACGTCGCTCGTCTTCGTCGCCACCGTCATCGTGTGCTTCGTGGTCGTGGCGCTGGGCGACCCGGCCCAGTGGGTGCTCTACACACCACTGCCGCCGCTCTTCCTGCTGATGTTCAGCGGTCTCTACCTGTTCGCGCTGCCGTATACCGCCAAGCGGCGGAACCGGGGACGCGTGGCCGGGTGACCCGTCGAGTCTTAGTTCATGGCAAAAATTAACACTCGGCATACCGGCCGGAAACTCTTGACGCGGCCGCCGGGGCCGGTGAGGATCGGCCGGTCCCCGCCTCCCGCAGAATGGACCAGACCATGGCAAGACGTGCCCGTGCGCGCCGAAGTCCGCTGATCGCCTTGATGAGTCTCGCGCTGCTCGGCGGGGCCCTGGTGGCCACTCCCGCCGCCGTCGCGGCGGAACAACCCGTGATCGGGAAGCCCGCGTTCGACCGGGACGGTTGCGCCCGGATCGAGAAGAGCCTGCCGACGCTCGCCGACTGGCCGAAGGTCGAGAGCCGGTTCAAGGGCAAGGGCGGTGACGAGCAGCGGATCGCCCGGATCCTCGAGGGGATGACCCTGGAGGAGAAGGTCGGGCAGATGACACAGCCCGAGATCGCGGCGATCACCCCCGACGAGGTCCGGCAGTACTCGATCGGCTCGGTCCTCAACGGCGGCGGTTCGTGGCCGAACAAGGACAAGCACGCCTCCCAGCAGGACTGGCTCAAGCTCGCGGACGCCTACTGGGAAGCCGCGAAGGGCAGCCGGACGAAGATCCCGGTCATCTGGGGCATCGACGCCGTGCACGGCAACAACAACGTGTACGGCGCCACCGTCTTCCCGCACAACATCGGGCTCGGCGCGGCGCAGGACCCGTGCCTGGTGCGCGACATCTCCGCGGCGACGGCCCGGCAGATCCGCGCCACCGGCCAGGACTGGGCCTTCGCGCCGACGCTGGCCGTCGTGAAGGACGACCGTTGGGGCCGCACCTACGAAGGGTTCTCCGAGGACCCGCGGATCACCAGGGCCTACGGCTACGAGGCGATCAACGGTCTCCAGGACGGCTCGACCAAACGCATCGGCTACAACGGCGTGATCGGCACCGCCAAGCACTTCATCGGTGACGGCGGCACCCTCAAGGGCCAGGACCAGGGCGTCAACCCGTCGTCCGAAGCCGAGATGATCAACGTCCACGGCCAGGGCTACTACGGCGCGCTCGCGGCGGGCTCCCAGACCGTGATGGTGTCGTTCAACAGCTGGACCAACGCCGAACTCGGCATCGACGAGGGCAAGCTGCACGGCAGCGACAAGGCGCTGAACCAGATCCTCAAGGGCAAGATGGGCTTCGACGGCCTCGTCGTGTCCGACTGGAACGGTATCGGCCAGGTTCCCGGCTGTACCAACGCTTCCTGTCCGCAGGCGATCAACGCCGGCATCGACATCGTGATGGTGCCGAACGACTGGAAGGCGTTCATCGCCAACACCGTCGCCCAGGTCACCGGTGGCCAGATCCCGCTTTCGCGCATCGACGACGCGGTGACCCGGATCCTGCGCGTCAAGCTGCGCTCGGGGCTGTACGAGTCGCAGAAGCCGTCGGACCGCTCCTACGCCAATTCCGACGAGGCGCTGAAGGAGACCTGGCTGGCGCGCGACGCCGTCCGCTCGTCGCAGACTTTGCTGAAGAACAACGGCAACGTGCTGCCGCTGAAGCCGAAGTCGAAGGTCCTCGTGGTCGGCAAGAGCGCGGACAGCATCCAGAACCAGACCGGTGGCTGGACGCTGAGCTGGCAGGGGACCGGCAACACCAACGCAGACTTCCCGAACGCCACGTCGATCCTCGGCGGGCTCAAGCAGCAGCTCGGCGACGTCAACGTCACCTTCGACGAGAAGGGCGACACGGACCCGAAGGGCTACGACGCGGTCATCGCCGTCATCGGCGAGACCCCGTACGCGGAAGGCGTCGGCGACCTGACCCGGAAGACGCTGGAGGCTTCGAAGCTCTACCCCGAGGATCTGGCCGTGCTGGACAAGGTTCGCGGGAAGGGCGCTCCCGTCGTCACCGTCTACGTCGGCGGCCGCCCGCTGTACATGAACAAGGAGATCAACCGCTCCGACGCGTTCGTCGCGGCCTGGCTGCCCGGCACCGAAGGCGGGGGCGTCGCCGACGTCCTGCTCAAGGGCGGCTTCAAAGGCAAGTTGCCGTATTCGTGGCCGAAGAGCGCGTGCCAGACGCCGCTGAACGCGGGCTCGGCCGGCTACGACCCGCTGTTCAAACTCGGCTACGGCCTCAAAACCGGCCAGCGCGTCACCGTCGGTCAGCTGGACGAGACGGCCGGTCCGGTGACCTGTGGCTCGACCGGTGGCGGCGGCACGGCGACCGAGGATCTCGAGGTGTTCAACCGCACCGATGTCGCGCCGTACAAGGGATTCATCGGCTCGGCGGAGAACTGGGGCGGTACGGAGATCGGCCCCGACGGCACCGCTTCGCACGCTGAGATCGGCGTCGTCCAGTCCGATGTGAACGTCCAGCAGGACGGGCTCAAGGCGACCTGGACCGGCACCGGGCCGGCGCAGCTCTACTTCCAGAACCCGGCCGGTACCAACGATCTGCGGGGTTACCTGAACGCCGACGCGGCGCTGGAATTCGACACCGTGGTGCACGAGGCGCCTGCCAACCGGACGGTGATCAGCATGCACTGCGTCTACCCGTGCTTCTCGGAGGTGAACGCGACCAAGCTGTTCACCGACCTGGCGGGCGCGCCGAAGTCGACGGTGAAGATCCCGGTTTCCTGTTTCGCTAACGGGCTGGATCTGGAGAACGTCAACACGCCGTTCCTGGTGTACACCGACGGCAAGTTCTCCGCTTCGTTCGCGAACGTGCGATGGGTGCCCAAGGGAGCGCAGGACCCTGACGCGAGGCCTTGCTCGAGTCTGAACTGATCTCGTCGCGAGGGGTCCCAGCGCGGCGTGATGCGAAAGCCACTTTCGCAACGTCGGTGGAGGCGCGGGGTGAGCGGCCGGCCCGGCTGCGGTTGATCGTGGCTCAGGTGGTGAAGGACCCCTTCCCGCGGCTCAGCCGAGAAACTCGACCTTTACACCTTGCGAAGTACATGAAGGCCCCCTTCCTTGCGCCAGGCGCAAGGAAGGGGGCCTTCATGTACTTCAAGCGAGCAGAGGGCGCCGGTACCGAGTGGGTCACTGTGGCGCGGCCGCGACGAGGCCGCTGATCAGCAGATCCAGCGCGCGTGTGAAGTCCCGCTCGGGGTCGGGTGCTCCCAGCGCGGGCAGCGCGCGGCTGAAGTTCGGCAAAGCCGCCGGGTCGATCCGCCGCAGGTAAGGGTCTTGCCCGGCATCGTCACGGCGTGTCGTGGTGAAACCGGCGGTCGTCAACAAAAGTGAGCCGAAGACGAGGCTGTTCAGCGCGCCCAGCGTCTGACGGATCCCGTCGTCCTCGAAACCGGCTTCGTAGAGCGCGCCGACGAGATCCTCGACCGGCCGCAGTGCTCGCAACGAGTTCGGATTGGCCTCGTCGGTGGCCAGTGCCATCGGCACCACCGGATGCCGGGCGAGCGCGCGATAGAGGTTGAGTACGGTGCTCCGCACCCGTTCCGGCCACGGCGCTTCCGGATCGGCCGCTTCGATTCCGCTGTAGACGCGTTCCGCGATGCCGTCGAGGATGTCCGTCTTGTTCTTGACGTGGTTGTACAGCGCCATCGCTTCGACGCCGAGCGTCTTAGCGAGCTTGCGCATCGACAGCCCCTTGAGGCCTTCCGCGGCGGCCAAGGCGAGCGCCGCGTCCAGGACCTTCTCCCGGTTCAACGGTTCTCTCCGCGTCATCCCGCGCCCTTCGCTTGACAGGTTTACGGTGTATCTATCATATTTACAGCGTAAATGTACACTGTAAATACGGGGGTGTCGTGAACGACGTGATCATCGTGGGCGGGGGTCCGGTCGGCCTGCTGCTGGCGGGTGAACTCAGGTTGGCCGGAGCCGATCCGCTCGTTCTGGAGGCGTCCGACGGAGCGGTCCGCCGGAGCCGGAGCTTCGGGTTGCGCGGGATCAACGGCCGCACTTCGCAGTCCTTGCGGCTGCGCGGCCTGACGGAGGAGTTCTCGAGGGCGCAGAAGGAGGTATCCGGCGTTTCGCGGCTGCTGAAGGGGAATCGCGCCAGGGGGCACTTCGCGGGCCTGCCTCTTGTCGAGGACGAGGTCCCGTCGGGGGCGGCCGGCGGGTTCGTACTCAAGCAGCATGTGCTGGAACGGATCCTCGCCGCATGGGCGATCGGTCTCGGTGTCCGTGTCCGGACGGGCTGCGAAGTCGTCGACCTCGTCCAGGAGGATTCGGCGGTCCGCGCCGTGCTCGCCGACGGACGGTCCGAGCGGGCCGCCTATCTGGTGGGCTGCGACGGAGGACGCAGTGTCGTGCGGAAACGGGCCGGGATCGCGTTCCCCGGTACGGACGCGACGATGACCGGGCGGGTGGCCCTGGCGGAACTCGCCGATCCCGATGCGGTGCGGTCGACCATGCACGGACCCGGCGGGATGGTGCAAACGTCACTGGTCCCGGGCGAGATCTCCACCATGGAGTTCGACGGGGGACCGGGTGACCGGGACGCGCCGCTGACGGCCGAGGAGATGCAGGCCAGCATCAGCCGTGTCGCCGGCGTCGATGTCGAGGTCGTCCGTTTCGAAGGTGGAATCCGCTTCGGCGACAACACGCGGCTGGCCGCGACCTATCGGCAGGGGCGCGTCCTTCTGGCGGGCGACGCCGCCCACGTGCATTCGCCGATCGGCGGGCAGGGGCTGAACCTGGGGCTCCAGGACGCGATGAACCTCGGCTGGAAACTGGGCCTGGTCGTCCGAGGGCTGGCGCCGGAGTCCTTATTGGACACTTACACCGCGGAGCGGCGTCCGGTGGGGGAGCGCGTACTGCGTAACACCCGGGCTCAGGTCGCGTTGCTGCGCCCAGGCCCGCAGGTCGCCGCGCTCCGTGAGGTGCTGGCGGAGGCACTGGAGATTCCGGCGGCCAAGCGGCACTTCATCGCGATGGGCAACGGCGCCGACATCGACTACGCGCCGGACGCCACGCATCCGCTGGTCGGCCGATTCGCTCCGCTGCCGCTGGTGTCCGAGGACGGTCGCGCGCTCCTGGTGGCGCGCGGCGACGAGGTTCGTGCCGCCGTGAAGGGCCGGGTGCGGCTGGTCGAGGCGGACTCTGACCAGGCCTTCTTGATGCGGCCGGACGGCTACGTCGCTTGGGCCGCGCCGGACGGCGAGACGGCTGGACTGGCCGAAGCGCTCGCCTTCGTTGCGGGACGCGTGTATAAAGTGAAACGACCGTTCAAAATGTAACGCGCGTTCAAGTTGTGGGGGATGCCGTGCCAGGCCACTATCGAGAGCTGTTCGCCGCGAAAGGCTCTCTCGCCTTCTCCGCCGCCGGACTGGTCGCGAGGATCCCCGTCCCGATGATGGGCATCGGGATCATCACGATGCTGGCGCAGACGCGGGGCGACTACGGGCTCGCCGGTCTGGTCTCGGCGGCGTTCACGCTGTCGATGGCGCTGCTCGGGCCGCAGGTATCGAGGCTGGTGGATCGCCGGGGACAGAGCCGGATCCTGTTGCCTGTAACGGGGATCAGCGTGATGGCGCTCGGCGCGCTCCTGCTCTGCGCACGCTTCGGGGCGCCGGTCTGGACGCTGTACGTGTCCGCGATCGTCGGCGGGTTCATGCCCAGTATGGCGGCGATGGTCCGGGCGCGGTGGTCACAGCTGTACCGCGGCTCGCCCCGGCTGCACACCGCCTTCGCGCTGGAATCGGTGGTCGACGAACTGACCTTCGTCATCGGGCCCGCGCTGTCGGTGGCGCTGTGCACCACCGTCTTCCCCGAAGCCGGGCCGCTGGTCGCCGTGGTGTTCCTCGCTGTCGGAGTGCTGCTGTTCGTCGCGCAGCGCGAGACGGAACCGCCCGTGCTGCCACCGAGCGGATCGGCCGGGAGTTCGGCGATCCGGCTGGGCGCGGTGCGGGTGCTGGTGCTGACGCTGGTGGCGGGCGGCGTCATCGTCGGCACGGTCGACGTCGTCAGCGTGGCGTTCGCCCGGCACGTCGGGTCGCCGTCGGCCGCGGGCGTCGTCGTTTCGGTCTACGCGGTGGGCTCCGCGATCTCGGGCCTGGTCTTCGGGACGCTCAAACCGGCCATGACACCGCCTCGACTGCTCCTCGTCGGCACCGCGGGCACGGCCGCGAGCGTGCTGCCGTTGCTGGTCGTGGACGGCGTCGTGAGTCTGTGCGCGGTGGTGTTCGTCGCCGGATTGTTCTTCTCTCCCACGATGATCGTCGTCATGGGGATGATCGAGAAGGTGGTCCCGGCGGAGAAGCTGACCGAGGGGATGACGTGGGCGATCACCGGACTCAGCATCGGTGTCGCGCTCGGCGCCGCGGTGTCGGGTGAGGTCGTCGACCGCCTCGGGCCGGACGGCGGGTTCGCCGTGGCGGTCGTCGCCGGTGGCTTGATCATCCTGATCGCCCTGCTCTCGTATCCTCTGCTGAGCCGGAAGACCGCGATCACAGAGGAGGCGGCACGGTGAACGAGCCGACCACCGACGGCCGTCTCGCCAAAGGCGAGCAACGCAAACGGGAACTGATCGAGGCCACGTTGCGCGTCGTCGCGAGGGACGGGGTGTCGGGGGTGAGTCACCGCACCGTCGCGCGCGAGGCGGGTTTGCCCGCGACAGCGGCCGCGTACCACTTCCGGGGGATCGAAGACCTGCTGACCGCCGCGCTCACCCAGTGCATGGACGAGGACTCCGAACGGATGCGGCTCCTCGCCGCCGAGGCCGACGGGGGCGAGGACGCACTGCGGAGGTTCGCCGCTTTGATGGCCGAAGTCGTCGCCAAGCCGGGGCATCTGCTGGCGGAGTACGAGTTGTACCTCTTGGCGGCGAGGGAGCCGAAGCTCCGCGAGTCGACTGATCGCTGGATGGCGGCCCTGGCGGACTTCGCCCGCCGCCACACCGCCGATCCGGTGCGGGTCGAGATGCTGGTCGCGCTGGTGGACGGGGTACTGCTGCAGGGATTGCTGCGCGACGAGCCGCCGACGGCGGAACGGTTCGAGGCCATCCTGCGGACCGCCTTGCCCTCATGATCCGATCGTCCGTGAAGGCCTCCTTCACTACTCTCAGGGTAGGGAAGGAGGCCTTCACGGACTTCTGGGCGCCTCAGGTGGTCGCGGGTGGTGACCAGGTCAGCCGCGGATCCGTCTGCACGAAACTGCCCAGCAGGTGATCGATCCGCGTCAGCGCGTCGAGGTCCAGCACGACGCCTGCCGCCTTCGCGTTCTCGGACACCTGGGCGGCGGTGCTCGCGCCGGTCACCACGGAAGCGACGGTGTTGTGCTGCAACGTCCACGCGAGCGCCAGCTGAGCCATGGTCAGCCCGGCCTCGTCGGCGACGCCGCGCAGCATGCCGACGCGTTCGAGGAGGTCCGGCAGGAGCAACGGCCGCGCCTCGACCGACTTCGCGGCCCGGGAGCCCGGCGGGATCTCGCCCGGCCGGTACTTGCCGGTCAGCACGCCCTGCGCGAGAGGGACCGACGCGAACTGCCCGATTCCGGAGCGTTCGCACACCGGCATCACCTGCGCTTCGGCGACCCGCCACAGCATCGAGTAGTGCGGCTGGTTCGCGATGAGCGGGACACCGTGCCGCTCGGCGATCGGCCGCGCCTCCAGCAGCTGGTCCGCCGTCCATTCCGCGGTGCCCGCGTAGAGGATCTTCCCCTGCCGCACCAGATCCGACAGCGCGAGGAACGTCTCTTCCAGCGGCGTGCGGTAGTCGAACCGCAGCAGCTGGTAGACGTCGATGTAGTCGGTGCGCAGCCGCCGGAGCGAGCCGTGCAGCGACGTGACCAGGTGTTTGCGGCTGAGGCCCGCGTCGTTGACGCCCGGGCCTTCCGGCCAGAAGACGCCGGTGCACAGGACGAGATCGTCGCGGCGGGCATGGCTCAGTGCCGCGGCGAGGTTCTCCTCGGCGGCGCCGCCGTCCCAGGCCGCGGCGGTGTGGAAGGTCGTGACGCCCGCGTCGAGCGCGGCCTGCACGCATTCCGCGCCGTCGTGGTGGGTGAGCCAGTTGCCGTAGGAGATCTCGCTGACGGACAGTCCGCTCGCGCCGAGCCTGCGGTACTCCATGGTCACCTCTTCCGCGCGCCGGTTTCGAGGATGGTGCGGTCGATCCATTCGTCGAGGCCTGCCGCCTTGCGGGCGTAGGTCTCCCGTACCGATTCGTGCGGCAGGATCAGGAACTCCTCCGACGCCAGCCCGTGCACGACCGACTCCGCGACGTCCTCCGGTTCCAGCAGGGGCGCGGCGGCGGCGATCGCGAGCGCGGCGGGGTGTCCGGCCGCGATCCCGGGTTCCAGCAGCGCGGTCCGCACGCCGAGCGGGCACAGCGCGCTGACCCGTACCCCGCGCGGACGGTAGGTGATGGCCAGCCATTCGGCGAGCCCGACGGCCGCGTGCTTGGTCACCGAATACGGTGCGTCGCCCGGGGTGCCCAGCAGGCCCGCGCCCGACGCCGTGATCAGCAGGTATCCGTGGCCGCGGCTCAACATCGCGGGGAGCGCGACCTGTGCGGCGTGCACGTGCTGCATGACGTTGATCGCCCACGAGCGGGTCCACTGTTCGTCCGCGGCGTGCACGCCGGTCCCGAACGCGGCGCCGGCGTTGGAGCAGAAGAGGTCCACCGCGCCGAACGCCGAGCGGGCGTCGGTCACCAGCATCTTCAAGTCCTCTTTGGACGACGCGTCGGCGTGGCGCGCGATCGCGGCGCCGCCCGCGGCGGTGATGCCGGCGACGACCTCCTTCGCGGCGTCCAGATCCAGATCGGAGACCACCACCCCGGCGGCGCCCTCGGCGGCGAACCGCCTGGCCATGGCGGCGCCGATACCGTGTGCCGCGCCGGTCAGCACGACGACTCGTCCTGTTACTTCCACATGCGCTCCATGGTTATCGATTCTGCTTTCGGTAACAATTCTTCTGTTTTGTGACGCCGGTGAGCAATGCGTTGTCGAAATATGCGATGCACGTGATAAAAGTGCAGGTCAGCGGCCTGTTCTGTCGGTGTCGACATATTTGTTTCCGGCGCCGGACTTTAGCACGCGTTCCCTTGTTTTCCGAGTTTTCGCACGAGACTATTGCGCTCTCTGCGGCAAGTAGGTTATTTCTTGGGAATCCCGCTGAAAGATCGCCGAACCCGGCGAGGTTCGACCAGCCCAGCCGAACAGGAGGTCCGCCGGTGAGTCATGCGACGGCGCGCACGCGGGTACTCGGCGTCAATCCGCTCGGACGTCCCGATCCGGGGCTGGCGGCCGCCGTCGCCAGGGGCGGCGGTCTCGGGATCGTGGACATCGGGTCCACTGTGTCCATATCGGACTACGGCTTTCCGTTCGGCGTCCGGATCCCCGCGGGACGGCACGTGCGGGACGAAGAGGTGCGGGAAAGCGGCGCGGGGCTCGTGCTGCTGGCCGAGGGGGCGGTCTGGCGGGGCAGGGCCGGCCTCCCCGTGCTGGCCGAGGTGACCGGCGTCGAGCAGGCCGTCCGGATGCTCGACGCCGGCGCCTCCGGTCTGGTGGCGAGGGGAGCCGAAGCGGGCGGCTCGGACCTCACCACGTTCGTCCTGCTGCAGCGGTTGCTGGCGCGGTTCGGCGACGGTGTCCCGGTGTGGGCGTACGGGGGCATCGGGCCGAGGACGGCGGTGGCCGCGATCGCGGGCGGCGCCGCGGGCGTGGTGCTCGACGGGCTCGGCCTGTTCCCGGAGGCCGACGTGCCCGCAGCGGAGCGGACCGAACTGGCCAGGGCCGACGACGGGCTCACCGCGCTGTTCGCGAATCGCTTCGAGGACGCCGAAAGCGCTGTCCGCTCGGTCGTGCGGTTGCTCGCGGTGCCGACGGCGATCCCCGCGAACCAGGGTGAACGGTTGTGCCGCACGTTGGGAACCCGCCTGCCGGTCGTGCAGGGCCCGATGACGCGAGTGAGCGACCAGCCCGGTTTCGCCGCCGCCGTGGCCGCGAACGACGGCTTCCCGTTCGTCGCGGTCGCCACCGCGAACGGCCCCAAGACCACCGAACTGCTCGGCCGCACCGCCGAAGCCCTCGGCAACCGACCCTGGGGAGCGGGCATCCTCGGCTTCGTCCCGGAGGCCCTGCGCGGCGAACAGCTCGCGGCGATCCGCGCGGCCCGCCCGCGGTGCGTGCTGATCGCGGGCGGGAAACCCGCGCAGGCCAAGACGTTGGAGGCCGACGGCATCGCGACCTTCCTCCACGTGCCGTCGCCGATCCTCCTCCGGCAGTTCCTCGACGCCGGGATCCGCCGGTTCGTCTTCGAGGGCGCCGAATGCGGTGGGCATATCGGCCCGCGGTCGAGCTTCGTGCTGTGGGAACAGCAGCTGGACGTCCTGCGCGAACACGGCGCCGATGACGTCGAGGTCCTATTCGCGGGCGGGATCCACGACGCCCGGTCCGCCGCGATGGTGTCGGCGATGGCGGAGCCGCTCTCGGGCATCGGTGTCCTGATGGGCACCGCGTACCTGTTCACCGAGGAGGCCGTGACCCACGGCGCCATCACCGGGACCTTCCAGGACCGGGTGCTCGACGCCGGATCCACGGTCACCCTGGAGACCGCGCCCGGACATCTGACCCGCTGCCTGCCCAGCCCGTACACCGACGAGTTCGCCGCGTTGAAGGCCGGGCTCCGCGCGGACGGCGTCCCACCGCAGGAGGCCTGGCAGCGGCTCGAAGAGCTGAACACCGGACGGCTGCGGATCGCGAGCAAGGGCATCCGGCGGGAAGGCGACGCGCTCGTCGAGGTCGACACCCTCGGCCAGCTCGCCGAGGGGATGTACATGGCGGGCCAGGTGACGGTTCTGCGCGAGCGGCGTACCGACATCGCCGCCCTGCACCGGGAAGTCACCGAAGGCGCGGCGGAACTTCTCGCCGCCCGCGCTCCCGCCGAGGAGTCCATTGTGGACGGTGACATCGCGATCGTCGGGATGGCCTGTGTGTTCCCGGGAGCGCCCGACCTCCCGGCCTTCTGGTCCAACGTCCTGCACGGTGCGGACGCTGTCACCGAGGTGCCGGATCAGCGCTGGGACACCGACGTCTACGCGGACCAGTCGACGTCGAAATGGGGCGGTTTCCTGCCTCCGGTGGACTTCGATCCGCTCGCCTACGGCATCCCGCCCAAATCGATGGGCAGCATCGACCCGGCCCAGCTCGTGTCCCTGCAAACCGCGCGCCGCGCCCTCGAAGACGCCGGTTACGGCGAAGGTGGCTTCGACCGCGAGCGCACCAGCGTCATCTTCGGCGCGGAAGCCGGGGGAGACCTGGCGAACGCAGGAGTCCTGCGCGCGCTGCTCCCCAGCTACCTCGAGGACGTCCCGGAGGAACTTCTCGCCCAGCTTCCGGAACTGACCGAGGACTCGTTCCCCGGCACGCTCGCCAACGTCATCTCCGGCCGGATCGCCAACCGGCTCGACCTCGGCGGCGCCAACTACACCGTGGACGCCGCGTGTGGCTCCTCGCTGGCCGCGCTGGACCTCGCGGTGAAGGAACTGCGGGCGGGGACGAGTTCGATGGTCCTGTGCGGCGCGGTCGATCTGCACAACGGCGTCAACGACTACCTCATGTTCACCTCGGCGGGTGCCCTGTCGCCGACCGGCCGGTGCCGTCCGTTCGACGCGGCGGCGGACGGGATCGCGCTCGGCGAGGGCGTCGCGTGTCTCGTGCTCAAGCGGCGGTCCGACGCCGAACGCGACGGTGACCGCGTCTACGCCGTGGTCAAGGGCGTCGGCGCCGCCAGCGACGGCAAGGCGCTCGGCCTCACCGCGCCGCGTCCCGAGGGGCAGCGACGAGCCCTCGCCCGCGCGTACAGCGACGCCGGCGTGTCCCCGGCGGACGTCTCGCTGGTCGAGGCGCACGGGACGGGCACGGTCGTCGGCGACGCCACCGAACTGACCACGCTCACCGAGTTCTTCCTCGCCGCGGGTGCCGAACCGGGCACGTGCGCGCTGGGCTCGGTGAAAAGCCAGATCGGGCACACGAAATGCGCCGCGGGGCTGGCGGGCCTGATGAAGGCGGCGCTGGCACTGTGGCACGAGGTCGTGCCGCCCACACTCCACCTGAGCAGGCCGAACCCCGCCTGGGATGCCGAGAGCAGTCCCTTCACCTTCTCCACCGGCGCCCGGCCGATGCCGGTTCCGCGCGGACGCGAGTTCGCCGGAGTGAGCGCGTTCGGGTTCGGTGGGACCAACTTCCACGCGGTGCTCGCCGCCCCGGGAGTCCCGCCGGGGCGGCGGCACGGCCCGCGCGACTGGGACGCCGAGCTGGTCCTGCTCCGCGGCACCGACGTCGACGCCGCCCGTGCCACTCTGCGGGCTCTGCTGGCGGCCAACGAAGGCCGTCCGCTGCGGGAGATCGCCGCCCTCATCGCGGAACAGGGCGGATCGAAGCCGGTGCGGCTCGCGGTCATCGCGAGTGATGTCGCGGAATTGCGCGAGGCCGCCGAGAACGGTGGAGGTCTCGTCGCGGAGGCCACCGAACACGGTGCGGTCGCGTTCCTGTTCCCCGGCCAAGGCAGCCAGCGGACGGGAATGCTGGCGGACCTGTTCGTGCACTTCCCCGAGCTGGCCGACGTGCTCAGACTCGCTCCCGACGTCGCCGCGACGACGTTCCCGCCGCGCGCGTTCACCGAAGACGTCCGGGCCGCACAGGACGAAGCGCTCAAGGACACGCGGGTCGCCCAGCCCGCGCTCGGGCTCGTCGAGTCGGCCGTCTGCCGGTTGCTCGCCGACCTCGGCGTCCGGCCGGATCTGCTGGCGGGGCACAGCTACGGCGAACTGACCGCGCTGTCGGTCGCGGGCGCGTTCGACACGCCGACCTTGGTGGCGCTCAGCCGGGCCAGGGCCCGCTCGATCGCCGAAGTCGCGGGCACGGACCCCGGCGCGATGGCCGCGGTGAAAGCGTCCAGCGAAGAACTGGCCGCCGCCCTCGATCATCCGGAAGTCGTTCTGGCCAATCACAACGCGCCGGGGCAGACCGTCCTTTCCGGACCGACGGCCGCCATCGAAGAGGCGGTCCGCGAACTGCGGGCACAGGGAATCGGCGCGAAGCGGATCCCGGTCGCCTGCGCCTTCCACAGTCCGCTGGTCGCCGGGGCGAGCGACGTGTTCGCCGTCGACCTCGACAACGCCGAGATCGGCGAGCCGGGGCCGCCGGTGTGGTCGAACCGCACCGCCCGCCCGTACGAAGCCGGGGCGGTCCGTTCCGAGCTCGCGGCGCAGATCGGCTCGCCGGTGCGCTTCGTCGAACTGATCGAGGACATGTACGCGGCGGGCGCGCGCACGTTCGTGGAGGCGGGCCCCGGACAGGTGCTTTCCCGGCTGGCCAAGGACATCCTCGGCGACCGGCCGCATACCGTGATCGCGTGCGACCCCGGCGGGCCGGGGCTGCGCGGATTCCTCACCGCGCTCGCGCGCCTGGCCCTCACCGGTGTCGAGGTGCGCACCGAACGGCTTTTCCGCGGCCGTGTCCGTGTCGGCCCGCTTCCCGCGCCCGCCTGGACCGTGGACGGCCAGACCGTCCGCGCGCCCGGCGGCGAGGTCCCCGCCCATGGGCTCGTGCCCGCCCGACGCATCCCGAGGACGACCATGAACCAGCCCGCGCCCGGACGTGACCAGGCCGTCGTCGAATTCCTCCGCACCAGCCGCGAACTGCTGGCGGCGCAACGGGACGTGATGCTGGGGTACCTCGGCACCACGCCGCTCGCCCCGGCCTCGGTGCAGGTCCCCGCCGTGCCCGCGTTGCTGCCGCCGGTCGAAGCACCGGTCGTCGTGCCCGAGCCGGAACCGGTCGCGGAGGCCGCGGTCACGGACGTCCTGGCCACCGTGATCGGCGCGATCAGCGAACGCACCGGCTATCCGGCCGAGATGATCGACGCCGATCTCGATCTGGAAGCGGATCTTTCCATCGACTCGATCAAACGCACCGAGATCGCGGGCTCGCTGCTCGCGAAGCTCGGCCTCACCGGCCGGGTGCACGACGACGCCCAGGATCAGCTCAGCCGCGACCGGACGGCGAGCGCGCTGGCCGCACGGCTGCGGAAGTGGCTCGAACCGGCGGCGCCGGTCGCCGCGACCCCGGTTCCCGCCGAGACACCGGCCGGAACCGCGCCCGGGCGATACCTGCTCGACCGCGTTTCCGCGCCGCTCGGCACGCCCGACCTCACCGAGGTGAACGGAAAATCGGTCGCGGTGAGCTTCGAGCCCGGCCAGGAGGAACTGGCCGAATCGGTCCGCGCGGTGTTCGCCGACGCGGGTGCGCGGCCGGGGGAGCGGGACGAGGCCGACGTCGTCGTCGTGTTGAATCCGTTGTCGGACGCCGAGGAACCCGTCGCGGCGCAGGTGTTCGGCCTGCTCAAGAGCGCCAAGGGTGCGGTGCTCGTGGTGGCGAGGCCGGGTACCGGACACACCGCCGGACTGCGCGGTCTCGTCCGGGCGGCGGCGCGGGAGCGGAGCGAGCCGACCAGGCTGGTCGAGCTGGAGTCCACAGTGGACCTCGCGCGGATAGTACTGGAAGAGGTGATCGCCGACGGGCCGGTGGCCGTTCGGTACGACACCGCGGGACGCGCGGCGTTCGAACCTTCCGCGGGCTCGCTCGGTTCGATCGCGTACGCGGGCGCCGGTCCCGGCGGGGGAGAGGTCAAGGCGCTCGGCCTCGACGCGGATTCGGTGCTGTTGCTGATCGGCGGCGCCCGCGGGATCACCGCGCGGGCGGCGGTCGCGCTGGCGGCGAGCGGATGCCGGATCGAACTGGCGGGCCGTACCCCGTGGCCGGCGGAACCCGGCGACGAGGACCTTCCCGGTGACGCGCCGGGGATGCGCTCGGCACTGGCCGCGCGCGGGGGTTCGCTGGCGGACATCGAACGGCGGGTGCGCACCGTGCTGGCCCAGCGTGAGATCGCGCGGACGCTCGACCAGATCCGCGCGGCGGGCGGTATCGCCGCCTACCGGTCGCTCGACGTGCGCGACGCCGCGGCCGTCCGGCAGGTGGTCAAGGATCTGCACACGCGTTACGGCCGGATCGACGGTGTCGTCCACGCGGCCGGGGTGATCGACGACAAACTGATGGCCGACAAGGACGAGCAGTCGTTCCGCACGGTCTATGGGACCAAAGTGGACGGTGCGCGGGCGTTGCTCGACGCACTGGAGCATTTCGGTGTGCGGCCTGCGTTCGTGACCTTTTTCGGCAGTATCGCCGCGGTGCTGGGAAACCGGGGGCAGACCGACTACGCGGCGGCGAACGACGCCCTCGAAACCCTCGGCGAGCAGTGGGCGGAACGCACCGGCTGCCGGGCGCTGACCGTCCACTGGGGACCGTGGGCGCCCTCGGACGACCACGCGGGCATGGTCTCGCCCGAGCTGGCGCGCGAGTACGAGCGCCGCGAGGTGGCGCTGATCGACCCGGACGAAGGCACCGCCGCGCTCCTGCGCGAGCTGGCCTACGGCCCGGCCGACGTCCGCTCGGTGCTGTACACGGCGTCGCTGTGGTGAACCAGGAGCCGGTCGCGATCGTCGGGATGGGCGTGTTCCTTCCCGGCGCGTCCACTGTGGACGAATATTGGCGGAACATCGAGTCGGGCACCGACGCGATCACCGAGATCCCGCCGCACCGCTGGGATCCGAGTTTCCACGACGGAGACGGCCGAACCCCGGATCGCACCTACGGCAGGCGCGGCGGGTTCGTCGCCGACAGCCTGGACTTCGACGCGACGGCGCTCGGCATCGCCCCCAGCAGCGTCGCCGGGATGGAGCCGGACCAGCTCGTCGCACTGGCCGTGGCGGCTTCCGCGGTCGACGACGCCGGTGGCCTGCGACGGCTCGGGGACCTCGAACGCGTGGGCGTGATCCTGGGCAGGGGCGGCTACCTCTCACCCGGGCTCCAGCGGTTCGACCAGCGGGTCCGGTCGGTCCGCCAGATCACCGGCGCCGTCCGGGAGTTGCTGCCGTCGGCGCGGCCGGAGATGCTCGACCGGCTCCGCGACGCGCTGCTGGAACCGCTCGGCGAGTTCCGGCCGGACACCGCGATCGGGCTGGTGCCGAACCTCGCCGCGTCGCGGGTCGCCAACCGCCTGGACCTCGGCGGCCCCGCGTACACGGTGGACGCCGCCTGCGCGTCCTCGCTGCTCGCCGTGGACCAGGCGATCGGCGAACTCGCCCGGCGCCGCTGCGACGTCGTGCTGGCCGGCGGCGTGCACCACTGCCACGACGACACCCTCTGGTCGATGTTCACCCAGCTCGGCGCCCTCTCGCCGAGCCAGCGGATCAGCCCGTTCTCGCGGGACGCGGACGGCCTGCTGATCGGCGAAGGCACCGCGATCGTCGTGCTGAAGCGGTTTTACGACGCACGCCGCGACGGCGACCGGGTCTACGCGGTGTTGCGCGGTTCGGGGACGTCGAGCGACGGGAAGGGCGCGAGCCTGCTCAGCCCGGCCGTCGCCGGTCAGACGCTGGCACTGCGCCGTGCCTGGGCGTCGGCGGGTCTCGATCCCACCGCGCCCGGCGCGCTCGGCCTGCTGGAGGCACACGGAACCGCGACACCTGCCGGGGACGCGGCCGAACTGGCCACCCTCGCCGAGGTGTTCGGCCCACCGGACGGTCCCCGCGCCGCGATCGGCGCGGTGAAGGCGATGATCGGCCACACGATGCCGACCGCCGGGGCCGCCGGGCTGGTCAAGGCGGCGCTCGCCCTGCACCACGCGATCCTGCCGCCGACCCTGAACTGCGCCGATCCGAGCCCTCTCCTGGACAAGACACGATTCCGTACCTTGACCAACGCCGAGCGCTGGAGTTCGGGCGATGTCCCGCGCCGGGCGGCGGTCAACGCCTTCGGTTTCGGCGGCGTCAACGCGCACGTGGTGCTGGAGGAGGCGGACCCGGCGCCCGCGCGGCCGCGCCGGGCCAAGGTGACCGCGGAACCCGAGCGCGTCCTGCTGCTCGCGGCGCCGACCCCCGGGGACCTGCGCGTCCTGCTCGACCGCCCGGAGCCGGAATCCGGTGGGCACGGTCCGTGCCGGATCGGGATCGTCCGGCCCGACGAAAAGCGGCTCGAAGTCGCGCGGAGGGTACTCGTCAAGGTTGCGGCCGAAGGCGGGTCCTGGCACGGCCCCAACGACATCTGGTGCACGACCGCGCCCCTGCTGGACCAGGCCGGGGCGAAGACCGCGTTCGTCTACCCGGGACTGGAGGCGGACGCGGAACCACGCTGTGCCGACGTCGCCAGGCATTTCGGCCTGGACCGGCCGGAGTGGTCGACGACGAGTGTGCTTTCGCGCGCTTCGAGCGTGTCCCAGGTCGGGTTGCTTCTCGACGCCGCGCTGAGGCGGCTCGCCATCAAGCCGGATCTGCTCGCCGGGCACAGCGTCGGCGAATGGACCGCGATGCAGGCGGCGGGCATGTACCCAGGACAGTCCACAGAGGACATGTTGGATCGGTACTGGCCGCAGGGGTTCACGCTGCCCGACGCGGAATTCCTCGTCCTCGGCTGCTCCTCGGAGCGGGCCGAGGCGCTGCTCGCGGCCGAACCGGAGCTGATGATCTCGCACGAGAACGCGCCTCGGCAGACGATCGTCTGCGGTGACCCGGCCGCCGCGGCCCGGCTCGCCAAGCTGTGCACGCAGCACGGCATCGTCGCCAGGACACTGCCGTTCCGGTCCGGGTTCCACACCCCGCTGATGCGGTCCCGGCTGGGCCCGTTCACGCGGCTCGCGGCGGAACTGGACCTGAAGCCGCCGCGGATCCCGGTCTGGTCGGCTACCACCGCGCGGCCGTATCCCGCGGATCCGGTGGAGGTCCGTGAGCTGTACCTGGCGCATCTGGTGCGCAAGGTCCGGTTCCGGGAACTCGTCGACGCGCTCTACGCCGACGGCGCGCGGGTCTTCGTGCAGGCGGGTGCCGGTCAGCTCGGTTCGTTCGTGTCGGACACGCTGGGCTCGCGGCCGCATCTGGTCATCCCGGCGTCGTCCGGTACGAGGCCCGGCCTCGCGCAGTTGCGCAGGGTCGCCACCGCGGTCTGGGTGGAGGGCGGGCGGCCCGCGTTTGAGGCGCTGGAGCCGCGCCGCACCCGGATCGACACCGCGGGTTCACTGCTTTCGGTCGAGGGTGACGTCAAAGGCATGTTCGACGGCACGGTTCCCGAGCTGGTCCACGGCGTGCCGGACGCGATCGTCGCGGAGTTCACCGCGTTGCTCGCCGAGACCAGGGAGGCCGCCGCCAGTGTCGCCAACGCCGCGGCACGGCGTACGTTCGAGTCCACTGTGGACGTGTCGCTGGCGACGATGCCGTACCTGGTGGACCACCGGTTCTTCCGTCAGCGCGAGGACTGGCCCGACGAAGCCGACTTCCGTCCCACCGTCCCGGCGACGACGCTGGTCGACCTGGCCTGCCGGGAAGCGGAACGGGCCTGGCCGGGTACGGTCGCGACCGGCGTGAGCAACGCGGCGTTCTCCCGGTGGCTGATCGCCGCCCCGGCCGCCCGCGTGCCGCTTTCGATGACCCGCGAGGGTGACCGGATCAGTGTCCAAATAGGACCGCACGCCAGTATGGACGTCCATCTGGCGCAGCGGTATCCGACGACTCCCCGGCCGTCCCCGCCGCCGGGGCCGGAAACCGCGCCGCCGCTGAGCGCCGCCGAGATCTACACCCGCCGCGAGATGTTCCACGGCCCCGCGTACCAAGGGCTCGACAAGCTCATCGGGCTCGGTGAACGGCATATCCGCGGCGACCTCGTCGTGCCGACGGCGCCCGGCGCGCTGCTGGACAACGTCGGCCAGCTGCTGGGCTGCTGGCTGATGGCCACCAAGGCGGACGCGCTGCTGGCGTTCCCGACGTCGATGGGCCGGATCACCTGGTACGCGCCGGAACCGGCGCCGGGCACCCGGTTGCGCTGCGTGGTGCGGGTCCGGCTGCCCCGGCCGGACGTGCTGGAGATGGACGCGGAACTCGTGCTGGACGGCGCCGTGCTGGCCAGGATCGAGCAGTGGCGGGACATCCGGTTCCCGTGCGACCGGCCCGCCCACCGGGTCTACGCCTTCCCGGACCGGAACCGGCTTTCCGAAGACCACCACGGCGGCTGGACGCTGGTCACCGACCGGTGGCCGAGCCCGGCCGCGCGGGACATCTACGCCGGCATCTACCTCGGCACGGCGGAACGGGCCGAGTTCGCTGCCTGCGCGCCCAGGCGGCAGCGGGGCTGGCTGCTGGAACGGATCGCGATCAAGGACGCGGTCCGCGCGAAACTCGGCCTGGACGGCGTGTACCCGGCGGAACTCCGCGTGAGCGCCGACGGGACCAGCGTGACCGGGCTCCACGGCCGGACGGTGCCGCCGCTGGAGGTGGCCGTCGCGACGACGGGAGAGGTCGCGGTCGCCCTCGTCCGCGAACCGGGCGCGATGCCACCCAGGATCGCGATCCGGGCGGAAGGCGAGCTGGCCGGGCTCGCCGAGAAGATCGGTATCGGGGCGGAATTCGCCGGAATCCCGGGGCACGTGGTGGCCTGGAACCGCGGGTAAGAGCAAGGAGCGAGAGCATGACGATCGAACAGCAGAGCCCGGCGTCGGTCTTCGGCACCGTGGCCGAGTTGCTGAAGGAACTGGTCGGGGACACCGACGTCCTCGGCATCGAGATCACCCCGCAGACCACCTTCCACGAGGATCTCCAGCTGGAGAGCATCGACCTGGTGACCTTCGCGAGCATCCTCGCCGAGTTCTTCGGCGCGGACGTCAACCTCGCGGAGTTCCTGGCGGAGAAGGACCTCGACGACGTGATCGGGCTCCGGGTCGGCGACATCGCCGACTACGTGGCCGCCCGCCTCGGCGAACGGGCGTAGGGCGATGCCGACGATGACCGTCAACGGGCTGCGCACCAACGTGCAGCTCGTGCCCGGCGGGGGCACGGAGACCGTGGTGTTCCTGCACGGTATGGGCACCGACAGCCTCGCGAGCTTCTACCTCACGCTCGCGCCGCCGGTCGCCGCCGCCGGGGTGGACGTGATCAGTTACGACCTGCGCGGCCACGGCAAGACCGAACGCCCCGAACGCGGGTACACGATCGGGGACTTCGTCGACGACCTCGACGACCTGCTCGACCAGCTCGACCTCGACCGGCCCGTTCACCTGGTGGGCAACAGTTTCGGCGGCACCCTCGCCTACAGCTACGCCGTGGCGAAACCGGAACGGGTGCGCAGCATCGTGTGCATCGAGTCGGAGCCCGCCACGGAACTGTGGGCGGGCAAGATGGCGCAGATCCTCGAACACACCGTGCGCTTCTTGAAGGTCGAGGAAAGCTTCGACTGGATCGAGGCCAACTACAGCGCCCATCACCGGCGGCTGGCGCGGATGGCGGCCGAGCGGATCATGTCCACGTCGATGGCCGAGGAGGTCCCGCTCGGCCCGCTGCTGACCATGGACCAGGTGGCGGGGATCGGCTGCCCGGTACTGTCCATTTTGGGCAGTCACGGCTACCAGGCCGACGACCTCACCGCGTTGACGTCCTTGCTGCCCCGCGGCGAACTGCACGTGTTCGAGGGCCAGGGCCATTCGGTGCTCGTCGAGCAGCACCGGGAAGTCCGGGAACTGCTGATCGACTGGATCTCGCGGCACGGGAGGCCACGCGGATGAAGTTCCTGCTGGTCGTCCCGCCGCTCACCGGGCACGTGGCGCCGTTGCGCGCGGTGGCCGCCGAACTGGTGGGGCGTGGCCACGACGTCGCCTGGTGCGGTCCGGAACCCACGACGTCCGAGCTGACCCGGGCGGGCCGGGTGTACGCGGCCGGGGACGCGCTGGAGTTCGCCGTCGAGCGCCGTCCCGAGGGACTGCGCGGGTTCGCGGCGCTGAAATACCTTTGGGAGCAGTATCTGGTCCCGCTCGCGGACGCGATGGTGCCCGGGGTCGAGAAGGCGGTGGCCGCGTTCCGGCCCGACGTCGTGCTTGCCGACCAGCAGGCGTTCGCGGGCGCCCTCGTGGCGAGCCGTCGGGCCCTGCCGTGGGTGACGTCGGCGTCGACGTCGACCGAACTCGGGGACCCGCTGGGCGCCCTGCCGAAGGTCGCCGCCTGGGTCGACGAGCTTCAGGAAGGCCTGCGCGCGCGGCACAAAGTGTCCTGCGGGGACCTGCGTTTCTCGCCGGAGCTCATCCTGGCCTTCACCACCGTGTCCCTGACCGGCCCGATCGCCGACGTGGGCGCGGTCCGGTTCGTCGGCCCGGCGCTGGCTCCCGCGCCCCCGGTGGGCTTCTCGTGGGACCGGCTCGACGGCCGTCCGCTCGTCCTCGCCACCCTCGGCACCGCCAACGCCGCTCTCGGCCGCCGCTTCCTGTCCGAATGCGTCGACGCCCTCGCCGGGATGCCGGAGGTCCAGGGTCTCGTCGTCGATCCCACCGGGGAACTGCTCAGCGACGAAGTGCTCGTGGTCAAACGGATCCCGCAGGCGGAAGTCGTGCGGAAGGCGGCGGCGGTGATCTGCCACGGCGGGCACAACACCGTCAGCGAGACCCTCGCTTCGGGACTGCCACTGGTGATCGCGCCGATCCGGGACGACCAGTCGATGCTGGCGCAGCAGGTCAAGGCCGCCGGCGCCGGGTTGCGGCTGCGCTTCGACCGGGTGAAGGCCCCCGACATCCGCGACACGGTCACCGAAGTGCTGACCGATCCCGCCTACGCCGCCGCGGCCGCCCGGGTACGGGCCTCGTTCGCGGCCGCCGGGGGAGTCGTGGCGGCCGCGGACCACCTGGAAGCCTTGTCGCGCTAGGCGTAACTCGCGTGATTGAAGGCGTAACTCGCAGATACGCCTTCAATCACGCGTGTTACGCCTTCAATCACGCGAGTGCGCAGTTCAGGCCACCGGGGTGACGCCTCGCGGCGACCGGAACGTCCTCGCCGCGATCCATCCGCCTGCCGCGGCCGCCAGGGCGGCGATCGCGAGCGAAATGGGGACCGACCAGCCGGAAGGACGTCCGAGGGCGAGCGCGCGGGTCGCGTCGATCGCGTAGGTCAGCGGGTTGAGCGCCGAGACCACCCGCAGCCACGCCGGCATCGTCTCCAGCGGCATGTACGCGCTGGACGAGAACATCAGCGGGAACATGACCACGAACGACGCCATCTGCAGCGTTTCGGCCTTGCGCAGCCAGGTCGTGATGGCGACGAAGATCCAGCTCAGGCACCAACCGACGACGAGCGTGAGCAAAAGGGCCGCGGTGACGCCGAAAACGCCGCCGGTCGGCCGGAAACCCAGCAGGACCACGCTGGCGAGCGCGGTCACCAGCAGTTGCACGGCGAGCCGGGCGGAATCCGAGATGGTGCGCGCCACCAGGACGGCCGAAAGGCTGATGGGCATACAGCGGAGACGTCCGGTGAATCCACTGTAGATCTCCGCGAGCAGGCCGGCTCCCGAACTCATCGCCGTCGTCATCGCGATGTTGACCAACGTCGCCGGGACGAGGAAGTTCACGTAGCCCTGGTAAGCCGCCACACCGGGCAGCGTGCTGACCCCGTTGAACACCTGGCTGAACAGCAGGAGGAGCACGATCGGTTGCAGCAGCCCGAAGAACACCAGCCGCCGGTCACCGAACGCGGTCTTCAGCGAGCGGGCGGCGAGCACCCGGACCTGGGTGGCGAACGTGCTCGGCGGCCAGGTCGACGGGTCACCCAGCACCGGCGGCGACGGCGCGCGATGCCGTGCCTCGGTCATGGCACGACCGCCGGATTCCGGTGCAGGGAAAGGTAGACGTCGTCGAGCGTCGGCTCGGCGACGGTGAGGTCCCGCATCGGTGCGCCCGCCGCGTCGAGCGCGCGCACCAGCACCGTGATGTCGGAGGGCCCGGACAGCGCGACACCGAGCACCAGCCCGGAGGCCGACGTCGTGCAGCTCATGCCGAGCCGGTGCACCGCGGCCAGTGCCCGGCGGGCGGCGAGGTCGGTGCCGAAGGTCAAGGTCGCGGTCCGTTCCCCGAGCCGGGCCTTCAGCTCCGACGGGCGCCCGGAAACGGTGACGTGCCCCAGCCCCAGCACGATGACGTGGTCCGCCAGTCTGTCCGCCTCCTCGAGGTACTGCGTGGTGAGCACGACGGTGGTCCCGCGTGCGGCGAGCCGTTCGACGCCGTCCCAGAGCCCCGCGCGGCTGAGTGGGTCGAGGCCGGTCGTCGGTTCGTCGAGGAAGAGGACGTCGGGGGAGCCGACGAGCCCGGCGGCCAGGTCGAGCCGCCGCCGCATACCGCCGGAGTACGTCCGCGCGGGCCGGTCGGCCGCGTCGTCGAGACCGAACATGGCGAGCAGCTCGGCCGCGCGGGCCCTGGCCTGACGCCGGTTCGCGCCCAGAAGCCTGGCGACGAGTTCGAGATTGCCGCGACCGGAGAGCGCGTCGTCGACCGCCGCGAACTGGCCGGTGACCCCGATCCGTCGCCGGACGTGATGGCCGGCGCGCACGACGTCGAAACCGCAGACCTTGGCGCTGCCTCCGTCCGGTTTGACGCGCGTGCTCAGGATGTCGATCAACGTCGTCTTGCCCGCGCCGTTGTGGCCGAGCACCGCGAGCACGGTGCCGCGGCCGACCCGGAGACTGACGCCGGCGAGGGCCGTCACTTCACCGTAGTGCTTGGCGAGGCCGGTCACTTCGATGGCAGCCTGCTCCATTCGCCGAACGTAGCGGGGTTTCCGGTGCGGCCGCAATGCCTAAGGCCTCGTGAGTGGCAAGGACGGTTAGAACCGTCATTACCACTCACGAGACCCAACGCAAAACAGTTACGCGCATAACAACCTTTTGCCTCCACTGACCCGCCATTCACGCATTACTTGTCCCTCCGGCATTCCGTCAGTAGCGTGCAGCACCAGTTGGCCGTTCGGCCGGACAAGTCGAAATGAGGAAGCCCGTATGTCAGTGCTGACCGGGCGCGTTCTGCGCGCCTTCCTGCTCCCGGCGGTGCTGGGGCTGGGGGCGCTTTCCTTGGCTTCCGCCTCCGCAGATCCCGCCAGGACACAGCAGACACCGGAAGCCTTCGCGCAGGAACCCGCCGTCGCGCAAGCCGGATTGACGTTCGGTTTCTACGTCGGCGACGAACAACAGCCCACGACCAGCCGCGTCGCGAAACTCGGTTCGGACATCACCTTCCCGCAGGGCCGGTTCGACGGCAAGATCCTCGGTTTCAGCGACACCTCGCCGATCACCGGCAAGCTCGCCATCCCGCCGACTTCGAGTTATTTCGTGTCCTTCCGGTTCATGCCCGCCACCGGCGATGTCGCGCTCATCCCGGACGGCGACGCGACCGGTGTGGTCGACGTGGACACCGGCGCCACAGGCGACTGCAAGGAGGTCGGCACCAACATCTGCGCGCACACCGATGTCACGAACAAGGTGTTCATCAAGCTCTCGAACGTCAAAGTGGACGGAAAGGTCCTCGACGTCGGCCCGAACTGCCGGACCGCGCAGTCGGTCGCGGTGAACATCAAAGCCTTGGTGCCGCTCGCGGTCCCCGCCCCGCCGGTGAAGGTCACGAGCACCTTCACGACACCCGGGTTCACCGGCTGCGGGGTGCGTGAGGATCTGAGCCCGTTGCTGACCGGCCTGGTGTCCGGTCCGGGAAACACCCTGGTCACCAACCTCAGGCTGCGATGCGTCGGCGATGGCCCGCCCCCCAACGGATGTGGAGCCTGACGATGGCCAATCCAGTCGCCCTGCTCGCCCGCGCGCCGGAGAAGGCCGCCGCGGGCCTGCGCGAGTTCGGCCGCATGTGCGCCATGGGGATCGACGTCGTCCTCGCGATGTTCCGCCGCCCGGTGCAGGTCCGAGAGTTCATCCAGCAGTTCTGGTTCATCGCCAGCGTTTCGATCACGCCCGCGATCCTCGTGTCGATCCCGTTCGGCGCGGTCATCTCGCTGCAACTGGGTTCGCTCACGAGCCAGATCGGCGCACAGCAGTTCAACGGCGCCGCGAGTGTCCTCGCCGTGGTGCAGCAGGCCAGCCCGATCGTGACCACGCTGATCATCGCGGGAGCGGGCGGTTCGGCGATCTGCGCGGATCTGGGCGCCCGCTCGATCCGCGAGGAGATCGACGCGATGGAGGTGCTCGGTGTCTCGCCGATCCACCGCCTGATCGTGCCCCGTGTGCAGGCGGCCATCGGCGTTTCGGTGCTGCTGAACGGTTTGGTCAGCGTCGTCGGCGTGCTCGGCGGCTACTTCTTCAACGTGATCGTGCAGGGCGGGACGCCGGGCGCGTACCTCGCGAGCTTCAACGCGCTGGCCCAGCTGCCCGACCTCGTGGTCAGCTCGATCAAGGCGTTCATCTTCGGTTTCCTCGCCGGCGTCGTCGCCGCCTACCGGGGCCTGAACCCCAAGGGCGGCCCCAAAGGCGTGGGCGACGTCGTCAACCAGTCGGTGGTGATCACGTTCCTGCTCCTGTTCTTCGTCAACACGATCCTGACCGCGCTGTACCTGCAGCTCATCCCCGCGAAGGGAACCTGATCCCGTGACCAGCGTCCCCGAACGGGCCCGCGAGGCGTTCAAACGCCCCGGCAACAGTCTTTTCGAGCTGGGCGACCAGTTGCTGTTCTACATCCGCGCGCTCGCGGCGATCCCGATGGCGGTCACCCGCTACTTCCGGGAAGTGGTGCGCCTGCTCGCCGAAGTGACCTTCGGCAGCGGGGCCCTCGCGGTGATCGGCGGCACCGTCGGCGTGATGGTCGGCCTGTGCGTGTTCACCGGGATCACGGTGGGGCTGCAGGGTTTCAGCGCGTTGAACCAGATCAACATCTCCGCGATGACCGGTTTCCTCACCGCGTACTTCAACACCCGTGAGATCGCACCGCTCTCGGCGGGGCTCGCGTTGTCCGCGACGGTCGGCGCCGGGTTCACCGCGCAGCTGGGCGCCATGCGGATCTCCGAAGAGATCGACGCGCTCGAAGTGATGGCCGTGCGCAGCATGCCGTACCTCGTCACCACCCGGATCGTGGCCGGATTCATCGCGATCATCCCGCTCTACGTGATCGGCCTGCTGATCTCCTACCTCGGCTCCCGGGTGACGACGGTCGTCTTCTTCGGACAGTCCGGCGGGACCTACGACCACTACTTCTCGCTGTTCTTACCGCCTGAAGACGTGCTGTGGTCGTTCGGCAAGGTGCTCGTCTTCAGCGTCGGCGTGATCCTCACGCACTGCTTCTACGGCTATCGCGCCGCGGGCGGCCCGGCGGGCGTCGGGGTCGCGGTCGGCCGCGCCGTGCGGACGTCGATCGTGCTGATCAGCGTGCTGGATCTCTTCCTCAGCCTGGCGATCTGGGGCGCCACCACGACCGTGAAGGTGTCCGGATGAGCACGCGCGCACGGACACAGGCGGCGGGGGTGGTCTTCCTCGTCATCCTGGTGCTGCTCGGCTGGCTCGCCGTCGCCATCTTCAACAAGGACTTCGACCGCGCGGAAGTGGTCACGCTCAAGACCGACCGGGTCGGCAACCAGCTGGCCCCGCCCGCCGAAGTCAAGGTCCGCGGCGTTCCGTTCGGCGAGGTCAGGGCGGTGCGGGGCACCTCGGAAGGCGCCGAGATCGATCTCGCCATCGACCCGGCGAAGATCGATCAGCTGCCGCGCAACGTCTCGGCGCGGTTGCTGCCGAAGACGGTGTTCGGCGAGCGCTACGTCAACCTCGTGCTCCCGGACCGGCCCGCGGGAGGCTCGCTGCGCGACGGCGACGTCATCGGCCAGGACCGGTCTTCCAACGCGATCGAGCTCGAACGCGTCCTCGGCGATCTGCTGCCCCTGTTGCGGGCGGTGCAGCCGCAGAAGCTGAACAGCTCGCTGGGCGCGATCTCGCTCGCGCTCGACAACCGCGGAAAGTCCTTGGGGGACAGCATCGTCCAGCTCAACGACCTGCTCGACCAGGTGAACCCGCTGATGCCGCAGTTCAAGGCCGACATCACCGGTCTCGCCGACGTGGCGGACCTGTACACCGGTGCCGCGCCGGACATCCTCAAGGCGCTCTCGGATCTTTCCACCACCGCGAAGACCATTGTGGACACTCGCGCGGACCTCGACAAGTTGTACGCCAGCGTCACCACCGCGAGCGGCGACATGAACAAGTTCCTGGTGCAGAACAAGGACAACATCATCGGCGTCAGCGTGAAGAGCAGGCCGACGCTCGAGCTGCTTTCGCGCTACTCACCAGAGTTCCCTTGCCTGTTCGACGCGGTGAACCGGCTCAAGCCGGTGATGGAGAAGGCGTTGGGCAAGGGCACGGGGGAGCCGGGGCTGCACGTGACGTTGTCCGTCCACGATCCGCGCGACAAGTACGTGCCGGGCCGGGACGATCCGCGGTTCGACCAGAAGGGCGGGCCGCGCTGCTACGGCGGCGGCGGGACTTCGGCGGCGGTGGCGTTCGCCGCCGATGGGGACCTCGGCCCGGCCAATTCGAAGGGGGAGCGGGGGCTGGTCGCCGAGCTGCTGGCGCCGTCGCTCGGGATGAAGCCGGCCGAGGTCCCGGACTGGAGCAGCGTGCTCGTGGGCCCGGCCTTGCGCGGTACGGAGGTGACCGTCCGATGAGGGGTGTCGCGGGGCCGGCGATCAAAGGCCTGGCCTTCTTCGTGATCACCGTGGTGGCGACCGGGATCCTGGCCATCACCATCGCCAATTCCGGGGTCGGCACGACGGTCGGGTACACCGCCAGGTTCACCGACGCCACGTCGGTCAACCCCGGCGACGAGGTCCGGATGTCCGGTGTCCGCATCGGCCAGGTGGATTCGGTCGGCGTGGTCGAGCGGCGGCTGGCGGACGTGCGGTTCTCGGTCGAGAACAAACGCCGCCTCACCGCCGGGGCCACGGTCACCATCAGGTACCGCAACCTCGTCGGCCAGCGCTATCTCTCGATCGATCCCGGCCCGGACGGGCCGGCGGTACTCGACGAGGGCGCGTTGATCCCGCCGGAACGGACACAGCCCGCATTGGATCTGACGGCGTTGTTCAACGGGTTCAAGCCGTTGTTCCAGGCGCTTTCGCCGAGCGACGTCAACCAGTTGTCGTTCGAGATCGTCCAGGTGCTGCAGGGCGAGGGGAGCACCATCGACAGCCTGCTCGAACACACCGCGTCCCTCACGAACACCCTGGCGGGCAAGGACGAGGTGATCGGCCAGGTGGTCGGGAACCTCAACACGGTGCTCGACACGCTCAACTCCCAGGGCGACCAGTTCGACAAACTCGTCGACGTCACCGCGCAGCTGGTCTCCGGGCTCGCCGGCGACGCGAAACCCATCGGTCAGGCGATCGGCGGGCTCGGCGAGCTCACCACCGCCACCGCGGATCTCCTCCAGGACGGCCGCGCGCCGTTGAAGGATAGCATCAACACCCTCGGCGACCTGTCGAAGAACCTCGCCGACAACACCCCGGTGTTCGAGCAGTTCCTGGCGAACCTGCCGAAGAAGCTGGATCGCATCGGCTCGATGGTCTCGTACGGCTCGTGGTTCAACTTCTACCTGTGTTCGGTGAAATCGGACGCGCCACCGGCCCCGGGCGGCCCACCGGTCGGTATCCCGCTGACCCAGGGACGGTGCCGGTGAAAGCGCCGAGGATCAAACCGTTCCGCAGCCGCAACCCGATCGTCGTCGGCGCCGTCACGGCGCTGCTGATGGCGGTGGCGGGCTCGGCGACCTTCTTCTCCGACGATCTCCCGCTGGTCGGCGGCGGGACCACGTACGCGGCCGAGTTCACCGAAGCCGCCGGTCTCAAACGCAACGACGAGGTCCGCGTGGCCGGGGTCAAGGTCGGCGAGGTCTCCGACGTCCTGCTGGACGGTGGCCGGGTCAAGGTCCTGTTCCGGGTCAACGACACCTGGATCGGCAACCGCACGACCGCCGCGATCAAGATCAAGACCCTGCTGGGGCAGAAGAACCTGGTCCTCGACCCGGTCGGCAACGCGGAACTGGATCCGGACGAGCCGATCCCGGTGCAGCGCACGAGTTCCCCCTACGACGTCACCACGGTGTTCAACGATCTCGCGAACACGGTGGGCGCGATCGACACCGACCAGCTGGCGAAGGCCTTCGGAACCCTGTCGGAAACGCTCGGCGCCTCCACCCCGCAGGAGGTCCGGACCGCGTTCGACGGCATCACCGCGCTGTCGAAGACGCTCGCTTCCCGTGACCAGGAGCTGGTGAAGCTGTTCGAGAACACGAACAAGGTGTCGAAGACGCTCGGGGACCGCTCTCAGCAGATCGAGGCGTTGATCCGCGACGGCAACACGCTCCTCACGGAGCTGAACGCGCGCAAGGACGCCATCGCGAAGCTGTTCAGCGGGGTGAAGAACCTGTCGATCCAGCTCAAGGGACTGGTGGCGGACAACCAGAAGACGCTCGGCCCGGCGCTCGACCAGCTCGATCGCGTCGCCACCGTGCTGCTGCGGAACCAGGACAAGCTCAACGAGAGCCTGCGGCTGGCCGGGCCCTTCTACCGCCTGCTCGGCAACGCGGTCGGCAACGGCCGCTGGATCGACACCTACATCTGCGGGCTCGTCCCGACCGGCGGCACGCCGGGCAGCTGCATGCCTTCGAGGAAGGGAGGACGCTGATGGGGCGCCACTTCACGCTGGCCGATCTCGGCGGGCAGGCCCGGCGGCGGGCCTGGGTGCGGCGGCTCGCGCTCGCCGTCGTCGCCGGGCTGCTCGTGACGGCGGCCTGGCCGCTGGTGACCAGGCAGGCCGACCGCGTCCTGACCGGGTTCTTCACCGCGACCGTCGGGGTGTACCCGAACACCGAGGTGCGGGTGCTCGGCGTCCCGATCGGCTCGGTGACCAAGGTCGAACCGCGCGGCACGAACGTCGAGGTGACCATGACGGTCCGGCCCGACGTCAAGCTGCCCGCCGACGTCGGCGCCGTCGTGATCACGCCGAGCCTGGTCGCCGACCGGTACGTGCAGCTCACCCCGGTGTATGTCGGCGGGCCGGAACTGGGCGCCGACGGGCGGATCCCGCCCGAGCGCACCGTCACCCCGGTGGAGGTCGACGAACTCCTGGGCAGCCTCAACCAGCTGATGACCGCGCTGGGGCCGAAGGGCGCCAACCGGGACGGCGCGGTCAGCGACGTCCTGACCAAGGCCGCGGCCTACCTCGACGGCAACGGCGGCAAACTCGGCGAGGCGATCAAGAACCTCGGCGAGTTCGCCAGGACCGCGAGCGATTCCAAGGACGACCTGTTCACCTCGGTCGACAACATCAGCAAGTTCACCGCGATGCTCGCGTCGAACGACGACAAGGTGAAACAGGCGATCCAGCAGATCTCCTCGCTCAGCAAGATCCTGGCCGATCAGCGGGACCAGTTCTCCGGCGCGATGACCGAACTCACCGAAGCGCTCAGCGTGGTGCAGGGCTTTATCAAGGACAACCGGGGCAAGGTGAAGTCCGATGTGGACAAACTCGCCGAGATCACCAAGATGCTCAGTCAGCAGAAGGCGTCGCTGAGCGAAGCGCTCGACGCCGCGCCGAACGCGCTGGCGAACGTGCTCGGCGCGTACAACCAGGGCGCGGGAACGCTGGACGGCCGCGGGAACCTCACCGAATTCTCGGGGGCGAAATGAAAACCCGGCTTGCTGCCGTCCTGGTCCTAGTGCTGGCCGCCACCGGTTGCAGCGGCGGTGTCGACGTCTACGACATCCCGCTGCCTGGCGGGGCCGCGCTGGGCGAGCGCCCGATCCACGTGACGGCGAGCTTCACGAACGTGCTGGATCTCGTGCCGCAGTCCGGGGTGAAGGTCAACGACGTCCCGGTCGGCCAGGTGCGGACCGTCGAGCTGGCGCCGGACGGCCGCAGCGCGGTGGTCGGCCTGCTCGTCAACGGGGACGTGAACCTGCCCGCCAACTCCGTCGCGCGGCTGCGGCAGGCGAGCATCCTCGGCGAGAAGTTCGTCGAGCTCGCGCCGCCGCCCGAGGGGACGCCGAGCGGGCGGCTGGTCGACGGCGCGGTGATCCCGCTGGCCAGTTCTTCGCTGACCCCGGAGATCGAGGAGGTGTTCGGCGCGCTGTCCCTGCTGCTCAACGGTGGTGGAGTCGCGCAGGTGCAGAACATCACCCGTGAACTCAACGACGCGCTCGGCGGCAAGGAGAGCGCGGCACGCAGTCTTCTGTCCAATTTGGACAAGTTCGTGCGCGGACTGGACGAGCACAAGGCCGAGATCACCCGCGCCATCGAGAGCGTCAACAAGCTCGCGGCGACGCTGAACGCGAACACCGAGGAGATCAAGGCGACGCTGAACGGGCTCACCCCCGGGATCGAAGTGCTGAACCAGCAGCGTCAGGCCCTGGTCGGGATGCTCAAGTCGCTGGACGGGCTCACCTCGGTCGCGGTCGACACGGTGAACCGCAGCAAGGACGATCTCGTCGCCGACCTCAAGGCGCTCGAACCACTGCTGCGGAAACTGGCCGATTCCGGGGACAAGCTGCCGAAGGCGATGGAGATGATCTTCACCTTCCCGTTCCCCGACGCCGCGCTCGAGGCCATCCGCGGGGACTACCTGAACACGTTCCTGACCTTCAAGAACAGTGGTGGCCGCTGATGCTGACCAAGTTCGTCCGAGTGCAGCTGGTGGTCTTCGTGACCATCGCGGTCCTCGGCGTCGCGTATGTCGGCGCCACGTACGCGGGCCTGGACAAGCTGGTGCTCGATCGCGGGTACACCGTCAAAGTGCGGCTCGCCACCGGCGGCGGCATCTTCAGCAACGCCGAAGTCACCTATCGCGGCGTGCCGATCGGCCGGGTCGGCGAACTACGGCTGACGGCCTCCGGGATGGAGGCCGACCTCGAACTCGAGCCAGGTGGCCCGGAAGTGCCCGCGGACACCGAAGCCGTGGTCGCCAACCGATCCGCCGTCGGCGAGCAGTACGTCGATCTGCGGCCCCGGCGCGGCGACGGCGCCATGCTGCAGGACGGTTCGGTGATCAGCGAGGCGGACACGAAGATCCCGCTGCCGGTGGACATCGTCCTGTCCAGTGTGGACTCTTTCGCCAATTCGGTGCCGAAGCCCGCCCTGCGGACCGTGGTCGACGAGTTGTACAAGGCGACGTCCGACGCAGGCCCGGCGCTGGACCAGCTCGTCGGGCGGGGGATCGAGTTCGTGCAGGAGGCGAGCGCGCATGTCGGCCCGTTGACCAGGTTGGTGACCGACGCGCAGACCGTGCTCGACACCCAAGTCTCGCAAGCGGACGCGATCCGCTCATTCGGTGCCAACGCCAAACTGCTCGCCGCGACGTTGAAGAGCTCCGACGGCGATCTGCGGCGGTTGATCCCGGCCGTCCCCGCGGCCGCGAACGAGGTCAGCACCCTCCTGCGGGAGAGCGGCCCGAGTCTCGGCATCCTGCTGGCCAACCTGCTGACCACCGCGGACGTACTGGAAACGCGTCAGGACGGCATCGAGCAGCTGCTGGTCACGGCGCCGAAAGCGGTCGCCGCGGGGCACGCGATCATGGGACCGGACGGCGCGCGCGTCGGCCTCTCGCTGACGTTCTTCGATCCGCCTCCGTGCGTCACCGGTTACGGGACCGCTTACCGCGACGGACTCGACACGTCGCCGCGTCCGCTGAACACCGCGGCGCGCTGTGCCCTGCCCAAGGGCAACCCCACGAACGTGCGCGGCTCGCAGAACGTGCCGGGAAGGTGAAGGCCATGACTCGAATCGCCGCGTTCCTCGCCGCGGTCGCCACGGCTGCGGCGGCTTGGTTCGGTTATTCATGGTGGGACGCGAGCCACGACGACGGCGTCGCACGCGCGACGGTCCGCGAGGAGGCCTTGCAGGTGGGAAGGCAGGCCGTCGCCGCTCTGACCACTTTGGACTACCGGCAGGCGGAGCAGGGCTACCAGAACTGGCTGAACCTGTCCGGCGGCGCGTTGCACGAAGAACTGGCACGCGACCGGGAAGGCGGGCTCGGCCGGATCGGCCAGGCGAAGACCGTCACCACCGGCCGGGTCGTCGACGCCGCGGTGACCGAAGTGGACAGTGGCGGTGGAACGGCCGAGGTGATCGCTTCGGTCGAACTCGAGGTGCGGCCCGAAGGCGGGGAAGCGGTGACCAAGCACAACCGGTTCCGCGCCGGCCTGAACCGGACACCGGACGGGTGGCGGGTCACGTCGCTCGGCCAGGTGCCGGTGACCGACACCGGAAAGCCCTGACGGAGGACGGGATGACCACGAAACGAGCCGTCAAACCGGCACGGCGTGCGGTGAAGGTCGCCGGGAAGATGGGCGGCGGCACAAAGGTTCTCGAACCCGCGGAAGTCTCGGAGGAGGCCCCGGTCGATGCTCCCGTCGTCGCTCCGGTGCGGCGGCGGGGTGCGCTGGTGTTCGGCGCGGTCGCGCTGGTGATGGCGGGCCTTGCGGGGTGGTTCGCCATCGAGGCGCGGGACGCCACGGCGGTGCTGGCGCACAACACGGCGCTGACCGACGTCGCCACCACCGCGGAGGTGAGCGACCAGATCGGCAAGGCGCTCGGCACGGTCTTCTCCTACCGCTACGACGACCCCGCCAAGAGCGAGAAAGCCGCGAAAGAGGTCCTCACCGGGCTGGCGCTGGGGCAGTACGACCAGCTGTTCGCGCAGGTCCGTGGGCTCGCGGCGGAGCAGAAGTTGGTCGTGACCTCGACCGCGGTGGTCTCGGGGGTGAAGGTCCTCGACGGGGACCGGGCGTCGCTGTTGGTGTTCCTGGACCAGACCGGCGTGCGCGGGGACGGGCAACGCAGTACGGGTGCGGCTCAGCTGAGCGTCAGCGCCGAACGTTCCGAGGGTAGGTGGCGGGTGACCGCCCTGGCGGCTGCCTGACTTGGTTCGGAAGTACATGAAGGCCCCCTTCCTTGCGCCAGGCGCAAGGAAGGGGGCCTTCATGTACTTCGGGTCCTGTTGGGTGCCGGGCCTGCCGGAGGGGTTGCGAAAGCCACTTTCGCAACCTTCAACGTTGCGAAAGTGGCTTTCGCAACGTCGGCCGCGGCCGGGCCCACGACAGTCCGGCGACCATGTCGCGAAAGCCACTTTCGCGACGTCTGATGTCCCGAAAGTGGCTTTCGCGACACCACCCGCGCGCTCCTAAGGCCCCGGTCGCGCGTGAAGGCCCCCTTCCCTCGGCTCAGCCGAGGGAAGGGGGCCTTCACGCGCAAAGCCTCAAGAAGGGGCGGCCCGCAGGGCCAGGATCATCTCGAACCGCCGCTCGGGATCCCGCAGCCCGTCCGAGAACAGCGCCTCGAGTTCCTGGGCGCGGGATCGGACGGTCTGCGGGTGCACCGCCAGCCGTTCCGCCACCTCGCGGACGTTCCCGCAGGTCTCCAGCCACGCCAGCAAAGTCCCCGCCAGCCGCGAATGCTGCTTCCCGGTCAACCCGGACAGCGGCCCGAGGCGTTCCCGGACGAGTTCGGCGGCCAGGAACGGTTCCTTGAGCAGCCACAGACGCGAAAGATGGTCGACGCACCACGTCACGGGTTCGTCGGCGAGCGCGCCGGAGTCGACGAGCCGCAATGCCTCGCGTGCGGCCCGCAGCGAACGTGCCGCGAAAACGGGCGGGACGGCGGGGCCGATCGCGGCCCGCCAGCCGGTCAGTTCCTCGGCGAATCGGTCTCGTTCGTCCGGTTCCGGGGCAGGGAGCAGGAGACAGGGGGAGGTGCTCTCGAAGTCGGCCAGCGCGCTCGGCGCGGCTGTCGGTGCTTCGTCCGACGGCCGGTCGAGAGCGACGGCGACGAGCAGCTCCGGTAGTTGCCAGCGGGCAAGGTCGGCGGCGTGTTTGACGACCTCGGGCGGCGACGGCGGCTCGGCGAGCAGGAGTTCCATCAAGCGGTGCCGCCGGCGCTCCAGTGCGCCGGCGGCCTTTTCCCGTGCCTCCGCGTGACCCTCGACCGAGAGCGCCGACAATTCGTCGATGTAGGCGAAGATGGCTTCCGCGAGCAGGCACAGCGTCGCGGAAGGCACCCCCGCGCGACGCCCGATCTCGGCCATCCGGCGCCAGGTCACCCTGGCGCCCACTCGGTAGGCCGCCTGGAGGACGTCGACGTTGCGGCCCTGATGGAACTCCTGGACACCCAGGCTGACGAACACGCTCCGCCGGTCCTCCGCCGGGGCCTCGGGGTTTCCGAGGCGCTCGAGGAATTGCACGAACGCCATCTGTACGCCGGTCTTGAGCGCCTTCCCGAACGCGCCGTCCAGTGGCCGCGCGTACTCGGGGATGGTCCGCTGGATCTCCCGGACCACCTCCCCGGCCGTATCGGCCAGCCCTGGCCGGAACACGGCCGCCAGCTCTCTCGGCAACAGCGCCCAGAGCTGGACCGGGCGCCCGCTCGACCCACCCGGCCGGGCGGGCGTGAGCAGCGGACCGTACGTCGCCTCGACCCCGCTGCGGGCGTCCTGCGGTCGGGTCACCTCGTCACCTCGTTGTGAGTGGGAAACGCTGATCTGTCAGTCCTCCGCGAGCAAGGCCTCCGCGCGCAGGGCGATCTCCATGTCGAGCCGGTCGTCGGCGTTGTTCAACCGGTCGCCGAAGAGATCGATGAGCTGGTGCATGCGGTACCGGACGGTCTGGGGGTGGACCTTGAGTTTCTTCGCGATCTCCGGAGCGCTGCCCCGGGATTGCAGCCAGATCAGCAACGTTTCGCCGAGCCGCGCCCGCTGTTTGGGGGTGAGGTCGTCGAACGGGGCGAGGCTGCGCGTGCACAGTTCACGGACCAGGAACTCGTCCGCGAGCAGCCACAGGGTGGAGAGGTGATCGCTGTACCGCGTGACCGGATTGTCCGGAAGAACACCACGCTGGACCAGCCGCAGCGTGCGGCGGGCCCACATCAGGGAACGCGGCGCTTCGGTGAGCCGCACGGCCGGGCCGATCACCGCGCGCCAGCCGGGGAGCCGTTCGGCGAGATCCTTCAGGTGCTTGTCCGGGTCGCCGGTGACCAGGCAGGGTTTGGGGCCTTCGAAGTCGACGAGGACGTCGGCGTCCAGGTCGGCGCTGTCGGGGTCCAGCGGGCCGAGCCGTCGCTCCAGTGCGACGACCGTGATCTCGGTGGGCAGCGCCCACTGCGCGTTGGCGGCGTGGGACGCGATGGACTGCGGTGAGGACGGGGGATCGGAGAGCATCAGTTCGAGCAGCCTGCGCCTGCGTCTGGCCCTGGTGCCCGCAGCCCGCTCCTGCGCGGCCGTGTAGCCCTCGATGGACAGTGCGGAAATCTCGTCCACGTAAGCGAAAATCGCTTCGGCCGCGGTGCACAGGAGATCGGCGTCCGCTCCGATCGCCTGCCCGAATTCCGAAACATGACGCCACGCGACGCGGCCGCCGACCCGGTAGGCCGTCTGGAGACAGTCGAGGCTGCGGCCCTCGTTGAATTCGACCTTGCCGAGGTTCCGGAACACCGCCGACCATTTGTCGAGCGCCGTCGTCCCCTGACCGATGGTGTCGAGGCAGTGCAGGATCGCCTGCCGGATACCCTGCGTGATGATCTGTCCGAACGCGCCTTCCAACGGCTGCGCGTACTCGGGGACGGCTCGTTGCACCTCCTGAAGGATGGCTCGTGCCAAGGGGTCGGCCCGCGGCCGGAACCGCTCGCCAAGGTCTCTGGGCAGTGACGCCCACAGTCCATTCGCACCGGTGCTGCGCACAGGTCGGTTCTCCACTGGGGTTCTCGGTGTCGGCGTGAAGGCGCGCGGTCGCTGGACCGGACCCGGTGGCTGGCGGAGCGGGGTGGCGGGGTGACGCACGCCGGGTTCGGGCCGTGCGGTCCGCAGATCGTGCCGCGAGAATCCGGTATCCAAGTCGGTCATGTTTTTATCCTTGTTAGCAACAAAATCAGCCTCTTCAACGGTGAAGCCGATCCAGATTTTGTGGCTCACGCAACATAAAATCCGGCCGAGAGGACTGTCAACGGCTGGCGGGGGCTTGATCGGCCACCTGGATGGACTACACCCGAACGGGTGGTCCGATCCGATGGTGAGTGACATTTAGGCAGGCCTGAGATGGCGTCCGGATGACAATTTTTCCGGGACGTTTTCGGGCGCTTCCGCCGCCTCGCTGGCGCGGATGAGCACCTCGACGACCTCGTCCAGGGTCAACCGGGCCGGCGCGGTCCCGGTGAGGAAGCGTTCGAGCTCGTCACCGAACCGGGCCGGGTCGGCCACATGTGGAAAGTGTTTCACATTTTCGAACACCGTCAATCGGCTGGCCGGCAGCACTTCGGCGGTCGCGCGGCCGTGGGCGACCGGGATGAGCGGGTCGCGCGCGCCCCAGACGACGAGGGTGGGCACCTCCCGGGCGAGATAGAGCTTGTCGATCGCGCTCGCGCGCTGACCCCTGAGGTCGATCAGGCTGCGCGCGATGGATAAGAATGCCCGCCGCCTGCCCGGGGCGGCCAGTGACGCGAAGTGACGGATCAGCTCCCGGGTCTCGGGAGAGAGCTTTCCACCGAACGAGCGGCAGGCGGCGGCGATCCCGCGGGCGATCGCGACGGTGGCCGGGTTGACCGCGAGGGTGAGTGTCGCGTTGGCCCCCGGCAGCGCCGTCGCGCGCAGTACCGGGGACACCTGCGGGCCGAGCCCGCCGCTGTCCACGAGCACCAGCCGGGCGCACATCTCGGGGAACTGGTAGGCGAACTGCATCGCGATCCCGCCGCCGAGGGAGTGCCCGACGATGGTCGCGTGCCGGTTCCGGGTCAACGCGAGGACGTCGCGGACCACGCTGGCCATCGCGCCGAGGCCGTAGTCGGCCCGAGGTGCGGCCGAATCACCGTGGCCCGGCAGATCGGGAGCGAGGACGTGGCGCCCGAACCCGGTCCGCTCGAAGTGGTCGAGCAGCGGGACCCAGGTCTCGCTGCTGCCCGAGATACCGTGCAGCAGGACGAGCGGTTCTCCTGTGGTGTCCTTTGTGGACGGAACGTATTCCCGTAGCCGGATTTCCCGACCGTGCAGGGTCAGTGTGCGCGCTTCGAGGGCCATGTCCCGCCTTTCCGTTGTCAGGCGTCAAAATAACGTGGAGAACGCCGCGTCCGTCAGCGTGTCGCCGGACACGTCCGGCAATTGCGACCCGGGTGACAAGAATTCCGGTGCCGACCCCGAGGCGGATGCCAAAACCGTGCGGGCGAGGCAATTGCGCATCGACATTTTCCCACCGTCCCGGTATTCAGGAAAGCGTCGGTAAACACCCGTAACGACGGAGAGCGCGATGGCCTGCCGGGCGGACTTCCACGTCGATCAGCCGAGGGCGAAGCGTGCCCGCCGCGGCCTCCGCTGGGTGCTCCCCACCGTGCGGCCACCGGAACGGCGGGTCCGGCGCGTCAGCTCTTTGGCGTCCCTTCGTCGCGGCGGTGGGCGCGCATGAGCCGCTGCGCGCGGAGCGCGAGTTGCATGTTCAGCCGGTCGTCGGCGTCCTTGAGGCGGTCGCCGAACAGGTCCTCCAGTTGACGGAGGCGGTTCCGCACGGTCTGCGGATGCACGCCGAGCCGCTGGGCGATCTCCGGCGCGCCGCCGCGCGTTTCCAGCCACGCCAGCAGGGTTTCACTGAGCCGCTCCTGCTGCTTCCCGCTCAGCGAGGTGAACGGGTCGAGGCTCTGCTTGGCGAGTTCGGCACCGAGAAAGTCCTCGGCGAGCAGCCATAGCGTGGCGAGGTGATCCCGGCACCAGATGATCGGGCCGTGCGCGTCCTCGCTGTTCAGCAGTAGCGCGCGGCGGGCGGTGCGGAGGGCGGCCGGAGCGTCGACGAGCGGTACGACGGGGGAGACCGCCACCCGCCAGCCGTCCAGCGCGTCCTTCAGCGGGGCGAGATCGGTGTCCGGATCCGCGGTGAGCAGGTACGGCTCGGCCGTGTCGACGTCGGCCAGCACGGTGGTGTCCAGGAGATGGACGGGGAAGGCGGGCGCGCCGGGAGCGCGCTGGAGCGCGACCATGGCCGCGGCCCCCGGAACCCGCCAGCCGGCGCCGTCGGCCAGGCTGGTGATGCTGCACGAGGACCCTTCCGGCGCCTGAGAGATCAATTCGAGCAGACGTCGTCGCCGGAGCGGGATCGCGCCCGCCGCCCTGGCTTCCGCCTCCTGGTACCCCTCGATCGTCGTGGCGCACAGTTCGTCGACGTAGACGAAGACGGATTCGGCCGCGAGCGCGATGACGTCGAGACCGACGCCGAGCCCGCGCACGATGGGCCGCATCGCCCGCCATGCCGCCCGCGCGCCGATGGTCACGCTGTCGTGCAACGGTTCCAGGCTGCGCCCCTCGGTGAATTCGATCCGCCCGCGCATGCGGTAGAAGTCGATCCAGCGGTCGTGGGACACGTCCGGATCGCCGATGCACTCGACGTAGTGCCGCACCGCCCGTTCGCAGGAGACGACCAGGACGCGGCCGAAGACCCCGCGCAGCGGCTGCGCATACGCGGTGACCGAACGCTGCACCTGCTTGACCATGGCGGCCGCGGCGTGACCGGTATACGGACGCAGTTCTTCGCCGAGCGAACGCGGCAGCGCCGCCAGCATGCCGAAACCGCGGTACTCGACCACCAAGACCACCCTTTGATTTTTCTCGAACCAGGGAAGGAAAACATGAATCCGTTTGCGTAACCACGCCGGATCGACGGGAACGGTGCGGGGCCGTTTGTACTGGATCGGCGGACGGCCTGTACCCCGAATGTGACGTTGAATTTGCGACGAAAAGTCGCGGTGCTCAGCGAGGTGACAACGAGCGGGTGTTTCGATGTGACGTCTTTTGACACGGATGTGTCGGCGGTTCTACGCTCCGTGCATTCGAGTGCGCCGGTGGCGCGCGGACGAAAGGGAATGGGTGCCCGAAATCGTCGGCCTACTTCACAGCGGGGGATCGCACACGTGAGCTGGCAGCCCGTTGGCGTGTTGTGGGAACGCCTGCCGAGGGAACTCGGTGACGCCATCCGTCCGCGGATCCCGGCCATCGCCCGGCACTGTGTCGAAGGCGTGGTGTCCGAGGTGGGCGAATGCGCCGAAGTGTTCAGCGACGGCGAGGCCCGTGCCGCGGCCGTCGAGCTGACCAGGCGCGGTATCGAACGCGCCATCGACCGGGTCGGTGTCCCCGAACTCCTGCAGAACGACCTCCTGGCGGATTTCCGCGCGCAGGGCCGGATCGCGTTCCAGCAAGGACTCAGCCGGGAGGCCGCGCAGGCGGCGTTCCGGGTCTCGAGCCGGGTGCTGTGGCGTTCGATCGCCGCGATCGGCCGCCAGCTCCAGCTGCCCGGCGACGTCCTCTATGGCGCGGCGGAATGCCTGTTCGGTGACGTCGTCGAGGTGACGATGGCGCTGACGGACGGGTACAACGCCGCCCAAGCCGAGGCGACGGGGCCCGCGGAGCAGCGGGCCAGGCTGTTCCGGCTGCTGACCGGTGGCTCCGGGTACAGCCAGGCCGACGCCGGCGCGCTCGCCGTCGCCATCGGCTGGCGGATCCCCGAACGGATCACCGCGGTCGTCTTCACCGCGGCGCCCGGTGCGCCCTCGTTCCCGCCGGGCCTGTTGCCCTCGGGGGTTCCGGTGGATCTGGTCTCCGACGCGCCCGGCGCGCTCGTGGCCTGTCCGGAAGCCGACCTCGGCGGCCTGCGGGAACTGCCGTCCGGCTGGTCGGCGACGGTCGGGGTGTCCGTCCCGGTCGCGCAGGCCGCCGAGTCGTTCCGGATCGCGCGGCGCGCGTCCGAACTCACCCAGCGGGGCATGATCACGACGGTCGGCCCGGTGCTGTGGTGCGAGGAACACATCACCACATTGCTCTTGCTCGCCGACGAGTTCCTGCTCGACCGGCTGGCCGGAGAGGCGCTCGAACCGTTGTCGGGGCTGGCGCCGCGCCAGCACGACGAACTGGCGGCGACCCTGCTCACCCAGGTGCAGACGCGGGGGAGCGCACCCGAGATCGCCCGCAGGCTCGCCGTGCATCCGCAGACGGTGCGGGCGCGGCTGCGGCGGCTCACGGAGCTGTTCGGCGAACGGCTGGAAGATCCGGATCAGCGGCTGCGGATCGAACTGGCGCTGCGTGCGGAGCGGCTGCGCCCAGCCGACGTGTGACGGCGCGCGAGCCGGATCAGCTCGCGCGCCGTCGTCCACAAAGGTCAGCAGTTCGACGTCGCCGGGGCGCCCGCGACCCGATCCTTGAGGAAGGCGAGCACGTCGGCGTTGCCGGTGTAGACCGCGGTGATGTGGTCGGTGTCGAAGGTCTTCCAGGTCGTCTTGACTCCGGCGGTGCAGTAGGCCTTGTGCAGCGCCTCGGCCTGCGCGAACTGCACGAGTTGGTCCTGGGTGGCGTGATAGAGGAACACCGGGACCTTCGGCGGAGTGCCGCCGAGCTTGTTCTCGTTGAGCCGCTTCACCCATTCCGGCCGCACATACCCGGCGCTGGTCGTGTAATCGGCGATCTTCTGGTTCGCGTAGGTGGTGAGCAGCTCGAACGTGCACGCGCTCTTCTGCATCTCCGCCAGTTTCACGCGGCCGTTGTCGCTGAGGAACGAGTCCAGTTTCAGCTCGGGGTAGGCAAGGTCGAGGCCGATCAGGGCGTAGGCGAAGACGCCGAAACCGGACTTCCCGTCGAGTTGCAGGGTGACCTGGACGAGGTCCGCGGGCACACCGCCGGCGGCGACGCCGACGAGGTTCAGCTCCGGCGCGTAGGCCGGTTGCAGTTCGCCCGCCCAGGCTGCCGCCCCACCGCCCTGCGAGTACCCGCGGAAGAGCACCTTGGCGTCGGTGGACAGGTTCGCCTCCGGCAGACGTTGCGCGGCGCGGACCGCGTCGATCATCGCCGGTCCTTCCGAACGCCCGACCACGTACGTCGTCTTCGGGTCCTGGCGATAGCCCTCGTAGTCGGTGAGCGCGACGGCGAATCCGGCGTCGAGCGCGTCGTCGAGGCCGGACTGCTCGTAGAAGGCGCCGATGTCGATCATCTTCGACGGCGTGCAGTGGAACGCCGGACCGTGCGTACCGGCGCCGAACGAGACGATCGGCGCCTTCGCCGGGTCCACGTTCTTCGGGACCAGCACGGTCCCGGTCACCGCGTCCGGCCGTCCGAGGGCGTCGGTCGACAGGTACATCACCTGCCACGCGTTGACGGAATCCTTACGCGGACCGGCTTTCGACACACGCGACCGGATGATGTCACCCGGTTTGCCCGCCGGGAGCGGGGACGGCGGGGTGTAGAACGAGTCGTCGGACGCCACCGGGGCGGCGGAACTCGCCGGGCTCCCGCTCAGCACGGTCAGGAGACCGGCGGACAGGACGATCGCCAGTGCGACGGCGAGCGTCCGGCGGGACGGGCGGGGGAACGGGGTCGGCACGGCCGGGCCTCCAGGGCGGATGGGCTGGGTGAGGGGCAGGTGCGCTCAGGCGTTGCCGCCGTAGACCTGTCGGCAGGTCGGGGATTCGGCGAACGCGAGCTCCAGTTCGGGGTTGGCGCGCAGATGCTTGATGGGGCCTTCCGGCTCGCTCAACCCGCTCATCGAGCTGTCGGCGTCGGCGACCACCTTCTGCAGGCTCGCCTGGTCGGTGACCTTCGCGTCCTGCATCCGTGTCAGGGTGGCGGACACCTTCGACTTGGTCTCGCCGAGCGTGGTGGTGGCCTTGTCCACGGCGGACTGTCCATCCGGGACCGGCGGCACACCGGCGTTCCGGATCCCGCCCGCCATGTCGTCGAGCGCGGCGGACAGCGAATTCAGGAAACCCACCATGGCGGTCTTGGTCCCCTGCGGGTCGGCGGGGTCGAAGGCGGGAGGCTTGGACAGCTTCGCCGAGCCCGTCGCGACGCCCGAGCACACCTTGTCCACCCAGGCGAGCGCGGCCGGGTCGGCGTGCCTGCCGGCGTCGGCGGGTTTGTCGGACCCGCAGGCGCTCAGCAGGACCGCCGCGGCGGTCGTGGAGACGGCGGCGAACGCGATTCGCGCCGCCGTGCGGCGTATTCTTTTCATGGTTTCCCCGTCGAATTCGGCGAAAGAGGGCCTGCCTCGGCGCGACGAGCGGGATTCCGCGCTGGTCGGCGGTGACCGGCTTGCTGAACCGCGAGGTTACTCACGAAAGATTCCGGCAGGCAAGGCGGCGGTGACCCCGAAAAGGCTGATTGGCACGCGTGAGATAGTTTCCTGTGGTGCGATTGTCACTCGCGTCAGCGGTTCCGCTGGCAGTCTGACCTGGCTCTGAACTGGGGAAACCCATGTGTCGCTACTAGGAACCAGCCGGTCGTACCGTGCCTGCGTGACAATTTACCCGCGGCTGGTGAAGTTTTCCGGTGAAGCACTTGATAGCGGTGTGGACGCGTCGTTAGTTTACTGTTCGGTTGCGATCCGTCAGACATCGTCGCTACCCGGAGAATTCTCTCGGGCCGATATTCATTGCTCTGGGGAATTGTACGCCGTTTCGTATCATCGTTGATACCACGGAAGGACGATCGTGAGTCACCGTAGAGGAACAAAGAAGGCGGTCGCCGCCGCCGCTGCCGGTGCCGTGGGCCTTGCCGCCGCGGTACTCGTGGTCGGGGCGCAGTCCAGTGTCGCCGATCCGATCTCGCTCCCGCTCAACTACCACTGCGACCTGCCGCTCGTGGGGTCGCAGTCGCTGAAGGTGGTGATCAACACCGATCTTCCGCTGTCGGTCAAGACCGGTCAGCCGACCGGCACGTTCGACATCAAGGCCGTTTCCACGATCAACGCGGACACGGTCAGCGGGCTCAACCTGATCGGTGCGACCACGCTGGAAGGACAGGCCGTCGCGGCGGCGACCGTGGCGGCACCGGGGCTCAACCTCCCGGTCAACGTCCCGAACGACATCGCCAAGCAGAACATCCCCACCTCGGGCGAGATGACGATCAACGCGGCGGGCAAGACGCCGTCGCTGACCTTCAACCAGCCCGGCGAAGCGAAGATCACCGTGGGTGACCTGCGGCTGAAGGTCACCCCGCGCAAGGCCGACGGTTCGGTCACCGGCATCACGCCGGACGGCACGATCGACGCGCCGTGCAAGCAGGATCCCGGCCAGAACAACACGCTGGCCACGATCAAGATCGGTGACGGCGGTGGCGGCACCACCACGCCCACCACCCCGACCACGCCCACCACTCCTACGACGCCGACCACCCCGACCACGCCGACGACCCCGCCCACTACCACCACCCCCGGTGGCGGCGGGATCAAGTACGCGTTCGGCATCAAGGGACAGACCGCGCTGAAGTCGCTCGGCAGCACGGCGGCGATCAACGGTGGTTTCGACGCGGACGTGGACCTCGCGTCGAAGACGTTCACCGGTGACCTGAAGCTCGACCCGTCGTCCACCCAGTTCAAGCTGTTCGGGTTCATCGACGGCCGTTCCGAGATCAAGGTCGAGCAGGTCGGCAAGCAGACCGGTGAGCTCGTCGGCACCGGGTTCAAGGCGCACATCAAGTTCAACGTGTTCCTGCCGAGCGTGCAGGTCTTCGGGATCCCGATCAGCAGCGACCCGAAGTGCGGCACGGTCAGCCCGTCCACCAGCGAGATGACCACCGGTCCGGACTTCGACCTGCTCAAGGGCGGGAAGCTCACCGGCACCTACTCGCTGTCGGCCCTGCAGAACTGCGGTCAGCTGAACGACTGGGTCAGCGCGTTCGCCAAGAGCGACGGCAACACGCTCGATCTGAACCTCACCAAGAAGTAAGTCAGGCAGCCGGTCCCCGTCGCGTTCCGTGACGGGGACCGGTGCCGTTTCCGTGCCGTCCAGGAAGGCGACCATGCCCCTTCGCATCAACGTCCGGATGCTGCTCGCGGCGGGCCTCATCGTCCTGCTCACGGCGGGCTGCCTGCTGTTCGTCGCCGTCCGCAGCGCGGCGGCCGGTACTCCCGTCGACAAGAAACTTTCGTTCACCTGCCCGTTCCCGCTGATCGGGCTGCAGAAGCTCGACGTGAACATCAAAGCCGACTTCGAGGTGCCGGCGGCGCCCGGCGGCACGCTCACCACTTCCGGGCTGACGATCACCGTGACCGTGCCGGACAAGGCGGCGCGCGGGCTCAACCTCGTCGGCGCCACCACCATCGAAGGCACCGCGGCGGCAGGCGTGACCCTGGTCAACGGCGACGCGAACCCGCTGCCGGTGCGCCTCCCGCTGAACGTCGCCAAGACCGATATTCCGCCGTCCGGCACCTTCAGCCCGGTGGCGACCGGCTCCGTGCCCACCATCACGCTGGCGAAACCGGGCAAGACGACCCTGACCGTCGGCGACTTCACCACCCGCCTCACGCCGAAGAAGGCCGATGGCTCCTTCACCGGGCTCGGCTCCTTCACCTCGGACTGCACGCTCGACCCCGGCCAGGACCCCGGTCCTGCTCTCCTTCGAACTCGGCGAGAAGCCCGCGGGGCACCGATTCGCGATCGCCGGGAAGACCGGGGTCAAGGCACTCGGTGCCGACGCGCCGCTGACCGGCACCTTCGCGCTGAGCCCGACCGCGGCGACGGTGTTCAGCGGCGGTCCGGTGTTCGACAAGGCACACGCCGACTTCCGGCTGTTCGGCTTTCTGCCGGGCTCGGCCGATCTGGAGTTCGTCGCCGAAGGACCGCAGGGCGGCGACCTCGCCGGGACCGGTTTCGTCGCGCGACCCCGGTTCACCACCGTCCTCCCGCTGGTGACGCTCGTCGGCATGCCGGTCAGCACCGGCCCTGGCTGCCGGACGTCGGCCCCGTCGACGGCGGAACTGCGCACCGGCGACGGTTTCACCATGGCGAAGGGTGGCTCGCTCAGCGGTACCTACTCGCTGGCGCCGCTGACCGGCTGCGGCGCCTTCACCTCCTACGTGAGCACGCTCGTCCAGGGGGACGGCAACACCTTCGAACTCGCGCTGACCCCGCGCCAGGCCTAGTGGTCGTGAGTGGAGGTTCGGGTTCTGGCCAAGAGCGTCTCAGAGGCAGGTCCGCTGCTCTCGGCCCAGGTACACCAGTGGCCACAGCAGGCACAGCGGCCGCGCGCGAAGGACCCCTTCTCTCGACTCAGCCGAAGAAACTCGACCTTCACACCTTCCCGAGTACATGAAGGCCCCCTTCCTTGCGCCTAGGTACAGGAAGGGGTCCTTCATGTACTGGGAAGAGGCCATCACGCAGAGGTTTCGCCGCGAGTCGTCCGTCCAATCACGTGTGTCGTCCATCCAGGCCCGCGAAACCGTCGCCGGCGCACCGGCACCCGAACACCCACACCACCCCGGCACCTGTTTCCACCACCACCGCAGTAGTCGGGCCGACGGCGGCTCCGGTTCCCGGCGGCGGTAATCTCCCTCGCGACACCACCCGGACACCTGTTCCACCACCGAGGAACCACTGGTGAATCCTGGGAGTGCCACGAAATGACGATTTCCGCGCCGGAGTCCGCCGTCCGCACGGTGGAACTGACCGTGTCGGGGATGACCTGCGCCGCTTGTTCGGCGCGGGTGGAACGCACGCTGAACAAGCTGGACGGGGTGCGCGCGTCGGTGAACTACGCGACCGAGCGCGCCACCGTGCAGGTGCCCGAAGCGCTGGCCGACGACGTGCTCATCGAGCGGGTCCGCAAAGCCGGCTACACGGCGGAGCTTCGCGGCGAAGAGGATCCGGACGTCGGCTTCGCCCGGGTCCGGGACCTCCGGCGACGGTCGGTCGTCGCGGCACTGCTGGCGATCCCGCTGGGGAACCTCTCGATCACCCTCGCGCTGGTGCCGCGGCTGCGGTTCCCCGGGTGGGAACTGCTGTGCCTCGCCTTGGCCGTTCCCGTGGTGTTCTGGTCCGCGCTGCCGTTCCACCGTGCCACGCTGCGGAACCTCCGCCATCGATCGTCCAGTATGGACACTTTGGTGTCACTGGGCGTGCTCTCGTCGTTCGCGTGGTCGGCGTGGTCCGCCTTCGCGGGCGGCACGGAACCCGGGTACTGGATCGGCTTCGGCCCGACGGCGGCCGGCGCCGACGCGATCTACCTCGACGTCGCCGCCGGCGTGACCACCTTCCTGCTGGCTGGCCGGTACTTCGAGAGCCGGTCCAGGCGGAGTGCCGCCGGCCTCCTGGCCGCGCTGGACGCCTTGGCCGCCAAGGACGTCCGGGTGCTGCGGGGCGGCGTCGAGCGCATGGTCCCGGTCGGGGAGCTGGCCGTCGGCGACCTGTTCGTGGTCAAGCCGGGGGAGTCGATCGCCGCCGACGGAGTCGTCTACAACGGACTGTCCACTGTGGATGTCAGTGCGGTGACCGGCGAGCCGGTGCCCGCGGAAGTCGCCACCGGGGACCGGGTCGTCGGCGCTTCGGTGAACCGGGACGGCAGGCTCGTCGTCCGCGCGACCGCGGTCGGCGCGCATACGCAGCTGGCCCAGATGACCGCGCTGGCCGAACGCGCGCAGGCCCGCAAGGCCGCGGTGCAACGGCTGGTCGACCGGATCTGCGCGGTGTTCGTCCCCGCCGTGCTCGGCGTGGCCGTGCTGACGCTCGCGGCCTGGCTGCTCGGCGGGGCACCCGCCCGCGAGGGGTTCGAGGCGGCCGTCGCCGTCCTCATCATCGCCTGCCCGTGCGCGCTCGGACTGGCGACACCGACCGCGCTGATGGCCGGGGTCGGCCGCGGCGCTCAGCTCGGCATCCTCATCAAGGGGCCGGACGCGCTCGAGGCGAGCCGCACGGTGGACACCGTCGTACTGGACAAGACCGGCACCGTCACCACCGGGAAGATGACCGTCACCGCGTGCCGTCCCGCCGACGGGTTCACCCTCGGCGAGTTGCTGCGGTTCGCCGGGGCCGTGGAGGCCGGTTCGGAGCACGCGATCGCGGCGGCCGTGGTGACCGCGGCGCGGGCGGAACTGCCGGATCTACCCCCGGTCGAGGGGTTCGGCGCGTTGCCCGGGCTTGGCGCGAAGGGCGAGGTCGAGGGGCACGAGGTCCTCGTCGGCAACGCGCGCTTGTTCGTCGACCGCGGGATCGCCGTCCCCGACGACTTCACGTCGGTGGACGGCACCACGGCGATCCTCGTCGCGGTGGACGGCCGGGTCGCCGGGCAGCTGGCGATCCGCGACGTCGTGAAGCCGTCGGCACGGGCCGCCGTCGCCGCTCTGCACGCGCTCGGCCTGCGGACCGTGCTGCTGACCGGTGACAACGAAGCCGCCGCCCGCGTGGTCGCGGACGAGATCGGCGTCTCCGACGTGCGTGCCGGAGTGCTGCCCGCGGAGAAGGCTGCGGTCATCGAGGAACTGCGGGCCGGGGGAGCGCGGGTCGCGATGGTCGGCGATGGGATCAACGACGGCCCGGCACTGGCCACCGCGGATCTCGGCATGGCGATGGCGCGGGGCAGCGACATCGCGGTGCGCTCGGCCGACATGGTGCTCGTCCGCGAAGACCTGCGCGTGGTCCCCGACGCCATCCGGCTCGCCGACCGCACCCTGCGGATCATCCGGGGCAACCTGGCCTGGGCGTTCGGGTACAACGTCGCCGCGATCCCGCTGGCCGCGCTCGGGCTGCTGAACCCGCTGATCGCCGGGGCGGCGATGTCGCTGTCCTCGGTGCTCGTCGTGTCCAACAGCCTCCGGCTCAAGGACTTCGGCCGGGCGGACCGACGCGCCGCGTGACACTTGCGGGTGGTTTTGTACCATCGCCCCTCGGGACAAGGGGGGCCTTCGTGAAGCCGTTGAACACCGGCGAACCCACCGGCGTGGGGCGCTACCGGGTGTTCGCCGCGCTCGGTGAGGGCGGGATGGGCCGGGTGCTGCTCGGGATCTCCGCCGACGGACGTCTGGTCGCGATCAAGCAGGTCCACCCTGGTTTCGCGCAGGATCCCGGCTTCCGCGAGCGGTTCCGGCGGGAGGTCGAAACGTCCCGTCTGGTGTCCGGCGCGTACACCGCGCCGGTCATGGACGCCGACCCGAACGCGCCGACACCGTGGCTGGCGTCGGTGTTCGTGCCCGGACCGGCGCTGTCGGAGGCGGTCTCCGCCGGCGGTCCGCTGCCGCCGATGGCGGTCCGGCATCTCGCCGCCGGGCTCGCGCTGGCGCTGGGCGACATCCACCGTGCCGGGCTGATCCACCGCGATCTGAAGCCCAGCAACGTCATCCTCACCGGCGACGGTCCCCGGGTGATCGACTTCGGGATCGCCCGCGCCGTCGAAGGCGACTCGGAACTCACGCACACCGGCGCGGTCATCGGTTCGCCCGGGTTCATGTCCCCGGAACAGGCCGAGGGGAAACCGCTCACCCCGGCGAGCGACATGTTCTCGTTCGGCGCGCTGCTGGTGATGGCCGCGACCGGCCGCGGCCCCTTCACCGGGACGTCCACTCCGCACACCTTGTACAACGTCGTGCACCTCCAGCCCGACCTGCGGCAGGTGGCGCCGGAGCTGCGGCAGATCGTCGAACCGTGCCTGGCGAAGAACCCGGCGGACCGGCCGTCACCCGCGTGGGTGCTGGAGCGGCTCGGTCCGATCCCGCCGACGGCCAGCCCGTGGCCGCCCGTGGTGTCGCATCTCATCGAGACACAGCAGGCCGAGGTCCGGCTGTTGCTGAACCCGCCACCGCCGAAACGATCCCGCCGTGGCCTGTACGCGGGACTGGCCGCGGCCGCCGTGGTGCTGCTGGCCGGTGGCACCATCGCGGCGATCTCGCTGTCCGGGGACGACCCGCCGCCGGCCGCCATCGCGCCGAGTTCGTCACCGCGGCCGGACGAACCGGTCGCCACCCCGGTCAACCAGGATCCGCTCGGCCCGGACAACCTCCGCCGGGTCGATCTGTGCAAGGTGCTCGCGGGCCGCGACGTGCCGGGGTTCGGCAAGCTGAGCACGGAGATCGACATGCAGTTCGACTCGTGCACGTACTCCTCGCCGGCGGGCAAATGGCTGGAGCTGTCCGTCGGCGGCGACCTGATCGAAGGCGAAGCCGGCGGCGAGCTGGAAGGGCTTCCGCTGCGCATCAAGGGCTCCGACGACGCGTGCGCGGTCGCCGTCCCGGTCAGCGGCCTGCCGAACACCAAACTCAGCGTCGACGTCAACTCGATGTCCACAAAGGATGAAGCGTGTTCGGTCGTGAAGGCCGCGCTCGCCGACGCGGTCAAACGGATCCGCGCCGGAGGCCACGAACGCGAGCTCCCGGCGGGCACACTGGCTCCGCTGGACCCGTGCGCGCTGCTCGGCCCCGCGACCACGGACCGGCTGATCGGCCCGGTCGTCGAAACGATTCGCGAACATCTGCACCAATGCCGGTACGACGCGGTGGGCAACGTCCGCCTGAGCTTCGTGCGCGCGTACCCGCCGACGCAATCGAAGGACTCGTACTACACGGCGACCGCCACCCTGGATCTCGGCGGCGCCAAGGTGTACCTGGCCAAGGTCGACGACGGCATCGCGCGCTCCACCTGCTCGCTGACCTGGCAGCACCGGTCCGTCAGCGACCGCGACGGGGAGAACGTCGAGCTGACGGTCGGGACCAGTGGTACCAAGATGACCGCCGACGAAGCCTGCGAAAAGGTGAAGGGCTTCGCCGGGGCGCTGCTGCCGAAACTTCCGAAACCCTAGGGCTGACCAGTGAAACCGTTGAACCCCGGCGAACCCCGGCAGATCGGCCCGTACCGGATCATCGCCGAACTCGGTGAGGGCGGGATGGGCCGCGTCGTGCTCGGCCTCGCCCCGGACGGCAGGCTCGTCGCCGTCAAACAGCTGCACGCCCAGTTCGCGCACGATCCACGCTTCCGCGAACGGTTCCGGCGCGAGGTCGCCACGTCGCGGCTGGTCTCCGGCGCCTACACGGCCGCCGTCATGGACGCCGACGCGGAAGCGGAAACCCCGTGGCTGGCCTCGGTCTTCGTCACCGGACCGTCCTTGAAGGAGGCTGTCGACGGTGCGGGACCGCTGCCCGTCGAGTCGGTGCGGCTGCTGGCGTCCGGGCTCGCCGCGGCGCTGACCGAAATTCACCGTGCCGGGCTGATCCACCGGGATCTCAAGCCCAGCAACATCATCCTGACGAGTGACGGCCCCAGGGTGATCGACTTCGGCATCGCGCGGGTGGCGGAGGACGCGCAGGATCTCACCGGGACCGGCGCGATCATCGGATCGCCCGCGTTCATGTCCCCGGAACAGGCGGGCAGCGGCCAGATCACCGGGGCGAGCGACGTGTTCTCCCTCGGCGCGATCCTGGTCATGGCCGCGACCGGCCGCGGCCCCTTCACCGGCCCGACCGCGCCGCAGACTCTGTATAACGTCGTGCACGCCGCGGCGGATTTCAGCGCCGTCCCGGACGAGATCCGGCGGATCGCCGAGCCCTGCCTTGCCAAGGATCCCGCGCGGCGGCCGACTCCGGAACAGATCCTGGACTTCCTCGGCCCCGTGCCGCCGGGCAAGGCGCCCTGGCCGCTCGCCGTGCACGCCCGGATCCAGCAGCAGGACACGGAAGTCCGCTCGGTGCTGGCCCTGCCGCTGCCGATCTGGCGTCCGCCGCCCAAGAAGATGGCGCCGCGGACGAAGAAGATCCTGTTCGGCTCGCTCGCCGCCGTCGTCCTGCTCGTCGTTTCGGGGATGGTCGCGCTCGGCCTGAGCATCGCCGACCACGCCAAGCCGGAGAACCCGGGAACGACGTCGCTGTCGGCGACCGACGCGCTCGGCGCGGAACGCCTTCGCCTGGTGGATCCGTGCAAGGTGCTCGCGGGCCGGTTCGTGCAGGAGTTCGGCACCCTGAAACCGGAGACGGGCCCGATCTACCCGGCTCGCTGCAAGTACACCGGCCTCAAGGGCGTCAGCTTCGAGTTGCGGCTCGGCGAAGGTGTGTCCGCCAGCAGTCTCGAACGAACCGATCGCACGGCGGAAGGGTTTCCGTTGCTGCGCAGCACCATCAGCGGCGGATGCGACTCGGTCGCCCAGTTGCCGGCGGACCGGCGGCTCGGTGTCGTCGTCTCCCATCCGGGCCGGGAAGGTAACCCGTGCAAGGCCGCCGACGACATGCTGACCGCCGCGCTCACCCGGCTGCGCACGCACGAGGTCGACCGCACGGGTGAACCGGCGAGCCTTCTCCCGCTCGACCCGTGCACGATCGCCGATCCGGCGGTGCTCGGCAAGACCATGCCCAACGCGCAGCCCGCCCCGCGGACGTTGCGGATCTGCGAATGGGTGGGCGGCGGGGACACGCTGACCGTCGAGTTGCAGCGCGGTGCCTACGCGCCGGAGGGTTCGCCGGTCGACCTCGGCAGCGGTGTCAGCGGCGACATGCGGGAGTTCGGCGACTCGAACTGTGCCATCACCTGGCAGCATCGCCCGCTGCCGGACCGCGAAGCCGAACACGTCGCCGTCCGGCTGCTGGCGCGCGAGGGTAGCGGAAGCCCGTGCGACCGGGCGAAGGAGATCGCGGGCTCGGTGGCCTCTCGGCTGCCGAAACCTTGAGCTTCGCGGATAGGGGGAACCCCTGTGACGGCCCGGAAACGGGGTCCGCTAAGCTATCGTCAGTACGAACGACACACCACGCGCGTTTAGCTCAGCGGGAGAGCGCTTCCCTGACACGGAAGAGGTCACTGGTTCAATCCCAGTATCGCGCACCAGGTTCGCTTCCCCGGCGAACCGGAGTTCGTACCGCGGGCGATTAGCTCAGGGGGAGAGCGCTTCGTTCACACCGAAGAGGTCACTGGTTCGATCCCAGTATCGCCCACCGCAGTGAAGGCCCCACCCGGCGAGGGTGGGGCCTTTTTGCGTCTCGTGAGCCAGAGCGGCGCGATGGGCCTTGGAGGGCGCGGCCGGGGTGCCGGGCAGCAGGACCCCCAAGTACATGAAGGCCCCCTTCCTTGCGCCTAGGTACAGGAAGGGGGCCTTCATGTACTTCGGGTGAGCGCGGCCGGGGACCGTAGCACCTCGATCATCGGCGTCAGCGTGTCCATGGTCGCGGCGAGGTCGGCCTTCGGGTCGGGGGAGTGGGCGAGCCAGACGGCGGCCTCGTTCATCGCGCCGGAAAGCAGGCGTACCAACGGTTCGACGGGGCGCTTCGCCAGGACGCCCTCGGTCATCAGCTCGGTCAGCGCTTCGGCGAGGTGCCGGGCGGACGACTCCGCGTCCAGTTCGCGCCAGTCCTGCCAGCCGACCACCGAAGGGCCGTCCAGCAGCATGATCTGCTGGGTTTCCGGATCGGTCGCCGCGGCGAGGAACGCGCGGCAGCCGGCGAGCAGCCCGGCCCACGAGTTCGGCGCGGCGTCTGCGGCCCGCGCGATCTGTTCGCCGACGTCGTGCTGCACGACGCCGAGTACGTGCCGGAACAGCTCCGCCTTGCTGCTGAAGTGGTGGTAGAGCGCGCCTTTGCTCACGCCCGCGGTCTGCGCGATGGTCTCCAGTCCGACCTTCCCGTACCCGTGCTCGGCGAACAGCCGCCGGGCGGTGGCGGTCAACGCCTCCATCGTCTCTTCGCGTTGCTGCTGCTTCGTGCGGGCCATGATCGGAATCTTGACATACCGACCGTCGGTTGGCTAACTTCGAAGAAACAAACCGACGGTCGGTATTGTTCGTGAGCAAGGTGGCATCATGCGTCTGACCAGTTTCTATCCCGTTCTCATGACCGGGAAGATCGCCGAGACCCGGGACTTCTACCGCGACCACTTCGGCTTCGAGCTCACCTTTGAGGCCGGCTGGTACGTCAGCCTCAAACGCGGCGAATGGGAGCTCGCGATCCTCGCCCCGGGGCACGACACCATTCCCGCCGGAGCCGGGAAAGCCGTGCAGGGACTGTTGCTGAACTTCGAGGTCGAAGACGTCGACGCCGAGCACCGGCGGCTGGTCGTGGAGGCGGGGCTCCCCGAGGCGCTTTCCCTGCGCAGCGAGGACTTCGGGCAGCGGCACTTCATCGTCGCCGACCCCAACGGCGTGCTGATCGACGTGATCCAGGAGATCCCGCCGACCGGGGAGTTCGCCGAGCAGTTCACCGACGAGGCGCTCCCGCGCTGACGACGACCGCCACCACGAACAGTCCACAGGCGACTGCCGCCGACACCTGCAACCCAGTCGTGCAGGCGACCTTGGCGGCATCGAGCACTTCGCCGGCTAAACGCGAAGTGAGACCGGACGTGGCCGCTTCGGCTTGGGCGGGCCCCGACAAGGCGAGTTGCCGCGCCGGTTCCGGTACGCCGGCCGGGACGGCCAGGTGTCCCGCGTACACCGCGGCGGCCAGGGAGCCGAACACCGTCGTCCCGAAACCGGCGCCCAGTTCGTAGCCCGTCTTCTCCACCGCGGCGGCGCCGCCCGCCTGGTCCGCCGAGGTCGCCGAAAGCAGGGTGTCGGTGCTCGACGTGAGTGCGAGCGCCATCCCCAGGCCCAGCCCGGTCAGCCCGGCGCCCAGCAGTATCGGTGACGTCAGCGCGGCCGACCCCGCCGCCGGGACCAGCAACGACACCGCCGCCACGGCGAATCCGGCCGTGCGGACCCGGGCGTTGCCGAAGCGTCCCAGCAGCGACGGGGTCACGACACTGCCGACCGCCGAAGCGCCCAGCACCAGGAGCAGCCGACCAGCCGCCGCGGTGGGCGAAAGCCCGAGCACCACCTGGAGGTACTGGGCGAACAGCAAGCCGAGCCCGACGAGTGTGCTCATCACCAGCAGGACCCCGCCCACCGCGGCACGCACTCCCGGCCGCCGGAAGAGGGTGAGGTCCAGCAGCGGCGGATCGGTCCGGCGCTGGCGGCGCAGGAACAGTCCGATGAGGACACAGCCGGTCGCGCCGGAGGCGACGGCCGTGGGCCACGCGCCCGGATGTCCGACGGCGAAAGCGATCCCGAGGACACCGCCCGCGGCGAGTGCGGCGCTGGTCGCGTCCCACGGCCGTCGGCCCGGCCGAGCGCGGGGGAGCCACCGCAGCGCCAGGACGACCGCAGTCAAGATCACCGGCGGATTCAGCAGGAACGTCGCCCGCCAGCCCCATGCCTCGACGAGCACTCCGCCGAGGATCGGCCCGAACACCGATCCGGTGCCCGCGATCCCGCTGCACACCGCGATCGCCGTGCGGCGACGCCGCTGGTCCGGGAACAGTTCCCGGAGCAGCGACATCGTGACCGGCATGATCATCGCGCCGCCAACGCCGAGCACGGCGCGGAACGCCAGCAGCGCCGGGACGTTCGGCGCGAACGCGCAGCCCAGCGACGCGATCCCGAACACGACATACCCGGTGATCAGCACTCGTCGCCGTCCGTACCGGTCGCCGAGGGTGCCGAACGGCAGCAGCAGCGGCGCGGCGGTCAGCGGGTAGATCGCCACGATCCACACCTGAGCCGCCGCGCCGGGCCGCAACTGCCGGACGAGGTCGGGCAACGCGACGTGCAGCACGGTCGCGTCGACCGCCACGAGGAAGAGCCCGGCGCCGAGTACCGCCAGCAGCGGCCAGGCGCGGTCGACCGCTCGCTCGGCCCGGGCCGTGGTCACAGAAGTCCCGTCAGATGCCTCGCCACCACATCGACGTGGGGCGGGTCGACGACCGACAGGTGATGCGCCTCGACCGGCACGATCTCCAGCCCAGGACACAACTCCGCCCAGCCCGCCGCGAGATCGGTGCGGGAATACCGCGGTTCCATCGCCAGTCCGGCCGCGTACTGCTCGGTCGCCCGGTAGAGCACGACCCGTCCGTCGTAACGGCGGGGCGTACCGCGTTCGGCCGCCAGCGTGTCCAAAAAGGACTGACGCTGGTGCCGGAGCACGCCGGGGCTGAGCAAGCCCGCCTCGGCGACGCGCCGCATGGTCAGTTCGATCTGCTCCTCTTCGGGCAGCGGGGCCAGTTCTTCGTGACCGAGTCGCACTTCGCGGCCGTAGGTTCCCTCGACATAGCCGGTGAACCGCAGGAACCGCCGGGCGGACGACGCCCGCGGGTCGAGGTCCGGCTCCGGGAGCGGGAGCATGGTGTCGATCAGCACGACGAACTCGACCTCTTCGCCTTCTTCGGCGAGCCGCGCGGCGACGCCGTAGGCCAGCGCCCCGCCGAACGACCAGCCCGCGAGCCGGTACGGCCGGTCGCGACGCTGTTCCCGTACCAACGGCAGCAACTGCTCGACGCGGTCTTCGATGCTGACCCCGGGAACGCGTTCGAACCCGACGCACGGCACCGAGGTGGGCAGCCGGTCCAGTAGCGGCCGGTACACGGTGCAGGTGCTGCCGCCGGGGTGGAATAGCAGCAGTGGCGCCACTCCCGCTTCGCCGGGAGCGAGGACGTGCACCGGACCTCGCTCCTCCCGCGTGTCGAGGACGGCGCGGGCGACGTCGGCGATGGCGGCGAGCGAGTCGTGCCGCCGGAGTTCGGCGGCGGTGACAGGCGTGTCGAGTTCGATGCTGAGCGCTTCGGCGAGCAGTTCGGCCAGCCGGTCCGGCGTACCGGTTTCGGTCAGCCGAACCTGCGTGCCGGTCGCTTCGATCCCGGTATGTTCCTGCCACAGCCGCAGGACCAGACGATCCGCCGCGTCCCAGGCTCGGCCTCGGGACGGCAGCGGTTCCTCGTCCTCACGGGGTGCGAGATCGCGGCTGAGATCGGCGAGTGTGGCGCCGCGGAGCACGCTGACGGCGTCGGGTTCCGTCCCGAACTCCCGGCGGACAGCCTCCTTGATCCGGTTCGCCATCAGGGAATCCAGCCCGAGTTCCACCAGCGGGACGTCGGCGTCGAGGCGCTCGGGACGCAGCCCCATGACGGCGGCGACGATCTCCGTCAGCCGGTCGCCTCCGGCGGTCCGCGCCGGTTCGGGTTCCGGTGTGCGTGCCGCGAACGCCGGGGCTTCTTCGGTGGCGGTGTACCAGTGGCGTTCGTGCCGCCACGGCATCGGCGGGACGTCGACCAGCCGGGCGCCGTCGTCCGGATCGGAGGTCGTGATCCGGGTGCCGGCGCAGTACAACTCGGCCGCGGCGGCGCCCAGAGTGCGGACCTCGTCCTGGCCCCGGCGCAGGGTTCCGGTGACGACGGCGTCGTGGACGCCCTCGGCTTCGAGCGTCCTCGACACCGAGCCCCGCAGGATCGGATGCGGCGACACCTCGAGGAAGACGCGGTGCCCGTCCGCGGCGGCGGCCGCCACGGCCTGCCGGAACCGCACCGGACGGCGCAGATGCGCGGCCCAGTACCCGGCGTCGAAGTCCGGCAATTCCCGGGGATCGGCCAGAACCGTGTCGTACCAAGGCACCGTCGGGCGGCGGCCGCCCAGTTCGACGAGTGCCTCCCGGAGCGCGGGCAGCACCGGGTCGACGCGGGCGGAATGCCCGGCGACCTCGACCGGCAGCCGTCGCGCGGTCAGCCCGGCGGCTTCGAGTTCCGCGACGAGCAGGTCGAGCACGGTCGCGTCCCCGGCCACGGTCAGCTGCCCCGGCGCGGATTCGACGGCGAGTTCGATGTCGGGGTACAGATCCAGTTCCTCCGGCGCCAGTTCGACCGCCGCCATCGCGCCGCCCGGGCCGAGGGTGCCCAGGAGCCGGGCGCGGGTCGCGACCAGGTGGACGGCCTCGTCGGGGGTGAGCACGCCGCTCACCACGGCGGCGGCCGCGGAGCCGAGCGAGTGCCCGACGACGGCCGAGGGCCGGACCCCGAGCGCCTCCCACTGGGCGGCCAGCGCGACCTGCGTCCCGAAGATGGCCGTCTGGGTTTCGGGCAAAGACAGGGGATCCGCGCTGGTGAGCAGCGCGCGCAACGAGCGGCCGGTGTGCTCGGTGAACAGGTCGTGCAGCTTGTCGACCTGCGCGGCGAACGCGGGTTCGGCGCGCAACAGCCCCTGCCCCATCCCCGGCCACTGCGAGCCGTGACCGGAGAACACGAAGACCGGGCCATCGGTGCTTCCGGCGGTGCCGGTGACGGCGCCCGCGGGCAGCGGATCGGCGCCGGAGCCGACGGCGCGCAGCAGGACCGCCAGTTCGGCGGTGTCGCCCGCCACGACGGCGGCACGGTGCGGTCCGCCGTTGTCACGCCGGGACAACGTGTGGGTGACGTCGGCGAGGGAAAGCGACGACGTGGATTCCAGCCAGTCCGCCAGCTGCGTCGCCCGTTCGGTGAGGCGGTCGCGGGTGCGGGCGGACAGCAGCCCGATCCGGACGTCGGCGCGATCCGGCGACGGTTCCAGCGCCGGCGCCTGTTCGAGGACGACGTGCGCGTTGGTCCCGCCGAACCCGAACGCGGACACTCCCGCCGTGGCGCGGCCGGAGCGGCGTGGCCATCGCGTCGGCTCGGTGACCACCTTCAGGCGCAGGTCGTCGAACGGGATATGCGGATTGGGGTCGGTGAAGTGCAGCTGTGGCGGCAGTTCGTCCCTGGTCATCGCGAGGACGACCTTGATCAGCCCGGCGATCCCCGCGGCCGCCTCCGCGTGCGCGATGTTGGTCTTCACCGAGCCGATCAGCAGCGGGGCGTCGGCGGGGCGGTCCTTGCCGAGCACGGCGCCGAGCGAGCGGGCCTCGATCGGGTCACCGAGCAACGTGCCGGTGCCGTGCGCCTCGACGTAGTCCACAGTAGACGGATCGAGCCGGGCGCTGTGGTACGCCGTGCGCAACATGTCTTGCTGGGCCGCGGGATTCGGTGCCGCCATACCCTGTGACCGGCCGTCGGAGTTGACCGCGGTGGAGCGGATCACCGCCAGCACCCGGTCACCGTCGTACTCGGCGTCCGCCAGCCGCTTGAGCACGACGACGCCGCAGCCCTCGGCACGCGCGATACCGTCGGCGTCCGCGGCGAACGTCTTGCACCGGCCGTCCCCGGCGAGCAGGCCGGCGGCGGCGAACGCGGCGGTCGGACCGGGCAGCAGCATGAGGTTCACGCCGCCCGCCAACGCCAGATCCGCCTCGCCGTCGCGCAGCGCGCGCACCGCGTGGTGCACCGCGACCAGCGACGAGGAGCAGGCGGTGTCCACCGCCATGCTCGGCCCGCGCAGATCGTAGACGTAGGAGAGCCGGTTGGCGGCGATACTCCCGGCGGCACCGGTCGCGGTCCAGAGATCGACGCCACCGCGCGACATCGTGAGATGCCCGTAGTCGTGGGTCGAGATCCCGGTGAACACGCCGGTCCGGCTGCCGCGCAGGGAGGCCGGGGCGATCCCGGCGTGTTCCAGCGCGGCCCAGGCGACCTCCAGCAGCATGCGCTGTTGTGGGTCCATTGTGGACGCCTCGCGCGGCGTGATGCCGAAGTGGTCGGCGTCGAACCCGGCCACGTCGTCGAGGAACCCGCCGACGATCGGTGCCGCGTCGGCGTCCCACCGGCCCGGCGGCGCGATCCGGACGGCGTCCCGTCCGCTGCGCAGCAGCTCCCAGAACTCGTCGAGGCCGTCCGCGCCCGGCCAGCGGCAGCCGAGGCCGACGACGGCGACCGGGTCGGTCCGGCGACGGTCCGTACCCGTCTGCTCCGGTTCGGGCTCCGTGCCGCCGGTGAGGGAGCGCGCCAGATGCTCGATGGTCGGGCTTTCCCACAGCAGGGTGGCCGGAAGCGGGGTGCCGAGCAGATCTTCGAGATCGGCGGCGATACCGACGGCCTGGCGGGAGGACAGGCCATAGTCGCTGAGCGGGCGGTCGGCTTCGAGCCGGGCCGCGTCGACGCCGGTGTGCCCGGCGACGGTGTCGAGCAGCCAGCGGCGCAGCGCCGGGGCGTCGAACGTCGGGTTTCTCATCGCACCAAGGCCTTTCCGTAGTCGCCGGCGAGGTAGCGGTCGCGGCAGGCGCTCCGCGCGATCTTGCCGCTGGAGGTCCGCGGGACCAGGCCCGCCGGAACGAGCACGACGTCACGCAGAGCGAGGCCGTGCGCGTCGGAGACCAGCCGCCGGATCGATGCTTCGAGCGCCCGTTCGTCCTCCGTCGTCAGCGCGGTGTGACCGCGGTGCTCGGCGACGACCACCGCGGATTCGGTGTCGGTGCCTTCGATGGCGAACGCGGCGACACTGCCGGGGCGGATGTCGCGGTCGGCCGAGGCCGCGGTCGCTTCGACGTCCTGCGGGTAATGGTTGCGGCCGTCGACGATGAGCAGATCCTTGATCCGTCCCGCGATGTAGACCTCACCGTCGTACCGGACGCCGAGGTCGCCGGTGCGCAGCCACGGACCCGCGGGCAGGTCCCCGTGGTCGCCGGTCAGCCGGGCGCCGAAGGTTTCGGTGCTCTCCAAGGGTTTCTGCCAGTAGCCGGTGCCGACGTTGGGGCCGTGGACCCAGATCTCGCCGACCGCGCCGTCTTCCAGCGCGACGCCGGTTTCCGGTTCGACCAGCGCGACGTGCTGCCCCACCGGGACACCGCAGGCGACGAGCCGGAGCCCGTCGTCCGCCTGCCGTGCCGTTCCCGCACCCAGCGCGACGCGGTCGAACGTGGTGACCCGCGGGGGGACGCCGGGGCCGGTGGTGACGAAGACGGTCGCCTCGGCGAGCCCGTATGCGGGCCGCGTCTTGTCCGGGGTGTACCCGACCTCGGCGAAAGTGTCATGGAACCGGTCGAGCACTCCAGGGTTGATCGGCTCGGCGCCGTTGACGATCGCGGCGACGCGGTCGAGGCGGAGCTTGGCGCGGTCCTCCTCGCGCACCCGGCTCGCGGCGTAGTGGAACGCGAAGTTCGGGGCGGCGCTCCAGCTCGCGTTGTGGTCGCCGAGCAACTCCAGCCAGCGCACCGGGCGCTCGATGAAGGCCAGCGGGTCCATCAGCACCGACCGCATGCCCATGGCCAGCGGCGTGATCAGGCCGAGGACGAGACCCATGTCGTGGAACAGCGGCAGCCACGACACCGTGGTCCCCGCCGGATCGATCCCGAGCCCGCGCACCGCCTGGCTGACGTTGGCGAGCACGTTCGCGTGGGTCAGCACCACTCCCGCCGGGCTGCGGGTCGAACCGGACGTGTACTGCAGGTACGCCACGTCGTCCGGCGCCGGGGCCGGGGCGGGCCACGCGCGGCCGGGCCCGGTGGGCTTGTCGGCCGCGACGACGGCGACGTCTTCGCCGCCGGGAAGGCCCACCAGGAACTCGCGGACCGCGTCCACCGACGCGGAGGTGGTGACCACCGCGGTGGGGGAGCAGTCGGTCAGCACCGCGGCGAGCCGTCCGGCGTGCCCGGGCAGCCCGGGGTCGAACAGCGGCACGGCGATCGCACCCGCGGTGATCGCGCCGAGGAACGCGACGACGTACTCGGCGCTCTGCGGGCACAACACCGCCACCCGGTCACCAGGTCCGACGGGCAGCGCCGCCGCGACGGCGTCGACGCGCTCCCGGAGTTGCTTCCAGCTCAGCGTCTTCCGGCGTCCGGCGCGCTCGGCCGAGAAGTCGGCGAAGGTCAGCGCGGGCCGGTCGCCGTCGGTGTCCGCCCAGTGCCGGAGGCAGGCGGGGAGGGTGGGGCCGGCCGTGGCGGGCAGGTTTTCGGGGGCCAGGGACATGGCGTCTCCTCGGGGTTCAGGGGATTCAGCGGCCGAGCGGACCAGCGGCGTGCCGCCAGGCGGCGACGGCGAGGGCGTCGAGATCGAGGCCGGTCGTTCCGGCGTCACGAAGCACGACCAGTACGTCGTCGGCGGCGATGGCGACGGTGCGCAGACGCAGTCCCGGCAGCTCGGGGGGCTGTCCGGGTAGCGTCAGGAGTTGGTGGTAGGAAAGGGTTTTCGCCCCCGCAATGGCGGGACCGGGGTGGACGGTGACGGTCGACACCGCGGTACCGGCCGCGTCGTCGACCGTCACCTTCGAGCACCGCCCGGCCTGACCGGCCCATGCCGCCAGATCGGGCGGGTTCGTCGTACGCGCGACGAGTTCGGAGACCTGGCCGCCGGGCACGGCGGACTGGAAGCCCTGGCCGGTGGCACCGGCGCCGACCAGCCTGCCGTGAACGACGTCCTCGCATCCTCCGACGTCGACCCTGCCGCTCCGCCCGCGGTCCGAGGTGGACAGTGCCGACGCCACGTCGAAGCCGTCGCGCGCGGACGCGCCCGGGACGGTTTCCGGCGGCAGCAGGGCGGCGGGCGGAACAGTGGGGGAAGGCGGTGCGGGCGCCGCCTGGATCGATTCTCCGGGAGCGCCGGAAATGCTCAGCAACGCTGCTGCGGACAAGATGAGGGCGCGAATTCGGGCAGCCATGAATAGCCCTTTCGGAAGGGTCCTGATGGGGTCTGGTCCCTTCGGTGGGACGCGGGGCGCCGGGTCGCGTGAGGGGACGCCGAACCCGGGCGGCACGACGAAGGCTACGACGGGAAATCGAATACCGGAAGGTGTCAAGAGAACGTAAATGTCCTTCGTGTACAGGGTGTGACCTGCGGGTTCCGGAATTTTGGCTGGTGCGCGAGCCGGTCTGGTACTCCCGTGCCACAGTTCTTCACTGTCCGTGAGCGACGGGTCACCCTGATGGGGGATGCGGGGGCATTTCTTGTTTCCCTGGCATTCATATTGTCCTCCCGGATTGTGGGCAGGACAATTGCCTGGAAGGGGTCCGCCCGCTTACCGTGTCGCCACCTCTGATTTTCTTTCTCGGGTAATCGCCGTCACATTTTCGAATTCGATCGAACGACCGGGACAAAGGATTACGTATGCGCACTACTTCGAGGCGGCTACGGGCCGTCGCGTCGCTGGCGGTCGCGATGTGCTTGCTGCCGAGCGTCGCCGCGGCGCCGGCGCGGGCCGAGAGCGGTGTCCCGGACGCCCGTGCCGACGACGGCTCGCACGTCGTCGCCCAGACCACTGTGGACGGTGACCCGCGGATGCTGGATCTCACCGTGCGCTCGGTCGGCGTCGGAAGCTACGCGATGGTCCGGCTGATCCTGCCGTCGCGGTGGGAGGCCGAACCGGAGCGGAAGTGGCCGGCGGTGTATCTGCTCGCCGGGGAGACCCGTCTGCAGGACTACCGCGGCTGGACCGCCAATACCGACATCCGGAAACTCGCCGACGACGCCGGCGCGCTCGTGGTGATGCCGGGTTCCGGTTCCGCCGGCTTCTTTTCCGACTGGTGGAATTACGGCAAGGACGTGGTGCTCAATCAGTGGGAGACGTTCACCGCGGTCGAGATCCCGCAGCTGATCGACCGCGGCTATCGCGGGGACGGGCGACGGGTCGCGGCGGGGCTCTCGCTCGGCGGCTACGGGGCGGTGGAACTCGCCGCCCGGCGGCCGGGGGTGTTCCGCTTCGCCGGGTCGTTCAGCGGCAACCTCAATCCCACCGGCCCGTACGGCGAGCTGCTGACCAGCGCGATCGTCGCTTCTGCCAAGCAGGATCCCGAAGCGCTCTGGGGTGACCGGCGGCGCGAGTCGTCCCGCTGGGACGCGCACGATCCGCTGGTGAACGCCGATCGCCTCCGCGGCACGGAGCTGTATCTGTCCACGGGCAACGGCCTGCCGGGGCCCTTCGACGGGAAGCTCCCGATCGACGTGCTGCCCGGCGCGATGCTGCTCGAATTCCTGTGCTCCGGCCAGACCACCGCGATGGCGGCCCGGCTGAACCGGCTCGGCGTCCCGGTCATGACGGACTTCTATGGGCCGGGCACGCATCACTGGGCGTACTGGCAGGACCAGCTGCACAAGACCTGGCCGAAGATGCTGCGGGCGCTTTCCGCGCCGGTTAAGGCGGGGGAGACATCGTGACCCGTCCGTCCTTTGTGGTCACCGGCGCGTCGAGCGGGATCGGCCGGGCGTGCGTGGCCGAACTCGTGCGGCGGGGCGCCCACGTCTGGGCCAGTGTGCGTACCGACGCGGACGAAACAGAACTCGCCCGTGTCCACGGCGAGGCCGTCACCGTACTGCGGATGGATCTCCGCGATCCGGCGTCGATCGCGGCGTGCGGTGAGAAGGTCGCGGCGGCGGGTCCGCTCCGCGGTCTGGTGAACAACGCGGGGATGGCCCGGCCGGGACCGCTGGAACACGTCCCGCTCGAAGACTTCCGGCAGCAGCTGGAGGTCAACGTCACCGGTCAGCTGGCCGTCACGCAGGCGATGCTGCCCGCGCTGCGCGCCGCGCCGGCCGCCAGGGTGGTGACGGTGGGATCGATGGGCGGGCGGATCGCCGGGCCGATGGTCGGGCCGTATCACACGTCGAAGTTCGCCCTGGTCGGCTTGACCGACAGCCTGCGCGCCGAACTGGCCCCGTCCGGGATCGGCGTCGTCCTCGTCGAGCCCGGCGCCGTCGCGACGTCGATCTGGCCGCGTGCCCGCGCCGCCGCCGAAGAGGTGCGTGCCGCTCTGCCGGAAGTCGCGCGCGAAAGGTATGCGGCGCAACTGGACGAGGCCGAGCGCAGTGCGGAGCGGTCCGCGCGGAACGGCGTGCCACCCGAGCAGGCGGCGCGAGTCGTCGTCCACGCGCTGACCGCGCGGCGGGTCGCGCCGCGGTACTTGGTCGGCAGGGACGCGCATATCGCGGCGGTACTGGCGAAACTGCCGTTCCGCCTCCGCTACCGGTTGACGGCGGCGAAGCGATGACCCGGCTCGTCGTGATCGTCGCACCGGGTTCCCGCGGCGACGTCCAGCCGTGCATCGCCTTGGGGCGTGGTCTCGACGGCGATCGGGTGCGAGTGCTGGCGGCCGAGCGGTTCCGCACCCTGGTGACCGGGCACGGCCTGGATTTCGCGCCGCTCTCCGCAGACCCGAGCGAGATCCTCGGTTCGGACGGGGGACGCGAATGGACCGAGGGACGCACGCCCGCGGCCTTCCTGCGCGGGTTGCGCGGTGCGCTGGCTCCGGTGATGGAACGTCTGCTCGCCGATGTCCGCGAGGGAGCGGCCGGGGCCGATCTCGTTCTCGCCCCGACGCTCGGATTCCTCGGCGCGCACCTGGGTGCCTCGCTCGGCGTCCCCGACGTCGAACTGCACTACCAGCCCAGCGTGCCGACGCGGGCGTTCGCGCATCCGCTGGTGCCGTGGGCCGCCAAGGCCGGGCCGTGCGGCAGGCGGCTGAGTTTCCACGCCGTCGACGCCGTCGCGTGGCAGGTGCTGAGGCCGGAGGTGGACCGGTGGCGCGAGCGGTCGCTGGGCTTGCCCGCGGCCGGTCTCCGCGGGCCCCGGCGATCGGAAACCCCGGTGCTGTGCGGTTTTTCCGACGCGGTCGTGCCGCGGCCGAAGGACTGGCCCGCGAGGGTGCACGTCACCGGGTACTGGTTTCTCGAGGCGCCCGCCGCGTGGCGGCCGGACCCGCGACTGCGTGATTTCCTCGCGTCCGGGCCGCCTCCGGTGTACGTCGGTTTCGGCAGCATGCGGCCGTCGGAGGCGGAGCGGACGTTCGCCGCCGTCCGCACCGCGTTGCGCCGAGCGGGGTTGCGCGGCCTCCTCGGGACCGATGCCGCGTCCGATGACGATGATCTGTTGACGATCGGCGACGTTCCGCACGCGTGGCTGTTCCCGCGCACGGCGGCGGTGGTACATCACGGCGGCGCGGGCACGACGGCGGCCGCGTTGCGGGCAGGCGTGCCGGCGCTGGTCTGCCCGGTCTTCTCCGATCAGCCCTACTGGGGTGACCGGGTGTTCCGGCTCGGTGCCGGGCCGCGACCGTTGCCGCTCCGGGATCTCACCGCGGACTCGCTGACCGCGCGGCTGCTGGAGCTGTCCGGCAACCTGCTGTTCCGCCGCGGCGCCCAGTACGTCGCCGGGCGGCTGAGGGAGGAAGACGGGGTGGCGCGGGCGCGGGATGTCCTGCGGGAGCTCGGCTAGCGTTGCTCCGCGAGGTGGGCGACAAGGCGGCCGAAGCAGGACTGCCAGCCTTCGTTGTGGCTGTCGCGTTCCGCGACGGTCTCGAAGATCGCCTGGTGGAACGCCATTTCGGTCTTGCCGTCGAGGTCGGAGAGGACGACCGTGACGAGGGTGTCATGCCCGCGGGAGCCTTCCGGTTCTTCCCAGGCGAAGCTGAAGACGAGCCGCTCCGGCGGGACGATCTCGTGATAGACGCCCGATGCCCAGAGATCCGTTTCCCCGTCGCTGATACAGATGCGCCACCTGCCGCCCTCGGTGAGGTTGACGGTGCAGGACTTCGCGGTGAAACCGGCCGGACCCCACCATCGAGCGAGATGGTCCGGGTCGGTCCACACGCGGAAGACGAGCTCGCGGGGAGCGTCGAGGAGGCGGGTGATCGTCAGGTCGGTCATCGAAGTCTCTTCCGCAGAGGCAATCAACCAAGAGGTTAATCAACGTACTGGTTGAACTGTAGTGGTCGTGTCAAGCGGCGAGGCGCGACTCGCGTGCTTGAAGGCGTAACTCGCGTGATTGGAGGCGTAACTCGCCCGGCGCCGTGTTACGCCTCCAATCACGCGAGTTGCGGCTGGAAGCACGCGAGTTACGACTTGGCGCACGTCCGGAACTCGCCGCGACTGTCGGTGCCGGTCCGTACGGTCGCAGTCATGACTCTGCGCTCGGCACTCTGGCTGCCGATTTTCGACGAACTGGCCGATCCGGCGATCATCGCGCGTCTCGCCGCCGAAGCCGAGGAGGCGGGCTGACACGGCCTGTTCGTGTGGGACCACGTCCGCTGGCATGAGCCGGTGCGGGCGATCGCCGATCCGTGGATCACTCTCACCGCCGTCGCGTCCGCCACCGAGAACCTCGCCATCGGTCCGATGGTCACGCCGCTCGCCAGGCGCCGTCCGGTCAAGCTCGCCCGTGAGACGGCCACCCTTGACCAGTTGAGTGGCGGAAGGCTGATCCTTGGCGCGGGGCTCGGCAGTGACCGCTTCGGCGGGGAGTTCTCGAAGACCGGCGACGAGGTGGACGACCGCAAGCGCGGCGAGATGCTCGACGAGTCACTCGAGATCCTCACTGCCGCCTGGTCCGGGGAACCCGTGCGGCACCACGGCGTGCACTACACCGTCGACGACATCACCTTCCTGCCTCGGCCGGCGCGGCCGATCCCCGTCTGGCTGGCGGGCTTCCCCGGGAAGGCGAAGCCGATGCGCAGGGCCGCGCGGTACGACGGGTTCTTCCCGGTGCACCTGCCGCACGCGGACGAGTTCGCCGAGGTGGTCGAGACGATCACCGGGCTGCGCGAAGACGACGAGAAGCCGTACGACTTCGCCATCGGTGTCCCCGCGGGCACGGATCTCGCGCCCTACGAACGGGCGGGCGCGACCTGGTGGATGGCCGAATTCCCGTGGGACGACCTGTCCGTCGACGCGGTGCGCGGCGTGCTGCGGGAGGGCCCGGCTTGACCCACCCTTTAACTACTCTTTACCAAGTGCGATACTGGACCGGCGAGGGGAGTACTTCCCAAAGGTCTGCCCGGTCAATACGGACGCTCCGCTGGTGTCCCCGGGAGACCGCCCCGCAGGGGTGAAGGAGACCTCGAACTTCGAGTTCGAGGAGGCTTCATGCCCGAGTCCGTGGCAACCGTGGGATCGCCGGGGTTGTGGGCGATCAGCATCGCCGTCCTGGTCGCGCTGCTCGTCGTCGATTTCGTGGTGACCCGCCGTCCCCACGAGGTGTCGATGCGGGAGGCAGTCGGCTGGTCGGTCTTCTACCTCGCGCTCCCGGTCGTGTTCGGGCTCTGGCTGTGGCTCGAGTTCGGCGGTGGCCAGGCGCTCGAGTTCATGACGGGTTTCGTCGTCGAGAAGTCCCTGTCGGTCGACAACCTGTTCGTCTTCATGCTGCTGCTCGCCGCCTTCGCGGTCCCCGCGGCCGTGCAGCAACGCGTGCTGCTGTACGGCATCGTGGGCGCGCTGGTGCTTCGCGGCGTGTTCATCGCGGCCGGCGCGGCGATGCTGTCGGCGGGCACCTGGGCGTTCCTCGTGTTCGGCGTGATCCTGCTCGTCTCGGCCGTCAAGATCCTGCGCGAGGCCATGTCCGACGGCCAGACCGAGATGGATCTTTCGCAGCTGCGGTCGGTCCGGTTGCTGCGACGGCTGATGCCGGTCACCGACGACTATCGCGGCACCCGGCTCACCGTGCGTGAACACGGGCGCCGCGCGCTCACCCCGCTGGCGGTCGTGGTCGTCGCGGTGTTCGCCACCGACGTGGTGTTCGCGGTCGATTCGGTGCCCGCGGTCTACGGCATCACCGAAGACCCGTACCTCGTGTTCGCCACCAACGCCTTCGCGCTGATGGGCTTGCGCGCCTTGTACTTCGTGCTCCACTCGGCACTCGCGAAGCTGGTCCACCTGAACCACGGCCTCGCGATCATCCTCGCCTTCATCGGGGTGAAGCTGGTCCTGCACTGGGCACACGGGATCTGGCCGTCGGTGCCGCAGGTCCCGACCCCGGCCTCGCTGGGGGTGATCGTCGCCGTCCTGGTCACGGTTTCGTTCACCAGCTTGTACGCGCGCCGTCGTGAAGCCGCCAAGGCGGCACAGGAGTAAGCGATGATCACCGCACTCGTCGTCGGTTTTCTGCTCGACCTGGCGGTCGCCGCCCTCTTCCTCGCCGCGCTGTTCCTGGTCTTCGCGGCGATGCGGCCACCGCGCTGACCTCAGGGGAAGCGGATCACGGTGATCCCGGCGAGCACGAAGAAGACGAGCACCACCAGGGTGCCGCTGTGCCCGCCGGACGAACTGGTCACCACCTGCTCGACGGCGCCGGTCAGCCGTACGCCGCAATCGGCGACGACGGTGTGCCTGCCCGCCTCGATCCGCGTGAACTCGACGGCCGCGGTGAAGGCGCCGGTGCCGTCGGCGTAGGCGCCTCCGACACGTTCGCCGTCCGACGTCAGCGTGACCCGCTCACCGGGTACGCACCCCTTGCCGGTCGCGGACAGGGGGTCGCCGGGCTGCACGCTCGGCCGGTCGAGGACCAGGTCGTCCGGACCCGGCGGGGTGCTGCTCGACGAAGGAAGGTCGGTAGGCGGCGAGGGAGTGTCCGTTGTGGACGGTGGCGCGGTCGTGGGCGGCGGTGTCGTCGTCGTGGTGACCGGGGTGGTGGTCGTTCCGGGTCGGGTCGGGGTGGTGACCGGGACGGTCGGCTTCGTCGTCGGGGGCACCTTCGTCGTCGGCGGCGCCGTGGTCACGGTCCCGGTCACCTGGAAGGTCGCGCTTCCGGTCAACGGCTGACCGGTCCGCGCGTTCGTACATGTGCCCGTGACCGGGTGGCCGCCGGGTGCCGCGCTGCCCGGCACCGTCGCCCCGGTCTGTCCACTGGGGGCGCTGACCGACGTAATGGCCGTTCCGTCCCAAGTGAAAGAAATCGGTCCTTTGCACGGAGAGAAATTCCAGGAAATGGTGAACGAACTCCCCGCGGGGCCGCTCGAAGGTTTCAAACCAACCGTGGACTGATAAGGGGACTGCTGCGCATTTCCCGCTCCCACCTGGGAAAGCAGGAACAACAACCCGGTCACGGTGCCGAATATCAGGCGAACCACGATACGCATTGGGACGTCCCTCTCCGGTAAGTACTCGCTGTAGCATTCCGGACCAGTCGGATTACGCAAACAGGGGATGCGCAAAATGGGACGTGTCATCGCGGCAGGGGTTGCGTTGGGTCTGTGCGCGGTCCTTTTCGGCTCGCCACCGGCCGTCGCGGACAGCGGCGGACTCGACCTGGCGGTCACCTTCGACGACCGGCCGATCACCAACGCCACGGTGATGATCGATCCGGCGAAGCAACTCGAACTCACCGTCACGGCGAGCAACAGCGGCGGCACCGCGATCAAGGTCCGTAGCGTGCGGGTGTCCGGCGTGGCGCTCGCCCTGACCTTCTTCGCCTACGACACCACGGCGCCGTTCGAAGTCCCCGCGCACAGTCGCGTCACCAGGACGTTCGTACTGGACATGGCCGACCTCTCCGGCCAGGCGATCGGGCTGCTCCCGTCGACGGTCGAACTGCTGGACGCCCAGCGCGGCACACTCGGTGAGGCGACCACGGTCGCCGACATCCGCGGATCCTTCTGGTCCGTCTACGGCGCTTTCGGGCTCGCGATGCTCGTGCTCACCGTGCTGGCGTGGCTGACGGCCCTGCTCGCGCTCGCCCGCCATCGCCTTCCCGCCAACCGGTGGCGCCGCGGCCTGCGTTTCCTGCCCGCCGGATTCGGCACCGGGCTCGTCGCCGTCGTCTCGCTGTCGGTGCTGCGGCTCGTCCCGCCGGAGCCCGCGATCGAGATCCCGGTGGTCCTCGGCGCCGCCGTCATCGCGTTCCTGCTCGGTTACCTGACCCCGCATCCCTCGCCGGGGCCCGCCGACGATGAGACGGCCCGCTTTCCCGACTCCACCAAGGAATTCAACCGATGAGCGCACCCGCCGAGGTCGTCGCCGCGCTGCCGCAGTACGAGATCGGGCCCGCGATCGGCCAGGGCGGGATGGGGGTCGTCTTCGCCGGCGTCCACCGTTCGCTGCGCCGCGACGTCGCCATCAAACAGCTGCCGTGGGACGTGCTGAACCACGCCGCCAGCAGTGAGCTCTTCGACCGCGAAGCGCGTGTGCTGGCCAGCCTCGACCACCCGCACATCGTGCCCGTGTACGACTACGTGCGCACCGGCCGCGAGCACCTGATGGTGATGGAACGCCTCGACGGCGGCACCGTGCACAGCCGCTTCCACAGCGGGGAGATCGGCGGCGAACAAGCCTGCGCGATCGGGCTGGCGATGCTCGCCGGGCTCCACGCGGCGCACGAAGCGGGCGTGCTGCATCTGGACGTCAAGCCGAAGAACCTGCTCTTCACCACCCAAGGCGTGATGAAGGTGGCCGACTTCGGCATCGCGAAGGTGATCAGCGAGGGTGCCACGCTCGTCACCCACGGCGGCGAGGTTCTCGGCACACCCGCGTACATCGCGCCCGAGCAGGCGATGGGCAACGCGCTGAGCCCGGCGGCCGACGTCTACTCGGCGGGCACGGTGCTCTACGAACTGCTGTCCGGCAAGCTGCCGTTCGACAACACCCGCGGCGCGATCAGCATGATGCGTCAGCACATGTTCACCGATCCGCGCCCGATCGACGGCGTGCCGTCGCCGATCGCCGGGGTCGTCATGCGCAGCCTCTCGCGCGAGCTCGACTCCCGGTATCGCGACGCGGAGACCTTCGCGGCCGACCTCGCCTCGGCCGCCACCACCGTGTACGGACCGGGCTGGCTGGAACGCTCCCGGGTGCCGGTGCGGCACCTCACGCCTCGGGTGATCTCCGCCTTCGGCGCACAGGTCCCGGCCGGAGACGGCCCGACCAGACCGGTGCACCGCCCCGCACCGGATCCGACACTGTCGGCGACCCGCGCGAGCTTCGAGCCCGAGTCCCGCTCCGGTGCGGTGCTCTGGTTCCGAGTGGCCGCGGCGGCCGCCGCGATCGCGCTCGTGGCGCTCACCCTGCTCACCCCGGAACGCCTGCCGCACGAGGCCACGACACTGAAGATCGACGGTGTCGCCGCCTCGTCGGCACCCGTGGACCTCAGCAAGACGTTCGCCGTGACGGGGAGGGGCGCCCGAGACAGGTGACCCTTGCGCTTTCGGCCGCTGGGATCCCGCTCGGATCCGCGTCGGCGGTGCCGAAACCCGAGGGCGACGGTTTCCGTGCCGATCTCGCTTTTCCCGGGCTCACCCGCTGGATCGTCGGCGGAGCCGTCACTGCGACCATGACGGCCGACGGCGTCCCGGCGACCTTCGCCGTCGTCACGCGGCAGCATCCGCTCGCGAGCGCGCTCGGCGCGGGCAGCCTGATCCTCGCCCTGTTCGCCTTGGCGTACCTGGAATCCGGGCTGCGGACCATCCGGAACGGTCACCGCTGGCGGGGCGCGCTCGTCGGCGGCCCCGTGCTCGGCCTGCTGTTCGGCGCGTCGGCGTGGCTGTGCGTGTCGGTCCTGCGAGTACACGAGCCCGCGGTGCTGTTCGGTGCCGGCTGCTCGCTCGCGGGCGCGGTGGCGACCGGTTTCGTGGTCGCGGCCGCCCGCGCCCGGCGCATGCGCTGAAGCACGGGGGCCGCCCCGAACTCGGGATCACGACTTGCGGTGCTTGCCTTCGTCGTCGGTGACCTCGAACTGTTCCTTGCGCACCTTGCCGGAGACCGTCTGGTCCTCGGTGACGGTCTCGGTCTTGAGCCTCGCCCGTTCCACCGCGACGGTTTCCTTGTTCACCACCGGTTTCTCGGCGTGGAGCACGACTTCCTGTTCGTCCTCGGCGATCTCGGCGCGCTCACCGCCCGGCTTCGTGATCGGCTCCCGTTCGATGCGCACCTCCTCGTGGCTGACCGGAACGGTGACCTGCTGCTCCTCGGTGACGACGTACTTGCGCAGCCGGACATGGCCGGTTTCGACCTGTTCGGTGCCGACGTTCAGCCGCTCCTCGGACCGGGTCATGGTGGGCTCGGCGTCGCGGTTCTTCTTGCCGGTGCCCGTTCCCGTGTCCATGCCTGTCCTGGGTCGGCCGGCGTCGCCCCGGCCCTGCGCCCGGTCGTCCATCCGGCCGTCCGGCGAGGTCCGCGGCATCGGCAGGCCGTAGTGCCGGTAGAGCTGCGCGCTCTCCTCGGCGGACAAGTGGCCGTCGGCCTCGATCCGGGGTGCGTCGGTGACCGCGTCCTTGTCGACGCGGACATGCACGCCGTCCTGGTCCGCATGCGCTCCGGAGAGCGGAACGAAACTCTCCTTGGTGCCGAACAGGCCCGTCTTGACGGTGATCCATTCCGGCTGGCGCGTCGCGTCGGCGAGGTAGACGTTGCCCACCTTGCCGAGCTTGTTGCCGGTCGGGTCGACCACGGCACTGTCGATGAGTTCCTGCGGCTGCATGGTCTTCGCCATCGGTCCCGCTCCTCTCGGAAGATGCCTGCTGAGAAGCCCACCGTCGAACGGGCCGGTGATCATGGCAACCGTCGTGATGTACCTGAGGGTGACCCCTGAAAGTGGTGGTTTGAAGCCGTGATCGCGGGCTAGGAGAGGCGTGTCGTCGCAGGTGGAAGGGGGTCTCCATGGGGTGACCGGTAGTCGTGGGGGATGGTGCGAACGTGTGGTCCCGAAAATCGGATGCGGGGATCCGGAGACGTGGCCTACCCTCGTGATCGTGATGCAGCAACTGCTGTTCCTCTGAGGAACGACGCCTCCACCGGTACCGCGAGCCGCGATACCGGACTTCGTTCTTCCTGCTCATCACCTTCACCGGAGGCAGTTCCTTCATGTCATCCCCTCTTTCGCCCGCGCCTGTGCGCGCGGCGCACGTCCGCCTGTCCGGCGTCCACCTCTCCTTCGGGGGAAGGCCCGTCCTCGCCGGGGTCGACCTCGTCGCCGCCGCGGGCGAGCGTGTCGCCATCGTCGGGGAGAACGGTCGTGGCAAGACCACGCTTCTCCGGGTGCTCGCCGGTGACCTGGCCGCGGACCGCGGCGAGGTGCACCGTTCCGGTTCGGCGGGGGTCGCCGACCAGCAGATTCCGCTCGGGGCGACCGACACCGTCGGCGCGTTGATCGACCTCGAACTAGCCGCCGTCCGCGGCGCGCTGGCCCGGCTCGAGGCCGCCACCGAGGCGCTCAGCGACGGACGTCCCGGAGCCGACGACGCTTTCGCCGCCGCGCTCGAAGAAGCCGAAGCCCTCGACGCGTGGGACGCCGACAGGCGGGTCGAAGTGTCACTGGCGGCCTTGAACGCCGTCGACGACCGCGACCGTCCACTCGGGACACTGTCGGTCGGGCAGCGGCACCGGGTCCGGCTGGCCTGCCTGCTCGGCGCCGGGCATCCGGTCCTGCTGCTCGACGAGCCGACCAACCATCTCGACGCGGCGGGGCTCGACCATCTCACCGAGCGGTTGCGCGCGCATCCGGGCGTGGTCGTCCTGGTCAGCCACGACCGGGCTCTGCTCGCGGACGTCGCCACCACGGTGATCGACCTCGATCCGTCGAGCGACGGACGGCCGCGCGTCTACGGCGGCGGGTACGCGGCCTACGTCGAGGCCCGTCGAGCCGAACGTGCCCGCTGGGAGTCGGCACACGCCGACCAGATCGCCGAGCGGCAACGGCTGGCCGACGACCTCTCCGCCGCGCGGAACCGGTTGCGGGACAACTGGCGGCCGCCCAAGGGCACCGGCAGGCACGTCCGCGCCACGCGCGCGCCCGGTCTGGTCCGCGCGGTCCACCGGCGGCAGGAAGAACTGGCCGAGCACGTGGTCGCCGTTCCACCCCCGCCCGCTCGGTTCGCCATGCCCGAGCTACCGGCGCACGGAGGCGCGACGCTCCTCCGAGCCGCCGGGGTGACGGTGGCCGGACGGCTCGCGCGTCCGGTCGATCTGGTGCTGGAAAGCGGCGACCGGCTGGTCGTCACCGGCCGCAACGGCGCGGGCAAATCGACGCTCCTGTCCGTGCTGGCCGGGGAGTTGGAGCCCGGAACCGGCACGGTCACGCGATCGCGGTCCGCGCGGATCGGCAGGCTGGGCCAGGAATCCGAGCTGCCGGGCAGGCGGACGGCGATGGAGCTGTACGACGAACAGCTCGCCAGGACCGGCATTCCCGGGCCGGGGCTGGGCGAACTGGGACTGCTCGCCGGCTACGACCGGCATCGGCCGGTGGCCGAACTGTCGGTCGGCGCGCGGCGGCGGCTGGACCTAGCGCTCGTACTCGCTCGACGTCCGCACGTCGTGCTGCTGGACGAGCCGACCAACCACCTGTCCGCCGCACTCGTCGACGAGCTGACCGCCGCGCTCGAAACAACCCCGGCCGCGGTGGTGATCGCCACGCACGACCGGCAGTTGGCACGGGACACGGCGTCCTGGCCGAGGCTGGCGTTGTGAGCCGTCAACCGCGGTGGGCGAGGGTGTAGCGCACCGTCTGCGCCAGCACCACGCTCCCGTCGTGCTCGCGGAGCGGCTCGAGCTCCGCGAGCACGGCCTGGCGTACGGCGTCGAGGCGGTCTTCCGGGATCAGCTCCCAGAACATCCGCTGGCCGTGCGACCACGACCAGGTGATCCAGTGCCCGGGGTCGGCGAACTTCACCGGATAGACGCGTTCCACGGACGTGACCTCGGTGAAGCCCGCCGACTCCACGGCCTGGCCGAATCCTTCGATGGTGGCGAACAGGCCCGCCCTGACGGCCAGTGTCCAGGCCAGTTCCGGCGGAACGAACGGTTTGAACACCTCGCGCACGGCCGCCCACCGGGGATCGTCGGCGCCGAACGTGGTGACGCCCAGCCGGCCGCCGGGCGCGAGGAGGCGATGCCAAGACCGCAGGCCGGCGACCGGATCCGGCAGGAAGAACACCACGAACGACGCGAGCACGACATCGAAGGCGGCGTCGTCCAGCGTCGGTTCTTGGGCGTCCATAAGGGAAACCGAGGCGTTGGCTCCGCGCGCCTCGATATCCTTCGCGGTGCGCTCGACCATTTCCGCGGAAAGGTCGATACCCAGCACCGATCCTTCCGGGCCGACCCGCTCGGCCGCCGGGAACAGCACCGCGCCCCGGCCGCAGCCGACGTCCAGCACGCGCTCACCGGGGACGAGCCCGGCCCGGTCGAGCAGTTCGGTGGCGAACGCGCCGAAGAAGTCGACGCCGAGCGCGTCGTAGGTATCCGCCGTCCGGTCGAACAGGTGCGCCATCGCCTGCCGGGTGTAAGCGCTCATGCGCAGGACGATGGCCCGGCGAAAACGGGGTTGTCAAACGGATGCGGGGGATTTGTCACGCCGCTCCGAGTTCTGGTGACCGGCATTCGTTCCGGGGTGCCGGTTTCTTCGGCCGCCCGGCCGGGTGTGTTGCGAAAGCCACTTTCGCAACGCTGATGGTTGCGAAAGTGGCTTTCGCAACACGCTAGCTCACCGGGGCCGTCCGATCACCGCTCACGAGAAGGCGCGGGAGATCTGCGAAAGCACGATGAGCCCGCAGACGACCAGGTTCTTGTACTTGTGGTCCACCAGGATGGCCACGAATTCGCGCAGGGTGGCGCTCGGCCAGAAGTACCAGGCCGTCGGCGATCCGATGACCTGACCGTTCACCTTGGCGCGGCGGGCGATGAGGGCGGCGCGGAGCACGTGGAAGTTGTTCGTCACCACCGTGCACCGGTAGTCCGCCTTCCGCTGCTCCATGATCTCGGCGCTGAAGGTGAGGTTCTCGAAGGTCGTCCGCGAACGGTCTTCGAGGAGGATCCGCTCCCTCGGCAGCCCGTTCTCGACCAGGTAGCCGGCCATCGCGTGGGACTCCGGCAGGTCCTCGTCGGGTCCTTGCCCGCCCGAGGTGACCACCATCGGCTCCCGGCCACGCCGGGCTTCGGCGTCGATGACGCGTTTCGCCCGGTTCAGGCGGCCCGCCAGCAACGGCGGTACCCGATGCCCGTCGAGCAGGCCCGAGCCCAGCACCACGACGAAGTCCACACCCTTCTCGGTGCGGATTCGGCCGTAGACGATCGAGTACAGGAGGAAACAGACGAAGAGGAACGAGAAGTAGACGACGATCCCGTTCAGGATGCCCCGCACGATGTCGAGCGGCTCCCAGGCGAGTTGCGTGACCGTCGCGTTGAAGACGACCAGCGCGCAGATGCCCAGCCCTGTCAGCAGCGAAAGGACGTTGGCGAGCCGGCGTCCCTCGCGGCGGAGCATGGTGATCCCGTTGCAGATCAGGAAGACCGTCAGCGCGAGGACCGTCGGGATGATCAGCAGGATCACGCCGACCGCGACGAAACCCGCCGCCTCGGGCGACACCGAGGCGAGCAGCGCGATGAACGTCACGCCGAGGAACAGCAGCGCGAAGAAGAGGTAGAAGCCGTTCCGCAACCGGCGCCGGTCGCGAAGGAAGCTCACCAGGAACACCGCGCAGCACAAGGCCGCGATGGCGAAGGGGATTGCAGCGGCCTTCACGAGAAACTCCAGCCTGGGGACGATGCGGGCACTCGGGTGTCGGCACGCGGTGCGGCGGAATTCAAACACACGGCGGAACGGCCGGCCGCATCTCCCGTGGGTGTGTCGCCATTCCTAGCCCGAGTGAGTCATCGGGCGCGTTGCACCGGCCGCTCGTCCCACACCGGTTCCGCGGTTTCCCGCACGTGCCCGTCCGAGCCGAACACGAGGTACCGATCGAAGGAGCGCGCGAACCACCGGTCGTGCGTCACCGCGATCGTGGTGCCCTCGTAGGCTTCCAACGCCTGCTGCAGCGCTTCCGCCGAGGCGAGATCGAGGTTGTCGGTCGGTTCGTCCAGGAGCAGGATCGTCGCGCCGCCGATCTCCAGCAGCAGGATCTGGAACCGCGCCTGCTGGCCGCCGGACAGCTTCTCGAACCGCTGGTCGCCCTGGCCGTCGAGTTCGTAGCGGCGCAGGATGTTCATCGCGGGCCCGCGGCTTCGCGCGTAGCCGGTCCAAAGGATATCGACGAGCGTCTGCCCGAGTAGTTCGGGATGGGCGTGCGTCTGAGCGAAGTGGCCGGGGACGACGCGGGCACCGAGTTTCCACAGTCCGTCGTGCGCGACGTCCTCGCCTGCCAGCAGCCGCAGGAAATGTGATTTGCCGGAGCCGTTCGAGCCGAGCACCGCGACCCGTTCGCCGTAGAAGACCTCCAGATCGAAGGGTTTCATCAGGCCTCGCAGTTCGAGGCCTTCGCAGGTGACGGCGCGGACGCCGGTCCGGCCGCCGCGCAGGCGCATCGTGATCTTCTGTTCGCGCGGGGGAGCGGCGGGCGCCCCGGCCTCCTCGAACTTCCGCAACCGGGTCTGCGCGGCGTGATACCGCGAAGCCATCTCGTCGCTGCGCGCGGCGTACTGCCGCATGTCGGCCACGAGTTTTTTGAGCTGGGCGTGCTTTTCGTCCCAGCGACGGCGGAGTTCCTCGAAGCGTTCGAACCGTTCCGCGCGCGCCTGGTGGTAATTGTCGAAGCCGCCGCCGTGCACCCAGACGTCGCCGCCGGCCGGCCCCGGTTCGACGCTGATGATCTTGTTCGCCGCCCTGGCGAGGAGTTCCCGGTCGTGCGAAACGAACAGTACGGTCTTCTGGGTCTCGCGCAGCCGCTCTTCCAGCCACTGCTTGCCGGGGACATCGAGGTAGTTGTCCGGCTCGTCGAGCAGGAGGACACCGGACCCGCCGAGGAGCAGCGCCTCCAGCACCAGCCGCTTCTGTTCGCCGCCGGACAGCGTGCGCACCTCGCGCCAGCGCGCCTTCTCGTACGGCAGGTTGAGCGCCGCCGTCGTGCACTTGTCCCAGACGACTTCGGCCTCGTAGCCGCGAGCGTCGCCCCAGTCGCCGAGCGCCTGTGCGTACGCCATCTGGTTCGCTTCGTCGTCGCGTTCCATCAAGGCGAGTTCGGTCTCGTCGACCGCGCGGGCGGCGGCGCGGAGCGCTTCCGGTGACACCGACACGAGCAGATCCCGCACCGTCCGTTCGTCGCGCACGGAGCCGACGAACTGAGGCATCACCCCGAGCCCGCCACTGATGGTCACCGAGCCGCCGCTGGGGGAGAGTTCCCCCGAGATCAGCCGCAGCAACGTCGTCTTGCCCGCCCCGTTGGCGCCGACGAGCGCGCAGACGCTGCCCTCCCCGACCCGGAACGAGACGTCGTCGAGGAGCAGTCGTCCGTCGGGCAGGTGGTACTCGACGTGCGCGACCTCGACGTGACCCATTTCGACAGACTGCCCGCGCCCACGGGAATCACGCAACGCAATATCTCCGGTAGTGTCGGTGACGTGGAGCGAACCTACTTCGGCGTGCGGCTCAAGCTGATGCTTGCGCTGTTCCTGCCTGAGTTGTTCGTCGTGCTCCCGGCCCTCGGCGGGATCAACCCGCTGAGCCTGGTCACCGCGCTGACGGCGTCGATCGCGGTCGCGAACCCGCTCGGCCTTGCCGCCGCCCTGACCGCGTCCCTCGCCGCCGTCCTGCTCGCGCTGGCGGCGCACTTCCGCCTGGAACCGGCCGCCGCCGCGATGCGGGTGCGCGCCATCAGCCTGCGCGAACGCGCGCAGCTGTTCTTGAGCCTGCGCGACCCCGACGCGCGTGGCCGCGTGCGGCCTCGAGCTCCGTCACTGGGCATCGCGACTGCCTGACCTTCCGTTCGAAGGTGAGGCAGTCACTCCTGCCCACACACCTTCGACCGACGGAGTGACCTGGTCATGTTCGATGTCTTCCTGTACCCCGTTTCCGCCATTCTCTGGTTCTGGCACAAGGTTTTCGGCGCCGTTTCGAGTCCGGACTCCGGCGTGGCCTGGGTGCTGTCCATCGTGTTCCTCGTCTTCACCCTGCGCCTGCTGCTGGTCAAACCCGCCCTCGGCGCGCTGCGCGCGGGCCGCCGCATGCAGGCGCTCGCTCCGCGAATGCGGCAGATCAAGGAGAAGTACGGCAAGGATCGCCAGCGGATGGCGAAAGAGATCCAGAAGCTGCACGCCGAAACCGGTGCGAACCCGCTGGGCGGTTGCCTCCCGGCGCTGATCCAGCTGCCGGTGTTCCTGTCCCTGTACTGGGTTCTGCGCGACTTCACCCCGGGCGCGCAGTCGAACCACGTGTTCGACCAGGCCGGGGTGCGGTCGTTCTTGAACGCCGACCTCTTCGGCGCGAAGCTCGGCAACTGGCTTTCCCAGCCGGCGGCGGAGCTGGCCGCGTTCGGCACGGATCACGTCCACATGATCGCCGTCGGGGTGCCGCTGATGCTGATCGCGAGCCTGGCCACGTTCTTCTCGATGCGCTCGGGACTCGCCAGGCAGGCCGCGACCGCCCCGGAGACGGCGGGGATCACCAAACTGATGATGTATCTGGCTCCGGTCGGCATGCTGGTCTCGGGAGCGTTCTTCCCCGTGCCGATCGGGGTGTTGCTGTACTTCCTGGCCACCAACGTGTGGACACTGGGACAGCAGCATTTCCTCACCAAGGTCGTCGACAGGGAGGAGGCTAGCCGCTGAGCGCCGATCGGCGGGCGGCCACCGAGTACTGAACCGCCTTCCGCAGTCCGGGCAGGGCGGTGTCGACGTGCGCCGCCAGCGCCTTGATGGTGCTCCGGTTCGCGCGATACTCCTTCGAGGTGAAGACCGTGTGGACGTCGCCCTCGTACGACAGCATGGCCAGGACCGCGTCTTCGATCGGGATGGTGGCGGGGTCCTCGCCGCTCAGCACCACGTGCCGGATCCGCTCGCGCAGCGCCCGTGCCCGCTCGGGTTCGGGCAGCGTGATGTCGCGAACCGGGAAGATGCCCATGGCCCGGTGCTTGTCGACCCTGATCGTTCCGGAGCCGGCGAGCTGGTCGCGGACGACGTTCTCGGCCTTGTGCCAGTCGCGGTCGATGAGGGCGAACCAGCGGCGAGGCTTCTCCCCGGGAGAGTCTTCCAGCACTTTCGCGAGGAAAGGGTCTCCCGGCGTGAGGCCTGCCGCGGCCGCGCGGCAGGCCTTTCCGTCGCGATCGGCGAGAAGACCCCCGATGGTCAGTTCGGCCACCGCGGCCGCCCGCAGGAGCGTGCCTCGCACGATGGCACTGGCGGGGTCGAGCCGGTTCTTGTCGGTGTCGTAGCCGAGCAGGTACATCCGCTGTGGCAGTGACTCGGTCATTTCGTCCTCCCGTCGGGACGGGTCCCGCCGCACAAGCTTTACGCTCTGCCGGATGAAGAGCCAGACGACAGCGTGCATTCGGGTGATCGGGGCGCTCGCCGTCTGCTGCCTGGCCGTGGGATGCGGGTCGAATGCGCCGGAGCCCGCGCCCGCACCGCCGCCGTCGCCCACCGGCCCGGATCCGGCGTTGGTCTCCTGGGCGGGCGGGTACTGCGGTGCGGTCAAGGACATGCGGTTGATCGCCTACGGCTTGGCCAAGGGCTACGACATCAAGACCGAGGCGGATCTTCCGAAGGCCGAAGACTCACTCAAGAGACTGGACACCGCGCTGGCGGCGGCGACCTCGGGGCTCGAGAAACTCCCGAAGGTCGCGCCGCCCGCTCAGGACGCCAACACGCTCGCCGCTGGAGAGCTGGCCTTCTATCGGGAGCTCCAGGGGAAAGTGTCCGAGTACCGCACCCTGTTGCCGAGGGGCGGCGTCGAATACGCCAAGTCCGTCCTCACCCTGAGCGGGGTCGACCTGGTTTCGCATGAGCCCGCGATCAAGACCGGCACGGTGCCGGGCCTCGACCAGGCGATGAAGGCGAATCAGGCGTGCGAGCTGGTCGGCTAGATCACACGAGGTCGAGCGAAGAACTGTTCGGTACCGGCGTGTCGGGCAAAGCCCGATGGGGAATCATCGCGCTCGCCCGGGAACTGTTCCCGGGCGGGTGGGTGTTCCCGGCGCCGTCCGGCGCCGGGAACGCGTTCGCAGATGACGTCCGGTGATCGACGAGGAATCCTCGGCCAGTGCCGACGGCGTGCCCTCGAACACCACCGTCCCGCCTTCGGCTCCCGCGCCCGGCCCGATGTCGATGACGTGGTCGGCGTGCGCGATCACCCGTTGGTCGTGTTCGATCAGGACGAGCGTCGCGCCGCCGTCGACGAGTTCGTCGCAGAGGGCGAGCAACCGGTCGACGTCGCTGCCGTGCAGTCCGGCGGTGGGTTCGTCGAGGACCAGACGCAGTTCGCCCGCGGGGCCGGCGTCCGCGAGATGGCGGGCGAGCAGCAGCCGTTGCCGTTCGCCGCCGGACAAGGTGTCGAGGCTCTGCCCGATGGTGAGGTACCCGAGCCCCACCCGGTCCAGCCAGCGCAACCGCTGCCCGATGGCGGACCGCTCGCCGAACAGGGTCGCGGCGTCCGCCGGGTTCATCGCCAGGACGTCGGCGATGGTCCGGTCGTTCAGGCGCGCGGCGAGCGCGTCCGGTTTGAACCGGGTGCCGCCGCAGGCGTCGCAGCTGGTCTGGACGTCGTCGAGGAAGGCCAGATCGGTGACGATGACGCCCTTTCCCTTGCAGACCGGGCACGCGCCGCGGCCGTTGGCGCTGAACCAGGACGGATGTTTCCCGGTGGCCTTCCCGAAGGCTTCGCGAATGGGCTCGGCGACACCCAGCACCGTGGCGGGGGTGGACCGGATGCCGCCGCGCAGCGGGGCCTGGTCGACGACGACGAAATCGGGATGCTGCCGGGGGAGTTCGCCCGTGATCAGGGAGCTCTTGCCGGAACCGGCGACCCCCGAGACGACGGTCAGGACGCCGAGCGGCACGTCGACGGTGACGTCACGCAGGTTGTGGCTGCGGGCGCCGGAGATCGTCACGGTGCCGCGCGCGGCGCGCGTCCGCTGCCGGAAGTGAAGCGGGGTACCGAGAACCCGCCCGGTCTCGGTGCCTGCCGCGACGAGTTCGCCGGGACTGCCTTCGAACTGGACGCGCCCGCCGCCTTCACCGCCGCCGGGCCCGAGATCGATGACGTGATCCGCGGCCGCGATGACCGCGGGGTGGTGCTCGACCACGAGGATCGTGTTGTGCGCGTCCCGGAGCTCGGCCAGCAGTTCGACGAGACGGTGCACGTCGTGCGGGTGCAGGCCGGTGCTGGGCTCGTCGAACACGTAGCAGACGTCGCTGAGCGCGCTGCCGAGATGGCGGACGATCTTGACGCGCTGGGCTTCGCCGCCGGACAGCGTCCTCGATTCCCTGGACAGGCTGAGGTAGCCGAGACCGACCGAGTCCAGTGCGTCGAGGCGTTCGCGGAGCGCCTGCAGCAGCGGCGCCACCGACGGATCGCACACTTTCGCGACGACGTCCCGCAAATCGCCGACCGGCATCGCGGACCAGTCCGCGATGGAGCGTCCGTCGATCAGGCTGCCGCGCGCCGCCTCGGAAAGGCGGGTCCCCGCGCACTCCGGGCAGACGCCGCGGGCGACGACTCCGGCGAGCCCTTCCTGCTCCTCGGCCGTGAGCCGCGACGGCGTCTTGCGCAGGTACGTGTCACGCAACCGCGGGACGATCCCGTCGAAGAGACCGTGCTTGGGATAGTCGGGACCGGGGTCGTCGAGGGGGAGTCCTTCGGCATGCAGCAGGGTTTCGACCGTCGCCGCCGGTAGACGTTCCCACGGGACATCGGGGTCGACGAGTCCGGAGTGGACGAGCCGTTTCCACCGATACGTGCCGGGGGCGAACGTCGGGAACCGCACGGCACCTTCGCGCAGGCTTCGCGAGCGGTCGATCAGCCGGTCGAGATCGATCTCGTCGACCACGCCGAGCCCTTCGCAGCGCGGGCACATCCCGACCGGATCGTTGAACGAGTAGGCGGGCGAAAATCCCGCGTTCGGTTCGCCGATGCGCGAGAAGAGCAGGCGCAGCAGCGGCGCGATGTCGCTCGCCGTACCCACGGTGGACCGCGCGTTTCCGGTGAACCGCCGTTGATCGACGATCGTGGTGAACACCAGCCCGTCGATCCGGTCGACGTCGGCGGGCGGATGCTGGGGCAGCCGGTTCCGCACGAAGGCGGGGTAACTGCCGGTGACCAGGCGCTCGGCTTCGGCCGCGATCGTGTCGAAGGCCAGCGACGACTTCCCGGACCCGGACACGCCGGTGAACACCGTCAGCCGGTGCTTCGGCACCCGCACCGACACGTCGCGGAGGTTGTGCGTGCGGGCGCCTTCCACGGTGATCCACCGGCCACGGTCAGCTTGAACTTTCACCATGAACCGAGGTTACGATGAGATGTGGCCGGTTTTCGGCCACAACTAGCGGGAGGCGTCGTGACGGCACCACGGGAACGGATGCTGCGGCTGTTGTCGCTCCTGCAGTCCGGCCGGGCGTGGCCCGCCGCCGAACTCGCGACGGCCATGGAAGTCCCGCCGCGCACACTTCGCCGGGACATCGACCACCTTCGCGGGCTGGGCTATCCCGTGGAGAGCAGCCGCGGCCCGGGCGGCAACTACCGGCTCGTCGCGGGGACCGCGCTGCCGCCGCTCATGCTGGAACACGACGAGGCGATCGCCACCGTGCTCGGGCTGCGGCTCGCCGCGGCGGGCGGCACCGGCGTCGACCTGACCGCCGAATCGGCCGACCGCGCCGCGGCGAAACTCCGGCGCGTCCTGCCGGCGGCACTGCGCAGGCGGACCGACGAAATGCTCGCCGCGGTCGAGTTCGGGAGCGGTGAACAGCCGCGGGTCACCCAAGACGTCCTGAACGTCCTCGCCGCGGCGATCGCGGCTCGCCGGTGCCTCGAGTTCGCGTACACGGCGAAGGACGGCCCGTCGTCACGGACGGTCGAGCCGATGCGCCTCGTCCAGCTCGGCAGGCGGTGGTACCTGTACGCGTGGGACCTCGGCAGGCGGGATTGGCGGAGCTTCCGCCTCGACCGCATCGCCGGGCCGAAGACGACGGAGGTGGTCTTCGAGCCCCGTGCGCTCCCGGTCGACGACGTCGCGGCTCACCTCCAGGAACGCTTTCACAGCCCGAAATCGCTCCGGATCACGCTGACCCTGGACGTCGGCGCGGACGAGGCCGCGGCCCGGCTGCATCGGGTCGACGGGAGTTTCGAGGCCCTGGGCGGCGACAGGTGCCGATACGTCGCCCATGTCGATTCCTTCGAGTGGCTGGCCGTCGTCCTCTTGCTCACCGACATCGGGTTCACGGTGGAGGAACCGGCGGAATTCGGCGAGTACCTCGCGCGGACCGGGGACCGGCTTCTGCGGGGGAGCCTTTCGCGTAACTCGCGTGCTTGAAGGCGTAACTCGCGTGATCAGAGGCGTAACTCGCCGGGTCCGGGTTCAGACCTCGCCGGGGTGGGGCCACTGCTGACCGCGCGTCCAGGAGTCCAGCACCATCAGGGTCTTCGTGCCGGTCACCTGGTGGTGCCGCCGGATCTCGTCGATGGTCTGCTGCAGGTGGCCCATGTCCCGCACGCGCAGCCAGACGAGCGCGTCGGGGTCGCCTGCGATGGTGAACACCGCCTGGGCCTCGGGCATCCGGGTGGTGGTGCGGACGATCTCGCCGACCTTGGTGGTCCCGGTGAACCGCAGTTCGGTGAACGCCTCGATGGCCCAGCCGAGTTTGGCGTGGTCGATCTGGACGGTGTAGCCGACGATGACACCGTTCTCCTGCATGCGGTCGATCCGGCGTTTGACGGCCGCGGTCGACAGCGTGACGCGCGCCCCGATGTCGCCCAGCGTGCGCCGGGCGTCCTCCCGCAGCAGTTCGAGGATCTCGCGATCGGTCTCGTCGATGAGCTGGTCCGCCATGAGTCAGGATGGTACGCAGACGCAACAGATCTCGGCTACCGGAGAAGATGGGCCGGATTTTTTGCGTGCCGGATGCCAATAGACTGCCGCCTGTTGCGGCGGCCCGCGAAGTCGGGTCTTCTGTCGTGACGTCGCGCGGGGGTGCCGAAGGAGGCAGGTCTGGTGGAGCAGTTCACGTTGGAGGACCGGTATCTGCGGGAGGACGGCACCGTCTACCTCAGTGGCGTCCAGGCCCTGGTCCGGATGCTGTTCGACCGGGTGCGGCACGACCGCGCCGCCGGGGGTTCGCCCGCCGTGTTCGTCTCCGGCTACGAGGGATCCCCGCTGGCCGGGTACGACCTCGAGCTCGGGCGCCGCTCCGTCCTGCTCGAGAAGCACGACGTCGTGCACCGCCCCGGCCTGAACGAGGAGATCGCCGCGACGGCGGTCATGGGCAGCCAGCTCACCGCGTCGGTCGGCTCGTCCCGCGGTGGGGTCACCGGGTTCTGGTACGGCAAGGCACCCGGCCTGGACCGGGCGACCGACGCCCTGCGGCACGCCAATCTCGCGGGGACCGATCCGGCCGGTGGCGCGGTGGCGCTGGTCGGCGACGACCCGAACGCCAAGTCCTCGTCGGTGCCGTGCGCCTCCGAGCTCGCGCTGGCCGACCTGGCGATGCCGGTGTTCTTCCCGTCCGATTCCCAGGACGTGCTGGACTTCGGCCTGCACGCGGTCGAACTGTCCAGGGCGAGCGGGCTGTGGTCGTCGATGAAACTCGTGGCGAACGTGGCCGACGCCGCGAGCACCGCCCAGGTCCGCCCGCGGTGGACGGCGCCGGAGCTGGCGCTGCCCGCGTACCGGCACAAGCCCAGCTCCCGGCTGCTCGGCACGACGTTGATGGCGCTCGAACGCAGCCTGTACACCGAACGGCTGCCGCTGGCCGTGGAATACGTGCGTGCGAGCGGGGTCAACCGGATCGTCCAGGAAGGCCCCGCGGACCGCGTCGGCATCGTCACCGCCGGAAAGTCCTATTTGGACCTCATGCAGGCGTTGCGGCTGCTCGGCCTGGACGCCGAGGCGTTGTCCCGGCACGGGATCCGGATCCTCAAACTCGGCGTCATCCACCCGCTCGAGCCGTCGATCGTCCGCCGGTTCGCCGACGGCCTGAGCGAGATCGTCGTGGTGGAGGAAAAGCGTTCCTTCGTCGAATCGGCGATCAAGGAGGTGCTGTACGGCACCACCGGCGCGCCCGCTGTGTACGGCAAGACCGGCCCGGACGGCCGCACCCTGTGCACCGAACTCGGTGAACTCGACCCGGACGCGATCGCCAGGGTGCTGGCCGTCCGCTTGAGCGACCACCACGAGATCCCGTCGGTGTCCGCGTGGCGGCAGCGGCGCCGCCGTGAGCGCATCTCGGTGCCGTTGCTGACCAGGACGCCGTACTTCTGCTCCGGCTGCCCGCACAACTCGTCGACCAAGGTGCCCGAGGGAACCGTGGTGGGCGGCGGTATCGGCTGCCACGCCATGGCGTTGTTCATGGAACCGGAACAGGTCGGGGACGTGGTCGGCCTGACCCAGATGGGCGGCGAGGGCGCGCAGTGGCTCGGGATGGAGCCGTTCGTCGACGCCTCGCATTTCGTGCAGAACATCGGCGACGGCACGTTCACCCATTCCGGCAGCCTCGCCGTCCGCGCGGCGGTGGCCGCCGGGGTGAACATCACCTACAAGATCCTCTACAACGCGACCGTCGCGATGACCGGCGGACAGGACGCCGTCGGCGGGCTCTCGGTGGACCGGCTGGCGTCGCTGCTGCTGGTCGAAGGCGTCGCCAAGGTGGTCATCACCAGTGACGAGCCGAAGCGGCTCCGCGGCGTCCGCCTGCCCGACGGCGTCGAGGTCCGGCACCGCGACGAAGTGCTGAGCACGCAAGAGGAACTGGCCCGCGTTCCCGGGGTCACCGTGCTCATCCACGACCAGGAGTGCGCCGCCGAGAAGCGCCGCAAACGCCGTCGCGGCAAACTGGAGACCCCCGCCACCAAGGTCGTGATCAACGAGCGGGTGTGCGAGGGATGCGGCGACTGCGGCGAGAAGTCGAACTGCCTGTCGGTGCAGCCGGTCGACACCGAATTCGGCCGCAAGACCACGATCCACCAGTCTTCGTGCAATGTGGACTATTCGTGCCTGGCGGGGGACTGCCCGTCGTTCATGACCGTGGTGCCCACCGGACGCAAACACCGGGCGCGGCTCGCGGACATCACCGCGGCCGAACTGCCCGAGCCCGAGACCGCCGGAACCGACTTCACCGTCCGGATCACCGGCGTCGGCGGGACCGGCGTGGTGACCGTCGCGCAGATCCTCGCCACGGCCGCCGTGATCGAGGGCAAGCAGGTCCGGACACTGGATCAGACCGGGCTCGCGCAGAAGGGCGGCGCCGTCGTCTCGGATCTGAAGATCACCGCCGACCCGACGCCGCAGGCCCCGAAACTCGCGGCCGGGGAATGCGATCTCTACCTGTCCTGTGATGTCCTCGTCGGCGCTGACCCCGCGAATCTGACGGTGGCGGACCCCGGCCGGACCACGGCCGTGGTCTCCACGACCGAGGTGCCGACCGGCCGGATGGTCGTCGACACCACCGTTTCGTTCCCCGACGCGGCGGCGGTGCGGGGCGCGATCTCGGAGAGCGCGGCGCGCACCGTGGCACTCGACGCGCGGGCGCTGGCGGAAACCCTGTTCGACGACGACCAGTTCGCCAACATCCTCCAGCTCGGCGCGGCTCACCAGACCGGCGCCATCCCGCTGGACGCGGCCAGCGTGGAGCGCGCGATCGAACTCAACGGCGTCGCCGTCGCGGGCAACCTCCAGGCGTTCCGGCGCGGCAGGCAGCTCGTGGCCGATCCCGACGGACTGCACGCCGCGGCCGCACCGCCCACCGTCGCCGCGACCCCCGCCCCGTCGGCCGCCACGCTGCGCGCCCGCGCGCTCGTCCACGCCGAGCCGGGGTCGGAACTCGCCCGGCTGCTGGACATCCGCGTGCCCGAACTCGCCCGGTACCAGGACGCCCGTTACGCGCGGGAGTACGCCGAGTTCGTCGAGCGCGTCCGGGTCCTGGAAGGGGACTCGACCGCCGTCACCGAAGCGGTGGCGCGAAACCTGCACAAACTGATGGCCTACAAGGACGAGTACGAGGTCGCGCGGCTCTCGCTCGATCCCGCCGTGCTCGCCGGGATCGAGGCGGAGTTCGGCGTCGGCAGCCGTTACGCCTACCGCCTGCACCCGCCCGTGCTCCGCGCGCTGGGAATGAAGCGGAAGATCGCGCTGGGCCCGAAGTTCCGCCCTGTGTTCGTCGCACTTCGTGCCGCGCGGAAACTGCGTGGCACCCGCTGGGACCCGTTCGGCAAGGCCCATGTCCGGAAGGTGGAGCGGGAACTCGTCGGGCAGTACCGGGAAGCGATCCTTGCCGCTTTCGGCGCCGAGGGCGCGGATCGGGGCAGGCTCCTGGCTCTGGCCGAACTGCCCGATCTGGTCCGCGGTTACGAAGACGTCAAACTGGCGAACGTCGAGGCTTATCGGCGGGAACAGTCCGCGCTCCTCGCCGAACTCGTGCAGGAGGATCGGCTCGGCGCGAGCACCTGACGGCGTCAGTTCGCGTACGCCGACAGCTGATCCAGGACGGAACCGGGTTCCGGCATCGCCGCGATCCGCGCGGCGAGGGACGCGGCTGACTCGCGGTAGGCGGGGTCGGCGAGGACCGTGCGGACGGCGTCGCGGATCCCGGTCCGGGTGGGGGAGCCCGGATCGGTGAGCACGCCGGCGCCCGCGCCGTCGACCTGGGCGGCCATGTCGAACTGGTCGGTGGCCAGCGGTGAGACCACCAGCGGCACGCCGTGTGCGAGCGCGCCCAGCACGGTGCCCGACCCCGCGTGACAGACGACCACGTCGACATACGGCAGTATGCGTTGCTGCGGAAGGAAGTTCTCGATACGTACCCCGTCGGGCCGAGGTCCGAATCGCTCCCGGTCGCCGTCGCGGCCGATGGTCGCGACGATGTTGACCCCTTCGCCGTGCAACGCGGCGATCATGGTCTCCAGTACCCCCCGGCCGGGTGTTGTGCGAAGTCCCCGCCGTGACGTAAACGGTCTTGTCGTGCGGAAGCCCGTCGAGGACGTCCGGGCGGCTTCCGCCGTCCGGGAGTAGCCCCTCCGGGCGCACCGGCAGCCGGATCGGGTGGTCCCAGGTGATTCCCCGCGGCGACAACGTTTCCGGCCAGATGTCCAGGTACGGGACGGTGTCGTGGTCGGGGAACCGGTCGAGGCCGAAGCGCCGGACGATCGGGTCGAGCGCTCGCCAGCCGCCCGCCATGATCGCGGCGGGTTTCGGCGGCCCGATCCCGTGCACCACGTACGGCAGGCCGGCGATGGCCGCTGCGGCGGGTGCGGCGAACTCGGCGGCGCCCGCGATCACCAGATCGGGGCGTCGCGCCCGGATCGAGGCCAGCATCTCGGCCACCCGTGCTCCGGCACCGGTTTCGGCCATGACGGTGACCACGAACGCCAGCTTTTCGTCCGGCGACATCTCGGCGAGTTCGGCGGGCGAGTACCTGCCCCAGGCTTCGCGGGCGGCCGCCTCGTCGCCCGTCCCGTCCACGCCGATCGTCGCCAAGCCGTGTGCCCTCGGGTACTCGACCGCGTTCCCGCCGGTCGCGAACACGACGTCGTGGCCGCGGTCCCTCGCCACCGTGGCCAGGGGCAGCAAGGGCGCGATGTGGCTGTAGCCCGCTCCGGCCGAGAAGAACAGACGCATCACCGAAGGCTACGGCCGACCGGCCGGATTTTGTTGCGGTGGTGCGCTTTTTTGTACTTCCGGACGACCTTTTCGGCGACGAAGCCGGCCGGCCGTTCGTGTGCATTACTGTCGCACCGGGGTCCGCGCATGACACACCACTGATCGGGATCGGGGAGTCATCGTGATGAGGAATCGTGTGCCCGTCGCTCGAAGACGGATCTTTTCGCTGGTAGCGGCTCTCGCCGTGGCCACCGGCGCGGTGACGGGGACCGCGCAGGCCACCCCGGTGGGACCGGTGGATCTCGGGACGTTGCCCGGGGACGACGAAAGTACGGTCCTGGCGGTCAACGAGGCGGGGGAGATGGTCGGGCTGTCGTTGGCGGGCCCGGTCCCGAAACGCAGCCATCCGGTCCGGTGGGACGCCGACGGCCGGATCATGGCGCTGCCCACGCCGGGCGGCACCGAGGGGCAGGTCCGTGCCATCAACGGCCTCGGGGTGTCCGCCGGCTACGTGCTGACCGCGACCACCGCCGTGCCCGCCCGCTGGGATGCCGCGGGCAACGCGACCCTGTTGCGGCTTCCGCCCGGCTACCACAACGCCACCGCGTGGGCGATCAGCGACACCGACGTCGTCGTCGGGAGCTGGCTGACGCCGGACGACCGGTACCACGGGTTCCGCTGGGATCCGGATGGCGTGGCCACCGACCTCGGGACGTTGCCCGGCGAGACCTGGAGCATGGCCGACGGCATCTCCGCCGACGGCACCGTCATCGTCGGCAGCGCCGTCCGCTCCGCGGCGAATCAGGCCGTGCGGTGGGTGGACGGCGGGCCGATCACCGAACTGGCGCCGCAGGGCGTGAGCAGTGGAGCGAGCCGGATCAACGGGGACGGCGTGGCCGTCGGAACCTTCCGCGGGACCACCAGCGGGCCCCCTGTTCCGGCGAAGTGGGATCGGGACGGCGTGCTCCATCCGCTTGACTGGCCCAGCCCGCACTCGGTCTGGATCTACGGGATCGGCTCGACCGGTCACGTGGTCGGTTCCGGTTACCTGAACCCGCCTCGCCGATCGGCCCTGATCTGGGACCTCGACGGCGACGTCGCCGCGCTGCCCGACGACGGTCTCGGCGCCGACGCCGAATCGGTGAACGCCCACGGCACCGTGGCGGGCACTTTCCGGAGTCAGGCGACGGTCTGGTTCCTCGGCGGGGAACGCAGGCAGCTCGGCACGCTGCCCGGCGGCACCCGTAGCCAGGGCTACCGGATCACCGACAACGGCCGTGTGGTCGGGACCTCCGCCAACGCCGCCGGAAAGTCCCACGCGGTGTACTGGACGCTCGGCTAGCCGCCAGAGTCCGCCGAATATCCGCTGGACGGCAGGACCAGACTCGGTGTGGAGACCTCATCGAGCGAAGGAAGCAGTCTTGGGCAGCACGCCGGATCTCGGTCCGATGCCGACGCGGATCACCGTCGACGTGGCACAGGTGCGCCGCCTGGTCGGCGAGCAGTTCCCGGAGTGGGCCGGTCTTCCGGTCCGGCCGGTGGCCGAGTCCGGTTGGGACAACTGGACTTTCCGGCTCGGCGAGGGAATGGTGGCGCGGCTGCCGAGCGCCACCGAATACGCCTTGGCCGTGGACAAGGAACAACGGTGGCTTCCGGTGCTCGCTCCGCGGCTGCCGCTGCCCGTCCCGGCCCCGCTGGCGAAGGGAAAACCCGGCGCGGGCTACCCCTTCTCGTGGTCCGTCCATCGCTGGCTCGACGGCGAACCCGCCGGCGCGGACCGTGTTCGCGACCCGGTCCGGTTCGCTCTCGACCTGTCCGATTTCCTGATGGCGTTGAGGAACGTCGATGCCGCGGACGGCCCCCGGCCGGGTAAGCACAACTGGTTCCGTGGTGGCACCCTGCGCACCTTCGACCCGCTGGTCGAACGCGCGCTCACGGCGCTGGACGGAGAAGTCGACGTCGGCTCGGCCCGCGATCTCTGGAAGTCGGCGCTGGACGTTCCCTGGGACGGTGTCGATCGGTGGTTCCACGGCGACGTCGCACCGGGAAACCTTCTGCTCGACGGCGGGCGACTGGCGGCCGTCATCGATTTCGGTACCTGCGGAGTCGGTGACCCGTCCTGCGACCTGGCCATCGCCTGGACGTTGCTGACGGACGACGGCAGACGGCGTTCCGCGAGCGGCTGCCGGTCGACAGCCCCGAATGGGAGCGTGGGCGTGGCTGGGCGCTGTGGAAGACCTTGGTCACCTGCGCTCGGACGCGGGGACGCGCCGACGACGAAGCGGTGGACGCGCGTCGCGTCTTGGCCGGGATCCTGGCCATACGCTGAGGGCGCCAAGCAGGCCGACTCGATCGCGGCCATGTTGGCCAGTAGCCACCCCCGACGAGGCCGGGTCGATCGTTTTGGGGACGCGGCTGACAGATTCGCGAACGGTGAATCGACCGCGTATGACAAAGACGAAGAATGGTCGCGCGGTCTCTGTGATTTTGCTTGCCTGGTGTACCTCACGGGTGTGTTAATTCCCTGTGGCATACCCGTGAATATGTGCACGCGCCCCGCTGGGAAGAGCTCGCGAAAGCGGGAATTAATCGTTTGTCCGGTGGTTTCGGCGGGCGTGGTCCATGTGTTGGAGAGGTACCTGTGAAACACAGAAGACGTAGTCGAAGACTGGCCACTGGGGGCATCGCCGTCGTCAGCACGGCGGCCTTGGTGGCACTGGGACTCGCGGTAGGGTCGGGCACCAGTGCCGCGGCTCCTGGTGAGCTCACGCAGAATTACTCGTGTCCGTTTCCGTTGATCGGAAATCAGAACGTCTCGGTCACCATCAAGACCACGCAGCCTTCGACGATCGAGACCGGGAAACTGACTCCCGCCATCGAGATCACCGCCGTGTCCAACGCGGGCAAGACGGCGACGGAAGGTCTTCGGCTCGTCGGTGCCGAGTCCATCAAGGGCACCGCGAAGGCGACCTCGACCGTGACGATGCCCGGCACTCAGGGCACGATGACGGTGAAGGTCGACTCCGACGTGCCGAACCAGCCCATCCCGCCCGCGGGCAACGACCTCGTCGTCAACGCCACGGGGAGCGCGCCCGCGCTGAGGTTCGACCAGCCGGGCACCGCGTCGCTCGCGGTGACCGGCCTCCAGCTGGTGATGACCCCGCTGAAGGCCGACGGCGCCGAGACCGGTCTCGGCACCTTCACGGCGGACTGCACGCTCGCGGCCGGAGCCGAGACCGTTCTGCAGACCTACACGGTGTCCGGCTCGCCGGTCACCCCGGAAGCCGTTGTCGGCACGGGGAACCACCCGCCGCTGCGGCAGGTCTACAGCTGCCCGTTCCCGTTGATCGGGAACCAGGACGTCACGGTCGACATCAACGCCACGCTGCCCGACACGATCCCGGTCGGCCAGTTCACGCCCAGGATCGACATCACGGCCGTCTCCAACGCGGGCAAGACCGCGACCGAAGGGCTCCGGCTCGTCGGCGCCGAGAAGATCAAGGGATCGGCGCTGGCCACCTCGCTGGTCTCCAGCCCGCAGGGACATCTCGCGGTCGGCGTGCCGACAGCCGTCCCGCTGCAGCCGATCCCACCGACGGGCAACGACCTGATCGTCACCGCGAGCGGCGCGGCGCCGTCGTTGCGGTTCGACAAGCCGGGGACGGCGACGCTCTCGGTGCACGATCTGGTGCTCACCATGACGCCGTTGACGGCTTCCGGCGCGGAGACCGGCCTCGGCACGTTCGTCGCGGACTGCACTCCCGCGAACGGCCAGGCCAACGTGCTGCACACCTTCACCGTCACCGCGGCCGCGGACACCACCCCGCCCTCGGCTCCCGGTGCGGTGACGGTCGGCGAAGTCACCCAGAACAGCGTCGCGTTGTCCTGGGGCGCCGCCACCGACGAGGTCGGCGTGACCGGCTACGACGTCTACCAGGGCGCGAACCTCGTCAAATCCGTGACCGGAACGTCGGCCACGGTCGACGGTCTGACCCCGGACACGGAGTACGCGTTCACCGTCAAGGCGAAGGACGCGGCGGGCAACGTCTCGCCCGCCACCGCGCCTGCCACCGCCCGGACCGCGAAGGCTCCGGACACGCAGGCCCCGACGGCACCCGCGAACGTGCACTCGACCGGAACCACCCAGACCAGCGTGACGCTGGCTTGGGACGCGTCGAGTGACAACGTCGGTGTCACGGGATACGACGTCTTGAAGGGCACCGAGGTCGTCAAGTCGGTCACGGAACCGCAGGCCACGATCGACGGTCTGACGGCCGACACCGAGTACTCCTTCACCGTGGTCGCGAAGGACTCGGCGGGCAACACTTCGGCGGCCAGCGCCGCGGTCACGGCGCGGACGCAGGCCGCGCCCGACACGCAGGCTCCCGGTGTGCCGGGCAACCTGCACTCGACCGGTACCTCGGCCACCAGCGTCGGCCTGGCGTGGGACGCGTCGAGCGACAACGTCGGTGTCACCGGGTACGACGTCTACAACGGCGCCACCCTGGTGAAGGCGGTGACGGAAACCAACGCCACCGTCGACGGTCTCGCCGCTGACACCGAGTACACCTTCACCGTCGTCGCCAAGGACGCGGCGGGCAACAAGTCGGAGCCCAGCGCGGCGGTGACCGCCCGGACCGCCACGGTCCCGGACACCGAAGCGCCCAGCGTGCCGGCCGGGCTCGCCACGACCGACTTCACCCAGTCCAGCGTCGCGCTGTCCTGGAACGCGTCGAGCGACAACGTCGGTGTCACCGGCTACGACGTCTACAACGGCGCCACCCTGGTGAAGACGGTGACCGGGACTTCGGTCACTGTGGACGGTCTCACGCCGGACACCGAGTACTCGTTCACCGTGGTCGCGAAGGACGCGGCGGGCAACGCTTCGGCGGCCAGTGCCGCGGCGACGGCGCGGACGCAGACCGCGCCCGACACCCAGGCGCCCGTCGCACCGGGCAACCCGCGCTCGACCGGGACCACGCAGACGAGCGTGAGCCTCGAATGGAACGCGGCGACGGACAACGTCGGTGTCACCGGCTATGACGTGTACAGCGGCTCCGCGCTGGTGAAGTCCGTGACCGGGACTTCCGTGACGGTGGACGGCCTCGCGCCGGACACGGAGTATTCGTTCACGGTGGTCGCGAAGGACGCGGCGGGCAACCTCTCGACGCCGAGCGCCGCCATCACCGTCCGGACGCAGGCCGCGCCCGACGCGGAGGCTCCCGGCGTGCCGGGGAACCCGCGCTCCACGGGAACCACGCAGACCAGCGTGAGCCTTGAGTGGGATGCGGCGACGGACAATGTCGGTGTCACCGGGTACGACGTCTACAACGGCGCCATGCTGGCGAAGACTGTGACGGGGACTTCGGCCATTGTGGACGGTCTCGTGGCCGGCACGGAGTATTCGTTCACCGTGGTCGCGAAGGACGCCGCGGGGAACAAGTCGGCCGCCAGCGCGCCGGTCACGGCGAAGACCCAGCCGAACACCTCCCCGGTCGTCAAGTACAGCTACGACCTGACCGGGAAAACGCAGCTGAAGAAGCTCGCGGGCCCGATCGACCTGCGTGGCGGCATCAACGCCGCGATCACGCTGGCGAACGGGACCTTCGACGCCGACCTGACGCTGAACCCCACGAACGCGAACCTCACGCTCTGGGGATTCGTCCCGGTCAAGGCGAAGATCGAGTTCGCTTCGGCCGGCAAGACCACGGGAACCCTGGCCAACGGGGTGCTCAAGTCGACCTCGGCGGTGACGGTCAAGCTGCCGCGGATCAGCGTCTTCGGCTTCCCGGTCTCGGCGAGCCCGGCCTGCCAGACGAAGACGCCTGCCCAGATCCCGCTCCAGTCGAAGGCCGGCTTCGACCCGCTGGCCGGTGGCAAGCTCACCGGCTCCTACACCCTGCCGCCGCTGCAGGGCTGTGGGTTCCTCAACGACATCGTCAGCGGTGTCGCCTCCGGCCCCGGCAACACGGTGGAGGTGAACCTGAAGCCGCGCCCGGTCGGCTGATCCCACGAAAACCCTCCTCCGGCCCCGTCGCACCTCGCGGCGGGGCCGGATCCATGACCGGACCACCGGCGCGAGTGGTCCGGGTTACTCCGATCGGCCCTGCCGGTGGAGACGGCCAGCGAATAAGTTGCCGCTAACAACAAATCCTGCCGTCGATGAGGCCTGTGGGAAGGATCGCATGAAATCTCCGAAGCGGCGTCGCGCGCTAGTCGCGCTGTTGACCGCTGGCGCGCTTCTGGCATCCACGCCGGTGAGCGCCGCACCGCTGGCGGACGCGCCCGGCGCACCGGGTACCGGGGCGGCCTGGACGACCGGGGGCAAAGAAGGTTTCGGCACCGCCACCAACGCGGCGTCGAAGGTCTGGTTCACCCTCGGCCAGGGCATCAACCACGAGATCTACTACCCGACCGTGGACGTCGCCAACGTCCAGGACCTGCAGTACGTGGTGTCCGACGGTGCCGGGTTCACGCAGCTGGAACGCGACCACACCACCAAACAGCTGGTGCTCACCGATCCGCGTTCCCTGAGCTACCGGCAGATCAACACCGCCACCAACGGCCGGTACCGGATCACCAAGACCCACACCGCCGATCCGGCCCGGTCCACCGTGCTGATCCAGACCAGGTTCGAGGTGCTCAGTGGCGGTCCGCTGCAGCTGTACGCGCTGTACAACCCGTCCCTGAACAACAGCGGCATGGGGGACACGGGCGCCACCTCCGGCGGGCAGCTGGTCGCTTCGGACGGGCCGGTGTCCAGCGCCTTGGCCGCTTCCACCGGTTTCGTCAAGGCGACCAGTGGCTACAGCGGGACCACGAGCGACGGCTACGTCGACCTGAGCGGCGATCACGTTCTCGGCACGCAGTACGACACGGCGTCGACGCCCGGAAACCTGGTGCAGCTGGGGCAGATCCCCGTGGGGACCGACACCACCTTCACCCTCGCCATCGGCTTCGGCGGTGATCGGGGCGCCGCGTCGGCGAACGCGACGGCCTCGCTCGCGGGCGGCTTCGGAGCGGCGGACACCGCGTACCGGTCCGGCTGGAGCGGCTATCTCTCCTCGCTGGCCGCGGTGCCCCGTTCGATCACCGGCGCCGGTTTGACCACGCAGTACAACGTGGCGCTGATGACCCTCAAAGCCCACGAGGACAAGACCTATTCGGGTGCGAACGTCGCCTCGCTCACCAATCCCTGGGGTGAGGCGAAAGACGCGAACGGCACGGGGGACTGCGGGTACCACGCGGTCTGGTCGCGTGACCTCTACCAGGTCTCGACCGCGCAGATCGCGGCGGGCGACTCGGCGGCGGCCCATCGTTCGGTCGACTACCTGTTCACCGTCCAGCAGCGGCCGGACGGTTCGTTCCCGCAGAACACCCGGCTGGACGGCACCCATTGCTGGACCAGCCTGCAGATGGACGAGGTCGCCTTCCCGATCGTGCTCGCGTGGCAGCTGGGCCGGTCCGACGCGGGGATGTGGGCGAAGGTGAAGAAGTCCGCGGACTTCCTTGTCGCGAACGGTCCTTCGACCCCGCAGGAACGCTGGGAGGAGAACGGAGGCTACTCGCCGTCCACCATCGCCGCGGAGATCGCCGGGCTGATCTGCGCCGCCGACATCGCCGAACGCAACGGCGACACGACGGCCGCCGCTCGGTACCGTGAAACTGCGGACCGATGGCAGGTGCAGGTCAGCGCCTGGACGTTCACCACGTCCGGTCCGCTCGGCGACGGCCGGTACTTCCACCGCATCGACGGCAACGGCAACCCCAACGACGGCCAGAACGTCTTCCTCCAGAACGGTGGCGGAAACCACGACGAACGCGCCATCATCGACGCCGGTTTCCTCGACCTGGTCCGCCTCGGCGTGAAACCGGCGGCCGATCCGGACGTCGCCGCCTCACTGTCCGAAGTGGACTCCACGCTGAAGGTGAACACCCCGAACGGCCCGATGTGGTACCGGTATAACCACGACGGCTACGGCGAAACCGCTTCCGGCGGTCCGTACGCGGGCGCCGGGGTCGGACGGCTGTGGCCGCTGCTCACCGGTGAGCGCGGGGAGTACGAACTGGCCAACGGCCGCCCGGCGACGACGCATCTGGCGGCCATGGCCGCCTCGGCGAATCCCGCTTTCCTGATCCCGGAACAGGTCTGGGACCGGCCAAGCGCCGGTGGCTTCACCTTCGGCGAAGGCACCGGCTCGGCGACGCCGCTGGCCTGGTCGATGGCGCAGTTCGTGCGACTGGCGCATTCGATCGACGCGGGCACCCCGGTCGAGACGCCGTCGGTGGTCAAGCAGCGGTACAGCGCGGCCTGCTCCGCCGTTTCGGCGAAGTTCACGGTGAACGCGACGACTTCGTGGGGCCAAAACATCTTCGTCGTCGGTGACCGGCCCGAACTCGGAGCGTGGAACCCGGCGAACGCCGTCCCGATGGCGTCGGCCGACTATCCTTTGTGGACGGCTAACGTTTCGCTGCCGAAGGGGAGCAACTTTCAGTACAAGTACATCCGCAAGGAGGGCGGCACCGTCACGTGGGAATCGGGCGCCAACCGGGCGGGCACCGCTTCGGGTGGCTGCACGATGGCGTTGAACGACACCTGGCGGCCCTGAGCCGTCGTGAGTGGTGAGGACGGTTCTAACCGTTCTTACCACTCACGACCGGCTGGGCCGAAACCGAGTACATGAAGGCCCCCTTCCTTGCGCCTAGCGCAAGGAAGGGGGCCTTCATGTACCGAGTTGCCCCACCGTCGGGTGCCGTGCCTGGCCGGGGTGTTGCGAAAGCCACTTTCGCAACCTTCAACGTTGCGAAAGTGGCTTTCGCAACCCGGCCCCTCCAGAAACCAAGGCCCGGTGCGCGTGAAGGCCCCCTTCCCTCGGCTCAGCCGAGGGAAGGGGGCCTTCACGGACCCGACCCTCCGGAAACGAAGGCCGGATCAGTCGGTCGGCACCATCTTCCAGCAGTCCCCGGGCGACTTGATCTCCTGGTCGGTGGCCTGGGCCACCTGCTCGAAGTTCCGCACGAAGCTCCGGTAGATCCCGTCGTTGTCCAGGACCCGGATGACGTTCTCGTCGTTCTCGTGCAGTGACGGGTTGTTGAAGTTCTGGCTGCCGGTGAAGACGACCTTGGTGCCCGGCTTCAGGTAGTCACCCTCGATCATCATGTTCTTCTCGTGGATGCCTGCCTCGTTGCCCTTCTTGAAACCACGCAGCCGCACACGGTCGGGCTGCCCCTTCATCAGCGCTTCGCACGAGCCCTGGGCCATCCGCAAAGCCACGATGTCCACGGAGCAGCCCTGGGCGGCGAGGATCCGCAGCCGCTCGATGATCTTCATCCGGGTGAGTGACCACACGCCGATGCGGATCTTGGACTTCTCCGCCGAGCAGCCGACCTCCTTCAGGGTGTTCTCGACGGTGTCGTTCCCCGCGTCCTTGAGCCTTGGATAGAAGTAGCTCTTGGTGTTGCCGGTGATCACGGGTGGGTTGGCTTCGTAGTAGTCGGGGTTCGCCGTGCCCCCGTCCGCGACCCTGCGCAGGTCGGCGAAGTAGTCGTTGTACCTGGCGAACAGGCCGGCGTTCCCGACATCGGTGTAGTAGCTGTTCCAGCCGCCCTTGCCGCCGGTCGTGTTCTCGCTGAGGTTCGCCGATCCGGTCGCGACCACCGACGGCGCGTCCAGCGTCCGGTCGAACAGGAAGAACTTGTTGTGCATGACGTTCCCGCCGTTGCACCCTCGGTTGTCCTTGCAGTTCTTCGCCCACGAGTTCTTGTCGCCGGTCTTCTCGAGCCGCTTCTTCAGGTCCTGGTAGTTCGGATGGTCCGTCGTCCGCCCGTCGACCAGGACCTGGACGTGCACCCCGCGCTCCGCGGCGTCCGCGAGCGCCTCCGTGATCGGCTTGTCCCGCATAAGGAACTGCGCGGTCTTGATGGTCGAGTTCTCGGGTGCGCCCTGGATCAGCCTTTCGAGGTATTCGACGATCTGGCCGCCGCCCGGTGTGTTGAAGTCCGCCCGCGTCGTCAGCCTCGGCGCGGCCGCGGCCGGGACGCCGGTCGACGCTGCGACCAGTAGCGCGGCCGCCAGGGCGCCTAGAAGCGCGGTCCTCCTGTGCGGTTTCATACCGATTCCCTCCCCATTGCCGGATCTGCTGGCGGGTCCACGCTCCCCAGCGCGGGCCACTGGGGCAAGCGAAACCGCCCGGAATGGGACGCTGGGAGGAAACCTCGGCTCTGACCTGCGGTGACGCCGGACCGAGAGACGTGATCTCGCGATTTCGCGCGGCGACAGGCAAGCGATGGGACACTGTTGTCCGTCCGGGAAATGGCGCGGAGGGGGCGCAGCGGGATGGCGAGTGAGGCGGCTGCCACGCTGGCGGCACTTCTCACCGAGTACAAACAGCGGAGCGGGCTGAGCTACGAACAACTCGGGCGCAAGGTGCATTCGAGCCGGTCGACCGTGCACCGGTACTGCACCGGAAGGAACGTCCCCACGACGTTCGCGCCGATCGAGGCGATCGCGACGGTGTGCGGCGCGAGCCGAGAGGATCTCGCGAAGCTGTACCGGGTGTGGGAGCGCGCGGACCTGGGCGGCACCACCTTCCCCGAGCCGCCGGTCATCCGGGAAAGCAACGCGGTGGAGACCGCTCGCAGACGGCCGCTGACCCGGATCGCGCTCGTCGTGGTCCTCGGAGCCGTCCTGCTCACCGGAGGCGCCATGGCGAACCCGCCGGACCGGCAGGCGCCGGTCACCGCACCCGCCGTCCAGGCGGCGATGTGGACGAGCGCGCCACGCACGCTCGAGCCGGAATTCGTCGGGGTGACGGCGAACTCCAACACCGGGCTGATGCCGACGTTCCGCGTCGGGTCCGTTCGGTTGTGGAACACGCGCACGCGGTGGCAGAACCTGGAGCCCGCCCGCGGCAGTTACGACTGGAAAACACTCGAACGGCTCGTGAACGGCGCCCGTGGCGCCGGCTTCCCGGTGACCATGACCTTCGGTGGCACCCCGTCATGGGCGAGCCCCAACAGCCCGAAGTCCGTCTACACCGACGATTCCCGCACCGGCCCGCCCGACGACCTCGCCGACTGGGAACGTTTCGTGCGGACCGTCGTCGAGCAGTATCGCGGCCGGATCGACGCCTACGAACTGTGGGACATGGCCAACCATCAGGACTTCTTCTCCGGTTCGATGGCCGCGCTGGTGGAAATGACGCGCCGGGCGAGCCAGGTGATCAAGGCCGCCGACCCCGCCGCCACCGTGGTCTGCCCGTCCATGGGCGAGCTCTGGGAACCCGCGGCGTTCGACGGGTTCCGGCGGTTCGCGAAGCTCGGCGGCTACGACCATTGCGACGCCGCCGCGATGAAACTGGCTCCCCGCAACGACTCCGACCCGCCGGAGACGATGCTGCCGCTGGCACAGGAGATCGAAAAAGTACTGCAGGAAGCCGGCGCCGGCATCAGGTTGTGGAGCACTGGCTCGGCCTACGACGTGAACAGGCAACGGCCGGTCGACGCCGATCGGGGCGCGCAGCACGCCGTCCGGTTCTTCCTTTCCGGTCTCTACGCGCAATACCGCCGCATGTACTTCTACAACTGGGGCAGCGCCAAGATCCCCATCGTGCTGCAGCCCGCCGGCGGTCCGTACACGAAGGCCGCGCGACACGTGGAACGCCTGCACACCTGGCTGTCGGGCAGCCGGATCCATTCCTGCGGGCAAGGGCGCGCGGCCGGATTGCCCGATCACCTGTGGCAGTGCCGGTTCGACCAGGGCGGCAAGGCCTTCCTGATCTGGTGGACCATCGACCGGTCCGAGCGGATCCCGGCGGCTCAGGGCGCCACCTCGGTCGAAGACCTCGACGGGGCCGTCACGCCGGTGGAACCCGGTGCCGACGTCACCGTCACCGGCAGCCCGGTCCTGCTGAAACTGGGCTGAGGCTTCAGCCGCTGTTCAAAGTGGACACGACCGCCGCCACGGTCACCGTGTTGAACACGAAGGCGATGACCGCGTGCGTGGTGACCGTCTTGCGCATCTCACGGGAGACGACGTCCACATCGGTCGTCCCGAACGTCGTCATCACGGACACCGCGAAGTAGATGTAGTCCGGCCACTCGGCGGGTCCGTCGCCGGGGAACCGCAGGGCGTTGCCCCGTTCGACCACGTCGTCCGCGTGGTAGGCGATCGCGAACGACACCAGGACGCAGATCCACGCGACGACGACCAGCGCGACCGCGACCCCCACGCGCGCGCCCGCGGGCAGGCTCTCGCCGCCGAGCCCCGGCATCCACACCACCGCCACCGCCAGCGCGGCCGCCGCGATGGTGATCGACACCCCCGGCCCCGGCGCGGTCCCGAAGACGTAGCGCTGCGCGAACGTGCCGCGGCTTCCCCGGCTTGCCCAGTCGTGGATCTGCTCGGAGGTCGCCGCGCCGAACGCGGCCACGGTCACGACGAGGTAGCCGACGAGATAGGCGAGAAGGACCAGAACACCCGCGTCGACCATCGCGATCGACAGCACGTCCTCGCGGAACGCGACCGCCAACACGGCGACGACCAGCGCGAACGCGACACTCAAGCCGCTCCTGCGGCGCTCGGACAGCCAGATCCGAGCCGTTGGGCGAGACAGTGCTGCCTCCTTTCACCGTCGACCGGGCCAGTTTCGCACGCGGTACTCCGTTCCAGTGATGTGACATTTCATGGCAACCTGTCAGACTTCGGGGGCGTCGAAGAGACGCTTCCGGAGTACGAGGGGGACGAATGGGGCAGGGATTCTCGGTCGAGCCGGACGCGGTACGCGCGCTCGGTGACCTGGTCCTGCGGGCAAGCGCGGGCGCGGACAGCTATCGGCGGTGGTTCGACCGGCTGGTCAGTGCCGGGGCCGGGTTCGACACCGAACGCGGCGAAGGTTTCCTGGCCGCCGCCTGGTCGAAACTGGACGAGTGGCAGCGCGCGGGGTTGAGCCAGTCGCGGTTCGCGGCCGACCTCGCCGCGGGCGGCGGGCACGAACTGCGGTGTGTCGCGCACTGGTACGGCGTGGTGGACGCGCGCGCGGCCGAGTTGCTGGACCGGCTCAACCCGGAGCCGGACGCCCCGCGGATCCCGGTGGACGAGGTGCGCGACCCGGCGGCAGCCGCGGTGTTCCGCGACGCCGTCCTGGTCGGCTACGGCGGACCCGACCCGAATGCCATCACCGACCCGGCCTGGTGGCCGGTGAAGGCCGAGCAGGAGCGCGAGAAGCTGCTCGACCTCGGTGGGTCGCTGGGCGACGTCGCCGAGGTGATCAAGATGCTCACCGGGTCGGACAAGGACTTCATCACCATGCTCGCCGACCTGCTCGTCGGTGACTGGACCGTGCTGCAGGAACAGGCGGTGCTCTACCACGACGCCGCGATCGGGCTGGAGAACATCGCGGCCAACATCAACCAGGGCCGGTTCGGGATCCAGGGGGTGTGGAAGGGAGAGGCCGCGGACCGGGCGAAGAACTGGCTGGCCGACTACCGCAGTTGCGTGCTGCAGCTGGCCCAGTACTTCCACGGCGCGTGCCGGGCGATCCAGGCGCTGGCGAAGCTCGCGTACCACATGATGCAGGAGATCAGGCACGGTTACAGCTCGGCGATCGACATCGTGCTGCTGATCCTCACCAAGGGCAAGAAACTCGGGCTGGAACGCGGGGTCCGGGTGGCGGAGGTGATCAGCGAAGCGCTGTCCCAGCTGGGGCAGCGAGGCAAGCTCATCACCATCTTCCAGGACCCCGAGCTGCGCGACATCATCCATCTGGTGCTGTCCTTCAACGAGATCGTCGGGATCATCCAAACCTGGATCAGTGCCGCGCTCGGGCTGGCACACGCCTTCGCGGGGGAGAAGACGCTCGACGAACTGCTGGAAGCCACCATCGCGATGGGCGAACCACCGCAGTGGCCGGAAGGCTACGAACACCGGGACGCCGAGTGCCCGGCCAAGGGCAGGGGGGTGCGGCTGTGACGGGACACGAGCTCTTCGGCTCCGAGCAGGGCGAGCGGGCGCGGCAGACGGCCATGCGGCTGCTGGCGGCGACCGGCGGTGCCGCCGGGGACTTCGCGGGGGAGGTGCTCGCCGGGCGGCGGCGGCCGCACGAACTGCTGGCCCACGGCCCGGTCCTGGACGAATTCGTCCAGGAGGCGCGAGGCTGGTGGCAGCTCATCGACGCGCTGCCCGCGGAGGAACGTCAGCGGCTCGCCGGCGAAGCGTGGTCGTCCTTGGAACGGCAGGTCGGCGAACTGGCCACTTTGGACGTCGACGAGGCCGTGGCGGAGCTGGAAAAGCTGTCCGCGCCCGCGCCGGAACCGCCCGTGCGGAACCGTCGTCCCCGGGATGACGAGGACGACGACTGGTCCGAGCGGTCCTATCTGGAGCCGCTCTGAGCCGGGGAGTCGTCCGCCATCGCGTTGGCCTCGTCGATCCGGGCCATATGCTCTTCGGCCCAGTTCCGGAGCGCCGCCAGCGGCACGTCGAGCGACCGGCCCAGGTCGGTCAGCCGGTAGTGCACGCGAGGCGGCACGGTGGGCTCCACCCGGCGCGCGACGAGGCCGTCGCGGACCAGGCTGTGCAAGGTCACCGACAGCATTTTCTGGGATACGCCGGGGATCCGGCGCCGTAGCTCGGCGAACCGGACCTCGTCCGGAGACGCCTCCGCGAGGACCTTGACCGCCATCGACGTCCATTTCGTGCCGATGCGGTCCAGCAGACGGCGCGTCGGGCATTCGGGGTCGAACAGGTCGCCACGCTTCGGCCGGGAGGTCACCTGGAGCTCACCACCTGTGGGGAAAGTGCCGTCTTGGCGGCACACCGGAAGTTACCTACGGTTTTCTGGTAACCAATGGTAACCACTACGGAGGCGACGTGCCCCAGCTACGCCGGATCGGCATCAACGGCATCGAGGTCACCGTGGCCGTCGCGGGCAGCGGGCCCGCGGTCCTGCTGCTGCACGGCTTCCCGCACACCTGGCGGCTCTGGAGCGAGATCATCGGCCCACTCGCCGAACAGCACCGGGTCATCGCCCCGGATCTGCGCGGGCTCGGCGACAGCACCCGCGCCGTGGACGGCTATGACGCGAGCACGCTGGCCACCGACGCCGAAGGCATCCTCGAAGCCCTCGGCGAAACCGAGGCGGACGTCGTCGCCATCGACGCGGGCACGCCGGTCGCCGTCCTGCTCGCCCTGCGGCGGCCGGAGCTGGTGCGGCGGCTCGTCGTGATGGAGTCGCTGGCGGGTTCGCTGCCCGGCGCCGAGGACTTCCTGGCAGGCGGCCCGCCGTGGTGGTTCGGCTTCCACGCCGTTCCCGGCCTCGCCGAAAAGGTCCTGGTCGGGCACGAGGCGGATTACCTCGACTGGTTCCTCACGGAGGGCACGCTCGGCCGCGGCGTGCCGCCGGAGATCCGCGACGCCTTCGTCGACGCCTACACCGGACAGGACGCCCTGCGCTGCGCCTTCTCCTACTATCGCGCCCTGCCGGTCACCGCGCGCCAGATCGGTGAAGCGGTGGCGGCCGGCAGGCTGACGATGCCCACGATGGCGATCGGCGCCCACCCGGTCGGTCGTGCGCTGGAAAGGCAGTTGCGTCCCGTCGCCGACGACCTCACCGGTCACCTCGTCGAGGACTGCGGCCACATCATCCCGCTGGACCGGCCCGCGGAACTGCTACGCCTGCTGACCCCGTTCCTCGCCGCGAACCGGAACGGGCACGATCGGGCACATGACGCGTGAGACAGAAACCGGTTCGTTGTACGGCACGATCTTCCGGCGACGGGACACCAGGGGCGAGTTCACCGGCGAGCCGATTCCCGAAGAGGTGCTGCGCCGAGTGCTGAGCGCGGCACACGCTGCGCCGAGCGTGGGCCTGTCCCAGCCGTGGGATTTCGTCGTGGTGTCCGATATGGACCTTCGAAAGCGGTTTCGCGAGCACGTGCTGGCCGAGCGCGAGGTGTTCGAAGACCAATTGGACGTCGAGCGGGCTCGTGTCTTCGCGAACATCAAGATCGAGGGGATCGTCGAGTCCTCCGCCGGGATCGTGGTCGGCTACGACCCGGCGCGCGGCGCGCCCGACGTGCTGGGGAGGCACGCGATCGCCGACGCCGGGCTGTACTCGGTGTGCCTGGCCATTCAGAACCTGTGGCTGGCGGCGACCGCCGAGGGGCTCGGCGTCGGCTGGGTCAGCTTCTACCGCGAGGAGTTCCTGCGCGATCTGGTGGGATTGCCCGGAAACGTCCGTCCGGTGGCGTGGTTGTGCGTCGGCCCGGTGCGGGAGCTGCCCGCCGTCCCCGATCTGGAGCGGCACGGCTGGCGGGAACGTCTTCCGCTCGACGCCGTGCTGCACTACGAGCGGTACGAGCCTCGCGGGTAAGCCTCGAGTAGGCAAAGGTGACGTGACGGAGCGGGCTCGTCGACGAGCGTGGAGACGGTCCGGACTGTCCATAAGGGACGAATTCCCGCGGGGGCTATCCGATTTGAGACCTATGTGCATCTTATCGCAGGGGTCGTGAGTGATAAGGAGCGTTCTATTGAGCTGCAAGTCAAACGTGGCGTGGACGAACCCCTGTCGCGTAGGCCGTCTTCGCCGACTTCGCAATGAGATGGCCACCCTGGACAGCCCGACCCCCCATCGCGACGTGTCCACAAAGGACACGTCTAGCCGATTGCGCGCCCGATTGGTGTAACAATGTCCGGTTCTCGCGGGGGTCGTGAGTGAAAAAGAGCGTTAGAACGACCATTGCCACTCACGACCCCCACGCAAAGCGCCTAAATCGGACACGAATGACTGAATTGGCGTCCTTTGTGGACAGTTGTGGTACGTCAGGTCCCGCGATTGAGCCATCGGCTGGGAAACACGCCAGGTTTGACTTGCCCCTCAATAACCCTCTTTATCACTCACGACCCTGGGTAGAATCGGTCATATGAACATCAAACGGTCATTCGGTCATCAGTAACTGTCCTCTGTGGACGCTTCAAGGCGTGGCGGGTCCTGTCGGCCCTGTGCCTCGCCGTGTGGGTCTCCTTGCTCGTGGGTCACCGGTCCCGGCCCGCGAGGGCGGACGCGATCAGCGCGACAGCCGGATCGGGATCCCCGGCGAGCCCTTTCATCATGCCGCCCGACTTCGCCCCCGGAATCTCCGCCAGGGCTTGGACCACGCGGATCCGGACCGCGGAATCCCCGGTGTGCGCCGCAAGCGCGTCGGACAGGGCGGCCATGATCCGTTCCTCCGACCGGGGGTTCTCCACCAGCGCGCCCAGGACCTCAGCGGCTTCGACGTCGTTCGTGCCGTCGACGACCATGCGGACCAGGGCGGGAATGGCCGCGGTCGTGCCTCTCCCGCCCAAGGCGAGCGCGGCGGGCCCGCGCACCCTCGCGTCGGAGTCCCCGAGCGCTTCCGTGAGCGCCTTGTCCGCTTCCTCGCCGGGGATCTCGGCGAGCGCCAGCACCGCGCGCTGCCGGACGTCCGCGTCCTCGGCGCGCAGTCCTGCCGCCACCTCGGCCACCCCGTCGCCGCCCGCTCGCGCGAGTGCCCAGCGCAGGGCTCCGGCGACATTCGGGTCGGCCTCGGCCAGGATGGCGCCGGCGATCCGGTCGGCGGGAACCGGCAGGTCTTCGGCCGGATTCAGGGCGGCCTGCTGGCGGCGCGCCGCGTGAGGCGAAGTGAGCCCTCGTAGGAGTTCCACGATGCGCAGGGCGTCCTGCCAGTCCGAAGGCGCGGACGCGTCGACCGTGCGCAGCCGCGCGAGCAACTCCTGTTCCCGGTTCAGCCGGTCCTCCGCCTGGCGGATGAGGTCGCCGACCAGTGTCGACGGTGTGAAGGTCGGGTCCTCCAGCGCGCGCGAGATCTGGCGCAGCGACAACCCGAGCGAGCGCAGGCTCTCCACATGGAAGATCCGGCGGATGTCCTCGTCCTGGTACTCCCGGTAGCCACCGACGGTGCGTCCCGTCGGCCGCACGAGACCGAGGGAGTCGTAGTGGCGCAGCATCCGGGAGCTCACTCCCGAACGCCGCGCCACCTCGCCGATCAGCACGCCGATCCTCCGGCCCGCTGCGGACCGAGCGCGATGATCCGCTTCGCTTCGTCCGCGGTCACGTCGAACCCCGCTTCCGGGTCGCGGAGGAGTCGCTCCGTGGCGAAGGCGTGTGCGCGCACCGCGTCATCGCGGCTCTCCGAGGCCTTCCGCAGGGCCGGCTCGCAGGCGTCCCCGAGCGCGACGAGCGCCCGGCTGAGGCTCAGCCGCCGGTTCCGGTCACCACGGCCGAGCTCGACGGCCAGTTCCGTGGCCAGGTCGGCCCGCGACCCCTCCGGCACGAGGATGACGGCCGCACGCCAGGCGCTTCGCGCCACCTCGTCGTCGGCGTCGTGCAGCAGGGATCCGGTGATCGCGGGCCAGGCGGTGCGGTCCCCGATCTTCGACAGGGTGTGCAACGCCTGACTCCGTGCCTGCGCCTGCCCGGATCGAAGCTCCACCAGGAGTCGGGGCACCGTGCTCGACGGCGGGAGACGGGTCAGCGCCCAGGTGAGCATGTCGCGGACGAAGAAGTCGGGCTCGACCGCGCAACGAGCGACGAGGGCGTCGGTGAAGCGCGGGTCGGGCCGGGTGCCCGCGGCCATGGCGGCCTTGAGCCGCGTCGACGAGTCCTCGGCTCCGAGAGCGTCGAGCAGCGGTGTGTCCGTGGTCGGGTTCATGGGAACCACCTCCTGCGCCTCAGTGAAGACCTTGTCACGATGTCAAGGTCAACCCTCAGCGCAGCTTGTCGACCTCGGCGATCCGCTCCCAGCGGGCGCCGAGCGCGTTGAGCAAAGCCGCCATGTCGATGTCGTCGTCGCCGTCGAGGAGCGCCTTGTCCAGACGGCGGGCGCGGCGGTTCACCTGGCTCAGGACCGACTTGCCCTCGTCGGTGAGCGACAGCAGTTTGCGCCGCGCGTCGTGTGGGGATTCGACACGCTGGATGAGACCCCGCCGCTCGAGCCTGCGGCACAGATCGGCCATCGTCGAGGTGTCGAGCGCGACGGCGCCCGCGAGGGAACTCTGGTCGCTTCCGGGGTAGGCGCGGACCGCCGACAGGACCGCGAACTGCGGACCGGTCAGCACCGGATCCACATGACGGTTCCACGCGGCGAGGTAGGCCTGGTACAGCCTGCGGGCGCCGTAGCCGGGAGCCGCCAGCAGGTCCGACGGCGTCGCGGGAGTGACGGCCGGCGTGTCGTCCCTGCGTCGGCCCGTGCGCGCCGATTCACCCATTCGCTGCTCCTTGTCGGCTCCAACCCGCTGCCCGGGCCCCCGCGGTGATCCTACGTGTCCGGACGGTCGCTCACGGGAACGCGGCCGAGATCTGTCCGCGGTCACCTCTTGCGTATCCGGATGGTACGTGTTCGTATGAAGACCGGTCTTCCGTACCCGGATAGTACGTGCTCGGATCAATATGGAGGTGGTCGGCGATGGACCGGAACCTGTTCAACGACATCTGTTTGCGCCAGTTGACGTTCTCGGGGGTGCACGAGGGCGAGACCGTGGTGGTGCTGACCCGCGGCGGGGAGCGGGCGGAGTACGCCGACGCCTTCCTGTGGGCCGCCCAGCAACTGGGCGCCTCGGCGTACCACATGCGGCTGCCGTCGCCGGTTAGCGCCGCGGGCGCGTGGGCGGTCGGCGACTCGGGGCTCGGGAACATCCCGCTGGCGGTCGAGGCGCTCAAGAGCGTGGACATGGTGGTCGACTGCACGTTCCTGTTGTTCAGCAAGGAACAGTTCGCCATCCAGGACGCGGGCACCCGGATCCTCACCGCCGTCGAACCGCCCGAACTGCTGGCCCGGCTCATGCCGACGAAGGAACTGCGCGAGCGGGTGGAGATCGGCGCGGAACTCCTCGCCAAGGCGGGCACGATGCGGATCACCAGCCCGGCGGGCACCGACGTCACCTATCAGCTCGGCGTGTACCCGACGCTGTCCGAGTACGGCTACACCGACACTCCCGGCCGCTGGGACCACTGGCCGGCGGCGTTCGTGTTCACCGGCGGCGCCGACGACGGGGTCGACGGGAAGATCGTGCTGTCGCCGGGGGATGTGTTGCTGCCGTTCAACACCTACGTACAGACGCCGGTGGAGATCACCATCGAACAGGGGTTCATCCGGGACATCCGCGGCGGCGCCGGATCCTCCGGGCTGGACGCGGATCTGCTGCGCTCCTACATCGAGAGCTTCGACGATCCGCGCGGCTACGGCATGAGCCACGTGGGCTGGGGCCTCGACGAACGCGCGCACTGGCACGGCCTGACCCAGTTCCCCGGCGGGATGGGCATGGAACTGCGGAGTTTCTACGGCAACGTCATGTTCTCCATCGGCCCCAACAACGAGCTCGGCGGCCCGAACGACACGCCGTGCCACTTCGACATCCCGATGCGCGGCAATTCCCTTTACCTGGACGACGAACTGATCGTCGACAACGGTGAGCTGACCGTGGCCGAGATGCGTCCGGCGGCCCGCCGATGAGCGACCGCCACATCGGGATGATCGTCCCCAGCTCGAACCTCACCATGGAGACCGAGCTGCCGCGGATGCTGCGCGCCAGGGAGGAGGCCTTGCCGGGGGACCGGTTCGTCTTCCACTCCGCGCGGGCCAGGATGCGGCACGTCGAACCCGAACAGCTGCGGGCGATGAACGCCCAGGCCGGGCGGGCGGCGGCCGAACTCGCCGACGCGCGGCCCGACGTGGTCGCCACCGCGTGCCTGGTGGCGATCATGGCCCAGGGACCCGGTTATCACTGCACCGCCGAGGACGACATCACGCGCGTGCTGCGCGAAGAGGGTTGCGAGTCGCCGGTCGTCTCCAGCGCCGGAGCGCTGCTGTCGGGGCTCGGCGCGCTCGGCGCCCGCAAGGTCGCGATCATCACGCCGTACATGAAACCGTTGACGAAGGCGGTCGCGGACTACATCGAGGACGCCGGGTTCGAGGTCGCCGACGCGCTTTCCCTCGAAGTGCCGGACAACCTCGCCGTCGCCCGGCTGGACCCCGCAGACCTGCGTGAGCATCACCGCAAGCTGAATCTGTCCGATGTGGACACTTTGGTGCTCTCCGCCTGTGTCCAGATGCCTTCGCTGCCCGCGATCCAGCCGGTGGAGGACGAGATCGGGATCCCCGTCCTGTCGGCGGCGACGGCGACGACGTACCGGATCCTGTCGGAACTCGGTGTGGAGCCCTGGGTACCCGGCGCGGGGAGCTTGCTCAAGGGCACGGAAGCCAGGACGAAGACGGGAGGCAGGCATGGCCGCGAGTCAGTCGTTTGAGGTCGTTGTCGTCGGTGGCGGGCTCGGTGGGCTCTGCGCCGCGTTGTCCCTGCGGCAACGAGGTCTGCGCGTCACCGTGGTCGAGGCCGCCCCCGCGCTGGGCGAGATCGGCGCGGGGATCCAGACCGCGCCGAACGCCAGCCGGATCCTCATCGGGCTCGGCCTGCGCGCCCGGCTCGAGCGGGTGCGGACCGAGCCGCAGGACCAGGTGCGCCGTCGCTGGGCCGACGGGAGCATCATCGCCCAGCTGGAGCTCGGCAGGCGCGTGACCGACCAGTACGGCGCGCCCTACTGGCACTACCACCGCGCCGACCTGCACGGAGTGCTGCTGGACGCCTGCCTCGATCCGGAGGTCCCCGGTCCGGTGGTGCGCGTGGCGACCGGCGCGCGGGTGGTCGACCTCGACCGGTCGGAGCCGGACCGGCCGACCGTGATCACCGCCGACGGCCGCCGGTTCACCGGCGACGTCGTGGTCGGAGCGGACGGCATCCGGTCTTCGGTGCGCGATCTGGCCGGCTTCGACGACACCCTCGCGTTCTCGGGCGAGATGGCCTACCGTGCCCTGATCTCCGGCGACCTGATCGCGCAGGACCCCGCCACCCGGTTCCTCGTCGACCGGTACCACTCCACGATCTGGTACGGCCCCAACAAACACCTGGTGCACTACATGATCCGCGGCGGGGAGTACCTCAACGTGGTCGCGATCGTGCCGTGCACCGACGCGGTGGCCAAGGACTGGAGCGGTCCGGCCACCGCCGCCGAACTCGCCGCCGAGTACCACGACTGGGACGATCGGGTACCGACGATGCTGGCCAAGGCGAAGGACGAGGACGTCTCGGTGTGGGCGATGTACCGCCGTCGCCGCGACCCGGTCTGGGTCGACGGCCGGGTCGCCCTGCTCGGCGACGCGTGCCACGCGATGCTGCCGTATCAGGCACAGGGCGCGTCCCAGGCGATGGAAGACGCCGCGGTGCTGGCCGAGGAGCTGGGGCGGGTCACCCGGGACGGGATCGACGGTGCTTTGATCCGCTACGTGGACCGGCGCGCCAAGCACGCGGGCATGGTGCAGGACGCCTCGCTGCAGAACATGGACTTCTACCACCTGCCCGACGGTCCCGAGCAGCGCGAACGGGACGAGAAGCTGCGGCGCTTCGACGGCGAATCCGACGTGTCCTACGACTGGCTGTGGAACGGCAGCCCGCTCACCGACCCCGACACCGAGTCCATCCACTACCAGTTCGCCCGCTGAGGCGCGCTGGCCGGCAATCGCATCGGAGTGGTTCATGCGTACTGGTGATCAGATCGTCCAGGACCTGCCCTGGCGTTGGAGCGTGCAGGGAAAGATCTTCCTCATCGGCGGGCTGGGCTACATGTTCGATGCCTGGGACGTCGCGTTGAACGGATTCCTCACCCCGCTGGTCGGGACGGAATTCGGGTTGTCCGCGGGCGGGAAAGGCCTGGTGGCCACCGCGAACCTGATCGGCATGGCCGTGGGGGCGGTCGTCTGGGGCACGATCGCGGACCGGATCGGCCGGAAGCGGGCGTTCAGCGTCACGCTGCTGCTGTTCGCGCTGTTCTCCGTGCTGGGCGCGCTCGCGCCGAACGTGGAGACGTTCCTGGCGCTGCGTTTCCTGGCGGGGATCGGGCTCGGCGGCTGTATCCCGGTCGACTACGCGATCGTCAGCGAGTTCTCCCCGCGCAAGCATCGCGGCCGGGTCCTGTCCGCGATGGACGGCTGGTGGCCGATCGGGACCACGCTGGCCGCCGTCACCGCGACGCTGCTGCTCCCGGTCGAGGGGAACTGGCGCTGGATGCTGGTGCTGATGATCCTGCCCGCGCTGCTGCTGTTCTGGGTACGGCGCGGTGTCCCGGAATCACCGCTGTATCTGGTGCGCAAGGGCCGCGAGGCGGAGGCGCGAGCGGTGATCGACGATCTCGTGCGCCGCACGGGTGCCGAACCGGAGCCCTACTCGGTCCCGCCCGCGGTGGTCGAGGACACCCGCGGTGGCGCGGTCGCGGCCGCGTTCGACCAGCTGCGCCGGGTGTGGGCGTTCAACCCGCGGATCACGGCGGTCGCGTGGTCGCTGTTCATCAGCGTCATGCTGGTCTACTACGCCGCGCTCAGCTGGATGCCGTCCATCCTGCGGGCGCAGGGATTCGGCGAGATCGCGGCCTTCGCCTCGACCGCGCTCATGAACGCGACCGGCATCGTCGGTGTCGCGGTGGCCGTGCTCCTGGTCGACAGGGTCGGCCGCAAGCGGATCATCATGGTCGCCGGTCCGCTCACCGCGCTGTCGCTCGTGGTGTTCTCCCTGCTGCTCGACACGCCTGCCGCGGCGGTCGTGGCGATCGGCGCGTTCGGCCTGTTCGCGCTGGTGGTCATCCCGGTGATGTACGCCTACGTCTCCGAGCTCTACCCGACCGAACTCCGGGCGTCGGGGTTCGGCTGGGCGTCGTCGTCGAGCCGGGCGATCACCGGTTTCGCGCCGCTGCTGTTCGGGAGCGTGCTGTGGCCGGTGCTCGGGTTGCCCCTCACCTTCGCCGTGCTGGGTGTCCTCGTGGTGGCCGCGGTCTTGTTCATGATGACGGGCGCGCCGGAGACCCGCGGCCGCGAACTCGACCGGATCGTCGACCCGGCCGAGCCTGCCGCCGAGTCCAGGTCGGCTCTGTGAAGCCCGCCGCCTTCCGGTACCACCGGGCCCACGACGTCACCGACGCCGTCGGCCTGCTCGGCGAACTCGCCGCGGCGGGCGAGGATCCGAAACTCATCGCCGGCGGCCAGAGCCTGATGCCGATGATGAACTTCCGGCTCGCCCGCCCGACGGCGCTGGTGGATCTGGGCCCGCTGCGGCGGGAACCGGCGCTGAACTCGTTCCGGCGTACCGGTTCCAGCCTCACGATCGGCGCGATGGTCACCCATCGGGCGGTGGAGGTCGCCGAGCTGGGACCGGATTTCGACGTGCTGTCCCGCGCGATGCGGTGGGTGGGGCATCTGCCGATCCGGTCCCGCGGCACGGTGGCGGGCAGCGTCGTCCACGGTGACGCGACCGCCGAATGGTGCCTGCTGGCCCTGCTGCTCGACGCGGTGATCGTCGCCGAAGGCCCGCGCGGGCCCAGGGAGATCCCGGCCGCGGAGATGTTCCACGGCTTCTACACCACGGCCGTCGAACCGGACGAGGTCGTGACCGCGGTGCGCTTCACCCGTCCGTCGCCGCGGGCCGCGCTGACCGAGTTCGCCCGTCGTCACGGCGATTTCGCGATCGTCGACGCCGCCGTGAGCATCGACGCGGGGCACGGCGGCCGGGTCGTGCTCGGCGGCGTGGCACCCGCGCCGGTCAGGGTTCCCGAGGCCGAGGCGCTGCTCGACGGCGGCGTCCCGGGGCCGGACCTGTTCGCAGAGTGCGGTGAGGCCGCCGCGGCGGCGATCGATCCGCCCGACGACGCGGCGGGCAGTGCCGCCTACCGCCGCCGCCTGGCGCGCACCCTCGTCACCCGGGCGCTGCACGAGGCCTGGGAGAAAGGAGAAACGCGATGACTCCGCGGTTCGACGGCCGGAATGGCCGCTGGGTCGGCGCGTCGGTGCCCCGGCGTGAGGATCCCCGCCTGCTCACCGGTCGGGGCCGTTTCGTCGACGACATCCAGTTGCTCGGAATGCTGCACGCGGCTTTCGTCCGATCGACGGTCGCGCACGGCACGATCACCGGGATCGATCTGTCGGCCACGTTGGCGGTCGACGGCGTCGTCGCCGCCTACACGGCGTCCGATCTCGATCTCGGGGACATCGTCGCCCTGCTCGATCGCCCGCCCGAGGAGTTCTCGCCGACCGCGATGCCGATCCTCGCCAGGGAGAAGGTGCGGTTCGCCGGCGAACCGGTGGCACTGGTCGTCGCGCGTGATCCGTACAGCGCCGAGGACGGCGTCGAAGCCGCGGTGGTGGACTACGAGCCGCTCGGCGCGATCGTGTCGGAGGAGTCGGCGTTCGCCGCGGACGCGCCCCTCGTGCACGACGAGGCGCCGGGCAACGTGCTGGTCGACGTGTCGATGTTCGACACACCCGGTGTCGACGCGGCGTTCGAGGCGGCTCGCCTGGGCGGTGGCCGCGTGGTCGAAGTCGTCACGAAGAGCGGACGGCAGAACGCGCTCCCGCTCGAAACGCGGGGAGTGGTCGCCTCCTGGGACGACCACGACGACCAGTTGCTCGTCCAGATGTGCACCCAGGTGCCGCATCAGGTGCGCACGGCGATGGCCCGTTCGCTGCGGGTCCCCGAACGCACCGTGCGGGTCACCGTCCCGGACATGGGCGGGGGTTTCGGCCAGAAATGCGTCGTCGGCCGCGAGGAGATCGCGGTCGCGGCCGCGGCCCGCCGGTTGAACCGCCCGGTGAAATGGATCGAAGACCGGCGCGAGGCGCTCACGGCCGGATTCCTTGCCAGGGAACAGCGTTACCGCACGCTGGCGGCGTTCGACGAGGACGGGCGGATCACCGCGCTCGACGTCGACGTCGTCTGCGACATGGGCGCCTACTCCTGCTACCCGTTCACCGCGGGCATCGAGCCGCTGATGGCGTCGGCGGAGATGCCGAGCGTGTACCAGGTGCCCGAATACCGCGTCCGTGCCCGCGCCATCGCGAGCAACAAGGCGCCGACGGCTCCCTACCGCGGGGTCAGCCGTCCGCAGTACGTGATGGCGATCGAACGGGTGATGGAACGCGCGGCCAGGGAACTCGGCCTCGATCCGGTCGAGATCCGGCGGCGCAACGTGATCACGCAGTTCCCGTACACCGGCGTCAACGCCATCACCTACGACCCGGGCACCTACCGCGAATCGCTCGAACTCGCCGAGGCGACGATCCGCGACGAGGGGTGGTACGAGATCCGGGAACGCGCCGCCGCCGAGGGCAGGCATATCGGCATCGGTTACTGCTGCTTCTCCGAGCGGACCGGGTACGGCTCGGGTGCCTTCGCGAAGCGGAAGATGGCCGTGGTGCCCGGTTTCGACATCTCCGAGATCCGGATGGACACCACCGGATCCGTCGTGGTTACCAGCGGCACCATGAACCACGGCCAGTCTCACGAGACGACGCTGGCGCAGATCGTGGCCGACCGGCTGGGCCTGCACCTCGACCAGGTCAAGCTCCGCCAGGGTGATACCGAGCGGATCGCCTACGGATGGGGGACTTTCGCCTCCCGCTCGGTGACGATCGGCGGCTCCGCGGTGTCGCTCGCGGCCGGCAAGCTCGGGGAACTGTTGTGCAGGATCGCCGCGCACCTGCTCGAAACGAGCCCTGACAACGTCCGCCTCGACGGTGACGGAGGCGTCGTCCAGATCGACGATCCGGAGCGGCGCGCGTCGTTCGAGGAGATCGCCGACGTGGCCTATCTGCGCAGTCACCTGCTGCCCAAGGACGTCGAACCGACGCTGACGGCCACGGCGAGCTTCGACGTGCCCGGCGACGGCACCTTCTCCAACGCCACGCACGCCGTGGTGGTCGAGGCCGATCCGGGCACCGGCCAGATCAAGATCCTGCGCTACGCCTGCGTGGAGGACTGCGGCGTGGTGATCCATCCGCAGGTCGTCGACGGCCAGTGCCGCGGCGGGATCGCGCAGGGCATCGCCGGCGCGTTGTTCGAAGAAGTCACCTATGCGGGCAACGGGGAACCGTCGGCCGCGAGCTTCATCGACTACCTCGTCCCGACCGCGACGGAGATCCCCGACATCTCCGTCACCCACCTCGAAACCCCTTGCGCCTTCACGGAAAACGGCGCGAAGGGCGCGGGGGAGGGCGGCACCATCGGCGCGCCCGCCGCGGTGCTGAACGCGATCAACGACGCGCTGCACCGTACCGGGATCGAACTCGACACGACCCCGGTCCACCCGCAGACCGTGCTCGCCGCGCTCGACGCGGAGATCCACCAGGAAGTGAGCGTCCCCTCATGAGCGACCGGCACCTGATCGTCCTGAACGTCAACGGCGAGGCGCAGGAGGCGCTCGTCGAACCGCGCAAGACCCTGCTTGACGTCCTGCGCCACGATCTCGGGCTCACCGGCACCCACGTCGGCTGCGAGCACGGAGTCTGCGGCGCCTGCACCGTCCTCGTCGACGGGGAACCGGTGCGGGCGTGCCTGATGTTCGCCGTCCAGGCGGAGTCGGCCGAGGTCCGCACGGTCGAATCGCTGGGGCAGGACGGCGAACTTTCCGATCTGCAGCGGTCTTTCAGCGAACACCACGGTCTGCAGTGCGGGTTCTGCACGCCCGGATTCCTCATGCTGGCCGAAGGATTCCTCGCCCAGCGGCCGGACGCGGGGCGCGAGGAGATCCGCGAGGCCGTCTCGGCGAATCTGTGCCGCTGCACCGGTTATCAGACGATCGTCGACGCGATCGAGGCGACCGCGACCCGCCGGTGCCACGCCGCGAAGAAGGAGGCGACAGCGTGATCCTGGAAAACGAACTGTCCGTCCCGGCCGGGCCCGACGCGGTCTTCGCCTTGATCAACGACGTCGAACGGGTGGCCGGTTGCCTGCCGGGCGCGACCCTCGACGGGCGGCAGGATGACGCCTATCTCGGCCGCGTCAAGGTCAAGGTCGGCCCGATCACCGCCGCCTACTCGGGCACCGTGCGGTTCACCGAGGTCACCCCCGCCGACCGCACTCTGCGGCTGGTGGCCAGGGGAGCGGACGCCCACGGCAACGGCGACGCGGAGGCCGACGTCACGCTGACCGTGCGCGAGGCACCCGGCGGCGCCACCATCGAGTTGCGCACCGATCTGTCGATCCGCGGCAAGCTCGCCCAGTTCGGCAAGGGCGCGATCGGCGCCGTCTCCACCCGGCTGCTCGACCAGTTCGCCCGCAATCTCGCGGACCAGTTGGAAGGCCGGCCCGCGCCGGTGGCGAAACCCGCTCCGGCCGGCGACGGCGGCGAGGCTCTCGACGGTCTGGCGATGCTGGTGCCCGACAACGTCAAACGCTACGGCGTGATCGCGGCCGCCGCGGCCCTCGGGTTGTTCCAGGGCTGGCTGCTGGGCCGGATCCGTACTCAGGACAAACTGATCAAGGAGTTGCAGCGTGCCCGCCGATGAACGTCTCGACAGCGTGTACGACCGAGCCGGTTTCGGTGCGAGCGTGCCGCGCGGTTCGCGCCCGGCCCTGGTCGTGGTCGACCTGACCCGCGGGTTCACCGAATCCGGCTTCCCGTCCGGAGCCGACCTCACCGCCGAAGTGACCGCGACCGCCGCTCTCGTCGCCGAGGCGCGTCGGCGGGACATACCGGTGATCTACACCGCGATCTCCTACACCCCTGCCGAAGCGGAGGGCGACGCCGTCGCGTGGCTCCGGAAAGCCCCCGGGATGCGGGCGCTGCGCGAAGGAAGCGAAGCGGTCGCCCTTGATCCACGGCTCGAACGGCGTGAAGGCGACCATCTCATCCTGAAGAAGGGCGCCTCGGCGTTCCACGGGACCTCGCTGGCGGCGCTCCTCACGAGTCTCGGTACGGACACCGTCGTCATCTGCGGCGCTACGACTTCGGGATGTGTCCGCGCGACCGCGGTCGATGCCGTCCAGTCCGGCTTCAATACGCTCGTCGTGCGGGAAGCCTGCGGTGACCGGGCCCAGGGGCCGCACGATGCCGCGTTGTTCGATCTCCAGGCGAAGTACGCCGACGTCGTCGGCCTCGACGATGCGTTGGCGTACCTCGCGGATCAGGATCCCCGCACGCTCGGCCAACCCGCGCTGGCGGATCTCGGCGACGTTCCGGCGACCAGCCGGTGGGTGCGCTCGGGATCGGTCCGGCTGCACGTACTCGACTACGGGCCGTCCGACGGGGTTCCGGTGGTCGTGCTGCCGGGTATCACCAGCCCGGCGGTCACGATGGACTTCGTGGCGAGGGAGCTCACCGACCTCGTGCGGCCGCTCGTGCTCGACGTCCGCGGGCGCGGCCTGTCCGACGACGCGCCGGATTACGACCGGGGAAGCTATGCCGCGGACGTCGAGGCGGTCGTGGACGGACTCGGGCTGCGCGATCCGATCCTTTTCGGACACTCCATGGGCGCACGGATCGCCGCACGGGTCGCCGCCACCCGGCCGTTCCGGGGCACGGTGCTGGCCGACCCTCCGCTGAGCGGTCCCGGACGGGCGCCGTACCCCACCACCCTCGACGCCTTCCTCGGGCAACTCGCGCAGGCCCGCCGGGGCACCGATGCCGACGAAGTCGCCCGGTCCTGGCCGCGATGGCCGCGCCGGGAACAGGAATTGCGCGCCCGCTGGCTGTCTTCGTGCTCCCGCACCGCGATCGCCGCCACCCACGCCGGTTTCGAAAGCGAGGACTTCTTCGCCGACTGGCCGAATGTGCCCGCTCCGACGTACTTCCTGTACGGCGGCGCGAGTCCGGTCGTCACCGCCGCCGGCGCGGCCGAAGCGGCCGAGCGCAATCCGTCGGCGGAACTCGTCGAGATCGCGGGGGCCGGGCACATGATCTTCTGGGACGAGCCCGAAGCCGCTCTCGCCGCCCTTCGGGAGGCGTTGCGAAAGCTGCTCTGAAGCGTGTTGCGAAAGCCACTTTCGCAACACGCTTGGCAAGGCCGAAGGCTCCCTTCACCGCATCAGACGCGGCGAAGGGAGCCTTCGGCCCACCACCGTCCGGTGATCCTGGGTGACTCCAACGCCGAGGCGTGTCGCGAAAGCCACTTTCGGGACATCAGACGTCGCGAAAGTGGCTTTCGCGACACGGACGCTGAGCGGGTCGGGACCGAGCCGCGCCCTCAAGCGGCATGCGCCAGCGTCAACGCGCCACCCGCCGCCGAAAGCACCAGAACGGACCAGCGGACAGAGCGCTCTCCGACCCGGCGACTCAGCGCCCGCCCCAGCAGATCACCGGCGAGGGCCGCACCCGCCACCGCGAGGAGCACGCTCACGGGCACCTCCACCCAGCCGAGGCTGGGCAGCGCCACCAGGCCGAGCAGGAAGAAGTAGATCGACAGCGTCCCGCGTGTCTCGTCCGCGCCCCAGCCCGCGCTCGCCCCGTACACCGCCACGGCGGGGCCGGACAGCCCGGCGACGGAATTCATCGCCGCGCTCAGCACACCCGCGCCGACGGCACCTGTCCTGCCCGCCAGCCGCCTGCTGGTGACGCCACTCGCCAGCACGCCGACGGCGAGGACGCAGCACCCGCCCGCGGCGAGCAGCAGCGGACGCGCGGGAACACCGCGCACGATGAACGCGACGACCGGGGTGAAGACCACCGCGGGCACCGTCAGCCAAGCGACCTGCGTCCACCTGATCGCCCGCCAATGGGTGATCGCGACCGCGAGATAGACCGGGAAGCCGAGCAGCAGGGTGAGCCGGACGGCGTCGAGCGGGCCCAGCGCCAGCGCGAGGAACGGTACGCACAGCAGGGAAAGCCCCATCCCGGACAGGCGCTGGGCGACGACCCCGGCCGCCGCCGCGAGCGAGGTCATGGCCAGGGTTCCCACCAGTCCATTGTGGAGCGGATGCGCGAACGCCGGTAGCCGATATCCGGCGAGGACGTCATAGCCCCTCGCTATGGCCGGCGAACTGGACCCGTCGATCGTGCGGGTTCTGGCACTTCTGGCCGTTCCAGTCGTACCGCACGCTCAGCGTCATTGCCTTTGGAACAGACGGGAGCGTGAGATGAAGATCGGTGTCCCTCGTGAAGTCAAGAACCACGAGTACCGGGTCGCGGTGACGCCGGCGGGCGTGCACGAATTCACTTCGGCCGGGCATGAGGTGTTCGTCGAGCGCGGAGCCGGCGAAGGCTCCTCGGTGCGCGACGAGGACTACGCCGCGGCCGGGGCGAAGGTGCTCGACAGCGCCGACGACGTCTGGGCGACCGGAGACCTCGTGCTCAAGGTCAAGGAGCCGATCGCGGAGGAGTACCACCGCCTGCGTCGCGACCAGCTGCTGTTCACGTACCTGCACCTCGCCGCGAGCGAGCCGTGCACGCGGGCGCTGCTGGACGCGGGCACGACGTCGGTGGCCTACGAGACGGTGCAGCTGCCGAACGGTTCGCTGCCCCTGCTGTTCCCGATGAGCGAGGTCGCCGGACGGCTGGCCCCGCAGGTCGGCGCGCAGACGCTGATGCGCGCCAACGGTGGGCGGGGTGTGCTCATCGGCGGCGTCTCCGGGGTGGCCCCGGCGCGGGTGGTCGTACTCGGCGCCGGGGTCGCGGGCATGAACGCGGTCGCCGGCGCGGCCGGGACCTGGGCCGACGTCGTCCTGTTCGACAAGAACGTCGACAAGCTCCGTGCCGCCGACCGGATGTACCAGGGCCGGATCCGCACCGCCGCGGCCAACGCGTACTCGATCGAAGAGGCCGTGCTCGAGGCGGACCTCGTGATCGGCGCCGTGCTCGTGCCCGGTGCCAAGGCGCCGAGCCTGGTGTCGAACGACCTCGTGTCCCGGATGAAGCCGGGCAGCGTGCTCGTCGACATCTCCGTCGACCAGGGCGGCTGCTTCGAGGACACGCGGCCGACCACGCACGCGGAACCGACGTTCGCCGTGCACGACTCGGTGTTCTACTGCGTCGCCAACATGCCCGGCGCGGTCCCGCACACCTCGACGTACGCGCTGACGAACGTCACGCTGCCGTACGCGCTGGAGCTGGCGAACAACGGTCTCTCCGGCGCGCTCGCGCGCTGCCCGGAGCTGCGTGGCGGGGTCAGCACGGTCGACGGGCGGCTGACGTCCGCACCGGTCGGCGAGGCACTCGGGATCGACTCGGTTTCGCTCGACGACGTGCTCGGCTAGGTGGTGTCGGCCGGGATCTGGAGCTAGGTTCAGATCCCGGCCCTGACGCCGAGAGGGAGGTGCCGTTGCCGCGTACGTTGATCGAAATCGACCGGACGTCCGCCGAGCCGCTCTACCGGCAGGTGCGGCGCGCGATCGAGCACGGCATCGCGATCGGCACCTTCGACCCGGCGCACCGGTTGCCGAGCTCGCGTGAGCTGGCCGCCGAGCTGAGCGTTTCCCGCAACACCATCAACCTCGCCTACCAGGAGCTGGTCGCCGAGGGGTTCGTGGAGAGCCGGGAGCGCAGCGGCCTGTTCATCAACGCGGAGATGCGGCCGCATTGCGCGGTGCAGGAGCGCGGCACCAGCCCGGCCATCGACTGGAGCGCGCGGGTGCGCCGGTACCCGGACGCGGGCGTGCCGCATATCGAGAAGCGCGTGGACTGGCACACGTACCCGTACCCGTTCCTCGCCGGTCAGGTCGACGTCACGGCGTTCCCGGCGCGGTCGTGGACCCGTTGCCTCCGCGACGCGCTGTACCGGCCGCACGTGTTCCCGAGCCTCCAGGACAGCGTCGGCTCGGACGACCCGATGCTGGTCGACCTGATCTGCCGTCAGCTGCTCACCGCGCGGGGGATCGAGGCAGACCCGTCCGAGGTGCTGATCACCGTCGGTTCGCAGCAGGGACTCGATTTGCTCGGCCGCGCGCTGCTCGGGTCGGACAGCGTCGTGGCGATGGAGAACCCGGGGTATCTCGACGCCCGGCACATCTTCCTGCGCACCGGCGCCGGGCTGCGTGGCGTCGACGTCGACCAGAGCGGCCTGCGCCCGCCGGAGACACTCGACGGCGTCGACCTGCTCTATCTCACCCCGAGCCACCACCATCCGACGAACGCGACGTTGAGCATCGGCCGCCGCCGTCGCCTGCTCAGCCTCGCCGCGAGTGCGGGCACGGTGCTCGTCGAGGACGACTACGACAGCGAATTCCGGTACCACGGCAGCCCCACGCCCGCGCTCAAGGCACTCGACGGCACCGGCGACGCGATCTACCTCGGCACCTTCTCCAAGTTCCTCTCACCCGGCCTGCGGCTGGGGTACCTGGTCGGGCCGCGCGAGCTGGTGCGGGAACTGCGGGAGATCCGGCGGTACGTGCTGCGGCATCCGCCCGGTCACCTCCAGCGGGCGCTGGCGCTCCTCATCGACAGCGGCGAGTACCACCGGTCCCTGCGGCGCTACCGCAAGAAGCTGATGCGGAAATGGGAGGCGACCTGCGCCGCGGTCACCGAACACCTGCCGTGGACGCAGACGGCGTATCCGCCGGGCGGGGTCAGCCTCTGGATGACCGGGCCGCCCGAACTGGACTGCCGGGCGCTGATGGAACGAGCCGAGCGCGACGGCGTCCTGATCGAACCGGGGGACATCTTCTTCGTCGGGGACGCCCCTCCGCGCAACCACTTCCGGATCGGTTTCGCGGCGGTGCCGTTGCGCGACATCGACCCCGGTATCCGCCTGCTCGGTGAGGCCTGCCGCGACCTGCTCGGCGGCTGAACGCGCAACTGGTACCACCGCACCGGAGCGTTCTGGACCTGTTCAGGCGGCCAGATGTGCCGCACTGTCTGGGGATCCTTCGTGAGCCAGGACACGTCGCCAGGAGGTCCGTGTGGTGGAGTTCGTTCGAGAAGATCCCCGGAATGCCGCCGATTTCGTCGCGCTCGGCGGCACCGTGCTCACGCTGGACGCGGCGGGGAGACGGGTCCGCGCACTGGCCGCGTCCGGCGGGCGGATCACCGCGCTGGGGTCCGAACGGGAGATCTCCCGGTTGATCGGCCCGGAGACCACCGTGCTCGACCTGGCCGAGCGCACGGTGATCCCCGGTTTCGTCGAGTCCCACAACCATCCGGCGTTCTTCGGGATGACGCTGGCCGCGCCGGTCGACGCCGGCAGCCCGCCCAACGACACCATCGCCGACATCGCCGGCCGGGTCGCCCAGGCGGCCAAGGAACTCGGGCCGGGGGAGTGGATCCGCGGTTTCCGGTACGACGACACGCTGCTCGCGGACGGCCGTCATCCGACGCGCGCGGACCTCGATCCCGTCTCCGCTCGCAATCCCGTGGTCCTGACCCATGTTTCCGGGCATTTCTGCACCGCGAACTCGCTTGCCCTGCGCGAAGTCGGGATCACCGCCGAGACCCCGGATCCGCCCGGCGGCCTCATCGTGCGCGACGCCCGGGGCGAGCCGACCGGGGTGCTCGTCGAGACGGCGGCCTTCCTTGTCACGTCCCGGCTCCCCGGTCAGAGCGCGGGCGAACTGGCCGAAGCACTGCTCCTGGCCGACGAGGAATACCTCGCCAACGGCGTGACTTCCGTGCACGACACCGGAATCGGACTCATCGGCGGCGCGGCGGAACTGGAGGCGTACGCCTTGGTGCGGCGGGCCGGGAAACTGCGCGTCCGCGTGCGCGGCTATCTGTTCGACGGTCTGCTTCCCGGCCTCTCCGAGGGTGAACCGGAAGCTCCGGAAGGCGGCGCGGACGAGAAGTTCGCGATGACCGGCGTCAAGATCGTCGCGGACGGGTCGATCCAGGGCAAGACCGGATGCCTCGCGGAGGGCTACACCTGCGATCCGGACGAGCACGGCATGATGCTGCTCGAACCCGCAGACCTCGGCCGCCGGATCGCCGCGCTCGACGCGGCGGGCTGGCAGGTCGCCGTGCACGGCAACGGGGACGCGGCGATCGACGCGATCATCGACGGCTACTCGCGGCTGGGCTCGCCGCGCGGCACCGGCAGGCGCCACCGGATCGAACACTGCCAGACGGTGCGCGAAGACCAGTTGGACCGGATGGCCGCCCACGACGTCCTCGCGTCGTTCTTCGTCAAACACGTCTACTACTGGGGAGACCGGCATCGTGACGTCTTCCTCGGCCCCGAGCGGGCCCGCCGGATCAGCCCGCTGGTTTCGGCCCGCTCGCGTGGAATCCACTTCGGACTGCATTCGGACACACCGGTGACCCCGGTACCGCCGCTGGAGGGGATCTGGTGCGCGGTACGCCGGATCACCAGGCAGGGCAAGGTACTCGGCCCGGAACAGGCCGTGGACGTCGACGCCGCGCTGCGCGGCTACACGATCGACGCCGCGTACCTGGCGGGCGAGGAGGACGTCAAGGGCAGCTTGGAGATCGGGAAGCTCGCCGATCTCGCCGTGCTGTCCGGCGACCCCACCACGGTCGACCCGGACCGGATCCGCGAGCTGACCGTGGACGCCACCGTCAGCGGCGGCGAGGTCGTCTGGCGGCGCGAGACGACGGGAGCACGACGATGATCCGCAGCTGGCCGAGTGTCCTCATCGGACTGTTCGTTCCCGCTTTCGCCCTGCTGGCGGGAATCCTGCTGCTCTCCGGATCGACGGCATCGGTGCTGGGCATCCCGGTGCTGTTCTTCTGGGTCTTCTGCTGCTGTCCGCTGACCACCCTGTGCCTGTGGATCAGCTGGCGTTTCTTCGACCGCGCCCACTACCCGGAGGACGACTGATGCTGATCGCGATCGTGGCGGTGGTGATGGCGGGTTCGATCGGGCTCGCGGTGTGGGCCGGTCGGTCGACGCGCGGTGGCGGGATCTCCGAGTTCCTCGTCGGCGGCCGATCGTTCCCGGCGTGGCTGGTGTACTTCCTCGCGGTCGGCGAGGTGTACAGTATCGGGACGATGATCGGGTTCCCCAGCGGGATCTACGCGCACGGCGCGAGCTACGGGATCTGGTTCCTCGGCTACATCCTGCTCGCGTACTCGCTGGGCTATTTCCTGGCGCCGCTGGTGTGGCGGGCGGCGAAACGGTACGACGCGATGACCGTGCCCGACGTGTTCGGGCGGCATTTCGGCAGCAGGCGGCTGGAGCTGATCACCTGCGTCACGATGCTGATCGCGTTGATCCCGTGGGGCCAGTATCAGTTCATCGGTCTCCAGGTGGTGCTCGGCAATCTGGGGCTGCCGCTGGATCCCGTGCAGTGCGTGGTGCTGGCGGGCATCGTGGCGTTCATCTACATCGCCGTCTCCGGGGTGCGGTCGCCCGCGTTCGTCTCGATCCTCAAGGACTTCTTCATGCTGCTCGGCGTCGTGCTCGTCGGAGTGGCCGTGGTGATCGCCGCCGGCGGCACCGCGAAGGTCAGCGGACCCGAGGTGCTGAGCGCGGCGCAGACCACCATGGGCGGTTCGAAACTCACGTTCGCGATGACGACGATCCTCTTCCAGAGCATCGTGTTCTACCTCGGCTTCGGTGGCGCTTATGTGTTCCCGGCCCGTTCCGAACGCGCGGTGAAGAGCTCGACCGTGTGGATGCCGATGTACATGCTGATCTACCCGTTCCTGGTGCTGGCCGCCTACTACGGCGTGCGCGCGCATCCTGACCTGGAGAACCCGAACACGGTGTTCATGGTGACCGCCAAGGGATTGCTGCCGGACTGGCTGCTGGGCCTCGTCGCCGCCGGCGCCGCGCTGTCGGGCGTGCTGGTGCTCGCCGCGACCGCGCTCACCATCGGTGGCATGGTCTGCCGCAACATCGCGCCGAACGTCCCGGCCGCGGCGCAACGACGGTGGACGGTCGTCGCGGTGGCGAGTTTCCTGGTGCTGGCGGCGGTGTTGACGCTCGTCGCGTCGACGTTGATGCTCACCATCCTGAACCTGACCTACAACCTGCTTGCCCAGGTCGTCCCCGGCTGGCTCGCGATCCTGTTCGTGCGCCGGGTGCGGACCGCCGCGGTGGCCGCCGGGATGGTCACCGGGGTGCTCACGGCGATCGTCCTGTACGTCACCGGCGCGACGTTCGGCGGTTTCAACGCGGGACTGGTGTCGCTCGGGGTGAACCTGGCCGTGGTGGCGATCTGGAGCCTGGCGGCGCCGGACAAGGCCCGGGTTCCGGTGGCGCGGTCGGCCGACAGCGCCCCGGACGCCGAGGCGGTGCCCTCACTCAGCGGGTGACACGACGTATCTCGCGTGATCAGAGACGTAACTCGCGTGATTGAAGGCAGAACTAGCGTGATTGGAGGCGTAACTCTCGCGTCATCCGGCTAGCTCGACCGGGTCCGCCACGAGCGCAGGGCGAGGCGTCGCGCCGGGGGAGGCGCGGCGGCTTCCTCGGCCACGGGACGTCCGTACACCGCCTCCGCGACCGAGAGCTTCAACTCGCGGCATCGCCGGACGACGTGCGGCGGGAACCCGGTACCGGTCGGCCGGTCCGGTGTCCCGCCGGTCTCGAAGTCGAACGGCGTCCAGCCCGAGCCGAGATCGATCAGGCTGCGGTGCTTGGTCGTGTAGTACCCGCGCGACACGCTCATCGCGAGGCCGGTCGCGCCCGCCGCCGCGGCGACGAGGTGCGGGTGGTACCGGCTGGAGATCCACGTCTGCCCGGGCGCCAGCGGGAGGCCGTCGCGCCAGATGTCGCGGAACGGGTGGAATTCCGCGCCGGCGAGTTCGTGTTCCAGCAGCGCCGGAACGGCGCGGTCGACCCGGGGGATCCCTTCGACGACGGCGAGTTGCTCGGGGTGGACTTCCCACGCCCGCAGCAAACCGAGAACCTGCGCGGCCAGCACGGACGGCTCGAAGGCGCCGATGTCGGCTTGGACGCACAGCACGAATTCGCGCGCCTGCGCGGAGGGTCTCGGCTCGGGCGGTTCGAGGAAGACGTCGTCGCACGTGCGGACGGCCCCGGCGAGCAGTTCCGCCGACGGGTCGTCGCGGACGTCGACGACGTCGAAGCGGTCGGTGAGCGAGCGGAGGAGGTCGGCCGCCCCGGGCGGGAACGGCGTCAGGCCCTGCCCGGTCATGGCCGTGCGGGCGCCCGACCGGCGCGCGGCGGCCACGGCGCCCGCGATCAGCCCGATGTGCCGGGGCCACAGCGCGTTGAGGTAGCCACCGCCGATCAGGTGCACCACGTCGGTCCGGCCGAGGAGGGCGATCCCCGCGTCCCACCGCGGCGCGAGCCCGGGGTCGTCCACCGCCGACTGCACCCAGCGCGCGACCTCCCACGGATCGTCCGACGGTGCTTCACCGCACAGCCGCCACAAGGTGTCCGTGCAGCGGAGGCGCGGATGCAGATCGTTCAAGAGCAGTTGCGCGGGTCCCGGCGAATGGGTGTCCAGCCAGACGTCGGCCTCCGGCGCGGTCCGCGCCAGATGGCGCAGCCACGTCGCCGCGATCAGTTCGTCGCCGTAGTTGGGAAAACCGCTCGGGCCGATCAGATAGTGACAAGCGCGGGTGGGCGGATCGCTCCGCCCACCCGCGTTTTCGTCGTAGGTCACTGGGCGACGGTGATCTGCGTGTCCAACGCCTTGTCGCCTTGCGCCTTTTCGTTGCCGGTCGCCTCGGTCTTGACGCGGTCCTTGGCCACGCCGGCGCCTTCCAGCGCGGTGGCGATGGCTTCGGCGCGCTTTTCGGAGAGCGCCTTGGACTTTTCCGCGTCGGGGTAACCCGCGTGGGTGGCGACCATGATCTTCACGTCGTTGCCCTGCATGGCCTTGGCGATCTCGCCGAGTGCCGTCTTGCTCTTTTCGGACAGTTCGGCGCTTTCCGTGGTGAAGGTGATCGGTGACTGCTGGAGCGCCTGCTGGATCGCCGCGGTCACCTTCTGCGCCGCCTCGCCGCCGGCCTGACCCGCGTCCGCTCCCGAAGAAGCCGGGGCCCCGTCGCCGGATGACGGCGCAGCGGCCGCGCTTGAAGCGGTTCCATTCGCGCCAGATGTTCCAGCCGCACCGTTCTCGCCCTCGGAGCCGCACGCGGCGACCAGGCCGGCCACGATCGCCACGCCCGTTACCGTCCGGGCAATATTCCTGCGCATGAAGTTCGAACTCCCTTTGGCCGTGTCCGCTTTGGCTGACCCCAGGGATACGAACACGAAAGAGCTAAATGCGCCAATCGTGAACCGCTGGAGCGGCGGCAAGTCCACCCGAGTGAGCTACCTCCGGCGCTGCGCGTTCGCGGTGGTCGAGTCCGATTTCCTTACCCGCAAAGGGTAAATGAGGTGAAGTTCACGCGACTCACCCAACCGTCCGGCTCAAGTTGCGATGGAGCGCGAAGGGACTTTGATGGGAGTCGTACGCCGGTCGTCGGCGTATTCACAATAGGTGAGGAGTTCTCGTGGGTATCGACTTCGAAGGCATGAAGGACAAGGTGAGCGGGGAGCACGTCGACAAGGCCGCCGATTTCGCGAAATCCCGCTTCGGTGACCACTCCGACAAGATCGACTCGGCCGCCGACAAGGCGAAGGACTACCTCGGCGAGTCCGGCGGCGAGCAGCAGCCGGGCGAAGGACAGCAGGACTCACCGCAGGGTCAGTAACCCGAGGACGTCCCGGAACGGCGCGTACCCGGACGTGACCGAGGTGTCGAGAACCCGGGAGCGGCGGTAGAAGGGGCTGAGGTCGAGCCCCACGCCGATCCCGCGGATCTCGACGGTGTTCTCCTCTCGCAGCACCGTTTCCCTCAGATGCTCGTCCAGGTAGTGCGGATCGTTCGCCAGGCTCGTCGCGCCGTCCATGGGGCTGCCGTCGGAGAGGACGAGCAGGATCCGGCGTGACTCCGTTCGCGCGCGCATCCGGTCGCAGGCCCAGGCCACCGCCTCGCCGTCGATCCCTTCCCGGAACAGATCGGCTTTCAGCAGTGCCGCGAGATCCGGGCGCGCCCGGCGCCAGGGCGTTTCGGCGTCCTTGAACACGAGGTGCAGGCGTTCGTTGAGCCTGCCGGGATGGCGCGGCCGTCCCGCTCGTCTCCAGTCCCGCCCGGGGCCGCCGCCGTTCCAGGCGCCGGTCGTGAAGCCGAGTACCTCGCAGGACGCACCGGCGAGTTCGATCGAGCGCGCGAAGAGGTCGACCAGCGCGGCGACGGGTTCCGCGTGCGCGGTCATCGAACCCGAGCAGTCGATCAGGAACGTCACGAGGGTGTCCGCCACCGGTTCGATCCGCTCGGTGCGGAAGATCCGGCGTTCGGTGGGGGAGCTGATCAATTGCGCCAGGGTGCGGCCGTCGAGGTGGCCTTCCTCCTGGCCGCCGTCCCAGCCGTCGCGCGCGGGCTCGGCGAGCACCGCCTTGAGGTCGCGTGCCAGCCGTCCCGCGCCGACGCCCTGCCTGTTGACGCGCCGGTCGAGCCGTTCGCGGAGTTCGGCCAGCAGCGCGGGGCGGACCAGGTCCGTCGCGCGCCGTTCGCGGTCGTACGCGGTGGTGAAAACCCGGTACGCCGCACCGGATTCGCCCAACGTCCTGCTGGTGCCTGCGGTCGCGGAGGGAATCTGCTCGCCGAGACTCGCGTCGAAGTCGAGCACGAGGCTGAACCGCGGGTCGGTGGGATCGCCGTCCTCCTCGGCGTCCTGCTCGGTCCCGGCGAGCAGGACGCCGGTCGTCCGGGCGATCGCGAGCGCGTGCTCGGCGAACGGCTTCTGGTCCGTCCGGTGCCGCCGAAGCCCTGCGAGGTCATGGCCGAGCGAAGGCGCCAGCGCGAACCTGGTCGCCTCGATGAGGTCCTCGGTCTCCTCGACCACCGGTTCCCCGGTGATCCGCGACCGGCAGATCTGCGCGACCGTGTACAGCAGCAGCCCGCGCGCGGTCTCGGTCAGACCGGAGCGGTGGAACTCCGAGGACCAGCGCAGATGACGGAGGCGCAGGTTCCGCCGCATGCCCGGCAGATCCGCCGGCGGGAGCGATTCGACGCGGAACTGTTCCAGCAGCTCGAAAATCCCGCGTTCGGCCGGGTCGCGCGGGCACAGGCTCCGGTGCAGGGCGGCGTCCGAGGACGTCAGGCGCAGCGCCATCCCGTCCGCGATGCCGCGGGACGACAGCAGATCGTCGTCGGCCGACTGACGAAGATGCGGTGCGTGCAGGGGGAGCGGTTCGCGTCCGCGGTGCAGCCGTCGTGCCCGGAAGTGGAGCGCCGGATCGCCGCTGAGCGCCCGGACCGCGGCGGCGCACAGCTCCTCGACCTGGTTGCGGCGCCGGGTCTCCGCCTGTGCCGTGGTCATGCCGAGAGCAGTTGGAGCTCGTCGTCGAAGCAACGCTGGAAGTACTCCGCCACCAGATCCCGCTCGGCTTCGTCGCACTTGTTCACGAAGGACAGCCGGAAGGCCGTCGCGGGATCACCGAAGATCTCGATGTTCTCGGCCCAGGTGATCACCGTGCGCGGGGACATCAACGTGGACAGGTCACCGGCCTGGAAACCCTTGCGGGTCAAGGCGGCCACCGCGACCAGTGACGCCGCGAGCGACTCGGAAACGCTGGGGACCCTCGCCCGCACGATCGCGATCTCCTCGGCGGCGGGCAGGTAGTTCAGCGACGCCACGATGTTCCATCGGTCGATCTGCGCGTGGTTCAGCCGCTGCGCGCCGTGGTAGAGCCCGTTGAGGTTGCCCAGCCCGACCGTGTTGGCGGTGGCGAACAGCCGGAAGGACGGATGCGGCCGCAGGACCCGGTTCTGATCGGTGAGGGTGAACTTGCCGTCGCGTTCGAGGACCCGCTGGAGCACGAACATGACGTCCGGGCGGCCGGCGTCGTACTCGTCGAGCACGAGCGCGACCGGACGCTGCAGCGCCCACGGGAGGATGCCCTCCTGGAACTCGGTGACCTGTTTGCCCTCGCGCAGGACGACGGCGTCGCGGCCGACGAGGTCGAGGCGGTTGAGGTGACCGTCCAGGTTGACGCGCACGCACGGCCAATTGAGCCGTGCGGCGACCTGCTCGATGTGGGTCGACTTCCCGGTGCCGTGCAGACCCTGCACCAGCACCCGGCGGTCGCGGGTGAATCCGGCGAGCAGGGCCAGCGTCACGTCCGGGTTGAAGCGGTACGCCTCGTCGATCTCGGGGACGTGCTCGCCGCGCTCGCGGAACGCGCCGACGACGAGGTCCGAATCGATGCCGAAGACTTCGCGTACCGGGAGCCGTAGCTCGGGGACCATGAGAACTCCTTACGACGGAACACTTTCCGGTTCGGACGCGCCCTCGGCGTCGACGCGGCTGATCGCCTCGGCCGCGCGCTGCAGCGCGGGCAGCGTCTGGAGCGCCTTGTCCGGCGTCAGCCGCATGACGGGCGCCTGCACGGCGACGCAGAGGTTGGCGCGCCCCGGCACGAGGACCGCGACGCACACCAAGCCGGACAGGAACTCCTCGTCGTCGAGCGCGAACCCGTCGCGGCGGATCCGGGTGAACTCGGCTTCGAGCGCGTCGAGGTCGGTGAGGGTCTTGTTCGTGTACTGCTTGAGCGGCGCGTGCGCGAGCAGTTTCCGCCGCTGCGCCGGGCTCATCTGCGCGAGGATCATCTTGCCGCTGGCCGAACAGTGGATCGGCACGCGCGAGCCGGGCCGGAGGTAGAACCGCAGCGGTTCCGGCGTCTCCACCCGGTCGAGGTACACGATCTCGTTGCCCGACAACGTGGTCACGTTGCAGCTCTCACCGAGTTCGTCGACGAGGTGGCGCAGGACGGCGTGCCGGGCACCGTGGTGGGTCGCGTTGAGGAGCAGGTTCTCCGCGAGCCGTCGCAGCCGGTGGCCGGTGCCGTAGTGGCGGCCGTCGGCTTGGCGGACCAGCAGCCCCGCCCCTTCGAGCTGCTGCAGCATGCGGTGCAGAGTCGGTTTCGGCAGGCCGGTCTCCTCGACGAGACCCTGCAGGGAGACCAGCTGATCCTTGGCGGCGATCAGCTCGAGCAGGGAGAACAGCCGCATGGTCGGCGTGTCCCCGTTGATCGGATCGGGTTCGCGAAGCAGCTCCATGTTCCGGAAAGTAGCACATGGAGTCTCGTTTTCCAGAATCCGGCGTTGACGCTCGGCGATCCGCGTCCTATCGTCGGTCGCATCCTGATTTCAGGAACGCCACGTATCGTTTTTTGTAAATCTCGCCTGTCGAAGGAGCGGAACATGACGGAACGGAAGACGGGTGACGGCCGCGTGGTCGTCAGCGGCCGGAAGAAGATGACCCCGTCCGAGGCCTTCGTCGAGACGCTCGTGGCGAACGGCGTCACCGACATCTTCGGCATCATGGGGTCGGCGTTCATGGACGCGATGGACATCTTCGCGCCGGCGGGCATCCGGCTGGTACCGGTCGTGCACGAACAGGGCGCCGGGCACATGGCCGACGGCTACGCCAGGGTGAGCGGCAGGCACGGCGTCGTCATCGGGCAGAACGGCCCCGGCATCAGCAACTGCGTGACCGCGATCGCGGCCGCCTACTGGGCGCACAGCCCGGTCGTCATCGTGACGCCGGAAGCGGGCACGATGGGCACCGGCCTCGGCGGCTTCCAGGAGGCCAACCAGCTGCCGATGTTCCAGGAGTTCACCAAGTACCAGGGGCACGTCAACAACCCGAAGCGGATGGCCGAGTACACCGGCCGCTGCTTCGACCGGGCCCACTCGGAACTCGGCCCGACGCAGCTCAACATCCCGCGCGACTTCTTCTACGGCGAGATCGAGGCCGAGATCCCGGAGCCCGCCAGGCTCGACCGGGGCCCCGGCGGCGAGCGGAGTCTCGACGAGGCCGCCGCGCTGCTGGCCACGGCGGAGTTCCCGGTGATCATCTCCGGTGGCGGCGTCGTGATGGCCGACGGCGTCGAGGAGTGCAAGGCCCTCGCCGAACGCCTCGGCGCGCCCGTGGTGAACAGCTACCTGCACAACGACTCGTTCCCGGCGAGCCATCCGCAATGGTGCGGACCGCTGGGGTACCAGGGCTCCAAAGCCGCGATGAAACTGATCTCGCAGGCGGACGTCGTGATCGCGCTCGGCTCGCGCCTCGGCCCGTTCGGCACGCTGCCGCAGCACGGGATGGACTACTGGCCCAAGGACGCGAAGATCATCCAGATCGACGCGGACCACAAGATGCTCGGCCTGGTCAAGAAGATCACCGTCGGCATCTGCGGTGACGCCAAGGACGCGGCGGTCGCGCTGACCAAGCGCCTGGCGGATCGGACGCTGGCCTGTGACTCCACAAAGGACGCTCGGTCGGCGAAGATCAAGGCGGAAAAGGACGCGTGGGAGGCCGAACTCGACGCCTGGACCCACGAGACCGACCCGTTCAGCCTCGACATGATCGCGGAACAGGAGAGCGAGGAAGGCAACTGGCTGCACCCGCGGGAAGTGCTGCGGGAGCTGGAGAAGGCCATGCCGCCGCGGGTGATGGTGTCGACCGACATCGGCAACATCAACTCGGTCGCGAACAGCTACCTGCGCTTCGAGGAGCCGCGCAGCTTCTTCGCGCCGATGAGCTTCGGCAACTGCGGATACGCGCTGCCGACCATCATCGGCGCCAAGGCCGCCGCGCCCGACCGGCCCGCGATCTCCTACGCCGGCGACGGCGCGTGGGGGATGAGCATGGGCGAGATCATGACCGCGGTCCGCCACGACATCCCGGTCACGGCCGTGGTGTTCCACAACCGGCAGTGGGGCGCGGAGAAGAAGAACCAGGTCGACTTCTACAACCGACGGTTCGTCGCGGGTGAGCTGGAAAGCGAGAGCTTCGCGGGGATCGCCAAGGCGATGGGCGCGGACGGCATCGTCGTGGAGAAGCTCGACGAGGTCGGTCCCGCCCTGCAGCGCGCCGTCGACGCGCAGATGAACGAGGGCAAGACCACCGTCATCGAGATCATGTGCACCCGCGAGCTGGGCGACCCGTTCCGCCGGGACGCCCTCTCGAAGCCCGTGCGCTTGCTCGAAAAGTACAAGGACTACGTGTAGGTCCCGCTTTCGCGCGTGAAGGCCCCCTTCCCTCGGCTGAGTCGAGGGAAGGGGGCCTTCACGCGCTTTGGGGCGGGGCAGAGGGCGGGGTGGCGCGCGTTGCGAAAGCCACTTTCGCAACGTTGAAGGTTGCGAAAGTGGCTTTCGCAACGTCGGTGGGGTGGTGGTCGGCCAGCGGGGGCGAGCGCGGCGCCGGTCCTGTCGGGCGTGTCGCGAAAGCCACTTTCGGGACATCAGACGTCGCGAAAGTGGCTTTCGCGACACGCCGTCGGAACCGTGCCGCCGGAACCACGCCCGCGATCGCCATCTGGACCCATCGAACGCCGCCGCTCTGGTGCTGGGCCGGTGCCAGCCAGGTTGCGAAAGTCAAAGCACAGACTCGTGTCTCGAAGGAGGTCTCCGGTGGACGTCACCCAGCTGCGAGCGCAGGCTCGACGGCATCTCGGCCCGCACTTCACCCGCAAGGACACCTGGGCCTCGGATTTCCCGGTGTTCGTACGCGGCGAGGGAAGCTACCTGATCGACACCGAAGGACGCCGCCATCTCGACGGTCTCGCCGGGCTCTTCTGCGTCAACATGGGCCACGGGCGCGCCGACATCGCCAAGGCCGCGGCCGACCAGGTCGGCACCCTGGCTTACGCGAGCAACTGGGGTTCGGCGCACACCCCGGCGATCGAGGCGGCCACGCTCCTGGCCGAGCTCGCGCCCGGCGACCTCGGGACGACGTTCTTCGTCAACTCGGGCTCCGAGGCGGTCGAAACCGCGCTGAAGTTCGCCCGGCAGTATCACCGCAGCCAGGGGCGGCCCGAGCGGACGAAGATCATCAGCCGCGACATGGCCTACCACGGCACGACCATCGGCGCCCTCTCGGTGACCGGGCTGGCGAAGATCAAGGAGCCCTTCGGTCCGCTCATGCCGGGTGTCCGGCACGTGCCGAACACGTTGGGGCTGCTGGGAGACTGCGGTCCGGCGTCCGAATTGGACTGTGTCACGGCGATCGAGCGGGTCATCCTGGAGGAAGGGCCGGAGACGATCGCGGCACTGTTCGCCGAACCGGTGCAGAACGGCCGCGGCGCGCTGGTGCCGCCGAAGGGATATTGGCCCGCTTTGCGCGCCCTGTGCGACAAGTACGGCATCCTGCTCGTTTCTGACGAGGTCATCTGCTCGTTCGGCAGGCTGGGGCACTGGTTCGGGCACGGGGTCACCGGGGTCGTGCCGGATCTGATCACCTTCGCCAAGGGATCGACGTCGGGGTACGCGCCGCTCGGCGGGGTGATCGTGCGCGAGAAGCTGGTCACCGAGCTGTACGACTCGCCGAAGGGCGGCGTCTTCACCCACGGCGCCACATGGGGCGGACATCCGGTCGCCACCGCCGTCGCCGTCGCGAACCTCACCGCGATGCGGGACGAGCGGGTGCTCGACAACGTGCTCACCGAGGGGCCGGAGCTGTTCGCCGCGCTGAACTCGCTCAAGTCCGCGCACCGCTGCGTCAAGGACGTCCGCGGCACCGGGTTCTTCTACGCCATCGAGCTGATGGCCGACCGCCACAGCGGCCGGGAGCTGACCGAGGCCGAGTCGTTGAAGGTGCTTCGCGAGGTGCTCCCGGAGGCGTTCCGGCGCACGGGCGTCATTCTCCGCGGCGACGATCGCGGCGCGACGATGCTGATGATCTCGCCGCCGCTCGTCGCCGACCGCGAGGTGCTCACCGAGCTCCTCCACGGCGTCGACGCGATGCTCAACGACGTCGAGAAGGCCGTCCAGCCCTGATCCTCTTTTCACCAGGTGGGGGTCGCCGTCTTCCGGCGGCCCCCGCTTCGTCCGTGGAGGTACTTCGATGAGCCTGACCACCGAGGTCACGCCGGACGCCACGCTCGACGGCTGGCGGGACGCGTTGCACGGCCGGAATCTCCGTGTCGCCTTGCCGGACGGCGACGACGAGCGCGCCGTCCGCGCCGCACTGACGTTGCGGGACGAGGGCATCGTGCGGCCGCTGCTCTTCGGTGACAGGGCGCGCCTTCGCGTGGCTGGGGCCACGGACGACCTGATCGTGGACGTCGCGGACGCCCTCGCCGACGACGGGATCGAGGCCGCCCTGACTGAGGGATTCGCGCGTCGTCCGGAAAACCTCGACGCCGCGCGGCGCGATCCGGTGTTCGTGGCGGCCGCGGCCTTGCGGGCGGGCGTCGTGGACGCTTGTGTCGCCGGCGCGACCCGGCCGACCGCCGACGTCCTGCGCGCGGGACTGCGGGTCGTGGGCCTCGCGCCGGAAGTGTCCACTTTGAGCAGTTGCTTCCTCCTGCTGCTCCCGGACGGACGGCGGCTGACCTTTTCGGACTGTGCCGTGGTGCCCGAGCCGGGGGCGGCGCAGCTGGCGGACATCGCCCTCGCCGCCGCGGCGACCCATCGCGGCCTGACGGGCGAAGATCCCGTGGTCGCCATGCTGTCGTTCAGCACGCAGGGGAGTGCCGCCCATCGGCGCGTCGACGTCGTCCGCGAGGCGACTTCCCTGGTGCGGCAACGGGAACCCGGCCTTCCCGTGGACGGCGAGTTGCAGTTCGACGCCGCGCTGGTGGCCTCGACCGCGGCGGCCAAGGCACCGGGATCGGCGGTCGCCGGCCGCGCGAACGTCCTCGTCTTCCCGAATCTGGACGCCGGCAACATCGGCTACAAGATCGCCGAACGGCTCGGTGGCGCCGTCGCGCTCGGCCCGATCCTCCAGGGCCTCGCCGCGCCGCTCAACGATCTCTCCCGCGGCTGCTCGGCCTCCGACATCGAGACGCTCGCGCTTCTGACCGCCGTCCAAGCTAGCCGAGCAGGGCAAGGCTGACGTAGGCGATGGTGCCGACGAGCAGCGTGGAGAGCAGGCCGAGCAGCAGCGCCCGGCCACCCGTGCGGACCAGGGTGCCGATCCGGACCGCGCAGCCGAGCCCGAAGAGCGCTCCCGCCAGCAGCAGCGTGCAGATCACCTTGGCGACGTCGAGTGCCACACCCGGCAGGATCCCGGTGCTCCGCACCGCCACCATCGCCAGGAAACCGAGGACGAACAGCGGCACCAGCGGCGCGCGCTTCCCGCCCGCGGACGGGCGGCGACGGCGTTCGTGCACGCTGACCGCGGCGACCATCGGCGCCAGCAGGACGACCCGGCTCAGCTTCACCACCACGGCGACCGCGACGGCGGCGGTGCCCGCCGGGGTGGCGGCCGCGACGACCTGCGCGACCTCGTGCACGCTCAACCCGGCCCAGCCGCCGAGCCGCAGCGCGTCCATGCCCAGCCAGCCGCCGAGGAGCGGGACCGCCGCGATCGCCAGGCCGCCGTAGAAGGTGACCAGGGCGACCGCGGTCGCGACGTCGGAATCCTCACGCTCGACGACGCCTTCCATCGCCGCGATCGCCGACGCGCCGCAGATGGAGAACCCGGTCGCGACCAGCATCGCGAGACCACGCGGAACGCCGATCAGCCTGCCGAGCCCGAGCGTGCCGAGGAACGTGAGACCGACCGTCAGCACGACCGCGAGCAGCGTGCCAGGACCGAGCGAGAGCACCGAAGGGAGCGCGAGTTGCAAGCCGAGAAGGACGACACCGGCGCGCAGGAGCTTCTTCGTCACCTTCGCGATGGCTTGCCGGGTGCCGTCCGAAAGCACCGGCAGCGAGCCGGCGAGCACCCCGAGCACGACCGCGAGCGTGAGGGCGCTGAGCACGGGAACGGCGGTGCTCAGCAGGTACGCGACGGCCACACCGAGGGCGGTGACGGCGAGACCGGTCAGATGCGGCTTCGTCCGCCGCGCATACGTGGTGCTCATGCTGACGAGCGTCGTCCGGAGAGGACGGTGCCGGTAGCCGGGAATGCGACGGGTAGGTCATGCAGTTTGGCTATGACCGCGCCGGAGCTGGATTCCTTGCGCCTGCTCGTCCTCGTCGGCGAACTGGGCAGCATCGGGCAGGCCGCCGCCGTCCTCGGGCTCGCGCAGCCGTCGGCGAGCAAGCGTCTGTCCTTTATGGAACGACGGCTCGGGCTGGTGCTGATAGACCGGACCCGCCGCGGTTCCGCGCTCACCCCGGACGGTCGCGTGATCGCCGGCTGGGCGCGCCGCGTGCTCACCGAGCTCGACGGGTTGCTCGACGGCGCCGAGGCCCTGCGGACCCGGCACGAGGCCAGACTCCGCGTCGCGGCGAGCATGACACTGGCCGAGCACCTGGTCCCGGGCTGGATCGGCGAGCTCAACCGCGCGAACCCCGGCCTCTACCTCGGTCTCGAGGTCACGAATTCGGATCAAGTGGCCGTACTGGCCCGCGAGGGCAAGGTCGACCTCGGCTTCGTCGAGTCGCCCGGGGCGCTGCCCGGTCTCGCATCGCGGAAAGTCGCGGGAGACCATCTCGTGGTGGTCGTGCCCGGTGCCCATCCCTGGGCGCGTGCGCGTCGCCCGCTGACCCCGGTGGAGCTGGCGAGCACGCCGCTCGTGGTGCGGGAACGCGGTTCCGGAACCAGGGAGACCGTCGACACCGCCTTGCGCGCGGCCGGGGTGGGACCGGTGAAACCGTTGCTGGAGCTGGGTTCCGCGTGCGCCGTCCGCAACGCCGTGCTCGCGGGTGCCGGCCCCGCGGTGATCAGCGCACTGGACGTCACCGGACACGATCTCGTGGTCGTCGCGGTGGAAGGTGTCGACTTCGGCCGCGTTCTGCGCGCGGTCTGGCTCGCCGGCCGGCGCCTCGACGGCCCGGCGGCGGAACTGCTGGCCTTGGCGACGCGCGAGCCGTCCTGAGTGGATCTGGACCCCTTTCCCACATCGTAACTGGCACTCGCCCAGGGCCCGACTTGTTCCTACGGTGACCGGAACCACAATGGAGCTCCCAGCGCCACCGCCCCGGCGGTGCGTGCGAGAAGGAGGAGACGTGACTTCAGCGTCCGACCCGGCACAGAGCAGCGGCCTGAAACCAGGGCTCAAGCAGCGACATATGAACTTGATCGCCCTCGGCGGCGTCATCGGGGCCGGGCTGTTCGTCGGCAGCGGCGTGGTCATCCAGTCGGCCGGTCCCGCCGCGGTGGTCTCGTTCCTCATCGCGGGCCTGATCACCGTGCTCATCATGCGGATGCTCGCGGAGATGACGATCGCCAAACCCGCGCTCGGCTCGTTCTACGTCTACGCGAGGGAAGCGCTCGGCAACCGCGCGGGCTTCGCCGTCGGCTGGATGTACTGGTACTTCTTCGTCATCGTCGTGGCGGTCGAAGCCGTCGCGGGCGGCCGGATCCTGCAGCTGTGGGTACCGGACGTGCCACTGTGGGTGCTCAGTCTCGGCCTGCTCCTGATCCTCACCGGCACCAACATGGTCTCGGCCCGGTCCTACGGCGAGTTCGAGTACTGGTTCTCCTCGATCAAGGTCGTCGCGATCGTCGTCTTCCTGGTCGTGGGTGCGTTGTACCTGTTCGGTTTCTGGCCCGGTGCCCAAGGCGGACTGACGAATCTGGTCTCCCACGGCGGATTCGCGCCACTCGGGATCGGGGCGGTACTCGCGGCGGTGGTCCCGTGCATCGGCTTCTACACCGGCGCGGAGATCGTCACCATCGCCGCCGCCGAGTCCGCGGAACCGAAGAAGGCGATCGCGAAGGCCATGCGGTCGATCATCTTCCGGGTGGTGCTGTTCTACGTCGGTTCGGTGTTCCTCGTCGTCGCGATCAAGTCCTGGGACGACCCGGCGACCGCGGTGAGCCCGTACGCGGCCGTGCTGGAGGTGCTCGGCATCCCGGCCGTGGCCACGATCATGAACGCGATCGTCCTGACGGCGGTGCTCTCGTGCCTGAACTCGGCGCTGTACACGTCGTCGCGGATGCTGTTCGCGCTCACCAGCAACGGAGACGCGCCGAAGGCCTTCACCAGGCTTTCCCGCAGCGGTGTGCCGCGGCGCGCGATCCTGGCCGGGACCGCGATCGGGTACGTGTCCGTCATCGCCGCCTACACCTCGCCGGACCTGATCTTCCAGTTCCTGGTCAACTCCTACGGCGCCGTCGCGCTGTTCGTGTACCTCTCGATCGCGCTGGCGCAGGTGCGGCTGCGCCGCAGGCTGGAGCGAGAGGATCCGGACAAGCTCACGCTCAAGATGTGGCTGTTCCCCTGGCTCAGCTACGCCACCATCGCGCTGATGGCCGCGGTGATCCTGGCGATGGCGCTGCTGCCGTCGACGCGCTCGCAGTTCTGGCTCAGCGCGGTGACGCTCGCGTTGATCCTCGTCGGATTCGAGATCCGCAGGCGGCGGGGGAGGCCGACGGCCAAGGTGCCGTCCGAGCCCGTCGATCCCGAACCCTCGCGGGACGCGGCCCCGGCCGCCGTCCGGGAGTGACCCGGTGAAGCCCGGCCCGCCCGCGGGTTCTCCCGCGGGCGGGCCGTCGCCGTTCACCGGCTCACGGCGATCTCCCTTGTCACGCTTGAGAGTTTCTCGGGATTGCGGACGTGATAGGCGCCGGTGACGTAGCCGTTTTCGACCCGGACCGCCAGCACGCCGTCGATCTCCCCGCCGACGCGGATCAGCAAGCCGGGGCCGCCGTTGACCTGTACCGGTTCGACGGACCGTTCCGCGTCGCGTTTCCACCAGCCGACGGCGAGGAGACGCGCCACCTTGTCCGCGCCCACGATCGGCCGCAGCAGGGCGTGTTTCACCCCGCCGCCGTCGCTGAGCGCGACGACGTCCGGAGCGAGGATGTCGAGCAGTCCCTGCAGATCGCCGGTTTCCACCGCCGCCTGGAACGCCTGGAGCGCGGCGCGGTGCTCGGCCGGTGACCCGGTTCCGCGCGGTCTGCGCGCGGCGACGTGCGCCCGCGCCCGGTGGGCGATCTGGCGTACGGCCGCGGGAGTCTTGTCCACGGCCTCGGCGATTTCGTCGTAGCCGAGGGCGAAAACCTCGCGCAGCACGAAGACCGCTCGCTCGGTCGGCCCGAGTGTTTCCAGCACCAGCAGCATCGCCATCGAGACACTGGCGGCCAGTTCCACGTCCTCGGCGACATCGGGAGAGGTCAGCAGCGGTTCGGGCAGCCATGGGCCGACGTAGGACTCCTTGCGCCTGCCGAGCGTCCGCAGCCGTTTGAGCGCCTGCCGGGTGGTGATCCGGACCAGGAACGCACGCGGCGCCAGCACCGTCGCGAAGTCCACGCCCACCCACCGCAACCAGGTCTCCTGAAGGACGTCCTCGGCGTCGGTGGCCGAACCGAGCATCTCGTAGGCCACGGTGAACAGCAGATTGCGGTGGGTCACGAACGCTTCGGTCGCCGGGTCCATGGCGCCGTGCGCCTCGCCTCGTTCACTCATCGCCGGTCCTCGCTTGGTCGTGTCGGTCGTGCTTTTGCCCATACGACCCCGGCCGCCACCGTTTTGTGACAGTGGCGTGGCGGATTCAGCCCGTTTCGGGCCGCGTCTCCAGCCAGTCGCGGACCGCGGCGACGAATTCCTCGGGTGCGTCCGACTCGACGTAGGTTCCGGCGCCTTCGACGATCACGGTCCGGTGGCCGGGGAAGGTCGCCTCCAGGCGTTCGCGTTCCTGGGGGCGGAAGGCGATGTCGGCGTCGCCCCACACGATCAGCGCCGGCAGGTGGGCGACGTCGGCGAGGCCCGCCTCGACTTCGCCGAAGAAGGCTCGGCTGGCGAGGGTCCGGCCGGGGAGCACGGCGGACGCCTGCCGCCGCGCGGGCGTGTCCAGCGCCCGGCGGTAGTGGGTCATCTCGGCCGAGGTCGGTTTCCGCCTTCGGTGGCCGGTGGGGATGAACCCGTTGACGAGGAGGTTGAACCGCCGGACCAGGAAGCGGGCCGCGGGTCCGCCGATGACGCGGGAGAAGGCCTCGAAGTGGAGGATCCCGTTGACGGGCCAGGCCCAGGTGTTCGCGAGCACTAGCCGATCGAACGCGTCCGGCCGTCGCTGAGCGGCGGCCAGGCCGATCAGCCCGCCCCAGTCCTGCCCGACGAGGGTCGCTCCCTTGATGCCGAGCGCGTCGAGGAACCCGGTGACCACGTCCGCGTGCTCCTCGGGCCAGTAGCGGTAGCCGGGCTTCGGCGTCGAAAGCCCGAAGCCCGGGTAGTCGAGGGCGATGCACCGGAAGTCCGCGCGCAGTGCGCGGATCACGTCGCGCCAGAGGAACGACCAGGTCGGATTGCCGTGCAGGAACACCAGCGTGGGACCCGAGCCCTCGTCGATGTAGTGCACGGAGTGCCCGTCGATGTCGGCGAAGTGGCTCTCGAACGGGAACAGGTCGTCGTCGACCCAGGAGGGCCGGACGCTCTCGGTGATGTCGGCCATCGCGGCCCCCTCCAGCCTCGGTTTGCTTGAGTTTTTCACGCACACTTGAGAAACTCAAGCGATGCGGAGTTACGGCCAGTACTGCGGGCTCGCCCGGGCGCTCGACGTCGTCGGCGACCGGTGGAACCTGCTCATCGTCCGCCAGCTCCTAATCGGTCCCGCCCGCTATCGGGAGCTGCTCGACGGGCTCCCCGGCGTGGCCACCAATCTGCTCGCCGATCGCCTCCGCGACCTGGAGAACGCCGGCGTGGTCGAACGGCAGCCGGCCGCCGGGACCAACGCCGTCGTCTACGCCCTCACGGAGTGGGGCGCGGGGCTGCGCGAGCCGATCGAGGGTCTCGTCCGCTGGTCCACGCCGCTCATGACGCGCGGGCCGGACGGCGACCGCTTCGACGCCGCGTGGCTCGTCGTCGCCCTTCGAGCGTTGCTGTCCGGCGAATCCGCCGTGGGCCGGTCGTCGACGATCGGCATCGAAGTGGACGGCAGCCTGTTCCAAGTGCGGACGGCGCCCGGGGGAACGGAGATCGAGAAGCACGACGGCGGTGAACTCGACGCCGTCCTCCGAGCGGACGCGGGGATCGTTCTCGGGCTGGCGGCGGGCGCGCTCAAGCTGGACGACGTCGCCGGGCTCGTCGACATCGAGGGGGACGAAGCCGCCGTGCGGGAGATCCTCCGGACCCGCCACGCGGCCCCTCGGGCATGATCGGCTCATGCGCGTCCTGTCGGAGAGTCAGCTCGGTTCCGTCCTGGCGGGCGTTCCCGCGTCATGCCCCCGGGTGGTGGTGAGCGGGAACTTCGCCACCCCGATGCGGGCGCTGAAGGTGTTGGACGCGGCGCTCGCGGAGTACCGGTTGTTCGCGCTGAACGCGCAGGCCGGACTGCCGGACCGTGAAGGCGTGCTGCTGGAGACCCCGTTCGTGGGCGCGGGGATGCGCGGCCGCGCCGGGCTGCGGTACTTCCCCTCGCGGTTGTCGCTGGTGCCGCAACTGCTCAAGACCGCGTTGCCACCGGACGTCGTCCTGGTGCACACCTCCGTTCCGGTGGACGGCGTGGTGTCGCTGGGTACGGAGGTGAACATCCTTCCCGCGGCCATCGAGGCGGTGCGGGCGCGCGGTGGCCTGGTCGTCGCGCAACTCAACCCGGAGATGCCGTTCGTCCACGGCGACGGGCTCCTTCCGGTCGACGAGATCGACTACGCCCTCGAAGCGGCCGAGCCGCTCCTGTCGCCGGTCCCGCGGCCGGTGGGGGACACGGCGCGGACCATCGGGGAGCGAGTGGCGGGCCTGGTCGAGGACGGCGCGACCCTGCAACTGGGCATCGGCGGGATCCCGGACGCGACACTGGCCGCGGTGACCGGACGACGCGGCCTCGCGATCTGGTCCGAGATGTTCAGCGACGGTGTGCTCGCGCTCGATCGCGCCGGCGCCCTCGATCCGGCGGTGCCGGTGACGGCGTCGTTCGTGTTCGGTACCGCGGAGCTGTACCGATGGCTCGACCGCAATCCGCGGGTCCGCTTGCTGCGCACGGAAAAGACGAACGATCCCGCCGTGATCGCCCGGCAGCGCGGCCTGGTGTCGGTGAACAGCGCTCTCGAAGTGGACCTGTTCGCGCAGGCCAACGCGAGCCGGGTGCGTGGGGCGATCTACTCGGGATTCGGCGGGCAGACCGACTTCGTGGTCGGGGCACTGCATTCACCCGGCGGGCGGGCGATCATCGCGCTGCCGTCGTGGCATCCGAAGGCCGACGTCTCGACGGTCGTGCCGCGGCTGGCCGGGCCGGTGACGTCGTTCCAGCACAGTTTCCTGGTGAGCGAACACGGCGTCGCGACCATCTGGGGCAACGATGCGAGCGAGCAGGCGCGGCAGATCATCGACCACGTCGCGCATCCCACGGCGCGGGACGAACTCGTGACGCGGGGCAGGGAACTGGGCTTCACGCTTTCGTCTTGAGGGGTAAGGCAATCCGGCATGTCGCGAAAGCCACTTTCGGGACATCAGACGTCTCGAAAGTGGCTTTCGCGACGTGTGCGCCGGGGCCGACCCGAGGAACCCAAGCCGTCAGTTCTGGGCGCCTTCCTTGTCCGGGTCGAGGTCGATCCGGTCCCGCCTCGTGCCTTCCGGCTTGCCCGGCCCCTCCTTGTCCCAGCCGGCGAGCGAGCCGATCGAATCGCCGAGCCGCTCCTTCTGGTCGGCGTCGGTCCGCGCGTACTTCTGGGCGGCCTCCTTGATCCGGTCGCCCGCCGCCAGGTAGCGCGCGGTCGTCTTCTGGAAGAAGGATTCGACGTCGTCCCGCACTTCCTTCAAGGCGTTGTCGCCGTCGGTGGGGGTGACCCCGCGGCCTGCCAGCTGGCCGTCGGCGTACGAAGTCTTCGCGAGTTGCCCGAGCAAGCCCGAGTAGACCTCGGCGACTCCGTAGCAGGCTTCGGCGAGCTCCAGCACGATCGCGACGTCCACGGCGAAACGCTGGGAGCCGTCCGGTCCGCCTTTGCCGTCGCTCTTCGCCGGAGGCTGGGTCATGTCGTAGAGCTCGAGATCCTTGCGGTCGGCCCGGGCGATCTCCTGCGCGATGGTCTTGACGGCGTCGCGGTATTCCGTCTCGGCCTTGTCCAGCTCGCTGTGGAGCGCGCGGACCTCGGTGTCCAGCTGGGCGAAGAACGCGTCCAGCTGCGGGAATTTCAGGTTCGAGTTCATCGGCGGCGCGGTGACGTTCAGCGCGAAGTCGATCAGGGTCAGCGCCGTGCCGACGCTGCCGGGAGCCTTGCCGCCCAGTGCGCCGACAACGGTGCCGGCGATGTTCCAGACATTGCTGACGGCGTTCACCGCCAGCTTCTCCTTGGGCGCCTCCGTCGACGCCGGAGCGGCTTCGGTGAGCCCTTGGGTGGCCGACGCGACGAGATGCAGGATGTTGTTCCGGGCGGCGTGGATGGTCGTCGCCCGGAACGAGTAGCTGTTGGCCAGCCACTTCATGAGGACGGCCTGGTTCCTCCGGGTGGGTTCGACCGTCGCGAGGAAACCGTCCTTGAGGGTGTTCGCCGCGAGTCCCATCCAACCGGTCATCCAATTCCGGGTGGGTGCCTCGTTGCCGCCGGAAAGGCGGGTGATCAGCAGGTGGAAATCGTGGTCACCGACCGAACTTTCCGTCCGCATCTGCTTGTCGACGGACGCGAAGGCCTGGTGGGCTTCCTCGAGTGACGACAGTTCCGGCCCACCCGCGAGATCGGGGACCCCGGTCGACAGCTGTTCCCGTTTCCGCCACGCCCAATCCGCGACCTGGGTGAGGACGTCGAGTGCCCGGCATTCGGCGTACCGCGCGTCCGGCACGCTCCAGCCGTCGCAGGCGTCCGCCTGGGGACGGTTCGCCGGGGTGCCGTCGTTGACGGCCCAAGCGACGATCGGGCAGGTCGTCAGATGTCCTCGCGACTCGACCGGGACCTGCCAGCGAGCGGGCTCCGGCGCCCCGGGGAACTGGCTCGTGCCACCCCGCAGCAAACGGCCGGCGTCGTGCAGCCAGCGTCGTTCCAGTGCCTGCCAGTACTCGTTGAGCGCTGCCGAGAGGGAAGCGGCGTACTCGCTTCCGCTCAGGTACTTGCCGGTCATGACGGCCACCCCGTTTCGCGTCCCGCGGCCGGACGGCGGGAACGCGGATCAGGCTAACAGGGATATGTGACGTCTTGGGTCAGATTGTCACTTTTCTAGGTCGGTGTGGTGTTCGGCGAGGGTTTCGGCGAGCTTGACGAGTTTGACGTTGAGCTCCTGGGACGTGCGGCGCAGCAGGTCGAACGCCTCGTCGGCGGAAATGCCGCGGCGCGCCATGAGGATGCCTTTGGCCTGTCCGATCACGTCGCGGGAGTCGATCGCGCGGGTCAGCTGCTCGGCCTCCAGTTCCGCGCGCGTGACGGTCTGGACGTGCTGCAGGGCGAGCGAGGCGTGGGTCGCCAGCAGCAGCGCGGTGGTCTGGTCGGCGGCGTCCAGGCCGTGCGGGCGCCGGGAGTAGATGTTGATCGCGCCGGACAGCCGCGGTGGCCGCGCGTCGGGGACCAACGCGGTCGACAGCAGGGAGCCCGCACCACGCGTGGCCGCGGCGGGGCCGAACCGGGGCCAGGCCTCCGACGCCGCCAAGTCGTCGCTGACCGCCGACGCCGGGCCGTCTTCCCTGGCGGCGTCCACGCACGGACCCTCGCCGTACTCGTACTGGAGCTGGTCGAGTTCGTCCGCGAGCCGATCGGTCCAGACCGGGGTGTGGAACCGGCCATCGGGCGAGCGGAGGGTGATCGAGACGATGTCGGCCCCCGGTACGACCCGCGCCGCGGTGTGGACGACCTGCTCGAGCACCTGGCCCACGGTGGAGGCGTCCAGCAGGGAATAGGTGAGCGTCGCGAACTGCTGGGCCAGCGGCCCCAGCGGGGCCCCGTGATCACGCGACACCGGATCCGCCACGAAACGAGCCTTGTCGCGGTTCCAGTCCTGTTCCTCGGTTCTCATGTCGTCCTTTCTTCGAGATCGGTGGCTTGACACATCCCGATCTCCCCATGGCTTCAAAGGAAGGTACTGAACGCAGGTTCAGGGAAAGGGAACCGCCATGTCCTCGCCTGATGAACCCGCCGTCATCCGCCGCCGGCTGGACGAGGTGACGACGGCGCTGGACGCGGCCCTGGAGGTGATCTCCCGCCAGCTGCTGCATGTCATTCCCGGAGCGGACATCGTCAGCGTCACCCTGTTGAGGGACGGGATCCCGACCACGGCCGCGTGCACCGATCACCGGGCCCTGGGCATCGACACCGACCAATACCGTGCCGGCGCCGGACCTTGCCTGGAAGCGGCCACGGCGAGACGGATCGTCCGGGTGGATGTCGAGAGCGCCCACGCCCGCTGGCCCCGGTTCGCCGAGCACGCCGCCTCCGCCGGAGTCGCCAGCTTCCTCTCCGCGCCGCTGGCGATCGACGACGAGCACACCGGTTCGCTGAACCTCTACGGTTTCCACGTCCACGGCTTCCGCGAGGTCGACGCCGTGCTGCTCGAACTCTTCGTCACCGCCGTCGAAGGCGCGATGCGAGCCACCGCCCGATACCGGACCGCCCGGCGGGAAGCCGACCAGCTGGCCACCGCGCTGGTGTCCCGGGCCGTGATCGACCAGGCCAAAGGGGTCCTCATGGGTGCGCGCGGCGTCACCGCGGACGAGGCGTTCCCAGTGCTGGTGGCGCAATCGCAACGGGAGAACGTCAAACTCCGCGACTGCGCCGAACGCCTCGTCACCGCGATCGTGCGGCCGCACTGAGAGGTCGCTGGCTTTCGGGCGGCGATGGGAGGACGGTGTGAGCATGCCCGCCCACCAGCCCGATCCGGAGTCGCTCGAGATCGCGGCTCGTCTTGTCCAGGCTTTGGAGGGGCGGGCAGTGGTCAGCGAAGCGGTCGGAGTCCTGCAAGGCTGGCAGGGCTGCGACTTCGCCCAGGCGCTCGACGGGCTGAGCGGCGGCACCGGCCAGGCCGGACGCGAAGCCGAGGCGGCCAGGATCGCGGCGATCGTCGACGCCCAGGCCGACGGTACCGCCGATCCCGACTACGGAGGCTGGGCTTAGGCGCTGTCCTGGGCCTCGGTCACGACGGCGGGGTCGAGGGTGCCGTTGGTGATCGCGCCTGTCACCTCACGCAGCACCAGGCCGTTTTCGAAGACATAGGCGAGGATCGCGGCTTGGGCCGCCGCGGGCTCGATCCCGAGAGTTCCCGCCACGACGCCGACTGCCTGGCCGAGCTGGGCCCGGTCGTTCAGCGCGGTGACCGTGGCTTCCAGGAACCGGTCCGAGCGGCGGCCACCACGTTCCTGCACCAGCGCGAGCACCGCGAGATCCGACACCACCTGCGCCAGCTCCAGCTGCCATCGCTCCGGCGCCACTTCGGTGTCGTAGAGCAGGTTGAATCCGCCCACCGCCCGTCCGTCCAGCCGCAACGGGATCGCCACCGCCGCGCGGACTCCGGCCGCGAGCGCCGCCGGTACGAACTCCGGCCAGCGCGTGGAGTCCTTCGCGAGATCGGACGAGATGATCACGGTGGCCTTGGCGATGGAATCGACACACGGTCCCTGGTCGATGTCGGTCTGCAGTGACTCCAGGAACCGCGCCTTGCCGTCGGAGGCCGCCACCACGTCGAGCCCGCCGCCGGGCCGGGTCAGGAGCACACCGGTCGCGGACGCCCCGAGGAACTCGGTACCCACCTCGATGATCAGGCGCAGCACGGTGTCGTTGTCCGGCGTACCGACCAGGCGCGCGGTGATGGCGGCCAGTGCTCCGGTCAGGTCGGGGGGCAGCGTGCCGGGTTCGCCGCCAGCCCTGCGGTGACGACTCATGTTTCCTCCAGGTCGACGGTTCATTCGGCGAGCTCGTCCAGGACGATGCGCCGTTCCAGCACATCACGGGCGACTTCCAGGATCGACCGGTTCCGCCCGTAGGCATGTGCGCGCAGGCGGGTGAAGGCGTCATCGAGACCGATGTGCAACTGAGCGGCCAGCATTCCGGTGGCCACATTGACATCCTGGAACGACCGCACCGGGTCCGGGGCGAATTCGTGGCCCTCGACCTCGGCCGACCGCGCCTGCCGCAGCAGTGCCGCGGCGCCGAGATCCGCCGCCAGCACGGCATCTCTCAGCTCGTCGCTGGGCAACCCGCCGGGACCGTGGCGAATCAGTTCCAGGGTGCCGAGCCGGATGGCTCCGAGCTGGAGCGGGAACGCGAACATCGCCGCCACCCCGCCGGCGAGCGCGGCCTGCGCGAAACCCGGCCAGCGCACCTGCTCGACACTCAGATCCGGCACCAGCACCGGGGATCCGCTCGCGAACGCTTCCACGCCGGGCCCTTCGCCGACGGTGTACTGCGCTTCCGCCAGGTCGGCGGCCCAAGGGTCGCTGGCCCCCAAGACCTCCTCGGCGTGCGAGCCACCCCGCAACGCCAGGATCGCCGCGTCCACCTGGCCCAGAGTCTCCACGCAGGCGAGACAGACGGTCTGTGCCCAGCTGTCACGACGACCCGCCACCTCGGCGGCGGAGGCGATGGCCCGCCACAACGGTCCTCGATGCCGCCCATCCACCGCCGTGCTCCCTTGTCCGCCGTGGGCCACTCCGGCTGAAGCCCCGAACCGTAACCCTACGAGATGGCGCCGACGACGGCAGCTCATCCCCGCGGCCCGGCGCACCGAACGGCCGGCTTCTCCCCGGGAGTTCCACTCTCGCCAAGGGGAAGCCGGCCGTCCTGTGACGCGGTGGGGACGCGTGCGCACCACCCACCGCCGTCGGCGGCTGCAGGCCTGGCCAGGGGCTACCCCTAGGCGACGGGTTCAAACCGGAGACGGAGCGACGCTCTCCCCGTAACTGAACGAGCGGACGATTCGCGCCGCCGCGCATAACTCGGGAGCATTGTGGCGAGTCGTTGCGCTCTTCGAAACGTCGGGCCACGGCTGGTGGAGGCGGATGTCGCGTGCGGGCGACCGGGTGCGACCAGGCGAGTGATGAAGTGATGAAATGACGAAGGGCGTCGAAGAATCCGTTCCGGGCCTTGAACAGGGTGGCCGCGGGTTCGCGGGAACCCTGTTCGCGGCCTTCTACGGCGGACTCACGCCGCACCCGTGGCGTGCCCCGGACACCGACCGCGACGCGTACCTGGTGTTCTACGAGCGGTCGGTCGCGATGGGGTGGCTACGCGACACGGGCCTGTGGGGGATGAACGACGCAGGACAGGAACACCCGCACGCCGACGCGTCGCTCGCCGAGTGGTCCCCGGACGCGGTCGGCTGGCTGGCCGGACTCTTGGCCGATCTGAGCGCCCGGCACGGGGTCGCCACCCCGCTGCTGCTCACCGCGAGCCGGCTCGGCTCCCGGCGAAATGTCTGATTAGAGCCACTGGGTACGGTTCTCTGCCTGTCCCCAGTACATGAAGGCCCCCTTCCTTGCGTCAGGCGCAAGGAAGGGGGCCTTCATGTACTGGGGAAGGGGATCTTCACGCGCAGCCGCTGTGACCGCTGGTGCCTATGGGGTACGCGAGGTGATCGCCAAGTCCGTGAAGGCCTCCTTGCGGGACCCAGAGTCCCTCAAGGAGGCCTTCACGGACAAGGGCTGCTCATTCGGTGCTCCCAATGTGGCATCGGAGACGCTCAGTGTCCCCAATGCCACATTGGGGACACTCGACCACCGACCACACTGGTAGGTGAACAGAGACGAGTCCGCCAAGGAGACCTTCACGGACTCGAGCCGGCACTGCGGGTCTCGAAAAAGTGTCCTTTATGGACAGTCGAGATCCGCGCCGGCCGGCCGCGAGAACACGCGGTCGCGCAAGCCTTTTCCGGCCGCTGAGAGTCCAGGACACTCTGAGTCTCGAATCGCCGCTGAACATCCCTGACTTCACTGCCCGTGCCACTCGTTCATGTGAACCGCCCGCGTTCGAAGATCACGCGAAGAGTGCTTGAAGCCGCCATCCGAATGATCCGGCGGAATGGACCGCAACCTGCGCGCGTGAAGATCCGGCGAGAAGCCGATTTCACCAAGAGTGACTGTTAGCGTGCGGAGTGAAGTCGTGATCTTGGATGTGGAGGCATCGATGAACCGTCTTGCCATCGCCGCGTTGAGCGCGGCATCCGCCTGCGCCCTGCTGATCGTCGCGAGCCCGGCAGCCCAGGCCGCGGCAGGGGAGGTGGTGGTCTTCTCGACCGAATTCCAGCGTCTGGACACCTACCGGAACCCCGAGGGTTGTCACAAACTTCCCATCGCCGCCCATGTTCTGGCCAATCTGACCTCGGCCGAAGTGGTCGTCTACGGCGATCCGCTCTGCCTGATGCCCGGGGTACGGGTCCCGGCGGGGTTCGGTTCTCACGTTCCACCTGGCACCGGTTCGTTCTCGGTCGCCTGATCGGTTCGTGTGACATCGAGACTGAGGGGGTCCCGTGTCTGTCGATCTTGTCGTGGTCGGAGTGGGTTACGTCGGGCTGCCGCTGGCCGAAGCCGCTTGTGCGGCAGGGTTGTCGGTCGTCGGGTACGACACGTCGCAGCGGGTCGCGGCCGCTGTGGCGGCGGGTCGTTCGCATGTGCCCGACGTGCCCGCGAGCCGCTTGCGGGCCATGCGGGCGAGTGGTTTCACCGTGACGACCGACCCCGGGGTGCTCGGCACCGCGGAAACGATCGTGCTGTGCGTGTCGACCGGCCTGGACCAGGCGGGCGGGCCGGATCTCGCCGCGGTGCGTGACGCGGCGGAGACGGTGGCCGAGCACCTGCGACCCGGGACGCTGGTGGTGCTCGAGTCGACGAGTTTTCCCGGCACCACCGACGAAATCGTCCGGCCGATCCTGGAGAAGTACGGCCTGACCGCGGGAGAGGACTTCGCGCTCGCGTATTCACCCGAGCGCGTCGACCCGGGCAACCGCCGCTTCGGCATCCGAAACACGCCGAAGGTGATCAGCGGGCATACCCCGTTGTGCGCCAAGTACTGCGCGGCGTTCTACGGGCGTTTCGTCGACACGGTGGTGGTGGCGCGCGGCACCAGGGAAGCGGAGATGGCCAAGCTGCTGGAGAACACCTATCGCTACGTGAACATCGCCCTGGTCAACGAAATCTCCATCTTCTGCGACCGGATCGGCGTCGACGTGTGGGACGTGGTGCACTGCGCCGCGACCAAACCCTTCGGCTTCATGTCCTTCGTGCCGGGCCCGGGGGTCGGCGGGCACTGCATCCCGGTCGATCCCAAGTACCTGCTGGACAAGGCCGAGCGGGAGGGAGCCTCACTCGGCGTCGTGCACGCCGCCCGGCTCGTGGACGACCGGATGCCGGAGCATGTGGTCGACCGGGTGACGCGCCTGCTCGCCGGGCAGGGGAAAACGTTGCGGGGAGCGAAAGTCCTGCTGCTCGGCGTCGCGTACAAGGCCGATGTGCCGGATACCCGCGAGTCCGCCGCCATCCGGATCGCCGTCCGGTTGCGCGCGCTCGGCGCGGATCTGTCCTACCACGATCCGGTGGCCGTCGCCGTACCCGAACTGGGGCCGCCGGTCACCGATCTCGACGCGGTGCTCCCCGCCGCGGACGTCACCGTCCTGCTGGTGGCGCACCGCGCCTACGACCTCAGCCGGCTGACCTCGACGGCCAGGCTGCTGTTCGACGTGACGGGACAGGTTCCCGGAGAGGAGGTCGTCCGGCTTTGACCGTGTCCGCCGGGGCGAGAGCCGGCGGACACGCGCGTACCGCAGATTCTTCCGAGTTCACGCGAAAAGGAGTGTGCACGAATGACCACGGCGGTCAAGAACGACAGGCTCAAGAAGCGTTTCGAGAAGTGGGACGTCAACGGTAACGGCAGGATCGAAAAGTCCGATCTCGAGGCCGAAGCCGGTCGGATCATCAACGCGTTCGGCGAAGACCCGACGTCGCCCCAAGCGCGTGCGGTGAAAGACTCTTTCGTGGCGATGTACGAGTACCTGGCCGGCAAGGCGGGTGCGGGCCCGAACGGCGCGCTGAGTGAGAAGCAGTTCACCGAGGTGATCGAGGCGCAGATCTTCCAGGAGGGCGACTCGGGATTCGACCGGGTGGTCCGCCCGACCATCGCGGCGATCGTGGGCCTGTGCGACACCGACGGTGACGGCGAGGTCAACCAGCAGGAGTTCGCCAAGTGGCTGGCGGCCATCGGCGTCGAGTCCTCGGCCGTGGCCCCCGCGTTCCGGGCGATCGACGTGAACGGCAACGGAAAGCTGACCGTCGACGAACTCGTGCACGCGGTACGCGACTACCATCTCGGCAATTCGGACGTGCCCCTGCTGGGCAAGTAGCGGCGAGCCGGTGAGCGGCCCGGCTCCGGGCCGCTCACCACCTGCCGCGGAACCGCACTTCCAGTTCCGGTTTCAAGCCGAGCTCTTCGCCGGTGACGGGCCGCGTGACGGTGACGAGAATGTTGTAGTGATTGGGAAAATGGCAGCCGTCGAAGCCGAGTACGGTGCCGACGAGTTCGCCGCCGATCCACAGTTCGTCGCCTCGGTCGATCACGCCCGCCCGGTCTATTTCGGCGAAGCCGAGGAAACCGACACGGTCGATCGGCGCTCCGGGCTCCGTGTCCTCGTGGCTGGTCGTGACGAGTTCGTGGATCTCGCCGGCGCGAACGCATCGGCTGGCGAAGGGCTCGAGGCTCATTCCCCGATCGTCACGGTGATGCACCAGCACCTTCACCACCGTCCCGGTGATCTCCCGTTTCGGCCCGTCCTCGCGCATCGTTCTCCTTCCGGTAGCAGTCGTCCACTATGGACAGAGTGGTGAGACCGTTGTCGCGCCAGGCCCCGCCCTTGCGCACGGCTTCCTCGAATTCCCGCAGCAGCCCGTCGTACTCGTGCCGGAGTGATTCCTTGAACGCGGGGAATCCGGCGAGCATGTCGGCGCGCAGGACGGCGCCGTCGGTCAGGGTGACTTCGATGTCCTTGGCTTCGCCGGGGAACGACCAGTCGAGTTCCACGACCGCGTTCTCGAGCACGAGTGTCGCCTGCCTGTCGACGCCCTGCGCGTCGCGCGTGATCCGCACGCTCCGCAACGCCACCGAGCCGAGGAACAGCTGGACGAGATCGAGCGCGTTCGGCCCGTTGTCCGCCACACAACCGCCACCGCAGCGCTCGGTGTCGAGGTACCAGCGATCACCGCCGACGTGTTCTTCGATCCGCTCCAGATAGCGCACCGTCAGCGACGCGATCGGCGCCCTGCCCGCGAGCGCCTCGTGCAGCGCCCGCACGTTGGCGTTGTACCTGCGGTGGAACGCGGTGAACAGGGCGACGTCCCGCCGCGCGGCTCGCGCCACGAGATCCTCGCCGTCCGGGAGTCCGGTGGCGAGCGGCTTCTCCACGCACACCGGGAGGCCGGCGTCCAGCACGTCCCGGCACACGGTGGCGTGGACGTCGTTGGGCGCGGTCACGATCACCGCGTCGAGCCCTCCGGCGGCCAGCATCTCCCGGTGATCCCGGTAGCCGGGCACGCCGATTCCGGCGAGTGCCGCCGGATCGAGATCGCAGACCGCGGCGAGCCCGAAGGCCGGGGACCGTTCCACGGCGGCGAGGTAGAACCGCGAGATGACACCGAGTCCCACGACACCGACCCGGATCATCCGGCCGCCCTTTCCCGCACCGCGTGCAGTTCTTCGTAGACGTCGTCGGGCACCGGCACCCCGTGCGCGCGGAACCGGGCCGCGCGTTCGCCCTCGTGCCAGCCGGGATAGACGACCGGGGCGGCGGCGTCGCGGGCGGGCCAGCCACGGACGGCGGCGAAGAGCGCGGTCGCGTCGGCGGCGAATCCGCCGCGCAGGAGTTCCGGTGCGATCGCCAGCGTCAGTACGCCGATGTCGTCGTCGCGATTCCCGCCGGCGGACAGCGCGCCGAGCGCGGCGCCGGGGACCAGCGCGCCGAGTACTTCGACGAGCAGCCCCAGCCCGAATCCCTTGTAGGCGCCCGTTTCGGGATCGCCGCCCAGCCACAGCAGATGCGCGTCCCCTCGGTCGAACGCGGCCGCGTCCGTCACCGGTGCGCCGTCGTCGGTGGCGAGCCACCCCGCCGGGATCGCCCGGCCTTCCCTGGCCGCGGCCCGCACTCGCCCGGTGGGTACGACGGTGGTGCTCATGTCCAGGACGAACGGGTGCGCGTCACCGGCGGGGCAGGCCAGCGCGAGCGGGTTCGTGCCGAGCATCGTCGCCGTGCCGCCCGGGGGCGGGGCGATGCGCTGCCCGCCACAGTTCGAGGCGACGAGGCCGATCATGCCGTGGGTGACGGCGCGCGCGGCGTGGTGGCCGGCGCAGCCGATATGCGTGGCGCCCCGCAGGGACACCATCCCGATGCCGTGCCGCGAAGCCCTGGCGCACGCCAGTTCCATGGCCTGCGACGCCGACCACAACCCCAGTGTGCGACGGGCGTCGGCGAGGACGCAGGCACCGAGATCGGTCTGGATCACCATGTCCGCCGCGGGATCGGCGCGTCCGTCGTCGAGCAGTGGCAGGTACAGCCGGGTCAGGTTGACCAGTCCGTGTGAGGTCACCCCGGTCAGATCACCGTGGCACAACGCGGCGGCGGCGATCGCCGCCCGGTCCCCGGGAACGCCGCGGTCCACGAAGATCCGGGTGACCAGGGAGAGAAGCTCCGGATAGGGCACCAGCACGGTCATGCTCCTTCGTTCCGGCTGAATCGCACGACGATCTCGCGGACGAGGTCACTGAACCTGTCGAGTTCTTCGACGTCGGCGTACTCCCCGGCGGAGTGCGCGTTGTTGCCGCCCAGGGAACCGGGGCCGAGGACGGCCGTCCGGGTGCCGGGGACATCGGCGAGCCACAGGGCGTCGCAGGTGAAGCCGGGCTCGTCGTCGGGCCAGCGGGGGACCAGCCCGTCCAGCAGCGGGATGTCCCGCGCGGTCAGAGCGGGCAGGCCGCGTTTCAGCCACCGCACCTCGGTGATCGCCGCGGCGTCGGCCGCGGTACGGGCGAAGGCGGGTGTCTCCCGGAATCGGGTGCCGAACTCGGCGATGCCCGACCGCAGGCCGTCTTCCAGCGCCGCGGTCATCTTCGACGCCGCTTCCCGGCTGTCGTAGGGAATGTTGAGCAGAAGCTCTCCGCTGCCGTACACCCTGTTGTGCAGGCGGCCGGTGTGCAGCCCCGCTATGCAGACCCGGCCGTGGTCCGCCAGGTCGAGCGCCAGGTGCTGGGCGAGGAAGCCGAGCAGGACGGTGGCGTTGTGTCCCCGGTGCGGTTCGTCGTCGATCGCGTCGTCCCCGCGCACTCGCACGCACGCGGTCATCGACGCGGAGCAGCGGGGCAGGTAGCGCAGGCCGGTAGGCTCGCAGAAGATGTTCAGTTCGCCGTGGAAGCCGGCCTCGACGAGCGGACGCGTGCCGAACGTGCCCATCGCGCCGCCTTCCTCGCCGGAGACCGCCTGGATGAGCACGCCGGCGTCCCTGCCCACCGCCGGATCCGCCGCGACGGCGGCCCGGACCCCGGCGAGCAGCGCCACCGCGGGCCCCTTGGCGTCGATCGCGCCCCGGCCGGTGAACCTGGCCCCGTCGAAACCCGCCGGTTCGAACGGCGCCACGGTGTCGAGGTGGACGTTGAACATCACGGCGGGAGCGGCCGGGCCGAGCCGGAGCACCAGGCTGGGCTGACCGGCGAGGAAGTCCGGCTCGGCTTTGCGGACCGCGACCGGAACGCCGGGCCGGTCCAGCACCGAAGGATCCGGGCTGCCGAGGTACAGCGTCTCGAAACCGATCCCGGCCGCCGCGTCGGCGTAGGCACGCATCGCGTCCCAGAGGCGGACGTCGCCGGACGTTTCGAGCGGACCGGCCGTCGGCAGGGCGAGCAGCCGTAGAAGCAGTTCCTGGTCCTCGCGGATCACCGGATCAGCCCGGCCATCGCCTGGCCCGCGGTGACGAACGTGGCCGCCGCGTCCCTCGCGAGCACACCCGGCTCGTGGGGTTTGATCGCGAGATGCGGTTCCAGCGACCAGGCGCCGCTGTATCCGTTGGCCTGTAACAGCTTCACGCAGTCCGCCACACGTGCGGCACCCTCGCCGGGGAGGGTGAAGCCGCGCTCGTCCGCGTCCTTGACGTGCACGTGCTCGACATGGCCGGCGATGTCGGAGAGCAGGTCGAATCCGTCGTATCCGTGGGCCACGCCGTTCCCGGTGTCGAACAACAGCTTCAGCGCCGGGCTCCCGACCTCGTCCAGCAGATCGAGCATCCGCTCGGCGTTCGTGCCCGCCCAGCCCGAGCAGTTCTCGTGCAGCAGTGTCACGCCGTGGCGTTCGGCTTGTTCGGTGAGAACGGTGATCCTCGCGATGGCCTGGCGACGCCAGTCGTGCGCGCTCAGGCCATCGTTGGGATACGACATGATCCGGACGTAGCGGGTGCCGATCGACCGGGCGCGCCTGGCGAGGACGTCCAGCTCCGTGAGATCGTGCCGGAGATCGGTGGTGATCGGCCTGGCCCAGCCACCGATCCGGGACGCCAGGCAGACCACCTTCATCGACTTGTCCGCCAGCGTCGTCGCGATCTCGTCGAACCGCTCGTCGGAGAGGTCGGCGACGGGGATCCGGTCGAGGGTGCGCAGTTCGATCGTCCGCCAGCCCAGTGCGTCGAGCACCGCGATCTGGCCGCCGAGGTCGTCGGCCGCCTCATCGGTGAGGCCGGCGAACACCGGGTCAGTCGGCATGGGCCGCCACCGCGTCGGGCTCGGGGCGGGAGACCGGTTCCGCGCAGATGTTCTTGGCCACCGACAGCAGTTGCACCACCTCGGTGGCGAAGGTGAATCCCTGTGTCTGTTCCCCGTGCACCTGGAACTTCCGGTAGGCCTCGAACATCCACTCGGTCATCGCGTCGTCGCGCAGCACGACATGCTCGGACCGGCCGTTCGACCGCAGGGTCAGCTGCGAGTGGTGGTCGTCGCCGCTCACCGCGAAATGCCCGACCGCGGTGCCCGTTTCGAACTCGACGGTGACCCGCCGCTCCCGTACCGGTGAGGTCAGGTCCGAACGGATCTCCGTGTGGATACCCGAATTGTGCCGGAGACCGACGTTGGCCCCGCCCATCCGGGGGCCGACGTTCCCCTCGACCTCGAGATCGGTCCCGGACGCGTGGGTGACCCGTGCGGCGCCCGCGAGCCGCAGCGCGAGCGCGACCCCGTGCGGCAGTTCGACGTCGAAGGCGGTCGGATGCCCCGGCATCACGAGCGAGCGGCGGAACCGCGGTTTGTTCTGCACGATTTCGATGGACTGCGGAGCGCCGAAACGGTCGCTGCGGATGAGTCCGACCAACCGGGCGGTGAGCGTGCTGGCGAGCCAGGGCTCGACGACCTCGACATGCAGTTTGTACTTACGGCGCAGGCGGATGATCCGGGCGAGGTCGTCGATGTCCGCGGCGAGCGGCTTCTCCACGATCACCTTGCGGAAGCCCAGCGTGGCCAGTTCGGAGAGCACGGCGAGGCGTTCGGTCGGGGGTGTGCAGACGTGCACGACGGTCTCGGCCGGGTCGAGCCCGGCGGCCGCGGCTTCGATGGTCGGCGCGACCGTGAGGCCCGCCCGCGAGGCGACGTTCGTCCGCGGTTCGCACGCGGTGACGGGAGCGTCGTCGAAGAGCCGGGGTGTCCGAGTACGGAGTTTGGCCAAGACCGGCAGATGCAGACCCGCACCGGCCCGGCCGAGTCCCACAATGAGTGAACGCACTGGTGAGCCTGCTCCTCAGAGTTTCCCATTCCGAAATCCATCGCAAAACTGACATCCGCGATGATCAAGTGTCAATACTTGGCGCTTGATTTGACCAGGAAGTGCGAACCTGCCGAGTGGCCGGTTTTCCTGACCTACGCTCGGGATCGGGTTCCAACGCCACCGGAGGTGGGTACGCTGTCGGTGTCTTTTTTCAACCAATCGAGCACATTCGAGCGAACGTGGCCCAGTACGAGGCGACATATTCTCGAAGTGATCGAGAATGGCAAGTATTCGCACGGTCGCAAGGTGGCCGAGCTGGAAGCCGCGCTGGCCGGTTACTGCGGCGCGAAGTTTGTCATCGGGGTCAACAGCGGAACGGACGCGTTGGTCCTGCTGTTGCGGGCGGCGGGACTGCGGCCAGGTGATGAAGTGGTCGTCCCGGCCTTCTCCTTTGGGGCGTCAGCGACGTCGGTCGTGCTCGCGGGCGGCCGTCCGGTCTTCGCCGACATCGAGCCGGACGGGTACGGCATCGACCCCGTCGCGGTGGCGGACGCCGCGGGGGAGCGCACCCGGTTCGTCATGCCGACGCATCTGTTCTCGCACCTCGCGGACATCGACGGCGTCCTCGAGGTGGCTCAGCGGCTCGGGCTCACCGTGGTGGAGGACAGCGCCGAGGCCATCGGCATGCGCCGTCGCGGCAAGCACGCCGGGCTTTTCGGCGCGGGCGGCGTGCTGTCGTTCTTCCCGACGAAGACGCTCGGCGCGATCGGTGACGCGGGCGCGGTCCTCACCGACGACCGTCGGATCGCCGAGACCGTCGACGCGCTCCGCCACCACGGCCGGTTCGGCGGCACGATCGCCGATTTCCCCGCCATCTCCACGGCGACCGGCCTGCCCGGCGTGAACAGCAAGATGGACGACATCCAGGCCGCCGTCCTCCTCGCGAAGCTCACCACCCTGGACGTGGACATCGCGCGCCGCGCGGAACTGGCCGCCCGGTACACGGCGGCGCTCGCGGACGTCGCGGGGGTGCGCAAGCTGCCGTCGGCGCGGCCGGACAGCGTGTTCTACGTCTACGTGGTGGAGGTCGACTCGCGCGACGACTTGGCGGCGCATCTGTCGGCGGACGGTGTGCAGACCGAGGTCTACTACCCGGCGCCACTGCCTCTGCAACCCTGCTTCGCCGGGCTCGGTCATCGGAAGGGCGAGTTCCCGAACGCCGAGAACGCCTGCCGTCACACGCTCGCGCTCCCGCTGTATCCGGACATGTCCACCGGGGACTGTGACCGCGTCTGCGACTCGATCCGCGCGTTCTACCGCGGGCGGCGTGGATGACACTGCCGTTCTTCCCCGACGATCTCTTCGACGAAGACCGTGCCGAACTGCTGGACATCGTCCGCCGTGTCGGCCTGGCGCCGGAGCAGAAATTCATCCTCGGCGACCATACGGCCCGCTTCGAAGCGGCGATCCGTGACTCGGTCGGCGCGGCGGACGCGATCGCTTGCGGCAGCGGAACTTCGGCGCTGACGCTGGTGCTGCGCGCGATGGACGTCGGCGACGGCGACGAGGTGATCGTGCCCGCGTTCGGCTGCGCCCCGCTCGCGGCCGCGCCCGCCTTGCTCGGCGCGACGCCGGTGTTCGCCGACATCGACCCGTGGTCCATGGTCGTCGATCCCGAAGCGGTCGCCCGGCTGGTCACCGCGCGGACCAAGGTGATCATGCCGGCGCATATGTTCTCGGTGATGGCGGACATGCCCGCCTTGCGCCGGATCGCGACCGAGGCGGGTGTCCGGCTGCTGGAGGATTCCGCGGTCGCGCAAGGAGGAACCCTCTCGGGCACGCCCGCCGGGCGATGGGGCGACGCGGGCGTGTACTCGTTCGTCCAGGTGAAGACGTTCGGTATGCCGGGTGAGGGCGGCATGGTCGTGACCGACGATCCGGAGCTCGCTTCGGCGGTGCGGATGCTGCGCAATCACGGCCAGGACGGCAAGAACCGGTTCTTGTACCACCGCGTCGGCTACAACAGCCGGTTCGACGAGATCATGGCCGCGTTCCAGCTGTACCGGTTCCCGGGCCTGCCAGGGCGGCTCGCGCGCCGGGCACGGATCGGGGAGTACTACACCGAGCGTTTCGCCGATCTGGCGGGCTGCGGGGTGCTGGCGCCGCCTCCGGCGAAGGACGGACGGTGCTACTACGTCTATTCGCTGCTCGCCGAACGCAGGGACGAACTCCGCGCTCACCTGGCGGCCCGGGGGATCGGCTCGCACGTCTACTACCCGGCACCGCTGCCACGGCAACCCGCGTTCGCACGGTACACCCGCCCGGAGGACACCTGGCCGTCGGCGGACCTCGCCGCGCGGCGCACGCTCGCCATCCCCATCTACCCCCATCTGACGGACGAGCAGGTGGAACGCATCGCGGACGCGGTGTGCGAGTTCGCGAAGGAGTCGTGATGCAGCAGATCACCCGGACGCCCGCACCGAGCGAGGTCGCCGACGAGTGGCACAGGCGTGCCGAACGCGCCGGGCTGTCCCGCGTCATGCGCGCCTCCCAGCCCGCAGAACTCGCGGCCGAGACGACTGCTCGCACCATCCGGATCGTCACCGATTTCCTGCGCTCCCTGGGCGATGTCGGGGCCGCGCTGGAAATCGGCTGCGGGATGGGCAGGCTCACCCCGTCGATCGCGGCGCGGGCCTGCGCGGTGACGGCGATCGACATGACCCCGCGCATGCTCGCGCTGGCGAGGGAGAACTGCGCACATCTGTCCACTGTGGACTTCGTGCGCACGACGGTCCAGCGGCTGCCGTGGCAGGACAAGCGGTTCGACGTCGCCGTCTGTGTCTGGGTGCTGATGCACGTACTGGACGACGACGAGATCGCCGAGGCGTGCCGGGCGATCGCCGCAGCGGCCCGGCACCTCGTGCTCGTGGAGTACGAGGAGGCGGACATCCCCGTCGGCAGGTTCTCGCGGTTGCGGACCGTCGAGGAGTACCTGGATCTCCTCCCTGGCGCCCGGCTGGTCGAACGACGCGACCTGCATTACGGCGGTGACCGGTCCTTCGCCGCGTTGATCGCGTTGGACGGGCGATGACGGCCACACTGGCCGCGACTCGCGGCAAGGCGTATTTCCGGCTCGCGAAGCTCGACATCGTCGACTACTACCTCGGCGTGGTCGTGGTGTGGACGCTGCTCGCCCCGGCGGCGAGGTTCGACACCGGGGTCCTGGCGTCGGTCGGCGTGTTCCTGCTCGGCGAGGTGTTCGTGATCGCGGCGATGGTCGCGCTCGACGATCTCACGGGCTACCGGGACGGCAGCGACATCACGAACTATTCACCGGACGATCCCCAGCGCAAGCGGTACCGCAAACCGCTGGTGGCGGGCACGCTCGACGAGGGCCAGGTGCTGCGGTTCGCGTGGGCGACGGCCGTCGTCGGCGCCGCGCTGTGGCTGACGGCCATCGCGATCGCGCCGCACCGTCCTGTGTGGACTGTCGTGCTGATCGTGGTCACCTATTTCTTCTCACTGCAGTACTCCTGGGGCGTGAAGCTCAGCTACCACGGCTTCCAGGAGTTCTTCATCGCGGCGCTCGGCTGGGCACTGGTGCTGGCGCCGTACGGCCTCGCGTCCGGCGAGTTCACCGGTTTCGCGCTCGCTCAGGCGTTGCTCTTCGGGCTGGGGCCGCTGCTGTTCGGCGTGTACTCCAACACCAACGACGTCGACGGTGACCGGCGGGTCGGCAGGCCGACGGTCGCGGCGCTGACCTCTCCACGGGGCAACATGTACTTCGTGATCGCCGTGTCGGCGGCGGAGTTCGCCCTGATCTTCGCCGTGCCCGCGCTCGGTGGCCCGTGGTGGTTCCCCCTCGCGTTGCTCCCGACCCTCGTGGCGCGGATCCGGCAGCTCTGGCTCGGGTTCGCGCTGGGCGACATCATGCGGGCCCGGATGCTCGGCATCCACATCCACCGGATCACCGTGCTGAGCCTGGTCGTGGTCAACCTGGTGGTGATCGCGTGACCGATGTCGAGGTGGCGGTGGTCGGCGCCGGCGTCGCCGGGCTCACCACCGCCTACCAGCTCGCCAAGTCAGGGCACGAAGTACGGGTGTTCGAAGCGGCCGACGTGGTCGGCGGCCGGATGACGACACTGCGCGAAGACTGCTTCCTGATCGACACCTGTGCCGAACAGATGGCCGAGCAGGGCTATCGCGAGACCTGGCGGCTGCTGGCGGAGCTGGGCATCGACGCCGCCGACGCTCCCCGGATCGGCCGGGGCATCGCGATGTGGCGAGGCGGGCCCAGGCCCGGAGTCGCGGAGACCAGGGGACTGCTCACCGGAGCGGGGTTGTCCCTCCGGGCGCGGCTGGCCGGGATGCGGGCGATGCGGGGCGAGTTCGACACCGAACGGCCGGAGGCCTCCCGGCTGGGCTTGCGCACCGTCGCCGATTTCGCCGCGCCACACCATTCGGACCTGCTCGATTACCTGCTGCAGCCGGTCGTCTCCGGGTTCTTCGGCTGGGATCCGGCGCGTTCGGCGGCCGCGCCCCTGCTCGCCCTGCTCACGTCGGTCGGCCCGCCGCCGACGTGGCGGGCGTACCGCGACGGCATGGACACCTTCGCCCGCGCCCTGGCCGAGAAGGTCGACGTCAGCACGGGCTTTCGTGTCGATCAGATCGTCGACGACGGTTCCGTGGCGCGGATCATCGGCGGTACGCGTGAAATCAGCGCGAAAGCCGTGGTGCTGGCGGTGCCCGCCCCCGTCGCGGCCGAGCTGCACCCCCGACACGGATCCGCTTTCCTCGCCGCCTGCGCGTTCACGCCGGTGGTCAAGGCGCATCTGCTGCTCGATCGTCCGCTCGGCGGTCCCGACTACGCCCTGATCGTGCCGACGGCGGAGAACGGCACGGTGGCCACGATCATCTTCGACCATCTGAAGCATCCTGGCCGCGCACCCGCGGGCCGCGGCCTGGTCACGGTCATGGCCCATCCGGACGTGGTACCGGAGCTGCTGACCGCCGCCGACGAGGACGTGGCGACCCGTTTGACCGACGCGGCCGAGCGCCTCGTTCCCGGTCTGCGGGCGGCGACCCGCCGCGCCCTGGTCCGGCGGGTGCGGCACGCGGCCCCCGAGGCGACGCCGCGCGCGCTCGCCTTGCGTGCTTCCTTCGAGGCCGGCCTCGGCCGGGGCGTCGTCGATTACGCGGGCGACTGGGTGTTCCTGAGCCCGTGCAGCGAAGCGGCCGTCCGCTCCGGCGTGCGGGCCGCGCGGCGCTTGACCGACCGGATCGCGTGTCCCGTGAAGGAGGAAAGTGCCGGATGAAACCGCACGACATGGGAACGTTGTTCGACGAATGCGCCCACACGCGGACGAAGGTGCGCCTCGACCGTCCCTTCGACATCGCGCCCGAGCGCGGAACCGTCTACTCGGTCGCAGGGTTGGCAGAGCTGGTGCGGGACGCGGCGGGATGGCTCTCCGAAGCCGGCGTGCGGCCGGGGGACCGGGTCGCCATCGTCAAGCGGAACCACTGGGACTACGACCTGCTGGCGTGTGCCGCGGTACGGATCGGGGCGGTCGCGGCGAAGCTGTCCGGGCATCTGCCGGACGACACGCTGGAACTGCTGCTGAAACGGCTGGACGCCGCCGTGGTGGTCACCGATCGGCCGTCCCCGCGCGGAGATCGGGTCTTGTCCATCGACGGTTTCGCCGCCGCCTCGCCGCCGGAGCCGCACCGGAGGCACGCCGACGAACCGCTGCTCATCTGTCATACGTCGGGGACGACCGGGACACCGAAACTGGTGGTCCACACGACGCGGACGATCATCGACCGGCTGGCCCGCCCGGAGGCGATCCGCTGGCCCGTCCTCGGCGTCCGGCGCGACGACGTGCTGGGCAACGCTAGCGCCTACGCGCACGGCCGGACCTTCTGCTGGACGGCGTCGGCGCTGTGCCTCGCTCCACGGGAAATCGTGGTCCTGAGCGAGCCCGCTTCGGCGGAGCGGGTGTTCGGACGGCATCAGCCGACCGTCGTCGAGGCACTTCCGTCGACGTTCGTGCGCTGGCGGCCACTCGCGCACTCGCCGGAGAACCCGTTCCGCCGGGTCCGCCGGTTCGTCAGCACCTACGACGCCGTGCACCCGCCGGTGATCAGGACCATGCTGAACGCCTCCGGCCGCAAACGTCCACTGTGGATGGAAGGGTGGGGTCAATCGGAGACCGGCCCTCTCTCGTTCCGGTTCTTCACCAGGCGTTCCGTGCGCGCGACGCGGGACATCGGCAGGCCGCTGCCCGGCCTGGCGAAGCTGCGGGTCGTCGACCCGGAGACCGCCGAACCGGTCCCTCCGGGCACTCCGGGACTCCTCATGGCCCGCACTCGCGCTCGCTGTGTCGCCTACGTGGGCGAGCAGGACCGCTGGGAGGACAAAGCGCACGGACCGTGGTGGAACACCGGCGATCTCGGCGTGGTGAGCCGGACCGGCGCGGTGACGTTGCTGGACCGGGAGGTCGACAGCGTCCCCGGGTTGAGCTGTCTCTCGGTGGAGGACGCGATCGAGGACCGTCTTCCGGCCATCGCCGAATGCGTCGTGCTCTCCGCGGCGGGGCGGGCACCGATCCCGGTCGTCGTGACCGACACCGGACTGGATCCGGCGCGGTGGCGGGCCGCCGTGGCCGATCTGCCGCCGATGGGCGAGCCGGTGACGCTCGCGTGGGACGAGGTACCACGCACCGGCACCGGAAAGGTGCGGCGGCTGGAGTTGCTGGAGCGGCTGACCGGGACGGCCGCCACGAACGGATCGGGAAGGTGGACGTGACCACGGCCTACGTTTTCGACAACCACAGTGACCACGCGACCGAACAGCATCGCTGTCTCTCCGAGGCGTACGACCCGGTCACCTTCGCGCAGCTGGAGCGGACCGGTGTCGGAGAGGGCTGGTCTTGCCTCGAAGTCGGCGCGGGCGGCAGCGGGGTCGCGCGGTGGCTCGCCGCCAGAGTGGCGCCGACCGGGTCGGTGCTGGCGACCGACATCAAACCCGACCATATCGAGCCGGAGCCGGGGCTGACCGTCGTCCGGCACGACGTCGTCCACGATCCGTTGCCGCGTGGCGAGTTCGACCTCGTCCACGCCCGGCTGGTCCTGCAGCACCTGCCGGAGCGGGAAGCCGTCCTCCTCAAGCTGGCTCAGGCGTTGAAGCCGGGTGGCTGGATGCAGATCGACGAGTTCGACATCTCCTACGGTCCGGTGCTGCTCGCACCCGACGGCCGTGCGGCGAGTGTCTACGAGAAGTTCCTGGCGGCCAAGGAAAAGACGTTCAAGATCGCGGGCGGGGACGGGACATGGGGCCGCCGGGTCGCCGCGTCGATGGCAGGCGCGGGTCTCGTCGACGTCGATCCGGTGCCCCTGATCTTCCCGTGGCGGGCGGGCTCGCCCGGCCTGCGGCTCCTGATCCACCACACCCATCACCTGCGGGACCGGTTGATCGCCGCGGGGATGACCGACGGCGAACTCGCCGAGGTGCGTTCGGTCATGGCGGATCCGGGGTTCCGGGCCTCGTCGTGCGTGCTGTACTCCGTGCGGGGGAGGCGTCCCGCATGATCACCGAGATCGACGCCGTGACCGTCGCGGGTCCGGTCGGCCTCCCGCTGGCCGGTGAGCTCGACGTGCAGGCCGCCTGCGGGATCATGCACGTCCACGGCCGGCGCTTCGGGAGACCGACCCCGCTCGGTCTCGACTACGCGTCCATCCTCGCGGCCGAACTCGCCGAGCTGGGCGGCGTCGCGCTGGGGCTCGCTCGTGACCGGGGTATCCCGCTGCGGGGCGTGTCCACTTCGCTGGCACAGGCGGCTTTGCTGGCGATCTCCCAGTATCTGGCGGCGGCGACGGCCGAAGACGACCATGCCGAGGACTTCCACCCCGGTGGGCCGCCGTTCCGCTCGTCCGACGGTGTCGCCTACGAGATCGAGACACTCGATCCGGCGGTGTGGCAACGGTTCTGGCGGGCACTCGGGGTCGACGACGGGGCGATCTCGAGCGGCTGGCGGCCGTTCCTGCACCGGTTCGCGACGGCGACCTGCCCGCTGCCGCCGTCGCTGCCGAAAGCTCTTGCCGCACAGCCGATCGAGACGGTGGAGCGGGCCGCGGTCCGGACGGGAATGACGCTGGTGCGGGTAGCCGAGCGGATGATCGACGGGCCTCCCCCGTTCGTCGTGAGCGGCCTGGGGCGCGGACACCGCCCGGCCAGGCCGGTGGTACCGCTTCCGTTGTCCGGCTTGGTGGTCCTCGAATCGTGCCGCCGGGTGCAGGGCCCGCTGGCCGGCCACCTGCTGCGGCTGCTCGGCGCTACGGTGCTCCGGATCGAGCCGCCGGGTGGCGATCCGCTGCGGTGGGTGCCGCCGATCGCCGGTGACGCGTCGGCCAGGTTCCGTGCGCTCAACGACGGCAAGGAGGTCATCGAGATCGACCTGAGCACAAGGAGCGGCAGGAGCCATTTGCTCGAACTCGCCGTCGGCGCCGATGTCTTCCTGCACAACTGGGCGCCCGGAAAGGCGGCCCAGTGGTCGTTGAGCGCACTCGATCTGGCGCGCGCCCGGCCGGGGATCCTGTACGCGCACGCGTCGGGATGGGGTGCCGAGCTGGGGCCGGAACCGCCGGTGGGCACGGATTTCGTCGTGCAGGCCTACGCGGGGGTTTCGCCGTCGCTGATGACGATCGTCGACGTGTTCGGCGGGGTCGTCTGCGCGCACGGCATCGTGACGGCCTTGGCACGCGGGGCCACGCGGGCCGACTCGTCGCTCCTGTCCGCGGCGAGCAGGCTCAACGCGGGCGCCCGGTGGCGCTGTGACCGTCCGCTGACCGTGCCGGTGTGTGACGACCTCGCCGCGCTCGCGGCGGATCCCCGGTTTTCCCGCGCGCTGATCCGCGACGACTGCGTACTGGTCGCGTCGCCGTGGGAATTCACGTCATGACCTGGGTGTCCGCGACCGGGGTGGTGCTGCGCGACCTCGTGCCCGCGGCCCTCCGCCGCGAATGGGTCCGATGTGGACACTGCCCCGACAGGGACCTGTACTCGCTCTTCGGCGACCGGGTGCGCGAACATCCGCTTCGCACGGCGGTGATCGACGACGAGGGGGCGCTCGATTACGCGCACTTGGACGTCGCGGTACGAGAGCTGGCCGCCCGATTGGCGGCCGCCGGATGCGGCTCGACCGACATCGTCGGGGTGCGGGAACCGACCGGACGGGCAGCGGTGGTCGCGGAACTGGCCGTACTCGCGATCGGCGCCGTGGTGCTGCCGTTACCGCCGGGCTCGGACGACCTTCTCGACCGCGCTCGCGTGCGGTTCGTCGTCGGGAACGGGCAGGTCGAGGGCGAACCTCGCCGCGCGGCTCGCGTCGTCCGCCCGCATCCGGAAGCCCCGGCGCGGATACTGGTGTCGTCCGGCTCGGAGTCGGCGCCGAAGATGATCGCCTACTCGCACAACGCCTTCGCCGGCGGACGGGCGAACTACCTCCGCGCCGTCCATGGCACGACGGAGGTTCCCCGCGACCTCGTCCTGGTCTCGCCGACGTCGGGATTCGGCTCGTTCGGGGTGCCGGTGACACTGTGCCGTCTCGGTGGCACGCTGCTCTTGACGCGCCGGTTCGAGGCCGGCGCGGCGCTGCGACTGATCACCGAGCACCGCCCGACCCACGTGTTCGCCGTACCCGCGATGTGGCGGCGCATGGTCGACCATCCCACGACCGTGGACACCGCCGGGCTCGCGGCCATCGTGTCGAGCGGAGACATGCTGCCCCCTTCGACACTGGCCGCGTGCCGGGAGCGGTTCGGCGTCGAGATGATCGACATCTACGGCTCGTCCGACGGCGTCAACTGTCATACGACCGAACCGGAGAACGGTGTCGGCGTACCGGATCCCGCGGTGTGCGAGATCCGGATCGCCGACGGGGAAATCCACGCACGGGGCCCGATGACGCCGCTGTGCCACGTCGCCGCGCCGGAACTGGACGCCGCGTACCGGCCTGACGGTGGCTGGGTGCGGACCGGCGACAACGGCCGTTTCGACGAGCACGGCAGGCTCCACGTCACCGGCAGGAGCAAACGCGTGGTGATCCGCGGCGGGTACACGATCAGCCCGGCGGAGGTGGAGCGCACGCTCGGCGAGCATCCCGCGATCAGGGAGGTCGCCTGTGTCGCGGTACCGGACACCGAACTGGGAGAACGGCTCTGCGCCTGCGTGGCGGCCAGGAACGGCCACACGCCGACGCTGCCCGAACTCACGGCGTTCCTCACCGGCCGAGGCCTCGCCGTGCGCAAGCTGCCGGAGTTCCTGGTCACCCTTCCCGAGCTTCCGCTGGGCCGCACCGGCAAGACCTGCCACCGCACGCTGGCCGCTCTCGCGGCCGGTTTGTACCGGAGTGTGTGAACCTGGCCGGTTACGAGGACTCGTCCTTACCTGGTCGTGTGCGCGCCGCCGTTGACCCCGAGGGTCTGCCCGGTGATGTGCCGGGCGCCGGCGGAAGCGAGGAAGTACACCGTTTCGGCGATGTCGACGGGGATCCCGGCGCGGCCGGTGCAGGTCGCGTCGACCAGTTGCCCGGCCCGTTCGGCGGGAAGCCTGTCCCGGAAGAACTCGGTCTCCCGGATGTAGCCCGGCGCGACCACGTTCGTGGTGATCCCGCGGGCGCCGAGCCGCCGGGCGAGGTCGACGTTCCACGACGCCAGCCCGGCCTTGGCCGCGCCGTACGATCCGGCGCCCTGGTCGGCGGCGATGGACCCGATGTGGATCACCGCCCCGCCTTCGGCGAGCCTGTCCTCCACCGCGGTGGTGGTCAGCACCGCGCTGATCAGGTTGGCGTCCAGATTGGCGCGCCAGTGCGCGAGGACCCCGGCGAGCCCCTCCTGGTCGGGGAGATCGAAATCGGTGTTGCCACCGGCGTTGTTGACCAGCACGTCGATCGGCCCGTCCACCTCGGCCAGCGCGGCGGTCACCTGTACGGGATCGGTGCTGTCGCAAACGAGCGGCCGGACCGACGAGCCCAGCTCGGCCGCCGCCGAGACCAGCACGTCCTTGCGCCGTCCGGTGATGTGTACGACGGCGTCCGACGCCGCGAATCGCGCCGCCACGGCCTTGCCGATGCCGGTACCCCCACCGGTGACCAGGATCGTCCGAGTCATTCAGCCTCCTTCGGTTCACGTTTAGGCCTAAATGATAGGCTGTGGGCCGAGCATCCGACAACCGCGGTGGAGGTCCGGGGATGAGTTCAGCGTCCGAAATGGACCCCGTGCCGGACGCGGCGGACGAGATCGAGGCGGCCTGGCGACGTGAACGGCCCGGCACGTCGACGGAGTCCATCGGCATCGTGACCAGGGTGTGGCAGCTCGCCAAGTTGTTCGGTGAGGACCGCCGCCGCGTCCTTCTCGACTCCGATGTCGATTCGGCCACCCTGGACCTGCTCAGCGTGCTCCGGCGCAGTTCCCCGCCGTACTCCCTGACGACCAGGGAGCTGGCGAGGCTGACCCTGGTCACGGCAGGAGCGATCTCCCAGCGGGTGGCCCGCGCCGAACGCGACGGACTGGTCGAGCGGCACACCGAACCGCCCGGCCGCAGCGTGTACGTGACACTGACCCCGGCCGGGCACGCACTGGTGGAGCGGACCGTCGATCGGGTGCTGGAACGGGAGCTCGAACTGATTTCCGGGCTGAGCGACGAGCAGCGGGCCCAACTCGCCTCACTGTTGCGGGTACTGCTCGCCGAGGTCCAGGGCCGCTGTGGCGATCGCGGTGTCTCTCATGTCGGCGATGTCGGTCCGGCGCTCTGAGTGCCTGTTGACAGACCACGGTCGCGGCGAAGTCGAGCGTGGACTGGAGGGAGAGGGAAGAACGCGGGAGTAAATGTAGCGAGCCGAGGTGGGCTTTGGCAGGCATCAAGGTGGGCAGGAAGCATTCGTGGCCCTGGTCAAGGGGGGCCGCCCGCGCGTTGAGTGTCCACAAGGGACACTTTTGTGCGGTAAAATGTCTGGTTGATGGCTAAAGTTCCAGTTTTCGAGGGGGGTCGTGCGAAGTACCCAAATGGACGCTATTGCCCGATTGTGGTCCTTTGTGGACGGTCAAGAGCGCGTCGGGCTCCTTGGCGACCTGCTTCTTCCGCAGTTCCGCCCTGCCTCGGTCACGACCTCACACGTTCGAGCTTCGTCCAGCCGGTCCAGCCTCGCGTTCTCAGCAGCTCGATCAGGCGGCGGGCCGGCGGGGCGGTGTCGAAGGCCAGCGTGTCCATCAGTGCGGCGAAGGGTGGGGTGACCTCGGTATCGCCGACATAGGCGTCGTTCCGCTCGTCGGCTATTTGCGTGATGTAGACGGCCAGCTTGTCGGCCAGCTCGACCAGTTCGGGATCGTCGCCGACCCGGTCGAGCGCCTGCCCCAAGGTGAGATAGAAGTCCATGAGCGGTGGGTCGGTGAGCTGCTCCCTTTTGCGCGCCGCCCACTCCGTGACCCGCTCGGGTGAATGCGCGGCCAGCAGGATCCAGCCGTCCCGCTCGACCTCGACGATCCGCTCGTCGACACCGTGCGCCCGCAGCCGATCGAGAATTTCGACCACCTCCGGGGGAAGTACCAGACCGTCCCCGGAGGTGAGCCGGGCGATCCGCTCGCGATGCCGTTGGCGCTGCCGGATCTCGGCCCGCAGCCGCTTGTCGACGTCGGTGACCGCCGCGGCGAATTCCTCTTCCCCGGCCTGGAGCAGTTCCCGTACCCGCGACAGCGGGACCCCGGCTTCGGCGAGAGTCCTGATCCTGATCAGCTCGACCACGGCACCGGCGTCGTACCTCCGGTAGCCGGAGTGGTCGCGTCCGGGCTCCGGCAGCAGGCCTTTGGCGTGATAGTGCCGCACCGCGCGCACGGTCACCCCCGCGTACGAAGCCAGCTCTCCGATGGTCAACATCCGCCCAGTGTCCTCGACCCGCGTGCTGGTCAGAAGGTCGCCTTGGCGGCATCGCGGATCAGCCGGGCGATCTCCGGAGCGTGGGTGACGACGAGCCCGTGGTCGGCGTCGAGCCACGACGTCGAGAGGTGCGGCCGTTCGCGGACGAGGCGTTCGACGCCGGCCCGCCAGTTCTCGTTGCGCCACCGCGTTCGCTCGTCGTCGCCGGTCCCGGCCATCGAGGTCGACATGATCAGGTGGATCGGGCAGCCTATCTTCCGGTACCGGTCGAGGATGCCGGAGCGCACCGCTTCGATCTCGACGTTCAGGTCGAGGAAGTCCTGAGGGGCCAACAGCACTTGACGCGCGGTGCCCGCGAGCCGCTCGAACTCGTGCCGCAGTCCCTCCGCCATCGCACGGAACTCCGGCAGATCTGCTTCGGTGAGGAACGGTTCGGGCACCGGGTTCGCACCGTCGACAAGGACGAGCCCGGACACGGCGTCCGGACGGGCGGCGGCGTAGTGCACGGCCAGATCCGCACCGAGCGAATGCCCCACGAGCAGAGGCGCGCGGTAGCCCGACTCCGCCATGACGGCGCCGAAATCGCCGAGGAACGCCTCGAAGGTGTACCGGTCGGCGGACGAGGAGAGGCCATGGCCCCTGAGGTCGAAGGTCACCACCTCGTGGTCGCGGCGCAGCAGCCCGATCAGCTCGCGCAGGTCGGCCTGGGTCGTGAGGAGACCGGGGCACAGGACCAGTGGGCGTCCCCGGCCGCCGCGGGAGACCTCGATCGCGACGCCGTCGTGGCGGACCGTGAAGTGGCTGTCTTGCGTGCTCATGGCAGCCATGCTGAGGGGTTGACCCTGCGTCAAGGTCAACCCGGAGGCGTCACCAGGTGAGGGGGACGGTGGCCGGGCCGCGAAGGGTGAGGAACATCGGGCGCCAGGCGAGTTCTTCGAACGGTACGGCCAGCCGCAGCCGTGGCGCGGCGGTGAGCAACGCGGTGATACCCACCTGAAGTTCCGTGCGGGCCAAAGTGAGGTGGCCGGGCGCACGGGAGAGGTCGACCAGGTCCGGTTCCGGGAAGCGTCCGCGATCGTGGTTGCCCGCGCGCAAGGGCGCGAGGACGAATTTGCCCGCACGGATCGGGACTCCGCCGATGTCCTGTCCCAGGAGTTCCTCGACCAAGGCGGGGAGCGCCGGTTCGGTGGCCAGCCGTAGTACGGCCTGGGCGAGCGCGTTCGCCGGCGGGACTTATCCGGCGATCATGATCGCGGTCGATACGTTGCGTGCCTTGGGAACCACGGGCGGTCGCCGATCGTCGGATCGGCATCATGTCGTAGGAGCAGAGAGGATGCGTCGATGCACAAGAGCAGGATCGGCTTGGTCATGATCGGAGCACTGACCGTCGCGAATCTCGCCTTTCCCGCCGTCGCTAGTGCCGCACCCGCCGCGGGGTGCTCGGCGTTCATGAACTCGGCGGTCAGCGGCGGTTACAAAGCGACTCTCGCCTGCAACGGCATCGGGCTTTCCTTCATCGACGGGCTCGGCACCACGCTCAACGACGCCAGTGGAGAGGCCCGTGCGCTGGCTCAGATCGCGCTCGGCGGCGGCGACACCTGTAGCGCTTTCATGCACGCCACAGCTCCTGGTGGCTACAACGTCACGCTCACTTGCGTCGACACCGGGCTGGTGTCCGGTTCCGGCACCACCTTGACCGCCGCCTCGCGAGCAGCCCGCGCATCCATCTGAGGCCCGGGCCCCAAGCCTGCGGGGTCAAGGGTTTCGAGCGAGGGATCGCAGTCGGTACCGTACTGGCGACAGAGATCTACCGAGCCGAGGCATGCGAGGTGTGGGGTGTCCGTGGCGGGCGAACGGGTTCCAGAGGGTGTCGACATCCGAGTGCCCAGTGCGGCACGGGTCTACGACTGGCTGCTCGGCGGTAGCCACAATTTCGACGCCGATCGCGCTGTCGGGGAGAAGGTCATGGCGGTCCTGCCCTCGGGCCGTCAGGTCGCCGCGTCCAACCGGGCGTTCCTCCGCCGCGCCGTGCAGTACATGGTCGGACAGGGCATCACCCGGTTCCTCGACCTGGGCTCCGGGATCCCGGCGGTCGGCAACGTGCACGAAATCGCCCAGGGCATGGATCCCGGATGCCAGGTGGTCTACGTCGACTACGACAAGGTCGCCGTCGCCCACAGCCGCCTCATCCTGGACGGGAATCCGAACGCCGCCGTTGTCGAGGAAGACCTCTGCGAGCCTCAGGCGGTCCTGAATTCGGCGGCGGTGCGGGCGTTGCTGGACGTCGACGAGCCGATCGGGCTGCTCATGGTGGCCGTGTTCCATTTCATCCCGGACAGCCTGCGGCCCGCCGAGATCGTCGCCCACTACCGGGAGGCACTGCCGGCGGGCAGCCTGGTCGCGCTGTCGCATCTGACCGCCGACCACGCGCCACGGGAGATGGCGGCGGTCACCGAGGCGATGAAGAACAGCAGGGATCCCATGTACTTCCGCCCCTACGCCGACGTCGCCGCTCTCTTCGACGGGCTGGAGTTGGTCGAGCCCGGTGTGGTGAGCGCGCCACTGTGGCACCCGGAACCCGGCCTCCGCGACATCGAACCGGACGACGTCTACGCCGGTGTCGGACGCAAGGTCTGACCCCGGCGGCCGACGGCGGAATAACCGATTGTCCGCGATATCCGGACATGTCATGGTCTCCGGATGCAGCGTGAACGGATTTCCCGGCTTGCCCATGCGCATCATCCGGTGGCTTCCCCTTTGGACGATGAGTCGGTACGACGACTGCTGGAGCGCGGGGTGGGAGCCGGGGACGGGCACGTTCTCGATCTCGGGTGCGGCGGTGGCGAGTGGCTGTTGCGGGCTTTGGTCGCCTATCCGGGGTTGCGAGCGGTGGGCGTCGACGTCTCCGACAGCGCGCTGACGCGTGCTCGTCATACCGCGCAGACCCTCGGCGTGGCGGACCGGCTCGATCTGCACCATGCCGAGGCCGCGGACTTCGCGTCGACGCAACGATTCGACCTGGTTCTCAGTGTCGGAGCCGCGCATGCCTTCGGTGGTCTGCTCCCCACCCTCGCGGCCGCCCGCGGACATCTCGCTCCCGGCGGGCGGGTCCTGATCGGTGACGGTTTCTGGGAGCGCGACCCGTCTCCGGAGGCAGTGGAGATGCTCGGTGATTTCACCGACCTGGCCACCACTGTCGACCGTGTGGTCGCCGACGGATGGGTACCGGTCTACGGGCACGTCAGCACTCGCCACGAGCTTGACGCTTACGAATGGGACTGGACGGGGACGTTGGCTTCGTGGGCGCTGGATCACCCGGACGATCCGGACAGTCCTCACGCGCTTGCCGCGGCCGCCACCCATCGAGAGGAATGGTTGCGCGTCTACCGGGAAGCCTTCGGTTTCGTCTGCCTCGTCCTCCGGTCGACCTCAGGGTGACCCGACAGGGGGCGAGTCGCCACCAGTTGTGATGGGTGCACTTCGGCTAGCAGCGCGTGGCCCGCTGCCCGGGCGACAGCGGCGCGGTCCGGTCGGCCAGCGGCCCACCGGTCGTCAGCAGTGCTTCCAAGGTCTGCAGCGGTTCGGGCACGACGCTGTACCAGCTCCACGTTCCCCTGCGTTCCCGCTCGAGGATGCCCGCCGTGACGAGGACGCGGAGATGGTGACTGAGTGACGGCTGCGGCATGTCGAACTCCTCGGCGAGATCGCAGAAACACGCCTCGCCGCCTGGTGAGTACCGGACCATCGACAGCAGCCGGATCCGTACGGGGTCCGACAACGCCTTGAACAGCTTCGCCGCCTGCTCCGCCTCGTCCTGGGCCACGACCGCCGCGGGCTCGGCCATCAGCAGGGTGATGGGCACCGGCTTCCGGGTGCGGCCGTTCTCGGTCGCCATACGCCCTCCTCGGATCCTGTGACCTCTGACGACGAGCCTACCCACTGGATTGACAAACGTCGATACAGGCCGTTCAATTGGATTTACAGACTTCGATCCAGTCCCGAGGAGAGCCATGGCCCGCACGTCCGAGGTGCTGTTCGTCTGCGTGCACAACGCCGGCCGGTCCCAGATGGCCGCCGCGCTGTTGCAGCACTACTCGCTCGGGCGGATCGCGGTGCGGTCCGCGGGCTCCGAGCCCGCGGACCAGGTGAATCCCGCCGCCGCGGCGGCGCTGGCGGAGTGGGGCATGGACATCACCGCCGAGGTCCCGAGCAAACTGTCCACTGAGGACGTCGAAGCCTCTGACGTGGTGATCACCATGGGCTGTGGTGACACGTGCCCGGTGTTCCCCGGCAAGCGGTACCTCGACTGGCCGCTCGAGGATCCCGCGGGTCAGGGAGTGGAGGCCGTGCGCCCGATCCGTGACGAGATCGACCGACGGGTCCGCGGCCTGGTCGCCGAAATCCTTGACGCGTAACTCTCGCTTCCGACTTCTGGAGACCAGCCCGTGACCCGAACCGCCGACAGGGCCGACACCGACGTCCTGCACAAACTGTCCTTTTTGGACCGTTTTCTTCCCGTCTGGATCATCGTCGCGATGGGCGCCGGGCTCCTGCTGGGCAGCGTGATCCCCGGCCTGCAGGGCGTGCTGGACGCGGTGAAGATCGGGCAGGTGTCGCTGCCGATCGCGCTCGGGCTGCTGCTGATGATGTACCCGGTGCTGGCGAAGGTTCGCTACGACAAGCTCGACACCGTGACCAAGGACAAGCGCACCATGGTGCTCTCCTTGGTGCTCAACTGGATTCTCGGTCCGGCGCTGATGTTCGCGCTGGCCTGGCTGATGCTGCCGGATCTGCCGGAGTACCGGACCGGGCTGATCATCGTCGGTCTCGCCCGCTGCATCGCGATGGTGATCATCTGGAACGACCTCGCCTGCGGCGATCGCGAGGCCGCGGCGGTGCTGGTCGCGCTGAACTCGGTCTTCCAGGTGATCATGTTCGGTGTCCTCGGCTGGTTCTACCTGGATCTGCTGCCGGGCTGGCTGGGCTTGGACACCACCAGCATCGACTTCTCGCCGTGGGAGATCGCGCTCAGCGTCATCATCTTCCTCGGCATCCCGCTCGCCGCCGGGTATCTTTCCCGCCGCATCGGGGAGCGGAGCAAGGGACGCGACTGGTACGAGGGCAAGTTCCTGCCCAAGATCGGCCCGATCGCGCTCTACGGCTTGCTGTTCACGATCGTGATCCTGTTCGCCTTGCAGGGCGACAACATCACCTCCCGCCCGCTCGACGTCGCCCGCATCGCGCTGCCGCTGCTGGTGTACTTCGCGATCATGTGGGTCGGTGGTTACCTGCTGGGCAAGGCGTCCGGCCTCTCGTACGAGCGCACCACGACACTCGCGTTCACCGCCGCGGGCAACAACTTCGAACTCGCGATCGCCGTCGCCATCGGCGTCTTCGGCGTGACCTCCGGCCAGGCGCTCGCCGGGGTCGTCGGACCGTTGATCGAAGTACCTGTTCTGGTCGCGCTGGTCTACGTCAGCCTCTGGCTGCGGAAACGATGGACCGCGTAGTCGTCATCGGTGGCGGCCAGGCCGGTCTCGCCGCGGGCTATTACCTGCGCCGCGCCGGTCTGGACTTCGTCATCCTCGACGCCCGAACCCAGCCGGGCGGCGCCTGGATCCACGGGTGGGATTCACTGCGACTGTTCTCCCCGGCGCGGCACAGTTCGTTGCCGGGGTGGCCGATGCCGCCCTATCCAGGGCCCGGGTATCCGACCGCCCAACACGTTGTCGACTACTTGGCCGCGTACGAGAAACGCTACGAACTTCCGATCCGCCGCGGGGAGACGGTGACCGCCGTGTCCCGGGACGGCAGCCGGTTCCAGGTGAGCACCGATACGGGGGAGTGGAGCGCCGAGGCGGTCATCAGCGCCACCGGAACCTGGTGGCGTCCCTTCCTGCCGCTCATGCCGGGCGGTTTCATGGGCCGCCAGCTGCACACGGTGGATTACCGGGGCCCGGAGGAGTTCGCGGGCCTGGACGTCGTGGTGGTCGGCGGCGGCAACTCCGGCGCGCAGATCGCCGCCGACCTCGCGGGCACGGCGAACCTGACCTGGGTCACCCGCCGCCCGCCCCGCTACCTGCCGGACCACATCGACGGCAAGGCCCTCTTCGACGTCGCCACCCGGCGCCGTCAAGCCCTGGAGACCGGGCAGGCCGACACCGCGGGAGTCGCCGGACTGGGCGACATCGTCGCCGTCCCGCCGGTCCGTGAGGCCCGCGACGCCGGGCTGCTGCGGCCGAGCCCGATGTTCGCGCGACTCGACGACGATGGTCCTGTGTGGACAGACGGCACCCGGCGGCACGCCGACGCGGTCATCTGGTGTACCGGGTTCCGCCCCGCGTTGAGCCATCTCGCGCCGTTGCGGCTGCGCACCACCCGCGGCCGCATCCCCACCGAAGGCACCCGCGCCGTCGCGGAGCCCCGGCTGCACTTGCTCGGCTACGGCGACTGGACCGGTCCGGCCTCGGCCACGCTCATCGGCGTCGGCATGACGGCCCGGGCCGCGGTCGCCGACCTGAAAGCCACCCTCGCGCCGCCGTGCCGGTAGTGAAAAGCGATGCCAGGGAAGTAGAGGGATCGTATTTCTGAATCGATTGTGGAAATGGGTTTCCTGGTTGCCTGTGAACGTATTCGACGACAGGGTGTCGGTTAATATCCGACGTGTCACCGAAAGTGATCAACCGAGTGTCGTTGGTGGCCGAACGATGGTCGGGAAGTGTCGGCCAGGGCGCGGATTCGGTCGTAAGCAGTGGATAACTGCGACGTATGGTCCAATATGGATGGATCGTTCGGACTAAATCCGCGGAAATCGTATTCCTCGGCGCGGCAGGTCGTCATAACCTTGCGTGATTCTTCACCTGAATCTGCACTGGGGAGCAAGATGAAGTCCACGCCGTTGTTGTCGCGCGCCCGAAAAACCTCGGAGCGACTGCTCGACGCCCGATGACACGATCCGGCTGCGTCAGCCGATTCGATACGCACGCCCGGCAGTCGCCCGACCGGATCGCGGTTTTCGAGCACGGCAGCGAGCTCACCTACGCTCGGCTCGCCGGGCTCGCGGGCGGCCGCGCGCAGCGGTTGCGCGACGCCGGTGTCCGGCCGGGGGAGCGGGTCGGGCTCGTCACCGGGCACGGCAGCGCCGCGATCGCGGCGATCCTCGGCACCCTCGCCGCGGACTGCACGTACGTCCCGCTGGACCCGACCTTTCCCCGGGAGCGGCTCGAGTACCAGCTCACGGCCGCGCGGGTGACCGCCGTGCTCGCGGATCCCGAGTACGTCGAGCTCGCGGAGTCGTTGTGCCGTATTGGATCCGCGCGGCTCGTGCGCTCGGGCACGGAGACCGCGCCGCTCCCGGTGCCCGAAACCGATCCGGAGGGCGTGGCGTACGTGCTGTTCACGTCCGGGTCCACCGGCCGTCCGAAGGCGGTCGCGCAGACCCACCGCAACCTCCTGCACGTCGTCGACAACCAGATCGCCGCGCTCGGCATCACCGCGGCCGACCGGCTCAGCCTGCTCGCGTCGTTCGGCTTCGACGCGGCGATCCCGGACCTGTACCCGGCTCTGCTCACCGGCGCCGCGCTCGTGCCGGTCGACCTGCGCGCGCACGGCCTCGCCCACGCCGCGCGCGAGCTGGCCCGGCACGAGGTGACCGTCTACCACTCGACGCCCACGGTCTACCGGCACCTGCTCGAGGTCCTCGGCGAGACCGGCCTCCCGTCCGTGCGGACCGTGCTGCTCGGCGGCGAGCAGGCGACCCACGCCGACGTCCGGCGCGGCCGGTTCGCGCCGGAGTGCGTGTTCGTCAACGGCTACGGCGCCACCGAGGTGACTTTCGCCGCCCACTACCGGACGACCGCCGCCGAGCTGGATCCGGACGCCGACGGGCCGCTGCCGATCGGGCGCCCGCTGCCCGGGTTCACGCTCACCGTGCTGGACAGCGGCGAACTCGAAGTGCGCGGGCGGCACCTCGTCGACGGCTACCTCGACCAGCCGAGCCCGGCGTTCGGGGTGACGGCCGACGGCGGCCGTCGTTACCGGACCGGCGACCTCGGCAGGCTGCTGCCGGACGGCGACTTCGTCTGCCTCGGACGGCTCGACCGGCAGGTCAAGGTGCGCGGCTTCCGGGTGGAGCTGACCGAGATCGAGGCACTCCTCGCCGAACAGCCCGGCGTGGCGGAAGCCCGCGCGATCGTGCGCGACGGCGACCTGCTCGCCTACGTGACCGCGGCAAACCCGCGTCCGGACGGCCGGGTGCTACGGGCCGCGCTGGCGGACGTCCTGCCCGGCTACTCGGTACCCGCCGCCGTCGCGGTGCTGGACGGTTTTCCGCTGACCGTGACCGGAAAACTCGACGAACTGGCGCTGCCGGACCCACGCTCGGCCGCGACCGTCCCGGCCGAGCGGCTGACCCCGGACGAGGAACGCGTGCACCGGATCTGGTGCGCGGTGCTGGGCCGCGACCGGGTCGGGCGCACCGAGGCGTTCTTCGACGCAGGCGGCGACTCGCTGCGGCTCGGCCGCGTGCAGGCGCGGCTGGCCGACGAGTTCGCCGTGGACGTCCCGCTGCTCGTCCTGTTCGAGCGCACGACGATCGCCGGGCAGGCCGCCTGGTTCACGGAGTCCACTTCGGACACTCCGCCGCCGGTCACCGGGGAGGAGCCTGCCGGGGACCTCATCGCCGTCGTCGGGCTGGCCTGCCGGTTCCCCGGCGCGCCGGACGCCGCCTCGTTCTGGTGGAACCTCTGCGCGGGCGTCGACTCGATCCACGACTACACCGACGACGAGCTGGCGGCGCTGGGCATCGGACCGGGCCTGCGCGCCGACCCGGCCTATGTGCGGGCGGGTGGCCGGATCGAGGGTGTCGAGGAGTTCGACGCCGGGTTCTTCGGGTTCACCGCCGACGAAGCCGCGCGAACCGACCCGCAGCACCGGCTTTTCCTCGAAACGGCGTGGCAGGCACTGGAGGACGCGGGACGCGACCCGGCCGCCGAGACCGGGCCGGTCGGGGTGTTCACGGCCGCCTCGGTGAACCGCTATTTCCTGTTCCACCTGTTCGGCAATCCGGCGGTGACCGGCGACGTCGACCCGGACGACTGGGAGGGGCGGCTGACCGGACGCCAGCTCACCGACCACCTGCCCGGCCAGGTCGCCTACCGGCTGGGGCTGACCGGGCCGGCGGTGGCCGTGCAGAGCGCGTGCTCCAGTTCGCTCGCGGCGGTGGCGCTGGCCGCGCAGAGCCTCGCGGACTACCGGTGCGATGTCGCGCTGGCCGGTGGGGCGAGCGTGACGTGGCCGCGATACCGAAGTGGCGGGCTCGCTTCACCTGACGGCCGGTGCCGCGCATTCGACGCCGCCGCGGCGGGTGCCGGGTTCAGCTCGGGCGCCGGGGTGGTCGTGCTGCGGCGGCTGGCGGACGCACTCGCCGACCGCGACCACGTCTACGCCGTGCTGCCCGGCTGGGCGATCACCAACGACGGCCCGGACCGAGCGGGCTACGCCGTGCCGGGACCGGCCGGGCAGGCGGCCGCGGTGGCCGAGGCGCTGGCCGTCGCGGAGGTCGCCCCGGACGAGGTCGCACTGCTCGAAGCCCACGGCAGCGGCACCCCGTTGGGTGACGCGATCGAGGTGGCCGCGCTCAACCGCGTCTACGGGGACACGCTGCCGGAAACGTGTGCGCTGGGTTCGGTGAAGACGAACATCGGGCACCTCGACGCGGCGGCGGGTATCGCCGGGCTGATCAAGGCCGTGCTGTCGGTGCGGCACGGCGTCATCCCGCCGAGCCTGCACTTCACGGCGCCGCACCCGGAGGTCGACCTGGCGAGCGGACCCTGGTACGTCCCGGCGAAGGCCACCGACTGGCCCGCCCGCGAGCGGCGGGTGGCCGGGGTCAGCTCGTTCGGCATGGGCGGCACGAACGTGCACGTGATCGTCGAGGAGGCCCCTGTCGCCCCGCCACGGCCGGCGGCGAGCGGTCCCTTCGTACTGCCGGTGTCCGCGCGTGACCCGAAGGCTTTGCGAGAGGCGGTTTCCCGGTTGCGCGACCGGCTCGCCACGGACACGCCGGACCTCAGGGACGTGGCGTACACGCTTTCGGCGCGGCGGGCTTTCGCGTGCCGGGCCGCCGTGGTGGCGGACTCGGTCGCGTCGGCGGTCGCCGCGCTCGACGCGGTGCTGGCGAACGGAACCGACGTCGAGGGCCCGGCCGGGGCGGAGCGAGACCTGGCCGCCCACTGGGCCGCAGGCGGCGAGATCGAAGGGGTGGCGGACGGCGATCCCGGCCGCGTCCCCTTGCCGGGTTATCCGTTCCAGCGAGAGCGGTACTGGATCGAGCCACCGCATCACCACACAACCGACCAGGAGACCCCTCGGTGACCGACACCTTGCCCGTCGTGGGAGGCCATGGCCCGCCACTGTCCTATCCGGACACCACGATCACCGGGCTGATCCTCGCCCAGGCCGCGCGCACCCCGGATGCCGTCGCCGTCCGGCAGGGTGACGCCCGGCTCACCTACCGCGAACTGGTCGCGTCGGCGACCGGCGTCGCCCGGCTGCTGCGGGCCCGGGGTGCGGGACCCGGCACCCGCGTCGGCGTCTGCGCAGACCGGCGGCCGGAGCTGATCTCGACCGTCGTGGGTGTGCTGCTGTCCGGGGCCGCCTACGTGCCGCTCGAACCCGGTGGCCCGAAGGCGCGGCTGGCCGAGATCGCCGCGGACGCCGGGGTCGCCCTCGTCGTCGGTGATCGCGCGCGGGCTGAATTCGGCACCACGGAAGGCATCGAGGCTCTCGACGTGCCCCCGCCCGCGGACGGCCCTGTCGAGTGCCCCGCCGGTCCGGACGACCTCGTCCACCTCCTGTACACCTCCGGCTCCACCGGCCGTCCCAAGGGCGTGCTGACCAGTCACCGCAACGTGGTCGCGTTCGTCACCGGGTTCGCCGCCGCCCTCGGGATCCGGCCCGGTGCCCGGGCGCTCGGCATCGCCTCGCCCGCCTTCGACGCCTTCACCATGGACGTGTTCGTCCCGCTGGTGAACGGCGGATCGGTCCAGCTCGCCGGCACCGCCGACCGGGCCGACCCCGAACGGTTGCGGCGGTTCCTCGTCGAGCACGACGTCGAGTGGGGTTTCGTCACGCCGACGCTGCTGTCCATGGTGGATCCGGCGGCCGTTCCCGGCTGGCGCGTCATCGCCTGCGGTGGCGAGCCGGTGCCCGCGGACCTCGCCGCGCGCTGGATGCCGGGCCGACGGTTCTTCAACGCCTACGGCCCGACCGAGGCGACCGTCGTGGTCGTCACCGACGAGGTCACCGGCATCCCGGCCGACCCACTGCCGCTCGGCCGTCCGACGCCGAACCACCGGGCGTACGTCGTGGACGCCGAGCTGCGGCCGGTCGCGCCCGGCGAGATCGGCGAGCTGCTCATCGGCGGCCCTGGCCTCGCGCTCGGCTACCTCGGCAGCCCGGAGCTGACCGCGGCGAAGTTCGTCGACGATCCGATGACGCCGGGGGAACGGCTCTACCGCACCGGCGACCTGGTCCGTGAGCTGCCCGACGGCCGTCTCGAGTTCGCCGGCCGCGCCGACCGGCAGGTGAAGGTCCGCGGCCAGCGGATCGAGCTGGGCGAGGTGGAGGCCGCGCTCGCGACTCATCCGGACGTCGACGTCGCCGCCGTGGAGGCCGTCTCGTGGCAGGGCGGCACCCGGCTGGTGGCCTTCCTGGCACCGGCTTCCGCACCGTCCGATGTGGACGAACTGGGCCGGGACCTGCTCACCGCGGCGATGCGCCCGGCCGCCGTCCGGGTGCTCGACCGCCTGCCGGTCAACCCGGTCACCGGCAAGATCGACCGGCCCGCGCTGCGAGACCTGGCCGAAGCGGCGCTGGCGGGGCTGGCGGGTTCTCGGGGGGACCTCGGCCCGCTCGGCACCCCGGCCGAACGCGCGGTCGCGGCCATCTGGCGACGAGTGCTCGGCGACGGCGCGGGGACGGATTTCCTGGCCTCGGGCGGGAACTCGATCGCCGCGATGCGGCTGGTCGCGGCGCTGCGGGCGGAACTGGCCGCGGACGTCGCCACGGAGGACGTGCTCGCGAGCGGCACTCTCGGCGCGCTCACCCGCCGGGTCGCGGCCGCACCGCCGCTGACCGGACCGGGGCTGACCACCGGGCACGCGCCCGCGTTGTCCCCGCAGCAGCGGCGGCTGTGGTTCCTCGACCAGCTCGCCCCGGACGCCGCGCCGTACAACATCGCGATGGCGTTCCGGCTGACCGGCGCGCTGGACGTCGACGCGCTGCGCCACGCCCTGCGCGCGGTCGCCGAGCGCCACGACGTGCTCCGCTGGCGGATCGGGGCCGTCGACGGCGCGCCGCTGGCGGATCTCCTGCCGCCGTCGGATGTTCCGCTGCCGGTGGCGCCGGTGACCGAGGACGGCCTGCGGGCCCGGCTGGCCGCCGACGCCGCGACGCCGGTTCGCCTCGACCGCGAGGCTCCCTGGCGCGTAAGGCTTTACCGGATCGGCGAGACGGAACACGTGCTCGGCTTCACACTGCATCACGCGGTGTTCGACGGCTGGTCGCAGGACCTGCTGTGCGCCGACCTGTCGGCGGCCTACCGTGGTGAACCACTTCCGCCACCTGTGGCGTCCTATGCGGACTACGCGGTGTGGCGGGCCGGACGCGACGAACGCCGGGAGGCCGTGGACGTCGCCTGGTGGAGCGAACATCTCACCGGCGCACCGACCACAGTGGACCTTCCCCGGGACCGGCCGCGCCCGGCCGTCCAGACGTATCGGGGCGCGAGCCTGCGTCAGTCCTTTTCGGACGGTGTCCCCGATTCGGTCGGGGCACTGGCCGCCCGCACCGGCACGACCCGCGCCGGGGTGCTGCTCGCCGCGTTCGGCCAGCTGCTGCGGCGGCTCACCGGCGCGACCGACCATCTGGTCGCCACGGTCGTCGCGGACCGGCAGCTCGCCGAGTGCCAGGAGATCGCCGGATTCTTCGTGGACATCGTGCCGGTGCGGCTGCGGGCCGACGACGCCGCTGACTTCGCGACGCACGTCCGGGACGGCGGCGCGGAACTCCTCGCCGCGACCGCGCATCCGGCCGCGCCGGTCGAGCGGCTCGTCGAGGCGCTCGGCGTGCCCCGCGATCCCGCGCACGCCCCGCTGGTCCAGGTGATGTTCAACGTCCTGAACTTCACCGAGCCGCGGCTGGACCTGCCCGGCGTGGCCTCGGCGTGGCTGCCGGTCGACAAGCCGGGGTCGCCGTTCGACCTCACGGTGTACGTCCACGACGACGGCGTCGAACTGCTGTACAACCCGGACCTGTTCGACCACGCCCGGATGGCCGGGCTCGCCGAGGATTACGTCGCCCTGCTCGCCGCGCTGGCCGCGGCGCCGGACGCGCCGGTCGGGGCGAGCGTGCCGGAGCTGCCGCGGGCGGACGTCCGCACGGCCGCGCCTGCCGCGACGGCCCGAGCCAGGGCGAGGCCGCCGTCAGTGGCCGCGGACCCGGCGGCGGCCGCCGCGACCGAAGCCGTGATCGCTCGTGCCTGGTGCGACGTCCTCGGCGTCGCCGAAGTCGGGCACACCGACAACTTCTTCGACGTCGGCGGGAATTCGCTCGCCCTGGCCAGGGTGCACGCCCAGGTCAGCGCCCGGCTCGACCGCCGGATCCCGCTGGTCGACCTGTTCAGCCATCCCACCGTCCGTGCCCTCGCCGCGCACCTGCACTCCGGCGGAGCCGCCGTCCCGGAACTGGCCCGCGCCGCCGAGCGCGTCGCCGCCCGCCGAGGCAGGACCCAGACCAGAAGACCCCGTCGCACCGCCGGCCCGGCCGGCCCCTGATAGGAGCACCACCGTGACCCACCTTCCCGAAACCGGCGCCGGCGATCCCGGAGCCGAACCGATCGCGATCGTCGGACTCGACATTCGCGTGCCCGGCGCGCGTGACGCGCGGCAGTTCTGGCGCAACCTCGTCGACGGTGTCGAGTCGATCGTGCCCGCCACTCGCGAGGAGATGATCGCCCGCGGCGCCGCACCGGACACAGTGGACGATCCGAGCTGGGTGAACGCCACCGCCGTGGTCGACGGCTTCGACGAGTTCGACGCCGAGCTGTTCGGCATGACCAGCCGCGAGGCCGAGATCACCGACCCGCAGCATCGGCTGTTCCTCCAGTCGTGCCACGCCGCGCTGACCGACGCGGGCTACGACCCGGCCCGGTTCGACGGCGCGATCGGCGTCTACGGCGGTTCCGGGGGCACCGGATACCTGACCGAGAACCTGATGCGCAACGAGCGGCTCCTCGCCTCGCAGCACGGCGGTATCGGCATCTCGACCGGCAACCAGCCGAGCTACCTGACGACTTCGGTGTCGTACAAGCTCAACCTGCGCGGCCCGAGCCTCGCGGTGTTCACCGCCTGCTCGACATCCCTGGTTGCGGTGCATCTGGCCTGTGAGGCGCTGCGCAACGGCGAGTGCGACATGGCGCTGGCAGGCGGGGTCAACGTGGAGATGCCGCACGGCGTCGGCTACATGGGCGTCGACGGCTTCACCTCGCCGGACGGCCACGTGCGCGCGTTCGACGCCGGCGCCAACGGCACGGTGTGGAGCAGCGGCGTCGGAGTCGTGCTGGTGAAGCGGCTGTCGCAGGCGATCGAGGACGGCGACCACATCCGGGCCGTCGTGCTGGGCAACGCGATCAACAACGACGGCGCCACCAAGGTCGGCTTCTCCGCGCCCAGCGTGTCCGGGCAGACCGAGGCGGTCGCGCAGGCCGTCGGCATGGCCGGCGTCGACCCGCGCACCATCGGCTACGTCGAGGCGCACGGCACCGGCACCGCGCTGGGCGACCCGATCGAGATCACCGCACTGTCCACTGTGTACGGAGACAGGGTCGCGGACACCGGCTGGTGCGCGATCGGCTCGGTGAAGTCCAACATCGGCCACCTGTCGCAGGCGGCGGGCGTGGTCTCGTTGATCAAGGCCGTGCTCGTCATGGAGCACGGGCTGATCCCGCCGACCATCAACTACCACGAACCCAACCCGGGTATCGACTTCCCGGCGACCCCGTTCTACCCGGCGCGCGAGGTGACGAAGTGGGAAGCGGGCCGGGCACCGAGGCGGGCGGGGGTCAGCTCGTTCGGCGTCGGCGGCACCAACGCGCACGTCGTGCTGGAGGAGGCGCCGGTCCTCGAGCGGTCCCGGACGCCGCATCCGGCGCACCTGCTGCGGGTGTCGGCCAACACCGCGGAAGCGCTCTCCGCCGCGGTCGACCGGCTGGCCGAGCGGCTGGCCGGGGACGTCGACCTCGACCTCGCCGACGTGGCCCACACGCTGGCCGCCGGGCGCACCGAATATTCGCACCGCGCGGTCGTCGTCGCCCGTGACACGGAGGACGCGGTCGATGGGCTGCGGGATCCCCGGCGCCTCGTGTCCGCACAGGCGGGGGAGACGAACGTGGCGTTCCTCTTCCCCGGGCAGGGTTCCCAATACGCCGGGATGGGCGCCGAGCTGTACGAGGCCGAGCCGGTGTTCGCCGCGGCCGTCGACGAGTGCCTGCGGCTGCTCGAATCCGAGCTGCCGGAGCTGCGCGACCTGATCTTCGGCCGCGGGGGCGAGCAGGCGCTGCGGGAAACCCGCGTGACCCAGCCCGCGCTGTTCGTCGTCGAGTACGCGCTGGCGAAGCTGTGGCAGAGCTGGGGCGTGCGGCCCGCGGCGATGATCGGCCACTCGGTCGGCGAGTACGTCGCCGCCACCGTCGCCGGGGTCTTCACCCTCCCGGACGCGCTGAACCTGGTCGCCACGCGCGGCCGCCTGATGCAGTCGATGCCCGCCGGGGCGATGCTGGCCGTCCAGCTCGACGAGGAGAGCGTCGCCACGCGGCTGCCGGGCACCCTCGCGGTCGCCGGGGTGAACGGTCCCGGCACGTGCGTCGTGGCCGGGCCGTCCGACGCGATCGCGGATTTCGCGGCGACGCTCAAGGCCAGCGGCGTCCAGTGCCGCGAACTGGTGACCTCGCACGCGTTCCACTCGCCGATGATGGACCCGATCCTCGCCGAGTTCACCGAGGCCGTCGTCGCCGTCACCCGCACCGCGCCCGCGCTGCCGTTCCTGTCGAACGTCACCGGCGACTGGATCACCGACGCCCAGGCCACCGACCCCGCCTACTGGGCCTCCCACCTGCGTCAGGCTGTCCGGTTCGGTGACTGCGTCAAGAATCTGTTCGCGCGCGGCGGCCGGTGGGCGCTCGTCGAATGCGGTCCGGGTCATCAGCTGTCCGGGCTGGCCCGCGGCCAGGTTCCGAAGGGCATGCCCGCACCGCAGCCGAGCCTGCCGGGCCGCACCGAGCGCATCGGCGACGTCGAAACCCTGTACGGCGCGGCCGGTCTCTTGTGGACGAATGGGGTTTCCCTCGAACCGCGCATGTTCGGCGCGCCCGGACACCGGGTGCCGCTGCCCGGCTACCCGTACGCGCGCAAGCGGTACTGGGTCGACCCGGACCCGATCACGGCCGCTCAGCCCGCGCGGCGGAGCGGTCCGCTGCCCCTGTCCGAGTGGTTCGCGGTCCCGGCGTGGCGGCAGGCTGAGCCGGACCTGAGACGCGAGCCCTTCGCGAACGCCCTCGTTTTCGCCGCCGACGACTTCCTGCCCGGCCTTTTGCGCGACGCGGGTGTGACGGTCACAGAGGTGCGACCCGGCGACGGGTTCGCCGCGACGGAGACCGGATTCGCCGTCCGGCCGGGGGTGCGCGAGGACTACGACGCGCTCGTGGCCGCGCTGCCCGCCCGGCCCGAGCGGGTCGTGCACGCCTGGACGCTGGCCGGGGAAGAACGCGGCATGGCCGCCCAGGAGCATGGTTTCTTCAGCGTGCTCAACCTCGTCCAGGCCTGGGGCGAGCCGGTGCGGATCGACGTGGTGAGCACCGGCACCGCCGACGTCACCGGCACCGACCTGACCCGCCCCGAGCACGCGACCCTCGCCGGCATCGCGCGGGTCGTACCGCTGGAGGTTCCGGGCACTGTGGTGCGGCGGATCGACGTTGTCGACGTCATGGACGCCGTCGCCGAGCTGTTCCGCCCGGCCGACGCGGCGGCCGAGGTCGCGCTGCGTTCCGGCCGTCGCTGGGTGCTGGACTACAGCCAGCTCGAAGTGCCCGCGAGCACCGAGCCGGTGCTGCGGGACGGCGGCCGGTACCTGATCACGGGCGGGACCGGCGGCATCGGCATCACGCTCGCCGAGGATCTCGCCCGCCGGGTGCGGGCGAAGCTCGTGCTCCTCTCCCGCGCCGGGTTGCCGCCGCGCGCGGAGTGGGACGCGCACCTCGCCGTGCACGGCGGCACCGACCGCGCCGGGCGCACGATGCTCGCCGTGCGGCGGATGGAGGCCGCAGGCGCGGTGGTGCACGTCGTCGCCGCCGACGTCACCGACGCGGCACGCCTGCGTGAGGTGCGTGAGCTGGCCGAGCGCGAGTTCGGCGGCCTCGACGGGATCGTGCACGCCGCCGGGCTGCCCGGCGGCGGCGTCGCCGAGGTCAAGGAGCGGGCCGCGGCCGAGGCGGTGCTGGCCCCGAAGATCGCCGGGACGCTGGCTCTTGCCGAGGCGTTCGCCGACCTGCCGATGGACTTCGTCGCGCTGTGCTCGTCGATCACCGCGGTGGCGGGCGGCATCGGGCAGGTCGACTACTGCGCCGCCAACAACTTCCTCGACGCCTACGCGCGGGGCGGCCACGGCTGGCGGGCACGGCTCGTCTCGCACGCCTGGGGTGGCTGGGAAGAGGTCGGCATGGCCGCGGAGGTGGCCGCGCCGACCACGATCCGCACCGCCCGGTCACGGGCACTCGGCGCGGTCGAGCACCCCGTGCTCACCACGCGCACCGAGGACGGCGCGCACGGGCTCGTCTCGGCGGCCACGCATTGGCTGCTCGACGAGCACCGGATCGCCGGGGTGCCGGTGGTCCCGGGCACGGGACACCTGGAGACCGTCCGCGCGGCGGTGGCCGCGGCGCTGCCGAAGCCCGGTGACGGGCACGTTGTCGAGCTGCGGGACGTCGCGTTCCTGGAGCCGTTCGGCGTCCCGGACGGCGCCACCGCGGAGTACCGCGTGGAGTTCGACGGCGACGACTTCACCGTGACCAGCCACGTCGCCGGCGCGAGCCGGACCCACGTGCGCGGTTCCGCGGGATGGGTCGAGGCGGGGTCGACGTCCACTGTGGACATCGAGGCGGTGACCGGACGGACCGAGCCGATCGACGACGGGAACGGCTTCGGCACCGGCCGCACCAGCATGGTCACCTTCGGCCCGCGCTGGGCGGCGCTGCGCGAACACCGCATCGGCGCACAGGAAGAGCTGGCCACGATCACGGCTCCCGAGGCGGCGGCGGATGACGTCGGCGCGTGGGGGCTGCACCCGGCACTGCTCGACGTCGCGACCGCGTTCGGCCGCGGCCGGGGGAGCGGAACCTACCTGCCGATGAGCTACGGCCGGATCGTCGTGCACGACGCGCTCCCGGCGAGTTTCCGCAGCCACCTGCGCTACCGCGACTCCGGCGGCGACCAGGTGGTGGCGGCCGACCTCTCGCTGTGCGACGAGTCCGGTCGCGTGCTCGTCACGATCGAGGACTTCGTGCTGCGCCAAGTGGATCAGGACGCCGTCGGCGGCGGACTGACTTCGGCGTCCGCAGCGTCCACTGTGTCCAATTCGGACAAGAAGTCGACCGGGATCCGGCCGGTGGACGGCGCCGAGGCGTTCGTCCGGGCGCTGGCCCCCGGCCTCGGCGGGCAGGTGGTGATCAGCACGCTCCCGGTGCGGGAGCTGATCGAGCACCAGGTCACCGTCGAGGAGCTGGACGAACCCGACGAAGCGGCGGTGAAGGTGTCGGAGGACGACTACGTCGCCCCGCGCACCGACCTGGAGGCCGAGATCGCCCGCCAGTGGACCGAGCTGCTCGGCGTGGAGAAGATCGGCATCCACGACGACTTCTTCGCCCTCGGTGGCAACTCGCTGGTCGCCATCCAGCTCATCGCCCAGGTGCGCAAGGCCACCGGCACGCGGCTGGCGATGAAGACGCTGTTCGAAGCGTCCACAGTGGCCACTCTGGTCGAGCGGATCGAGGAGCTGCGCGCCGACAAGGCCGAGGCGCCCGCCGAACCCGCCCGGACCACCATCCCGAAGCTCGAACGCTGAACCTGTGGGCGGCTTCGGGTTATTGAGAGGTAAGGCAAAGGTGTCGTGTTCGGGTGCGGTGCCGGTGACTGGTCCCGCTGTCGGGCCGCGTCCCTCACCGTGTGGATTTCGGGACGTCAGATGTCCCGGAATCCACACAGTCCAGCGTGACAGGTCCTCTGAACACCTGTTCCGGAAGGGGTGTGTGGAAATAGGGACATTCAACGTCCCTGTTTCCACACACCCTGAACTGACGCCACCTTTCACGACCCGGTCCGGAAACCGCATGTCGCGAAAGCCACTTTCGCGACATGCTCGCCAGGCGGCAGCCGAGACCCGACCGGTCTTGAGTCCGCCAACAGACACTGAGAACAGGAAATCATGAGCGACACGAAGGAATGGACGTTCCCGGCCTCGTTCGGGCAGGAGCGGATCTGGCTGTCCGGCCAGCTCGACCCGGCGTCCCCGGTGTACAACCTGCACTGCCAGGCCCGGCTGGACCGCCCGCTGACCGCGGAGCAGTGGCGCGCCGCGCTCGGCGTCATCGTCGGGCGCCACGAGGCGCTGCGCACGTCGTTCCGCATGGACGGCGGCGCGCTCATGCAGGTGGTGCACGCCGAGGTGCCGATCGAGCCCGAGGTGCACGACCTGCGGGATCTGCCCGACGGCGCCCGCGACGCCCGGCTCGCCGAACTCGTCGGCGCCGTGACGAGAGGGGCCATCCCGCTCGACTCGCCGCCGCCGTGGCGGGCCCAGGTGTGCCGGATGGCCGACGACGAGTGGGTGCTCACGTTCGTCGTGCACCACACCGTGTTCGACGCCGGCTCGGTGCTGGTGCTGGGGACCGAGCTGGGCGAGGCGTGCGACGCCGTGTTCGAGGGCCGCGAGCCGAAGCTGCCCGAGCTGTCCATCCAGTACGCGGACTTCTCGGCCTGGCAACGCGGGCAGCTCGAAACGTCGAGTGAGCAGCTGGACTACTGGCGGACGCAGCTCGCCGGGCTGCCGCCGGTGCACGGCCTGCCCACCGACCGCCCGCGGCCGTCGGAGCTGACGTTCGCCGGTGACCAGGTGGACTTCGCCCTCCCGGACGGATTGATCGACCGCGTTGGTGAGCTGGGCCGGGAGCTGTCGGCGTCACCGTTCATGGTGCTGCTGGCCGGTTACGCGGCACTCCTGTCGCGACTGTCCAGAGTGGACGACATCGTCGTCGGCGTTCCGGTCGCCGGCCGCGAACTTCCCGAGCTGGCCGACCTGATCGGCATGTTCGTCAACCAGATGGCGGTACGGGTCGACTGCTCGGGCGCACCTGCGTTCACCGAGCTGGTCGGGCGGGTCCGGACCACGCTGCTGGAGGCGATCGACCACAGCCAGGTGCCGTTCCAGGCGGTCGCCGAAGCGGTCGGGGCCGAACGCGACCCCGGCGTGCAGGCGCTGTATCAGCTCGGGTTCAACTTCCTGCCCGACTCGGGGCTGGAGCCGATCCGCTCGGCCACGGCGAAGGACGACATCGCGATCGACCTGACCGCCGTGAACGGCAGGCTCGTCTACCGCACCGACCTGTTCGACCGCGAGACCGCCGAAGCGGTGGCCGAGCGGTACGTCCGGCTGCTGACCGCGGCGGTCGCCGATCCCGCGCAGTCGGTCGTGGATCTGCCGCTGCTTTCGGACGCCGAACGTGAATTGGTTCTGAACAGGTGGAACCCAGTGTCCAATTCGGACACGGTGACGGTGCCCGCCCGGTTCGAGGCCCAGGTGCGGCGGACGCCGGACGCGCAGGCCGTCGACTTCGGCGGAGTTCGCCTGACGTACGCCGAGCTGAACACACGAGCCAACCGTGTCGCGCACCGGCTGCGCGAGCTGGGCGCGGGTCCCGGCACCGTCGTCGGCGTATGCGTGCCGAACTCGGCGGATCTGCTGACCGGCGTGCTCGGAGTGCTGAAGAGCGGCGCGGCCTACGTCCCGCTCGACCCGGACAACCCGGCCCCTCGGCAGGCGCTGATCCTCGCCGACGCGGGCGTCCCGTTCGTGCTGGTCACCGGAGAGTCCACTATGGACACCAAGACGCTGGCACTGGACGACCCCGCCGAGTGGTCCGCCGCGGCCACCGAAGACCCGGAACCGGCCGCCGGACCGGGCGACGTCGCCTACGTGATCTACACGTCGGGCTCGACCGGACGCCCCAAGGGTGTCGAGGTCGAGCACCGGGCCGTCGACACGTACCTGGCGTGGGCGCGTGAGGCGTACCCCGGCCTGGCCGGACGGGCGTTGCTGCACACGTCACCGTCGTTCGACCTCACCGTGACGACGCTGCTCGGCACCCTCACCGCCGGGGGTGCGGTGGTCGACGGGGGCAGGCCGACGTTCGTCAAGGCGACCCCGACGCACCTCGCCGTCCTCGCCGAGGACCTGTTCCCGACGGGTGAGCTGGTGCTCGGCGGCGAAGCGCTGACCGCCGAGGCCGTCCAGCCTTGGCGGGAACGGCACCCCGGCACGCTCGTCGTCAACGAGTACGGCCCGACCGAAGCCACGGTCGGCTGCGTCGTGCACCGGATCGAACCCGGGGACGTACTGCCGTCCGGCCCCGTCGCGATCGGCCGCCCGGTGCCCGGCACCCGCGTGTACGTCCTCGACGAGCGGCGCCGGCCGGTGCCGCCGGGCGTCCCGGGCGAGTTGTACGTCGCCGGGGCGCAGCTCGCCCGCGGTTACCTCGGGCTGCCGGAGCTGACCGCCGAAAAATTCACCGAAGGTCCGTACGGCCGGATGTACGCCACGGGCGACCTCGTCCGCTGGCGCCGCGACGGCACGCTCGACTATCTCGGCCGCATCGACGAGCAGGTGAAGCTGCGCGGCTATCGCATCGAGCCCGGTGAGGTCGAAGCGGCGCTGCGCGAGCTGCCGGACGTGCGGGACGCGGCCGTGGCGGTCCGCGGCGACACGCTCGTCGGCTATGTCGTCGGCAGCACCGAGGGAGCCGCCGATGCCCTGCGGAAGACGTTGCCGGAGTACCTGGTGCCGACCCGGTTCGTGTCGCTCGACGCGCTGCCGATGGCGGCCAGCGGCAAGCTCGACCGGGCCGCGCTGCCGGATCCCGAACCCGGCGAGGTGGCGGCGTACGTCGCACCCCGGACCGCGGCGGAAGAACTCGTCGCCGAGGTGCTCGGTGAGCTGCTCGGTGTCGACGACCTCGGCGCGCACGACGACTTCTTCGCCCGTGGCGGCAACTCGCTGCTGGCGATCCGCGCGATGGCCCGGATCCGCAAGCAGGTCGAGGTCGACATCCCGGTGCGGGGGCTGTTCACGCTCACCACCGTCGCCGGGCTCGCCGCCGAGATCGAGCGGCGGCTAGCCGAGGACCTCGACCAGCTCAGCGACGAAGAGGTCCAGCGTCAGCTGGCCGAAGGCGAGCTCTCATGACCGCGATCGACGAAACCAGCAGCGCGGCCGCACGCCGCGCCCTGCTCGAACAACGGCTGCGACGGCGCGCGGAGCCGGCCGCGACCATCACGCCGCGTCCCGCCGACGCCGTCGTCCCGCTGTCGTATCAGCAGGAACGCGTCTGGTTCATGGAGCAGTTCGCGCCGGGCACCGGGTCGTACCACATCCCGGTGCCGATCCGGCTGACCGGCAGGCTCGACGTCACCGCGCTTCAGTCCGCTTTGGACACTTTGCCGATGCGGCACGAGGCGCTGCGAATGCGGTTCCCGGCAGGGGGCGACGGGCAACCCACTGTCCATATCGAACCGTCGGTCACGGTCGGCTTGTCCATAGTGGACGCAGGAAGCGAGGAAGCGGCCCGTGCCGCCGTCGACGCCGCCGCGGCCGAGACGTTCGACCTGGCCACGGGTCCGCTGCTGCGCGCGACACTGGCCAGGGTGTCCGACGAGGAGCACCTGCTCGTCCTGTGCACGCACCACATCGTGGGCGACGGCTGGTCGGTCGACCTGCTGCTGCGAGACCTCGCCGCGCAGTACCACGCCCTGAGCACCGGCGGCACGGCCGAGCTGCCCGCCCTGAGCATCGGGTACGGCGACTTCGCGCACTGGCAGCGCCGCACGCTCACCGGTGGTGAACTCGACCGGCAGCTGGAGCACTGGAAGACACAGCTCAGCGGGGTCGAGCCCCTGGAACTGCCCACCGACCGGCCCCGGCCCGCCAAGCAGAGCTTCGACGGCGCGATCCACGAGTTCTTCGTCGAGCGGGAGCTCGCCGGCGCGCTCGGTGAGCTGAGCCGTGGGAACGGCGTCACGCTCTTCATGACCCTGCTGGCCGCCTACCAGGTCCTCCTGGCGCGGTACTCGGGCCAGGAGGACTTCGCGATCGGCTCGTCGTCGGCCGGGCGCGGGGTGCCCGAGCTGGAGGGCGTGGCGGGCATGTTCATCAACATGCTGCCCCTGCGTGCCCAGCTCGAGGGCGATCCGACGTTCGCCGAGCTGCTCGAACGCACCCGGCGGCACGTGCTGGACGCGTTCGAGCACGCCGACGTCCCGTTCGAGCGGCTGGTGAACGCGCTCGGCGTGCCCCGCGACGTCAGCCGTTCGCCGGTGTTCCAGGCGATGTTCGTCCTGCAGAACTACGAGATGGGCCGGATGGACGCGGCCGGGGAGTCCGAAGTGGACTTCCGCTGGCTGCCGATGGACCTGCCCGCGACCCGGTTCGACTTCGAGTTCCACGCGATCGAGGTCGAACGCGGGCTGATCGGCAAGTTCGTGCACAACACCGCGCTGTTCACCACGGACACGGTGGCCGGGATGGCCGGGCGGCTGGTCACGCTGCTGCGCTCGATCGTCGCCGACCCGGACCGGCGACTGTCCGAACTGGACATCCTCGACGCCGGGCAGCGCGAACTCGTCCTGGAACGCTGGAACGCCACGACGGCCGAATTCCCGCAGACGACGCTGCACGCGCTCGTCGAGGAGCAGGCCGCTCGGACGCCGGATGCCCCCGCGGTCACCTTCCGCGGCGCGTCGCTGACCTACCGCGAGCTGGACGAGCGGGCCAACCGGCTCGCGCACCGGCTGAGAGGCCTCGGCGTCGGGCCGGGCGTGCTCACCGGTGTGTTCGCGGAGCGGTCGTTCGAGCTGGTCGTCGCGCTCCTCGGCGTGCTGAAAGCCGGTGGCGCGTACGTCCCGCTCGACCCGGAGTACCCGGCCGACCGGCTGGCGTTCATGCTGCGGGACGCGTCCGCGCCCGTCGTGCTGACCCAGGCTGCGTTGCGCGAAACGTTGCCACCGGGGGACGCCACCGTCGTTGTCCTGGACGATCCTGCCGACCTGCCCGAGACGGCAGGCCCACCCGAGCCGCTCGCGGGACCGGACGACCCGGCGTACGTCATCTACACCTCGGGCTCGACGGGCCAGCCGAAGGGCGTGCCCAACGGTCACCGCGGCATCGTCAACCGGCTCGACTGGATGCAGCGCGCGTACCGTCTCGACGGCACCGACTCGGTGCTGCAGAAGACCCCGGCCGGCTTCGACGTCTCGGTCTGGGAGTTCTTCTGGCCGCTGATCACCGGCGCGCGGCTCGTGCTCGCCGAACCCGGCGGCCACAAGGACGCCGCGTACCTGCGTGAGCTGCTCGCGTCCGAAGGCATCACCACCGCGCACTTCGTGCCGTCGATGCTCACGCTTTTCCTTGCCGAGCAAGGCGTCGAGACCTGCACGGCGCTGCGGCGGGTGGTGTGCAGCGGTGAGGAGCTGCCGCTCGACGCCGCCCGCGAGTTCGTCCGGCGGCTGCCGGACTGCGAGCTGCACAACCTCTACGGACCGACCGAAGCCGCCATCGACGTCACCTCGTGGCACTGCACGCCTGCCGCGCTCGCCGAGGTCGCGTCGGTGCCGATCGGGGCGCCGATCCAGAACATCCGGATCTACGTCCTCGACCGTGCCGGGCGGCCCTGCCCGGTCGGCGTTCCCGGCGAACTGCACATCGCCGGAGTCGGCCTCGCCCTGGGATACCACAATCGCCCGGAGCTGACGGCGGAGCGGTTCGTGCCCGATCCGTTCCACAGTGGACGGATGTACCGCACCGGCGACCTCGCGCACTGGCGCCCGGACGGGACGATCGCGTTCCTCGGCCGGATCGACCACCAGGTCAAACTGCGCGGCCTCCGCATCGAGCTGGGGGAGATCGAGACGACGTTGCGTGCCCAGCCGGGTGTGCGCGACGCCGCCGTGATCGTCCGCGAGGACACGCCGGGGGACAAGCGGCTGGTCGGATACGTCGTCGGCGACGCCGAGCCCGGAGCGCTGCGGACGGCGCTCAAGCAGAGCCTCCCGGACTACATGGTCCCGCCGTCGTTCGTCGCGCTCGACGAGCTGCCGCTCACCCCGAACGGCAAGCTCGACCGCAAGGCGCTGCCCGCGCCGGTCGCGTCCCGGGACGCGACCAAGGAGCTGGTCGCGCCGTCGACCCCGGTCGAGATCCTGCTGGCCGAAATCTGGCGGGACGTGCTCAAGGTGGACGAGCTGGGCGTCGACGACGACTTCTTCGACCTCGGCGGCCACTCGATGCTGGCCACCCAGGTGGTGGCGAGGATCGGCAAGGCGGGCGCCGGTCAGGTCGGCGTCATGGACCTGTTCCAGCACCGCACGATCCGCGAGCTGGCGTCCTTCATGGACGGTGACGCCGCCGACCGGCCGCGCCACCTGCTGTACGAGCTGACCAAGCCGACGACGCAGCGGACGCTGACCTACGTCTGCTTCCCCTACGGCGGCGGCAGCGCGATCGTCTACCAGCCGCTGGCCGACGCGCTCCCGGAGGGCTACTCGCTCTACTCGGTCGCCATCCCCGGCCACGACGTCGGACTGTCCGAAGAGGCCCTGCCCTTCGACGATCTGGTCGAGCGGCTGGCCGACGAGATCCTCGACCGCGTCGACGGCCCGCTGGCCATCTACGGCCACTGCGGGGTCGGCAACGCACTAGCCGTCGCCGTCGCCCGGCTGCTCGAAGAGCGCGGCCGCGAGCTGGAGGTCGTCTACATCGGCGCGATCTTCCCGTTCGCCCGGATGAAGGGCCCGGTGGGCACGCTGCGCACCCGGCTGGAGAAGCTGCGCAGCAACCGGTACTACTCGAACTGGCTCAAGGGCATGGGCGTCGACACCGACGACCTCGACCCGGCACAGGCCGACCGGATCATCACGAACATGCGCGCCGACAGCCGCGCCGCCGAGGAGTACTTCAGCGGCCTGCTCGACGCCCGCGTGGCCAAGTTGCGCGCGCCGATCGTGTCGGTGGTCGGCTCGGAGGACCCGGTCACCGACTACTACGCCGAGCGGTACCGGGAATGGGAGTTCCTCACCGACACCACCGCGCTCGTGGTGCTGGACCGGGCCGGGCACTTCTTCCTGCGCTACCGGGCCGACGAACTCGCGGAGATCGTCACGCGCGTGCATCCGGCGCTGGACGATCCCGGCGAACTCGACGTCCGGGTCCGCGGCGAAGACGCGGGCTGGGCGGTGCACGAAACCCATCGGGCGGAAGTGGACGAGAAACCCACGGTACGCCCGAGTATGGCCCGGTTCGTCACGATCACGATCGGGCAGCTGGTGTCCTCGACCGGCTCGGCGCTGACGTCGTTCGCGGTGCCGATCTGGCTCTACACCCGCACGGGCTCGGTCGCCGACCTCGGCCTGCTGTGGGCGCTCGCGCTGCTCTTCGGCGTGCTCGTCCTGCCGGTGGCGGGCGCACTGGTCGACCGCGGCGACCGGCGGCGGATCATGATCGCGGCCAGCAGTGTCGCCGGCGGGATCCAGCTGATATTGGCGTTGCTGCTGATCACCGGACACGTCCAGCTGTGGTTGTTCTACGTGCTGATCCCGCTCGGGTCGGTGGCCGCGTCGTTCCAGCGCATCGCCTATCAGTCGTCGGTGGCGCAGCTGGTGCCGAAGCAGTACCTCGGCCACGCGATGGGCCTCGCGCAGCTCTCCACCGGTTTCGCCCAGCTGCTGATGCCGGTGCTCGCGGCCGGACTGCTGGCGACGATCCAGCTGTCCGGCATCCTGATCCTGGACATGGCGAGCTACGCGTTCGCGATCGTGGGCCTGCTGCTGGTGCGGTTCCCGGACATGATGGGCTGGCGCCCGCGCGAACCGCTGCTGACGGCGATCGCGGGCGGGCTGCGGTACTCGTGGAACCACCGCGGGTTCCGCACGATGCTGCTGTACTTCGCGCTGGCGAACGTCTTCCTCGCCCCCGCGCTGGTGCTGCTGTCGCCGCTCGTGCTGTCGTTCGGCTCGGTCACCGACGTCGCGCAGGTGGCGCTGGCCGAGGCCGTCGGCGCGGTGGCCGGCGGGATCGGGATGGCGCTGTGGGGCGGCCCGCGGCACCGGCGGATGGTCGGCGTGCTCGTCGGCAACGTCGGGATCGCGCTCGGCTGCCTGGTGATGGGTCTGCGGCCGTCGCTGATCGTCGTCGCGGCCGGGGTGTTCCTGCTGGCCGCCGCGATGTCCGTGTCGCAGGGCATCTACGCGACGCTGGTGCAGGTCAAGGTGCCGCAGCGGTTCCACGGCCGGGTGTTCGCGATCAACCAGACGATCACCTGGTCGACGCTGCCGATCGGGTTCGCCGTGCTGGCGCCGCTGGCCGTCGGCTGGTTCTCGCCGCTGCTGGCACCGGGTGGTGCGCTGACCGGGTCGGTCGGCGCCGTGCTCGGCACGGGGGAGACCCGGGGCATCGGGCTCGCCTACGTCGTCTTCGCACTGATCCTGCTGCTGATCAACGTGGGCGGGTTCTCGCTGCGGCGGCTGCGCCGGTTCGACACGGAGGTGCCCGATTCGCTGCCCGACGACCTGGTCGGGGCGCAGGAACGGGAACGCAAGCTGGCGGGGAAGGAAGCCGCATGAGTACGGCAGTGCTGGTCAGGGAGGCCCGAGGGCACTGGGTCGGCGAGGTCGCGCCGTCGATGCGGGCGGCCGGGCACCGCGTGGTGCTGCTCGCCCCGCCGATGGACGAGGCCGAGCGGGCCGCGCTGGCCGGCGTGGTGGACGACGTCGTCGCGCTCGACGACGTCCACGATCCGGAAGCCGTCGCGGCGAAGGTCCGGGAGATCGACGGCGGCGCGTTGGCCGGGATCTTCACCGGATCGGACGGCGCCATCGCGAGCACCGCCCGTGCCGCGGAGTTGCTCGGGGTGGCGCGCTGCCCGGCGTCGGTGTTCGCCTTGTGCGCGAACAAGTTCGCGGTCCGGGAGGCGCTCGCCGCGGCCGGGCTGCCCGGTCCCGCGCACGCGGTGATCTCGTCGGCCGCCGAGGCGGCGTCGGTCGCTTCCGCGGTCGGGCTCCCGGCGATCGTCAAACCGGTCAACGGGGCGGGCAGCAATCTGATCCGCACGGTGTCCACTGTGGAGGAGTTGGCGGCCGCGTACGAGCTGTTGGCCGCGCGGCTGCCCGAATCCGCTGATCCGCGCTACCACCGTCCACTGGGGACACTGGATCCTTCGACGACGTTCCTTGTCGAAGGGTTGCTGTCCGGGCCGGAGTACGCGGTCGACGTACTGGTCCGTGACGGGGTGGCCGAGCCGGTCGAGATCCTCGACAAGCCGCTGATCGACGAGCGGAAGTTCGAGCTGGCGCTGTCGTGCCCGCCCGCCGGGCTCACCGCCGACCGGGCCGAGCTGGTCACCGCGGCGGCGGTCGCCGCCGTCCGCGCGCTGGGGCTCGACAACACCTGCGCCCACGTCGAGGTGATCGACGACGCCGACCGCGGTCCGACGATCGTCGAGGTCAACGCGGGCAGGCCCGCCGGGTCGATCATGCCGCTGCTGGCGAAGCTGCGCACCGGCATCGACGTGTTCGCCGAGCTGGCGGCGCTCGCGGTGGGCGCTCCGCCGCCGGAGCGGGAACCCGCGATACTGCCGATCCCGCTGGGCATGCTGATCCTCTACGCGGCCGGTTCGGGCCGGTTGACCGGCATCGGCGGGCTCGAGGAGATCGCCGAGCTGCCCGAGGTGATCGACGTCGTCACCACCGTCTCGCCAGGGCAGGTGCTCACCGACGAGCAGGAGACCTACGCGGTCAACCTCGTCGTGGCCGGGTTCGCCGATCACGACGACCTCGCCGCCCTGCACGCGGAGGCGAGCAAGCTCGTCCGGCTCGAACTGGAGGAAGTGTGAACACCGCGTTCGTGGTCTGCGAGACCACCGGGCAATGGATCGCCGACTTCGTGGCCGCCATCCGCGCGGCCGGGCTGGGGGCCGAACTGGTCACGCAGCCACTGGAACCGGCCGAACAGGCACAGCTGACGGAACTGGTGGACGGCATCGTTTTCGTCGACGACGTCCGTGACGCCGAAGCCGTCGCCGAGGCGATCCGGGCGCGGAACGCGCGTCCGGCCGGGTTGGTGACCGCCGCCGAGGGGATCATCGCGAGCGTCGCCCGTGCGGCCGAGCTGCTCGGCGTCGCGCGCTGCCCGGCGTCGGTGTTCACCGTGACGCACAACAAGTTCGCGGTCCGGCAGACGCTGGCCGCGGCCGGATTGCCGGGGCCACGCTGCGCGCTGATCTCGTCGGCTGCCGAGGCGGAGTCGGTGGCTGCCGAGGTCGGGCTCCCGGCGATCGTCAAGCCGGTGAACGGCGCGGCGAGCAACCTCGTGCGTACAGTGTCCACTGTGGACGAGCTGGCGGCGGCGTACCGGCTGCTGGCCGAGCGGTTGCCGCTGTCGGAGGACGCCCGGTACCACCGGCTCATCGGTGGCGGACCGTCGCTGATCGATCCTTTGCAGGTGTTCCTCGTCGAAGGCCTGCTGCGCGGCCCGGAATACGCGGTCGACGTCCTGGTGCGCGACGGCGTCGCGGAGCCGGTGGCCGTGGTGGAAAAGCCGCTGATCGACGAGCGCAAGTTCGAGCTGGGCATGGTCTGCCCGCCGCTCGAACTGTCCGAAAAGGACACCGAACGGCTGTTCGCGGCCGCGAAGGCCGCCGCGCTGGCACTGGGGCTGGACAACACCTGCGCTCACCTGGAGCTGATCGACGACGCCGGGCTGGGCCCGACGATCGTCGAGGTGAACGCGGGCCGCCCGGCGGGCGGCGCCCAGCCGGTGCTGCTGAAGCTCGCGACCGGTATCGACGTCATCGCCGAGGCCGTGTCGCTGGCACTGGGCACGCCACCGCCGGCGCGTGGTACGGGCCTGCCGGTGCCGGTGGGCTACCTGATCTTCTACGCCGAGGGCACCGGGCGACTGGTCCGCGTCGACGGCACCGACGAGGTCGCCGACCTGCCCGAGGTCCTGGAGGTCGTCACGATCGTGCGCCCCGGCCAGCTGCTCACCGACGACCAGGAGATCTACGCGGTGAACGTCCTCGCCGCGGGGTTCGCCGACACCGAAGACCTCGCCGCGCTGCACGCCGAGGCCGCCAAGCTGATCCGATTCGAACTGGAGGAGTCATGACCGAACTCGCGGCGAACCTCGACAGCGCCCATTACGTCGAAGGCAACGAACACACGAAGCTCACCGTCTATGCGGCCACGGGCCTGGACTGGGTGCGCGCGCACCGCGAGGTGCTGCAGGACCGGCTGCGCGAGCACGGCGCGATCCTGCTGCGCGGAATGCCCGCCGACCTGGCGGTGTTCAACCAGGTCACCGAGGAGATCGGCGGCTCACTGCTGACCTACACGGAACGGTCGACGCCGCGGTCGGCGGTCTCGGGCAACATCTACACCTCGACCGAGTACCCGGCGGCCGAGTCGATCCCGATGCACAACGAGAACTCGTACTCGGCGCATTGGCCGGACCGCCTGTTCTTCCTGTGCGACACGGCGGCCGAAACCGGCGGCGCGACACCGATCGCCGACAGCCGCGCGATGTACCGCCTGCTGCCGCCGGACCTGCGCGAGCGGTTCGCGGGCGGCGTCACCTACACCCGTGCGTTCCGTGAAGGCCTCGGGCTGACCTGGCAGGAGGCGTTCCAGACCGACGACCGCCAGGCGGTGGAGGACTACTGCACCGGCAACGGGCAGACCTACGAGTGGACCGACGAGGGCCTGCGCACGCGGCATGTGCGGCCGTCCTTCGTCGAGGAACCGCACACCGGCGCGACGGTGTGGTTCAACCAGGCCAACCTGTTCCACGTCTCGAGCCTGGGGGAGGAGGTCAGCGAGGCGCTGCTGGAGCTGTACCCCGAGGAAGACCTGCCCCGCAACGCGTTCTTCGCCGACGGCTCGCCGATCCCGCAGGCGGACCTGGCCACGATCAAGGCGACGTACGACGAGGTCAGCTACGCGTTCCCGTGGCAGCCCGGTGACATCATGGTGATCAACAACATGCTGATGGCGCACGGACGCGAGCCGTTCACGGGCAAGCGGCGGACCCTGGTCGCCATGACCTGAGGCGTCAAGTCCGACAGGGGCAGACGGCGACGCTGTCTGCCCCTACGTCCAACTCCACCCAAGTACCGTCGGCACCGGCAGGGATCGGTGCCGCGAGATCGAACAGAATCGGCGAGTCGCCCAGCAGAAGGTACGCGGCACCGTCCTCGGTCAGTTGGAGTCGCCCGCACATGATCACCCGGGTGCCGTCGTGCCGTAGTCCTGGCTCGGTACGCGGAACCGGCCGCGTGTTGTGCCCCCAGTGCATGTCCTCATCGACCGTCCACTCGACGTGGTGATGGCCGTCGGTTTCGCGGGGATCGCCGTGCCAGAGCACCTCGGCGACGCCGACGGGGGTGTGAACCCGAACCTTCGCCGGCCGCCGCGAAATCCGCGGCAGCTTCTCCGTGCGCACCAACATCCCCCCATCATCCAGTACTGACCGTGACGTCGCGATACGGCGCCGCGTCGGCTGAAGTCCCCGCTTCTTCCTCTGTGCCTACCTGCCGATACCCCCATGCGGACGGTATGCCTGCAAACGGACGCGCCGGTTGGGGCCGATGGACGAGATCCGATCGGGCGACGAACCGGAAATCCGGGCCGCGTCGCTGATCGGCCGGAGTTGGGACGCGAAGCCTGCATGGTGGGATTCGTTCCCGATTCGTGGTGCCGCCACCGGAATCGGCATGTTCTGCCGGTCTTGAACGATTTTATCGGTGGCAAGAGAATGATCGAACTGATCATGGCATTGGTCGAACGTCTGAATAGTTGCCCTAAAGGGTCTGCTGGTTGGAAAGTCTTGCGCCTCCGATGGTTGTCGGTCATAGTCGGTTCGCAACTGGCGATGGGGGAAGTCCGATGATGAATCATGCCTGGTCAAGGTGGTCGCCGAAGGCTTTGCGGAACGTCCGAAGTGGACTGATCGTCGGTGTCTGTCTGGTATTGGGAGCCACGCTCACGCACGCGACGGCGGAAGCCACGACCGAAGTGATCGTGCGTGAAGGTAAAACTCAGCCCGTTTTTTCCTACGCCGACGCGGTACGCGAAACGGTCTACGTCGAGACGCCCGTGGACAGTGACGCCGACGGCCGCAAAGATCGTGTCGCCGCTTATGTGACCCGGCCCAAGGAAACGCGGCAGGGCCTCAAGGTCGCGTCGATCGTGGAAGCCAGCCCCTATTTCGGCGGACTGGTCGACGCGCCGTATCACCCGGTGGACGTCACCGACGTGCCTCGTTTGTCCCCGTGGTCGCCGCCGTCCGGGCCATGGCCAGGAGTCGACTACGCGCGCACCAACTATGACAACTATTTCGTCTCTCGCGGCTACGCGGTCCTCTCCGTGAGCGGGTTGGGAACCGGCGAGTCGGACGGGTGCCCGAGTGTCGTCGGTACCGACGAGAAGCTCGCCGTGAAATCGGTGATCGAGTGGCTGACCGGTCGTGCCGACGCGTTCTCGGCGGACGGCACGCAGGTCGGCGCGGAGTGGTCCACGAAGAACGTCGCGATGGCGGGCGGCGCCTATAACGCTTCTCTCGCGCTGGCCGTCGCCGGAACCGGCGTGGCCGGCCTGAAAACCGTCGTGGCCACCGGGTCGGTGTCCAGCTGGTACGAGTACTACCGGGCGAACGGTGGCGTCGTCGCACCGGGCGGGTACGGCGGTGAGGACGCGGATCTGCACGCCAAGGTGGTGCTGACCCGCAAGAATCCCGGTGTTTGCGCACAGGCCGTTCATCGGATCGAAGACGAGATGAACAGGGTCAGTGGCGACTACAACGCCTTCTGGCACGAACGCAACTTCGTCAAGGACGTCCCGCGGTTCAAGGCCAGTGTGTTCCAGGTGGGCAGTGTCGGCGACTGGAACGTCAAGCCGAAGCAGTTCGCCGAATTGTGGAAAGCGCTGGAGCGCAACGACGTCCCGCGGCGGTTGTGGCTGGCGCGCACGCCGCATGTGGACATCCTCCATGCCCGGCGGCAGGTGTGGACCGACGCCGTCCACCAGTGGTTCGACCACTGGCTCTACGGAGTGCGCAACGGCGCTCTCGGCGAGCCGAAGGTGCAGGTGGAAACCGAGCCCACGGTCTGGCAGGGGTACCGGAACTGGCCCGATCCGGCCGCGCGTCCGGTGACCTTCCGCTTCGGGGCGGGGGATTCCCAGCCGCAGCCGGGCAAACTGGCGCAGCGGCCGGCGGGCTTCGGACATCGCCAGGAGTTCGTCGACGCGCCCGGGCGGACCGCCGACGAGCTCGTCGCCGACACCGGCAACGCCGACCCGAACCGGCTCGTCTACCTGACCGGGCCCTTGCCGAAGGATCTGCGCCTTTCCGGAGTTCCCGAGGTGACTTTGCGGGCTTCGGTGGCAGGGCCGTCGCCCTACCTGGCCGCGCTCCTCGTCGACTACGGCACCGATACCCGGCCGGCCGGTTTCGGGCCCACCGAAGAGTCCTGGTGTTTCGGCGACAGTATTCCCGGCAACTCCGGCTGCCGGGCGATCTACCGGTACACCACCGCGCAGACGCCCTACCAGGTGGTCAGCCGCGGCTGGCTCGACGCGCGCAACAGGCATTCGGCGAGCGTCACCGAACCGCTGAGCCCGGACCGGACCTACACGTTGCGGTGGGATCTGCAGCCGCAGGAATACCGCTTCAAGGCGGGACACCGTCTAGGGGTCGTCCTGGTCTCCACCGATCGCGATTTCACGTTGCGCTATCCGGCGGGAACCCGGATTTCCGCGCAGCTCGGCTTCAGCGAGATCACCTTGCCGCTAGCCGGTTGACCTCGGCTCGGCCACACCTTTACGCAATCACCGAAAGCAAGGGGGACAAGCATGCCCACGATATCCGTTATCCGAAGTACCGAGTCCACTTTGGACATACTCAAGGCGAAGGTCGAAGACCTGAAACAGAGTGGTCTCTACCGGCAGTACATCCCGTGCAGCTACCTGGCCGCCGAGCAGGGGCACGCGCTGCACGCCGGCCGGAAGATCCAGGTCTGGTGCACCAACGACTACCTCGGCATGAGCCAGCATCCGGACGTGATCCAGGCCCAGATCGACTCCGCGGAACTGCACGGCGTCGGCAACGGCGGCTCGCGCAACATCGCGGGAACCAGTGAAGCACACGTTCAGCTGGAGGCCGAACTCGCCACGTGGCACGGGAAAGAGCGCGCACTGGTCTTCACGAGCGGCTACGTCGCGAACTTCGAGACACTCACGACGCTGGCATCGGGAATCCCGGATCTGGTGATCTTCTCGGACTCGCTCAATCACCGCTCGCTCATCGAGGGGATCCGCCGCTCGGGAGGCCGCAAGCACATCTTCCCGCACAACGACTTGGCGGCACTCGAACGGGCGCTGGGCGAGTACGAACTCGAGCATCCGAAGCTCATCGTGTTCGAGTCCGTGTACTCGATGGACGGTGACACCGCCCCGGTGACGGCCATCTGCGACCTTGCCGAGAAGTACAACGCGCTGACCTTCGTCGACGAGACGCATGCCATCGGACCCAACGGGCCGACGGGCGCGGGCATCTGCGAAGAGGTCGGCGAGCACCGTGCGACGTTCATCCAGGGGGTCTTCGGCAAGGCCGTCGGCACCACCGGCGGATATGTGGCGGGCCCGGACAGTGCCTTGGACTACGTCCGTTCCCACGCACCGGGGTTCATCTTCACCACCACCATTCCCCGAGCCGTGCTGGACGGGACGCTGAAGAGCCTCGAAGTCATCCGGCGTGACGAGGGCCTGCGGCGTGACTTGCGGGAGAACGTCACCTACCTGAAGAACGCCCTCCGTGCGGCCGGAATCGAGTTCCTGGACGCCGAGAGCCATCTGGTCCCGGTGCTCGTACCGGGCGGAGATCGGGTCAAGAAGGTGTCGAAGCGGCTGCTCGACGAGCACGACGTCTACGTGCAGCCGGTCAACTTCCCTTCCGTCCCCAAGGGCGGTGAGCGATTCAGGATCACCGTCGCTCCCTATCGGACGCATGAGCAGATCGACGGCTTCGTCAGCGCGCTCGGGCGTTGTCTGTCCCTCGAGGACTGAGCCACCGCCAACTGACCGAACACAGTTCAGGAGAAAGAAATGCGGATCAACGAACTCACTTCCTTCATCGGCTCGGAAATGCTGGACCTCACCTACGAGGAACTGGCCACGGACGAGGTGTTCGGCAAGTTCACCGAAATCCTTCGCCAGCGGGAACTCGTGGTCGTCCGCGGTATCGAGCTGAAGCCGCGACAGCAGCTGGAACTGGCCCAGCGGCTCGGCAGGCCGGTGCCGTTCCTGATGGCCAAGTACCGCCATCCCGAGATCCCGGAGATCATGATCTCCTCGAACGAGGTGAAGAACGAGAAGCCGATCGGGGTCGCGAGGGTCGGGAACTTCTGGCACCAGGACTCGTCCTATGTCGGTGCCCCCGCGCCGTACACGATGCTTCACGGGGTCAACGTGCCGGGAACCAGCGGCCACACCCTTTACGCCAACGCGGCGGACGTCTACGACCGTCTGCCCGCGGAATGGAAGGCCAAGATCGCCGGGCGCACGGCGCTGCACACGGTGAACAAGCGGTTCCGGGTCCGCGCCGAGGACGTCGGGCTGTCCATCGCCGAGCTGAGGGCGAAGGTCGACCTCGAACACCCGAAGGTCGAACACCCGGTGGTCCGGGTGGATCCGGACAACGGCCGCGAGTACCTCTACGGCGCACCGGAGTACATGGATTCGGTGAACGGGTTCGACGCCAACGAGAACGAGGCCTTCTTCACGCTGCTCGACCAGCTGATCCAGGACGAAGCCCGCGTCTACACCCACCGGTGGACACCGAACGACCTCGTGGTGTGGAAGACCGCGACGACGTACCATGCGGCGACCGCAGTCGAGCCCGGTGTGTCCCGCACGGTGCACCGGATCAGTATCGCCTCGGACGAACGGTGAGTGGGATCCTCGACTTCGAGGTGGTGTTCCCGCGGTCCAGTGCGAAAGTCCAGGACATGCACGCCGAGTCCGGTGTGGACATCGCGGAGATTCTGGCGATCACGCATTGCGAGGAGTTCCCCGCCCTGGGAGACGGGGGACAAGCGTGGGAACTCGCGCTCGCGGCCGCCGGCGCGGTGCTCGGCCGCACGAGGGTGCCCCGTTCCGCCATCGGGCAGGTGATCTACGCCGGCTCGGGCGAATGGGACATCCCGTTCTGGTCGCCCGCGGCCAAGGTGGCGCACGAACTGGGCATCGATCGGGCACACTGCTTCGAAGTGGTGAACTTCTGCAACGCGCTGATGGCGGCCGTCCGGGTCGCCTGCGACGAACTCGACGCCGGCCGCAGCGAGTACACCCTGGTGCTCACCGGAGACCGGTTGAGCCGCCTCGTCGACTACGGCGACCCGGATTCCAAGGCACTCTTCAACTTCGGGGACGCGGGTGCCGCCGTGCTGCTCGGCCGCGGCGCGCCGGTGTTCAAGATGCTGCACTCGGCGATGCGCACCGATCCAGGCTGGTCCGACTACTACACGGGGGAACGACGGCCGGATCGGGTCACCATCCGGCGGCAAGGCCATCGCGAAGGACTCGCGGCGGCTTACGTCGAGAACTTCACCGCACTGGTGGTGGAGACACTGTCCACTTTGGACACAGGGCTGGAGGACGTCGCCTGGTTCCTGATCAACCACGGCGACCGGAGCATGCACGAGAAGCTGCTCCGCGACATCGGCATCCCCGCGGACAAGAGCGTCTTCAACTACGACCGGCTCGGCCACATGGGCTGCGCCGACACGCTGATCGCCTTGCAGGGGCTGATGGCGAAGGGAAGGCTGCGGCGCGGCGACCTGATTCTGCTCGCGACCAGCGCCATGGGTTTCAGCTGGGGGATCACGGCCTTGGAGTGTCAGGAATGAAGATCTTGGTCGTTCATCAGGTGCCCGACGCCAAAATCGGCTACCGCGACGCGCTCGACCACCAGAGTCACGACGTGACCTACATCGGGTTTCCGCGCCGGATGGCGGATCTGCCGGACGATCTCCGCTGCGTCCGCATCGAACTCGAAGACGGTCAGGACCTGGTGGAGGGGATCACGTCCCGTGTCTCGCGCGCGGACGGTTTCGAAAAGGTGCTCTCGCTTTCGGAGTTCGGGCAGCTGGAGGCTTGGCACGTGCGGAACCACCTGGGGCTGCCGGGCACTTCGCTGTCGCGACTGGAACGGATCCGGGACAAGGTGAGCATGAAGGAGGCGCTCGCCGAATCGGGACTGCGGTATCCCCGGTTCGTCGCGGCTCCGATGAGTTGCCGTCCCTTGCCGTGGCGGGACAAGACCGTCCTCAAGCCACGTCGAGGCGCTTCCAGCGAGGACGTCCACGTCTACGAGACCGCGATGGAAGCCCTGGGTGCCTACTGGAAGCTGGACGAGCGACACGACTACCAGCTCGAGGAGTACGTCGAAGGCGAGATCCTGCACGCCGACGGCCTGGTGAGCGCGGGTGCTCTGGTCGAGCTCGTGGTCAGCCGTTACGTCAACAAGCCCATCGACTTCGTGGACGGACTGCCGCTCGGGTCGCACCAGATCCCGTTCGACCCCCGGCACCGGGCGTTCGCGGAGCAGGTGGTCAAAGCACTGGAGATCGAGGAAGGTTCTCTGCATCTCGAGATGTTCGAGACGCCGCAAGGAGAACTGGTCTTCCTGGAGGTCGCCAACCGGGTCGGCGGCGCCGGCGTGATCACCGCGCATCTGCGCCATCGCGGCGTGCACCTACCCGCGCACGAGATCGCGATCCGGCTCGGCCTCGACCGGCCGGAGCCCGCCGCGGCCAGCGGCCGGTACCACGGCTGGCTCGTGTTCCCCGGCCATCACCTGGGTGGGGGACGTGGGCATACGATCACGTTCCCCGATCACCTGCGTGCACATTCCTGTGTGGACCGGATTTGCCAGCTGGCGCCCACGGATCCCTTGCCCGATCACGTCACGTACCACGAGTGGCTGTCGCCGGTCTTCATCGAGGCGTCTCATCCTGACGCCGGTGTACTGAGGGAGTTCCTCACCGAGTGCGCGCGATCCATTTCGGTCGAAGCTGGAGGAGCGGAATGAGGTACTACCCGACCGACCTGGTGCTGACGGTCGACCACGCGGCGGCCGCGCTGTCCGGAGACCCGGGCGGCGAGCTGGACACGTTCCTGGCGGAAGCCGGCCTGTCCCGGCTGGCGGCGATCCTCGCCGGAGGCGGGCTGGCCGGAGCGCTCGACGAGCTTTTCGGCGGTTTGGACCAGTATCCCTGGCGAGTGCTGGTCGACACCAACGACGTCGAGGAGTTCCGGCCGATCGGCACACTGGTCCTGGAGGATCGGCGTGCGGGCAACACTTTGCGGGGGCTGCTGCTCGGCTGGGCGGCGGGTGACACCGTGGTCGTCCGCACCTCGAGGCGGCCGTTCTGGGAAGGGCTGATCAAACTGCTGCGGCAGCCCGGTTTCCCGGTGCCGGAGGCACGAGTGGCCGACGAAGGTGAGGCGGTCCCGGGAGGGGTGGTCGTCCACGTCCCGGACCTGGTCCCGATCGGGCCGGGCGGTCCGTCGGCGGAGTGGGGCGACGAGGAGCTGTTCGGCGCCGCCGGGCAGGCGAATTCGGGAGACCTCCGGATCCACGTCGATCCAGGCAGAGCCGGCGAGGTGACGAGGGCCGCCGGTGTGGCACTGGAGCTGGACTGCCGGTCGGACTGGGTCCGCCGGCTGTTCCGCCGGGATTACCTGATGGGCACCCGGCTTTCGGTCGTCCGGAGCCTCGATGACGCGCGGGGGAGCGGGCGGCTGGACGCCAAACTCCGGTACGTCGTCGAACGGGCCCGGCGCACCGCCTTCTACCGCGACCTTCCGGCCGTCGACGGGCTGGCGGACCTGGCCCGGCTGCCCGTGCTGGAGAAGACCGACCTGGACGCGCATTCGCTGCCCGCGGCCAGGGACATGCTCACCGACGACCCGCCCAGCGGCGAGGTGCTGCGCAGCGGGGGCTCGTCCGGGGAGCCGCGTTATGTCGTGTATTCGCGCACAGATTGGGAGAACATGGTGCGCGAGGCCGTGCCGCTCTTCTACGAACTCGGGTTGCGCGCGGGCGACCGCCTGATCAACACCCTCTACGGCGGCAAGATGTACGGCGGGCTCACCACCACGCTCAGCGAGTTCTCCAGGATGCCGGTGGAGTGTTACACGATGGGCCAGGCCATCTCGGTCGAGGATCTGGTGACGCTGACCGACATCTTCGCCCCCAACGTGCTCGTCGGGCAGCCCGCGCTGATCATGCCCCTGCTGCGCGAAGCGAAGGCGCGCCGCCCCGGATTACGCCTTCAGAAGATCATCTACGGCGGCCTGCCGATGAGCGAGACCGACAAGGTCTGGCTGCGGGAGAACCTCGGCACCGAGGTCATCTCCAGCATCCTCGCCGCGAACGACGGGGCGCAGCTCGGCTATCAATGCGGCGAGCTGAGCGGGACGACGCACCACCTGTGCGAGGACTACAACCTCATCGAGGTGGTCGGGGAGGACGGCGAGCCCGTGCCGCACGGTGAACCCGGCGATCTGCTGATCACGAGCGTGCAGAAGTTCGAAGGACCGCTGATCAGATACCGGATCGGGGACAGCGGCCGCGTCTACCACCACGAGTGCGGCTGCGGGGTTTCGGGCAAGGTGCTGGAATACCTCGGCCGTTCCGACGGGCTGATCAAGATCATGGCCAGCCGGAGCAGACTGGGTTACCGCGAGGTGATGGCCGCGCTGGCGAAGTTCGAGGTGTCCCAGCTACAGGTCGAAATCATCTCGCACGGCGGCACGGAGACCCTGGTCATGCGGATGGAGTCGCCGTCGTCGCCGGATCCCGCGGAGGTACGCGGCCACCTGCTCGAGTGGTTCGACCTCGACGAGGATCTCGACGATTTCGACAACGCCCTGGACGTGTTCGACCTCGTCGTCGAATGCCATGCCGAGGGCATGCTCGACCGTGATCCGGTGAGCGGCAAGATCAAGCCGATCATCGACCGCCGGGTGGGGCAGCGATGATCTGGCGGGACCCCCGATCGCGCACGGTCCTCGGTTCGATCCTGTTGTCGAGCGTGGGGGTGGGGGTCTACGTCCTCGCGTTGGGACAGCTGCTGTTCACCATCACCGGCACGCCGCTGGCGTTCGCGGTGGTCGTCACCGCGCAGGGGATCGGCGCGATCGCCGTGCTGCCGTTCGCCGGCCCGCTGGTCGACGGCCTCAGATCCCAACGGGTGTACGCGATCTGCAGTTTCTCGCGAGCGATCGTGGTACTCGCGATCGCCCTGCTCGGGGCGGGGGCGATCCCGCACGCGGTCCCGTTGATCACGGTCGCCGCGCTGGTGCTGGCGATGCTCGACAACGTCCAGCGGACGGCCTTGTTCAAGTTCATCGCCCATCACGTGAGCGAGGAGAACAAGGTCAAGGTCAACGGCCTGAGCGGCGCGGCGATCCAGGTCGGTGTCCTGGGCGGGATGGCGCTCCTCGGCCTGGTCCTGACCGTGGGCACCGCCGCCCACGCGCTGCTGCTGACCGCGGCGGGATCGGCGGGCGCCGCGTTGTGGATGTCCACGGTGAAACTGGACAAGGCCGAAGGCCCAGGCGCGCTTTCGTCGGTGCCGCTCCGCGCCGCTCTGCCCGCCGCCGTTCGCGACTGGCGGCAGATGCTGCGTCAGTATCGCGGTGAGCTGGTGGTCTTCGGGATGCTCGTGCTGTGCGCGGCGGATTTCGTCGCGGCGCACAGCTTGAGCACGCTCGTCGTCCCGCTCGTCGCCGACCACTACGGTGGCCAAAGCTGGTTCATCGCGGCACTGGAGGCGACGTTCGGCATCGGAATGCTCGCCGCGAGCGTCGTCACCCGCTACACCGTCACCCAGCGATTGCTGCCGGTGTGGGTGGGCGTGCAGGCCGCGATGGCCTTGCTCTTGTCGGCGTCGAGCCAGCCGGTGATGCACTTTCTGGGCTACTTCGTCGTCGGCTTCGCCAATTTCAACAGCCTCACCTGGCTGATCACCACCCTGCAGCAGCACGCAGGCGACGCGGACAAGGCGAAAATGGCTTCGTTGCGGCTTTTGTCGATCGGCTTGGGCACGGCGTCGCTGATGCCGCTGATCGGCAGCGCCTCGCAGATCTCGCTCGACTCCGCCTTCGTCGGTCTCGCGGCGGTTCTGGCGGCATTCACCTTGTGCGGGTTGTGGGTCGCGCTCGGATTCCGGCCGAAGGTGCCGGTGACTCGATGAGACGAGGGAGAAACGATGGCTGACCGGTCACGGGCCGTGCATCAGGTGAGACGGCCGCGGGGCATGCCGGTCCCGGAGGACTTCACCTTCGTGGAGGCTCCCGTCCCGAAGCCGGCGGACGGAATGGCGCTGGTGGAGAACGTCTACCTCTCCGTCGACCCTTACATGCGCGAATCCATGGACGAGCTCTGGGAGCTGAACGTCCCGCTGGAAGGCAGGTCGATCGGTCGCGTCGTCGACTCGCGCGCCGACGGGCTGGCCGAGGGAGACCTGGTGTTCCACCGGCAGGCCTGGCGTACACACGCTTTGGTGGGGAAGGACGACGCGCGGGTGCTGCCGTCGGTGGCGGGCGTGCCCGTCAGTGCTTACCTGGGCATCCTCGGCGGAACGGGGCTCAGCGCCTACGTCGGGCTGACCGAGATCGCGCGGTTGCGCGAGGGGGAGTCCGTGTTCATTTCGGCGGCGGCCGGTGGCGTCGGAAGCTCGGCTGGTCAGCTCGCGCGGCTTCTCGGAGCCGGGAGGGTGATCGGGAGTACCGGTTCCGCGGCCAAGGTCAAGCATCTCGTCGACGATCTCGGGTTCGACAGTGCCTTCGACTACCACGACGGGCCGGTCCGCGATCAGCTCGCGGCGGCCGCCCCCGACGGGATCGACGTGTACTTCGACAACGTCGGCGGGGACCAGCTCGAAGCGGCCATCAGCGCCCTGCGCGAACACGGCCGGATCGCGTGGTGCGGTGCGATCAGCCAGTACAACAGCGCCGAACCCCCACCGGGACCGCGGAATCTCTTCGACATCGTCGACAAAAGCCTGCGGCTGGAAGGATTCCTGGTCCGCGATCACCGGCATCGCCAAGGCGAGCTGGAGGAATTCCTGGTTCCGCACCTGCAAAGCGGTGCGGTCAAAGTGGACGAGACCGTCGTCGGAGGTTTCGATCACGTCGTCGACGCGTTCCTCGGGATGCTCCGGGGGGAGAACGTGGGGAAGATGATCGTCCGCGTCTGACGCGGACACTCCAGCCAGGGCTCACGTGAGCTTCGTGGTCGTGGGACTTAGGGCTTAGGTGTCTTCACGGACTCAACGATCGCCACGCGCACCCCACAGACACCAGCAGTCACAACCGCTGCGCGTGAAGGCCCCCTTGCCTCGGCTCAGCCGAGGAAACTCGACCTTCACATCTTCCCGAGTACATGAAGGCCCCCTTCCTTGCGCCAGGCGCAAGGAAGGGGGCCTTCATGTACCTAAGGCGAGCAAGGCCCCGAGCCGGTCCAGCTCACGAGGCCACGGGCCAGCGTCGGTGGTGCTGGTCGATGACGAACTCGTGGCTGTGCCGCCACGTGCCGTCGCCGGTCTGGACGGCGTCGGCGAGGTGCGCGGGGTCGACGGGCCCGTGGTGGGTGTGTTCGAGAAGCACGGGGTCGCGTCGTGGCCACGAGCGGACGGCGATCGCCAGGCCGAGGAGTCCGAGGACGCCGAGGACGAGCCAGGTGGTGGTGAATCCGGCGGTGGTGGCGAGCCAGCCGGCGATGGGGTAGGCGAGCAGCCAGCAGGCGTGCGACAGCGAGAACTGGGCGGCGAAGATCGCGGGCCGGTCGCTGGGGTGGCTGGACTTGCGTAGGACCCGGCCGACGGGGGTGAGCACCAGCCCGGTGCCGAGGCCGACGATCGCCCAGACGGTGAGCGCGGCTCCCCATCGCCAGCCGCCGGTGTCCGCGGTGGACAGTGCGATCGCGCCGGTCATTCCGGCGAGGAGGGTTCCGCCGCCGGCGAGCATCACGGTGCGTTCGGGGATCCGGTCGAGGGCGCGGGGGAGCAGGAGCGCGACGAGGATGGTGCCGATGCCGTTGCCTGCCAAGAGAAGCGCGACGTCGGCTTGGGAGCGGCCGAGGGTGTCCTGGACGTAGTTGACCGTGTTGACCATGACGACCGAGCCGACGGCGGCGACCACCAGGTCGAGGCCGAGTGTTCCGCGCAGGCGCGGGGTCGCGGTGAAGATCTTGATCCCGGCGAGGGTGCGGTCCCAGACACCGCCGCGGTCGCTGCGGGTCGCGTCGGGGATTCGGGTGCTCAGCACGAGCGCGGCGGAGGCGGCGAATCCGATCGAGGTGCCGGTGAACAGCCAGTGGAAGGACACGAGGCTGAGCACGGCTGCGGCCAGCAGGGGACTGAGCAGGCTCTCCATCGTCGAGGCCAGCTGCGACAGCGAGAGCGCCTTCGTGTAGTCGCGTTCGTCGGGCAGGATGTCCGGGAGGACGGCCTGGAAGGTCGGGGTGAACGACGCCGAAGCGGATTGCAGGACCACGATCAGGACGTAGATCTGCCAGACCTGGTCGACGAAGGGCAGTGCGAGGACGACGAGCGCGCGGACTGCGTCGAGGGAAACGAGGAAGAGCCGTCGTGGCACCCGGTCGGCGTAGGCCCCGGCGAGTGGCGCGACCGTGACGTAGGTGATCATCTTGATCGCCAGCGCGGTGCCCAGGACCGCGCCGGCACTGGCGCCCGCCAGGTCGTAGGCCAGCAGGCCGAGCGCTACGGTCGTCAATCCAGTGCCGAACAGCGCGACCAGCTGCGCCCCGAACAGATGCCGGTAGTCCCGATGACCGAACAACGACACGCTCCACCGCTCCTCTTGGTCGACGCCCCTTCCATGATAGGTGCTCATGTACGCACATGACGAGTCAGGTGATCAGTGGACCCGGTTGCCGCCCGATGATCAGGTCGAGGTCGCGTCCACGGCGCTGCGGATGCTGGCCGATCCGACCCGGATGCGGATGCTGTGGTTGCTCAGCGGTGAGGAGTACGACGTCGCGTCGCTGGCGGCCGCGGTGACGATCGCACGTCCGGCGGTCTCCCAGCATCTGGCCAAGCTCAAGCTGGCCGGGCTGGTCACGCAACGCCGGGACGGCAGGCGGATCCTCTACCGCGCCCGCGGCGGGCACGTCCGGCGTCTCTTGGCGGAGGTCATGAACGCGGCCGACCATCACCTGCACGGGATCCCCGACCACGATTGAGCCGCCGGCTCCGGCGGATCAGGTCAACGCGCGGCTGCCCGGGGTTCGCCGTCGATGTGGTCGGCGTGGAAGAGGGCTTGCTTGAGCAGCCTGCCGACGTGCTCGTTCGCGGCGGAGTAGTAGACGAAGGTGCCTTCGCGGCGGCCTTTGACCAAACCGGCGAGCCGGAGTTTCGCCAGGTGCTGGCTGACCGCGGTGGGGGCGGCGCCAGCGAGTTCGGCGAGGCAGGCGACCGAGGATTCGCCCTGCAGTAGCGCCCAGAGGACCTTGATCCGGGTCGGGTCGGCCAGCAGGCGGAAGGACTCGGCGGCCAGGTGCACCTGCTCCTCGTTGGGCATGTCGAAGTCCGGCAGCGACGTGTGCATGCGGCGAGCATACCTGGCTGCCCGGCTTCTTGCGTATCTGCGTGACTGCGTATATATGCTATCTGCGTGACTACGGATGTGCGTGAGCGCGCGAGCCTTGCCGATCAGCCCGTGCCCCGGCGGCGCCGGGCAGGGATGTGGGTGCTGCCGGAAGTGCGGTGGGCGTCCGCCGCGACGGTCCTGTTCCTGGTGGGAGCGCTGGTCCAGGTCGCCGACGGGCCGTCTTGGCTGTGGTGGGGCTTGTATCTGGCCTGCTACGTCACCGGTGGCTGGGAGCCGGGCTGGGCGGGCTTGCAGGCGTTGGGGGAGCGCAAGCTCGACGTCGACCTGCTGATGGTCCTCGCGGCGATCGGTGCCGCGGCGATCGGACAGGTTTTCGACGGCGGGCTGCTGATCGTCATCTTCGCGATCTCCGGGGCGTTGGAGGCGATCGCCACCAAACGCACCGAGGATTCGGTTCGCGGGCTGCTCGACCTCGCCCCCGAGCGGGCGGCCCGGGTCACCGGCGCGGGCGAGGAGATCGTCGACACCGCGGTGCTGCGGGTGGGCGATCTGATCGTCGTGCGGCCGGGGGAGCGGATCGGCGGTGACGGGGAGGTCGTCGACGGCTCCGGCGACGTCGATCAGGCGACCATCACCGGTGAAGCGCTGCCGGTCGACAAGCGAGTCGGGGACGAGGTGTTCGCCGGCACCCTCAACGGCACCGGTGTGCTGCGGGTGCGGATCACGCGGCCCGCCGAGGACACGGTGATCGCGCGGATCGTCGCGATGGTCGCGGAGGCCGGCGCCACCAAGGCGCGCACGCAGTTGTTCATCGAGAAGATCGAGCAGCGGTACTCGATCGGCATGGTCGCCGCCACGGTGGCGCTGTTCGTGATCCCGTTGCTGTTCGGTGCCGCGCTCGAGCCGACGTTGCTGCGGGCGATGACGTTCATGATCGTCGCGTCGCCGTGCGCCGTGGTGCTCGCGACGATGCCTCCGCTGCTGTCGGCGATCGCGAACGCCGGGCGGCACGGCGTGCTGGTCAAATCCGCCGTCGTGCTCGAACGGCTCGGCGCGATCACCCGCGTGGCCTTCGACAAGACCGGCACGCTCACCGAAGGCACGCCGCGGGTGGCCGAGATCCGCGCCCTGCCCGGCACCGGAATCACCGAGACCGAGCTGCTCGCGATGGCCGCCGCCGCGGAACATCCCTCCGAACACCCCTTGGGCCGGGCTGTCGTGGCGGCCGCCCGCGACGCCGGGATCGCGCCGCGTCCGGCCGGGGACTTCACCTCGGCGCCGGGACGTGGCGTGTCGGCTCGCGTGGATGGACGCGGGATCGAGGTCGGCAGTCCGCTGCGGCTGCTCGACGACGATCACGACCAGGCCCGCGCCGCCGTGACCGCACTGGAGGAAGCCGGGAACACGGCCGTCGTCGTGCTCGTCGACGGCCTGCCGGCGGGTGTCCTGGGACTGTCCGACCGGGTGCGCCCCGCGGCGGCCGAGACGATGACCCGGCTGACAGCGCTGACCGGTTCCGAGCCGGTGCTGCTCACGGGTGACAACCGGCGCGCGGCCGCTCGCCTCGCCGGCGAGGTCGGCATCACCGACGTCCGTGCGGGCCTGCTGCCCCAGGACAAGGTGGCCGCGGTGCGCGAACTGGAAGCACGGGGCGCCAAGGTGATGGTGGTCGGTGACGGCGTCAACGACGCTCCCGCGCTGGCCGCGGCCCACACCGGCGTCGCGATGGGCCGGGGAGGATCCGACCTCGCGCTCGACACCGCCGACGCGGTCGTCACCCGGGACGAACTCGCCGCCATCCCGGCCGTGATCGGCCTCGCCCGTCGCGCCCGGCGGCTCGTCATCGCCAATCTGGTCATCGCCGCCACGTTCATCGGCGTGCTGGTGGTCTGGGATCTGGTCGGCCATCTGCCCCTGCCGCTCGGCGTGGCCGGGCACGAAGGGTCCACGGTCATCGTCGGCCTGAATGGACTGCGGCTGCTGCGCAAGTCGGCCTGGCGACGGGCCGCCTCGTCCACCGGAGGAAAGTCGAACAACCTTCCCGACGGCCGGCGCGTCCACTGATCATGGACTTGAAGCGCGTATCTCGCCGAATCGTCGCGTTGGCGGGGATCATCGGCGCCGTTTCGGCGGCCGCGGTCGTGCCGGCGTCGGCGGCAGACGAGCAGGTGGTGACTCGGGTGAGCGAGGCCGATCGGGCCGCGGCGTTGGCCCATTGGACTCCGGAGCGGATGCGTCAGTGGGTGGGTGACGACGCGCTGCCGCCTGCCGAGAAGATCGGCCGCGAATGGGAGCGACCGGTGCCTTCCGGGGTGGGGCGGTTGTTCTTCACCGCGGAACCGGGCGTCGACGGATCGTGCACGGCGACGGTGCTTTCCAGTGCCGGCAAGGATGTCGCGCTCACCGCGGGCCACTGCGTCAACGGCGGGTTCGACCGTCACGACAAGCCGATCAAGATCGTCAACGTCGTGTTCGTTCCCGGCTACGACCACGGCGAAGCGCCGCATGGAGTGTTCGCGGCGCGTGCGTTCGCCTGGTCCGCGACCTATCCCGGCCCGTCCAGCGGAATCGACGACGACGCGGTGCTCGCCCTCGACCCGGTCGACGGCCGCCATGTCGCCGATGTCGCGGGCACGCAGGACATCTCGTTCGAGGCGCCACCGTCCCCTGTGGACGCGACCCTCCTCGGCTACCCGGTGTCGAAGGCGGCTGGCGGTGAGGCGCTGTTCTCCTGCGCGCGACCCGCCGCACTCGACGTGAACTCGGTCAGCACCTCGTGGAAGACCGATTGCGACCTCGCCGGAGGTTCCAGCGGCGGCCCGTGGCTGCGGAACTTCGATCCCGTCACGGGAAAGGGGACCATCTTCAGCGTCACGAGCCGGGGAACGATGAACGAGGACCTCGTGACCCTCGACCTGAGCGGTGCCGCGCTGAGCGAACCCGTGCGGAAGTTGATCGAGAGCGCCCCGAACCTCTGACCTGTGCGTGAGTCACCCTGGAGCGCGGCGTGATCACGCTGTCAGGGAATCGACACCCGGTGGCGCGGCCTGAAGGATCGCTGCGTGCCGACATCCGGCACGTACTTCCAGAGAAAGTCGGTTTACCGCCCATGAACTTCGTGAAGAAGACCGTCGTCGCCACAGCGCTTGCCGCCGCCGCCCTTGTCGCGTTCTCGCCGGTCGCCGGCGCGGCCACCACGTCCACCGCGCAAAGCGGCTCGGAGGGGCTTGTCGGCGGCCTCCTCGGCGGCGGTGGCTATGGTGACCTTCTCAGCGAGGATGGCCTTGTCGGTGGCCTCCTCAACGGCCTTCTCTAGGGACCGTGTAGCCGCGCAAGGCCCCGTCTACTCAAGGCAGACGGGGCCTTGCCGCCTTGTCCACTATGGACAGTGGTAGCGGTGCGCGGCGCTTTCTCGCGCAGTTCCGATGTGTGCACGGTGGCCACCTGATCGTGTCAGGCGGACTACCTGGATGGTCCTGCCGTCGAACGGGGCGTTTGGGCAAGGGTCGAGGTATGCGCATTCGATCTTTGCGGGGCGTTCTCGCCCTTGCCGTCGCCGGGCTGTTGGCGGGTAGTGGTGTCGTCACCGGGACACCTGCCTCGGCGGCGCCGGTCGTCGACCAGGCGTGGTCTCAGGTGCGTTTTCTGGGTGAGCGCACCATTCCGCAGTATTCGGAGTTCCGGGGTACCACGGTCGGCGGATTGTCCGGGATCGACCGTGACGAACGGACCGGCCAGTGGGTGATGATCAGTGACGACCGTTCGGATCGTCAGGCCGCCCGGTTCTACACCGCCGAGATCGATGTCGACGGCGCCGGCGTGCACGACGTGCGGTTCACCGGAACGAAGCCGTTCCTGCGTCCGGACGGGCAGGTGTATCCGCCGTCGTCGGCAGGGGACGGGACGACCGTCGATCCGGAGGACATCCGGGTGGATCCGTGGACCGGTAAGTACTGGTGGAGCCAGGAAGGCAATCGGCCGCGCGGCACACCCACGCCGACGGACGCGGTGATCCAGCCCTCTGTTCAGCGGGCGGGCCGTGACGGCGCCTATGCCGGCGAGTTGCCGTTGCCGGACAACTACAGGATCACCACCGGCGCGACCGGGCCGCGGCGCAATCTGGTGCTGGAGGCGATCACCTTCGCGGCCGGCGGGGCGTTGCTGACCAGTGCGGTGGAGTCGCCGCTGCTGCAGGACGGGCCGGTGCCCACACCGGAACAGGGCGGACTGTCCAGGGTCACCGTGCACACGCGTGCCGGTACGCCGCTGGCTCAGTACGCCTATCCGCAGGAACCGTTGTTCGCGGTGCCGAATCCGGCCGGTTCGTTCGCCGACTCCGGGATCCCGGAGATCTTGGCGCACCCGACCGACCCGACCCGGTACTTGGTGATCGAACGTGGCTTCGTCACCGGGCACGGCTACAACGTGAAGCTGTTCGAGATGAGCACTCGGGGCGCCACGAACATCAAGAACGTCGATTCGCTCGAAGGCGCCACCGTCACTCCGGTCCGCAAGAAGCTGCTGCTGGACTTCCGTGACCTGCCGTTGCCGCTGATCGACAACTACGAGGGGATGTCCTGGGGGCCGACGCTGCCCACCGGCGAACGCACCCTTCTCGTGGTCAGCGACGACAACTTCTGGCCAGGGGAGAACACCCGCTTCGTCGCGCTCGCCCTCCGCTGAAGTGGCGGATGAGGTGCGGCTGCGGGGTGTTCACCGCGAACTGCGTCCACGACGCGGCGACCTGCAGATCCCGTCGAGAACGAACCCGGTCCGGCGGTCGTAGTCGGCCCGAGACGGCCGGACCCCGTGCTTGAGGACGAGGGCATTGTCGATGGTCATCCCATGAAAGTCCTCCGGTGTGAAACCGTGCGCCAGAACGCCGGCGGCGTGCCCTTCCTCGACGAGATCGTCGTGGATGCCGCCTGCTAGATGGCAAAGGTCCATGAGCCGCTCCGACTCGGGATATTCCTGCAGCAGAACGTCGTTGACCACGGGCAGCCGGTACTGGAGATCCCGGATCGCCCGGACGTAGTGGCGAATCCGTTCCGGGACTCCGGTGACGGATCGTGTGTCGTCGACGATGCCGCTCAGCTCGGTCGCCACGACGTCGTCGATGACGGCGTCGATGAGCCCGGCCCTTCCCCCGAATCTGTTGAAGATCGTCGCTTTGCTCACGTGGGCGGTCGCGGCGACTTCCTCGAGCGGCGCGGAGAGACCCTGGTCGCGGAACACTTTTACCGCGGCGACGCGGATCCGGTCGGCGTTACGGCGGGCATCCGCGCGAAGCGTCGGCGTCGACCGAGTGCTGGTCATCGTCCCTCTCCTTCGATCCGACGGCGAACTTGACTCCCTGAGTCAGCTTACTGCAGGATGGGATTCGAGCCTAAGTTGACCTCGCTGGTCAACTTAGTGTGTGAAAGGACGTCGTCATGATCATCGTTACCGGGGCAACGGGTGCCCTCAACGGGGCCACCGTGGAACATCTCCTCAAGCGTGTGCCGCCGAGCCGCGTCGGTGTCAGCGTCCGCGATCCCGGGCGCGCGAGGCATCTGGCCGATCAAGGGGTGCGCGTGCGGCAAGGAAGCTACGACGACCCTGTGGCCCTGCGTCACTCGTTCGCTGACGCGGAGCAGGTGCTCCTGGTCTCTTCCAACGACGTCACCGCCGACGTCGTCACGCAGCACCGGACGGCGATCGACGCTGCGGTCGAGGCGGGCGCCCGGCGAATCCTGTACACCAGCGCCCACGGAACCGGCTTCGACACTCCTTATCCGCCACTCGGGATCCACGCGGCCACCGAGGAACACCTCGCGGCGTCGGGCGTCGCATGGACCGCGTTGCGCAACGGTTTCTACGGAGACCTCGGGCAGTTGCTCGGCCCGTGGCAGAGCACGGGAGTGATCGCCAAGCCCGCCGATGGACCGTTCTCGTGGGTCGATCGACGCGATGCCGCGGAGGCCGCCGCGACGATCCTCGCCGGCGAGTCCCCGTTCGACGGCCCCGTGGACATGACCTTGCCCGCACCGGTCACCCTCGACGACTTCGCCTCGGCAGCGTCCGAGCTCACCGGCCGACGCGTCCGGCGGGTGGTCGTCGACGACGAGGAATGGGTCGCGAACGAGGTGGCGTCCGGTGTTCCGGAGGCGGCCGCACGCTTCACCCTGTCCATGTTCCAGGCGACACGGACCGACTTCTTCGCGGGATCCGATCGCACCCTGTCCGTCCTTCTTGGACGCGAACCGCGCGGCATCGCCGAGCAACTCGCCGACCAGGGCGCAGGCTGATCGGGTCACGGAGCATCGCATCAGGCCGGGATCTTCGCGACCACGTCGACCTCCACCAGGACGGCGGGGTCGAACAACGCCGACACGCCGACCAGGGTGCTGGCCGGTGCGACGGACACCTCACGGCGAAGGGCGCCGAAGAGCCCGGCGATCAACTCGGGCCGGTAGTCCACGACATACACGGTCTCCTTGACGATGTCTTCCCGTCCGCACCCGGCGGCCGCCAGCGCGACATCGATGTTGTGGGCGATCTGGTGCATCTGGGTCACGTGGTCCTCGCCGGTCAGCACCCCGTTCTCGTCCCAGGCGACCTGGCCCGAGAGGAAGGCCAGATCGGCGCCGTGGACGAGCACGGCCGGGGTGAAGGCACCCGGAACGTGGTGGAGACCGGAGGGAGTCAAGCGCTCGAGGGAACTCATCGCCCTACCGCCGTCCGTTCGGGGGTTCCGGCCCAGGCCGTGATCCCCGTTCGCCGGATCGTGGCATCCGGTGGGTCGGTCTCGCGGCGCACCCAGGCGATATGGCCGTCCGGTCGCACCAGCACTTCGTCGATGCCCTGGTTCCACGTCCCGCGGTCCCCGGTGGCCACGGCGATCCGGTCTTTCCAGCCTGTGGAGACCTGTGCGGTGCCGTCTCCGGTGAAGTCGACGTAACAGAATTCGCCGGTATGCAGCAGTTCCGAGATTCGGGAGCCCGGGGGAGAGACGAGGGGGAGGTCGGGCATACGGGTGCCGACGAGCGGATCGCCGCCCGGCGACGGGTAGGACGTCGTGAGCGCGGACACCTGGCCGGCCAGCCGGGCGTTGACTTGGGGGATTTCGAGCAAGGAGTCCAGCATCTCGCGTAGCGCGGTCACCGGGCCGCGGTAGTCGGGGACCAACGTGAGTTCGAGCAGCAGCGTCTGTGCCTGGGTGTTGTCGGTGACCAGTCGTCCCACCGGAGACCGCTCCGAGTGGTAGGTGTCGAGCAGGGCGGGGGGTGCCCAGCCGTTGAGTTCGGCCGCGAGTTTCCAGCCCAGGTTCATCGCGTCCTGCAGACCGGTATTGAGGCCCTGGCCCGCCGCCGGGAAATGGACGTGCGCGGCGTCGCCGGCCAGGAAGACTCTTCCGGCACGGTAGTTCTCGGCCAGCCGTGTCGCGTTTCCGAAGCGCGACAACCATTTCGGCTCCGCGATCCCGAAGGATGTGCCAGTCAGGCGGATCAGTGTGTCGCGGAACTCCTCGAAGGTGACCGGTTCCGTCGCGGGTACCCGCATCCGTTCCGGATCGGTGAGGACGAAGCGGGTCAGACCATCGGTCAGCGGGACCACCAAGACGGGGGATTTCCCGGCCGCGGCGATGGCGTCGGCGTCGACGACGGCGAAGTCGCCGAGCATCGCGCTCATCGTGCCGTCCGTGCCGGGGAAGCCGATGCCGGCGCTCTCGCGGACCTTGCTCCGGCCGCCGTCGCAGCCCACGAGGTACGCCGCGCGGAGGTGGAATTCCCCGCCCGGGCCTGCCACTGCGACGTCGACGCCGTTTTCGTCTTGTGTCAACGACACGACTTCGTGCCCGTACGAGACTTCGACACCCAACTCCCGTGCGCGCTCCTCCAACAGTCGTTCGGTGTGGACCTGTTCGAGGAACAGTGTGTAGCCGTGCCGCGTGTCGAAGGCCGAGAAGTCCAGTTGCTTCGACAGGCCCGCGAAATGCCAGCTCGGGACGGTGCGGCCCAGGGCGAGAAAACGGTCGGCGATACCCCGCAGGTCGAGGATCTCGACGCTGCGGGGGTGGAGCGTCAGGGCGCGGGACTGGTCGTGCCGCCGCTCCTGGCGTTCGAGCACCCGCACGCGTACTCCGGCGAGCGCCAGTTCGGTGCCGAGCAAGAGACCCGTCGGGCCCGCGCCGCTGATCACCACATCGGTGTCCATGGCCACCTCCTTAGTTTTCGAACAACGTTCATTTATTCTTCCGTCGAGTATGCTGACAGAGCGCGAACCCGTCAAACCCGCTGTTAGGCTCACCTGGACATGACCGCGCACCCCTCTCGTGAACCCCGCACCCGTGGGCGGCCCCCGGCCGCGGATCCGGCCCGTGTCACCGCCGCCGCGCTCCGCCTGCTCGACGAAGTCGGCCTCGATGCGCTCACCATGCGAAAGCTGGCTACCGCGGTCGGAGTTCAAGTAGGCACGCTGTACAGCTACTTCCCGACGAAGCGCGCCTTGCTGACCGCGATGGCCGAGTCGATGCTGGCCGGCTGCCGTGACGCGGCCGAGGGAGTGACCGGGCCGCGCGAACGGGTAGTGGCCCTGGCGAAAAGCCTGCGCGTCGCGCTCTTGTCCTATCGCGACGGAGCGCGGGTGTACGCGGGCACGCATGCCACCGGACCGAACACCTTGGGATACGCCGAAGCCCTGAACGGCGCTCTACGCGAGGCGGGACTGGATGCCTCGGCGGCGATGAAGACGTCGTTCCTGGTCCTTCACTTCGCGACAGGACATGTCCTCGAGGAACAGGCCGCGATCCAATCCGCCCCCGAGTTGTCCGCCGAGATCGCCGGTCTGCGCCAGGCGCTCCGGCAGGGCGACTATCCCCATCTCGCCGAGGCTCACGATCACTTGACGGGGATGGATCTGGGGGAGCTCTTCGAAGAGGGCTTGCGGCTGCTGACCGCGGAGCTGCCCTAGCGGCGAGGCGTGCCCGCTGCACGCCCCCCGAAGAAATCGGAGCTTAGATTGTGCGTTCCGGCAGGCCCGCGAGTTCAGCGGGTATCGCGCCCGGGTGCACGATGCCGAGCCGTTGGGTGGCTCGGGTCATGGCGACGTAGAGGTCGTTGTGGCCCAAGGGTTCGGCGAGGATTTCCGTGGGGTCGGCGACGATCACGGAGTCGAACTCGAGTCCTTTGGCCTGCGCGGGTGTGAGGACGACGATTTTCTCGGTGAGGTCGGGCGGCGTTGCGACGGACAGGGCTTTCGCCAGCCGTTCCAGGTGGACCGGCGGGCTGATGATCGCGAGTTGTCCGTCTTCGTGCGCTTCGGCGAGTGCGGAGATCACGTCGGGGAGATCGGTGGGCGTGGTCCGGATCCGCCACGGCGGCTGGTCGCTGGAGCGGATCGATCGGGGTGGCCGCAGCCCGGGGTGGTGGGCTGCGAGGAGGTCGGTGGTGGCGGTCATGATCTCGGCCGGCGTCCGGTAGTTGACGGTGAGCGGGGTCAGGCGCCAGCGATCGCCGGTGTGCGGCCGGAGCACGTCGTCCCAGGACATCGCGCCCGCCGGGCTCCCGGTCTGGGCGAGGTCTCCGACGACGGTCATCGACTTGGACGGACACCGGCGCATCAGCATCCGCCAGGCCATCGCGGACAGTTCCTGTGCCTCGTCGACGACCACGTGCCCGAAGGTTTCCCCGCTGTGCTCACCGATGACGGCGGCGGCCTCGTCCAGCAGGGGGATGTCCGCGGTGCTCCATCCTTCGGACGACGTGTCGGCCAATTCGGCGACCAAGTCTTCCGGGGTGAGCCGAGGCCACAGTCGTTCGAGCGCGTCCTGCACGGAGTCGTCGGCCTGCAGCGCGTCGCGCAGGCGGGCGGTGTCGGTCTGGTCGAGCAGGCTTCTGGGGCCGTCGAGCTCGTCGTTTCCGATCACGACGCCCGCGGCCGCCAGTGCTCGGAGGTCGGCTTCACCCAGGCTTCCGTCGAGGCTGCCGCCGTCGAGGGCTTCGCCGGACTCGGTGAGCAGCAGCCGCTCCATCAGATCGATCATGAGCTGCGCGAGTTCGTCCACGATCCGCCGGTGGAAGATCAACCTGGCCTGGTTGTGCGGAAGCCCGGTCTCCCTGGCGGCGGCGACAGCGCGACGGCAGCTGTCCGGGTCGAGCTGGAGAACCTGGTCTTCGAACTCGATCTCGACCGGCGTTTCGGGCGTCCGTACCCGCGAGCGTGCCGCGGCGGCTATCCGCTCGGCCATCTCTTCGCGTCCTTTCGCTTCGGCCACCTCAGGTGAGTCCTCGCGGCTGACCAGGACGTCCGGCACCAGGTCGGCGATCGTCGTGGTCACGACGGTGTGCTCGCCGAGACCGGGAAGGACCTGCCCGATGTAGTCCAGGAAGATCCGGCTGGGGCCGACGACCAGGACGCCGCGCGAGCGCAGGTGTGGCCGGGCGTAGAGCAGGTAGGCGAGCCGGTGCAGGGCGATCGCGGTCTTGCCGGTGCCCGGGCCGCCCTGCACCACGAGCACGCCGGGATGGTCGTCGCGGATGATCCGGTCCTGCTCGGTCTGCAGGGTCGTGACGATGTCCCGCATCCGGCCGGTCCGGCCGGCGACCAGCGATGCCAGGAGCGCGGCCTCGCCGATGAGGGTGTCGTCGCCCGCGCTGTCCAGATCGAGCAGTTCGTCGTCGAGCGAGACGACGGTCCGGCCCCGGGTGGTGATGTGGCGTCGCCTGCGGACGCCGTGCGGGGCCGTGGTGGTCGCGGTGTAGAACGGCCGGGCGGCCGGTGCGCGCCAATCGACCAGGAACGGCTCGTCCTGTCCGTCCTGGAACAAACCGATCCTGCCGATATGGACGCGAGGGCCGTCCTGCGGGTCCAGCCTGCCGAAGTACAGCCCCTCCTCGGCGGAGTCCAACCGGGACAGTTCCGTCCGCCAGAATGCCCTCGTGCCGTGGTCCGCGGCCAAGCGGGCCGCCGCCTGTTCGCGCAGCGTGTCCAGCCAGGCGTAGCAGGTCTCCAGATGCTGTTGTTCGAGGTCGATCTCACTGCCGGTCAAGCCGCTCGTCTCCCCGCCACTCGGTGTCCGATGCCTCCGAGGATGCCTGGGGATTTCAAGAAACAGCAGTCTTGTTCTTTCGGGCGGCCTCAGCCGCCCTGTCGGCGAACAGGCCCGGATGACCGGAGGGAGCCCCTGGGGACGGGCTCCCTCCGGGTCGGGTGAGCCTTAACTGAGGTAGAAGCCGCCGTCGTTACGGAGGACCGTCGCCACGATCGGGAACCGCCTGCTGCCGTCCCACCAGTGGTAGACCGCGTGGTACTGGCCGTTGGCCGCCTGGAAGAAGTCCATCCCGCCTGGGCCGGGGTGGTTGCCGGGCAGGCCGCGGTAGGGGTTGAGGCCCCCGGTGCCGGTGTACCCGAAGTACGGCCGCTCGGCGCCGTTCTGCCGTGGCGTGCAGCGCGTCGACGGGATCGGGCCGGTGCCGCACCTCGCGATGCCGGTCGCATACCGTGCGCTGTCCCAGTTGTTGCCGGAGTAGGCCAGGTACCAGTAACCGTCGGCGGACTTGAACATCGACGGGTTCTCGACCACGTGCGTGCCACCGCTCATCCGGGTGGTCTCCCAGCCGATGTCGGTGCTCTTCAACGCGTCCCGGCGGGTGTCCCAGTCCGCCATGCCGTTGGAGTGGGTGCGCACGATCGAGATGCCGGTCTCCGGGTAGGAGGTGATCGCGTCGTCCCGGTAGGCGACGTACATGGCGCTGCCCGCCACGAACGGGTTCGCGTCGATGGCCCAGCGGCCGTTGCCCGGGCACGCCCACTCGACGGGGTTGGTGAACGGCCCCCGCGCACTGCCCGAGACGGCGCGGCCGATGCATTTCTGGCCGCTGCCCCGCTTCGACGCGGTGTAGTACATGAAGTAGGTGTCGCCGAAGCGGACGACGCCGGGCGCCCAGACGTTGCCCTCCGCCCAGCTACCCGGCCCGTTGGGCAGTGCGTCGGCCGACGCGCAGGTGCCCACGCCGACGGTGTTGCCGGAGCCGTGCACGAGCACCGGTACGAACAGTTTGCCGGTCACGCCGCACCGGGCGCCGACCCCGGCGCCGACCGTGGTGCCGTAAGTGACGTACGTGCCGTCCTTCGCCTGGACGGTGTCCGGGTCGGCGAGCGGGAACGTCGACTCGGCCGCCGCGGTTGAGACACCGTCGGCCGCGCTGGCCGTGTTGACCGCCATGACGGCGGCCGTGGCGAGCACGCCCGCCACGAGTAATCTTTTCCACTTGCGCATGCTGAATCCCTTACTGGGCAAGGAGAGTGGTGTCGGTCAGGAGGAGCACCCGGCCACCCACGGTCGAGGCGGCAAACCCTGCCGCTGCGACGCCGAGCATGATTCGCCGGGGTGACCGGCAGCTCTCCCCGGTTACTTGTGGACGGACAAGTGCGCCGGTTGCAAACTATGTGACCGCCGGTCGCCCACGCGACCGAAAGCACGGAAACTGCCGCTCGATGCGCCCGAACGGCCTATCCGGCGGCGCGGTTCGACCTGACGGGGCGCTGGTGGCCCGTCGTAGAGGGCCGGCGCCCTCGGCAGGTACGCGCCCATCGACTGGACCTCAGTTTCCGCATACCCAGCGCCGCTGCGAGCAGTCGGGAGATGGTGCCGTGTATTCGTACCCGCCGTTCGGTCCGAGCATGATCGTGTGTCTGCCGTTGTAGCCGCGGGGACTCGTGACCGTGAGCAGGATCGCCTGCTCCAGCTCCGCGTTGGTGGGTGGCCTGCCGAGTTCTTTTTCGAGGTCGGTATAGGTATTCCGGCCGACGGAGTTGTTGTGCAGGTCCATCAACTCGTTATGGCGGTCGTTGCCCAAAAATGCCTCGTGTGCGTCGGTCAACGCCTTCGCGGTGCCCGGGCCGACGATACCCGTCAGCAGGCCGCTCCAGTACGCGTGTTGGAACGCGTTGCCGATCGTCCCGTCCTGCGGACCACCCTCGTCATCTCCGGTACCTCCGCCACCAAAGTGTGCTTTCGCCCGGTCGATGGCGTCGCCCTTCGCGTCGAACAGCTGCCACATAGTGGCTGGGCCCGTGGGAGTCGCAAGAATCCCGAGGAACAAAGCATGTTCCCGGTTGGTCAGCGGCGGGGTTTCTCTGTCGGAAAAAGGAATGGGGCGGTATGTCTTCCTTGGCCCGGCGCCCGGGAACTGAGTCGGGAACTTGGCCTCCAATTCCCTTTGTTCCACCTCGGTGAGCGTTGGCCACTTGCCGGTGGGGTCGGTCAGCCTCACCGGGTTGTTGTGAGCGTACGTATGGGTGGCGAGATTGCGCGGGTTGGTGATGCCGCCTGCGGCTTCGCTGCCGCTGACGAATCCGGGCAGGGCGGGATCCGCGCTCGCCCAGAGCTGGGTTCTGGGGTTGTAGTAGCGGGCGCCGTGGTAGTAGAGACCGGTTTCCTCGTCCAGTTCCTTGCCGGTGAACTTGTACGGAGTACCGCCTTGGCCCGCCTTCTCTTCGACCCAGGTCTCCCCGAACGGCAGGTATTCGAGATGTTCGGTGACTGTGCCCTGGCTGTCGGTGACGTAGCCGGAAGAGCCGAGATGGTCGGCATGGAAGTAGGACTGGGCGTTTTCGAGGCCGTCGGCGGCGACGGTTTTGGTGGTGAGGCGACTGTCGCCGACGAAGATGTGTTTGTAGCCGGTGCCGTCGCGTTCGCTGTAGCCGCGGTTGGGATACAGGGATCGGCTGTCGCCGTTCTTGACGACGCGTTCACCGGCCGCGTCGTAGGTGTAGGTGACGGTGGCGTCCTGGCAACCTTCCGGGGTTTGCGTGACAGTGGTCGTCGCGGCGTCCTGGTTGCAGGCGAGTCGATTTTCCTCGTCCCAGACGTACTGACGCCGTTTGGCCTCGCCAGCCGCGGTGTTCACCGTGTCGGTGAGGTTGCCGTTGGCGTCGTAGGTCTGGGTGATCGGGCCGACCTTGCTCGGCGCGTGCGGTTTTCCGCTGCCGTAGTCGTACCGGTAGTCGTAGCTGGTCTTGTCCTGGACCCCGGCCGGGTTGGTCGGGTCCTCGACCGGCTCGATCGGTCCGGCGGAGAGCGAGCCCAGCGACGCCGGGCTCGCTCCGCCACCGCCGTGGTTCGGCGACGCCGTGTTCGCTGTGTCTTGAGCGGACGAGGTCGGGCTGCCGGTGATCTCGTGCTGCTGGGTTTTGGTGGTCGTGTTGTGAATGGAGTCGTAGCTCAGCGCCAGGGTGTAGTTGTCCTGCTGGTTGGTCTTGGTCGTGTACTGACCGCCGGCGGACGTGAGCTGGTAGAGGTCGTCGTAGCCGAAGGTCTGACTGCTCGGGCCACCGATCGTCGGGTTCTGTGCCGTGGTGTTGGTCAGCTTCGTGATGTTGCCGACGTCGTCGTAGGTGTAGCCCAGGTTCTGGAACTCGGTGCCACCCGGTGTCTTCGACTTCAGGGTGGCGAGCCTGCGGTCGGCCTGGTCGTAGGTATAGGTGGTGCGCACCCCGTTCCCGGTCTGCTGCAGGACTTTCTGGCCGAACTTGTCGTAGTCGACGCGGCCGAGGTAGAGGTAGTCGCTGCCGTTCTTGGCCCCGGTGGCGCGGGTGACCTGACCTCCGGTGTCGTAGTCGTAGCGGAGGACCTCACCGTCCGGGTAGGTCATCTGCAGGACGCGGTTGAACGCGTCGAAGCGCCACCCGGTGGTGTAGCTGCGGTCCGCCTGACCGGCGATCTTGATCGTGCGGGTTTCCCGGGTGGTCTCACCCAACGGGCCATAACCGCGGGTGAGGATCCCCGCCGCGTCGCGGATCTCGGTGATCCGTCCGGCGGTGTTGTCCGGTGCACCGGGTGCACCATGGGCGTAAGTGACGTTGTTGGCCGGGAAGGTCGGATAGCGCACCGCGGTGAGCCGGTTGTGGTCGTAGTCGTATTCGACCTGCTTGCCGCCGGCGGTGATCTTCGCCGTCGGGTTGCCCGCCAGGTCGAAGCGCGTCTCGGTGCGGCCCGCGTCGGGGCTGTCGAGCACTGTCCGGCGGCCGAGGGCGTCGTATTCGGAGCGGGTGGTGTTGTTCTTGTCGTCCACCACGGTGGTGATCTGCCCGAGCGGGTCGTAGCCATAGCTGGTCCAGATCACCGGCTGCCCGCCTGCCGGGTTGAACTCCTTGACCGCGGTGGTCTTCTCCCGCAGGTCGGTGTAGCTGCGCTTCTGTTTGCCGTTGCCATCGGTGGCGGTCGTCTCGAACCGGGTGACACCGGCGCGGTCGGGTCCGAATCCGTAGGCCATGGCGGTCGTGACGTCGTCCGGGGTCACCGTCTTGACCGGCCGATCCAGCACGTCGAACGAGGTCCGAGTCGGCGCCACGGTGTCGAAGGCGGCGTTGAACCTCGTGTTGCCGTCACCCTTGGGCTCGGTCACGGGGTGATACCGCTCGACCACGCGGCCGGCGAAATCGAACTTCATCCGGCCGGACACGGTCATGACCTGGTCGGGCGTGTCATCGGGATCGTCGGCGACCGTGGCGTCCTTCTTCGTTTGCAGGACGCGTTTGAGACCGTCGGTGAAGGTCACGGTGTCGATGGTGTCCTCACGGACACCGGTGGCGTCACGGTCGAGGTGCCGGGTGGTGGCGTAGGGAACGGTGGCTTCGGGGTGATGGTCGAAGTCGATCGTGGCCCTGCCCGAGCCGATCTCGTACGGCCCGGTCACGGTGTCCAACCGCCCCACGCTGTCGTAGCCGCGCAGTACCTGCCGGCCGTTCTGGTCGGTGGTCCGGTCCGGTTGCCCGTACTTCAGGTTGTGCGTCGCGCCCGACCGCAGCCCGAAGCTGTCCACAATGGACTCGATGTGGACGCCGACGACGGTGTCGTAGCCGTACTCCAGCCGATACCGCTGGCCGTTCTGGTTGGCGGGCTTGGTGACTGCCTTCAGGTTCCCGTCCGGGTGGTATTCCAGGTCGGTGTCGGCCGAGGTGGTGTCGGTGAGGTATTGGCGGACCTGCCGCACCGCACCGGTCACGCAGTCCACTGTGGATTCACTGTGTCTCGACACGGTGCTGCCGCGCTGGTCGAGCAGGTTGGCCGTTCCGACGAGATTGCGCGCCCGGCAGGCCGGGTCGGACGCGGTGTAACCGTAGGTGGTCTCCACGTCGTCGGCGACGCCTTCGTCCGCGGCGTCGAACGAGCGGATCAGGTTGCCGAAATCGTCATACGACATTTCGGTGTACGTGGACTTGCCGGGTTCCTCGGCGCCTTCGTGGAAGCGTTTGTCCACTCGGGACAGACCCACGAACACGCTGCCCGGCGCGGTGTCGCGGGTCTGATAGGTGTTGACGGTTTCGGTGAAGGGCCGTCCCGCACCGTCAGCGGAGAGGGTGCGGGCCAGCAACCCGCGGGTATACGGGCCGTCGGTGCGGTACTCGTCGGTGGTCGAGCGAGAGAGGGCATCGGCCGCACCGGGGTCGCGCTGTTCGGTGACCACCTTGCCGAAGCCGTGGAACTCGCGTTCGAGCCGGTCGTATTTGCCCTGCTCGTAACGATAGGTGGTGAGCTGGGTGTCGGCGCCGTCGCCCGGATGACCGTCGGACACGGTGGTACGGGACAGGACCCAGCGGGATTCGGGCATCGCCTGGGTGTTACCGGTACGGGTGTAGTCCAGATCGACCTTCCCGCCCAACGGCCGCGTCACCGTGCGGAGCAGGTTCGTACGGCCGGTTTTGTTGACCGCGACCAGCAGTTCGTTGTCCCGGGTGGACTTGACATGGTCGGCAAGGCCGTCACCGTTGACGTCACGCAGACCGAGCTCGGCACGGCCGATACTCGTGGAGGCGTTGACGCCGGGGTTGAACACGAACGTGCCGATCGGGGTGGGGACAGGGAACGTGAAGTAGACGCCCGCACCGAGGGTGGCGTTCTTGTCCACGGCGATGTCGGAAAAGCTGCCGCGGAAAGGAGCGGGCGCGGTGAAGCCGGTGCCGGTGTTGATGGCCACCTTGATCGGGTTGGCGCCATCGGTGAAGACGCGGTCGGTGAGTCCGTCGCCGTTCACGTCGAGCATGCTCGCGTTGGTGAAAGAGGTGCTCAGTTCGGCGGACAGACCCCCGGCGAAGCCGTAGTTGTCGACGTTGAAACCGAGGTTGACGCCGAGGTTGCGAGTGGAGGCGTCGTTGATCGGTCCCGCTGACCAGGGTTCCCTGGCGGCGAAGCTGTAGCCGAGGTTGAGCTGGGCGTCGCCGTTGGCGAAGACCTTGTCCGGGAGGCCGTCGCCGTTGATGTCGATGAGGTCGACGCGGGTGTCGGACTCGCCGCCGCCGAGGCTGCCACCGATCCCCAGTGCCGGTTGGACCGGGCCGGAGGTGGCGGTGTTGTTGCTGCTTGCTGCCTCCGGAGCGGCCAGGCCCTGTGCGCTGGCGAGGGTGGCCGACTCACTGCCGGCGGAGTAGGACACGTTGCCGGACAACGTGTCGGACTCGCGGACGTTGCCGCCGAGCGTGCCGCGTCGAGCGCCGAGCCCGCCGTTGCCATCGGTGAACTGGATCTCCTTGGCGCCGACGACATCGGGAAAGCGGTCACCGTTGAGGTCGACGTAGTCCACGGAACCGGCGGTGATCCCGCCGACGACCGTGCCCCCGAACGGACCGGCCGACAGCGTGCCGGACACCTGACCGGTCACCCCGCGACGCATCGCCGTGCGATCACCGGCGACATCGGCGTCGGTGACCACGTCGATGGTGTCCGCGCCGAGCCGGGAACTGGTCGCCATCGTGGAGGTGAACCAGGACGACTCGTCCTGCGCGGCCCAGCCGCCTTTGGCGGGGTTCGGAGCGAAGATCGCCAGCCGGGGCATGGGGATCCTGGGATTCGTGGCGAACGCCGCGATGTCGGCTTCCTTGGGTTCCCGGGGGAGGGCGTTCTTGAAGCTCTGGTCGATCGCGAGTTCGGCCTGTTTGATGGGCTGGGTGGCGCGGTCGCGGTTGGCCTGGTAGCCGATCACACCCCAGCCGCGGTAGGGCTGCGGGAACGCACCCTGCTGAGCGGAGCCGTGTGCCGCGCTCGGCGCCGGGCTGAACGCCGGCCAGGGCGACGAGAGGTCGTAGGTGACCTTCGCGGACTGTTCGGCGACCAAGCCGAACAGGTTGGGATCCGTTGTGGAGTGGTCGAAATACAGCTCGTCGCCTTCGGTGACCGGGACGATCACGTCCAGGTTCTGGCCCGGTGAGCCGTACTGCCCGTTGACGATGTCGACGACCCGCTTGCCCAGCAGCTGCCCGCCGCGTTTCTTTACGGTGAACGCGATCTTGGTCGCCCCGGTCAGGCCGAAGTCGAGCTTCACGCCCGGCCGGACCCGTAGTTTGCCGGTCTTGGTCACCTTGTAGGTCTGCTGCGGCGCCGTGAGGGTGTCGGCGGGATACATGTCCACGTCGAACGGCGGGCTGATCACCAGGGTCGGCTGCCCCTTGTCGTCGACCAGCGACTCCACCCCGGGCGCCTCCGTGTAGTGCGCCTTCGGTACCCAGGACACCGCGGAAACGTCGATCGGGGAGTCGCTCTTGATGTGCCATGACATCTTCTCGAACTGGTTGACCGGGAGGCTCAGATCGATCTTGGTGGTCCCCGTCGACGCAGCAGGCAGAACCTTGCGTAACACCTCCGCCGGAGCGTGCACCCCGTTGCCCTTCGTGATCACCACGGTCACGTCGTCCGAGGTCGCCTTGCTCTTGACCACGTCGCCGGTCAGCTGAAGTTTGCCGGTCACCGGCACCATCACCTGCGACGAGCGGCCGCCGAGCGTGAAGTCCGCCGACGCACGGAACACGGTGTTCGCCAGCCCGTTCACGTCCGTGCCGGCCGCCTGGTCGGTGTAGGTGATCGCCGGATCCCACGCCACCGTGTCGTACTTTCCGTCCAGAATGGACTGTGTGCGGAAGTAGAGCGCGTCGCCCTTCTTCACCGCGATCGCCGACACATTGGCCGGGGTGAACTCGGTGTGGTCGTCCGGGCCGATTCGTTGCGCCCAGAGTTCGGTGTCCTTGGCCTGGATGGTGACCCGCACACCGTCGGCCTTGGTGTACGCGGCGCGCGCGGGCGAGGGGTCCACGGTCAGTTGCACCCGGCCGTCGACGCGGACGGTGCCGTCGAACGGCGCGACCCACCGGCGCACCGAGTCCAGCAGCGGCGAGTTGTCGACCTGCTGGTCGAACTGCGCGGTCTGGTCGCCGACGATCTCGCCGGTCACCGCGCCACCGCCGACCGGTGCCGGGGTGCGGGTGGAATCCGGGCTGTAGGCGGGCTGCCCGTTGGCGTCCAGGTAGCCGAACAACACGCCGCCGTTGTCGACCAGGTCGGTGATGCCGTCACCGTTGACGTCGCTGAAGAACCGATCCGACGTGGTCGTGGTCCCCACGAAGTCCAGCTGCGCGGCGATGGCGAGGACGAACGCCTCGACACCGATCGTGCCCGACAACGTCCGCTCGGTCGAGATCCCCGGGAGGTCGCGCAACCTGACCGGCGGGTCACCGAACTTCGGCTCACCCCCCGGGGTGCTCAGATTCGGGCGGTAATACACGTCGTTGTTCTTGCGGAACACCTTGTCCGGCAGATTGTCGCCGTTCACGTCCACCAGCGCCGACAGGCCATCGGACTGACCGGCGTTGAACCCGACCTTCAGCCCGACGCCACCCTGCTTGACCGGCCACCCCTGCACGTTGTAGCCGGCGAACAGGTGCGCACCGAACCCGACGGAGGTGTTCGCCGAGATCGCACTCGCCTCACCTTCACGGATGTTCACGCCCAGGTCGTCGTCCGGGACCGACCACCCGGCGGCGTCGGCGAACCCGGTGTAGTTGCCCGCCTGGTCACGCACCTCGTCGAAATAGTCGAACGAGTGGGTGTTGAACAGCTTGTCGTCCTCACCGAACTGAGACACCGACGCCAGCAACGTCTTCGCGAACGCGCCGGTCCGGTAGTTCAGTTCGTAGGCCCGGATCAGCTGGTCGTCCAGCTTGACCTCGACCCGCCGCAGCAGGTCGGCGGTCACCTTCTTGAACCCGCCACGAGCGTCGATCTGCACGTCGCCGCGGCGCGGCTCACCCCGGTCCCGGTCGCGCAGGAACGTCACCGAATACCGGCCCTCGGCGTCGCCGTGTCCGGTGTAGGTGATCCGGCGCGGATACAGGTTGCTACCCGGCACCGTCGACTTCTCGGTGCCGCCGTCTTCCACCCGGGCGTAGTGGTAGCGCATGACGTTGTCGTTGGTGTCACGGACATCGCGTACCGCCCAGGTCGCGACGTTGCCGGACGAGTCGGCCAGCGTGGTGTTCTCCGCGCCACCGAACACTGTCCGCGTGCCCCGCTTGTCGGTGACCTCCCACCAATAGTTCACCGGTTTGTCACCGTGCCGCACGATGCGGTCGAACCGGCTCTCCACGCGGGCGTGGAACACCTTCTCCGCCGTCCGCTTCTGCAACTCGCCCCGATGGGCGACCGGGGTGAGCTGTTCACCGTTCAGGAGATAGGTCTCGGTCTCCAGAGCCGCGTCATACCGCGGTACTCCCCAGCGGGTGTCGACCGTGACCGTCGGCATGGTGACGTCCCAGCCGACACCCAGCCAGCCGTTCGCGCCTCCGGAGCTGTACGCCACCGCCGGCTTCGGCTCGAGACCCGCCCGCCCCTTGGGCACCTCGAGCGGGTAGGACATCCGCGCATCGCCGGAACTGTTCGCCGACGGTGGCGCGATCAGGTTCACCCCGGCCCCCGGATCGGCCGCTTTGATGTCCTTGATCTGATTCGGATCGAACGCCGTCCCCTCCGGATGTTCCGGAGGGGCCACCGCCCCATCCGCACCTGATGCCTGCCCTGCCCCACGCACCGAGGCGGGCGGAGCCGCGCCCGGGACCACCATCGCCACCAACGCCAAGATCAGTGCCACCACCACTGCCTTGTGGTGATGACGAACCGGACGAGCCCATGCGAAGGCAGACATGCCCCCGACCCCCTCTGGATCAATGAATGCTGCTGGCAGGCCCCGGCAAAGCGCACGGGGTCGAGCGGTGATGCGGGCAAGGAAAGGTGATCGATCAACTGGTCGTCACCGGATTAGTGCATCCGGGCGTACATTCCTTCTGTGCCCAGCCCATTCATCCGCGAGGGCGAGGCATCGATCTCTCGGCCACAAGCTATCGAGGGTCGATTAAATTCAGATGAAACATCTGCCCGCAGAACCGCCGTGCGGCCGAACGGCCCATCGTGCGGCAACAGATCCCGGAAGCGCGAGGTCGTCGCCGCGTTCCTGGCCGCCTCCAGGGACGGGGACTTCGCCGGTCTGCTCTCGCTGCTCGATTCGGATGCCGTGCTCGTGTCCGACCCTGCGGCCGTGCGGATGGGTGCGACCGCCGAGGCCCGCGGCGCTGACGCCGTGGCGTCACCCCGGAGGCCGATCCGGACCGGCTTGGTGACCTCGACATCGTCTTGCTCGGTCAGCCGGACGGTCCCGGGAAAGGAGCGTGACCGACATGGATCTCAAGCTGATGTCCTGCACGCTCGCCGTCCATGACCTTGACGAGGCCCTCTGCTTCTACCGCGACCTGCTCGGCTTCAAGGCACACGAGGACGGTGAACTGGTGGGTGTCAGCCCTCCGTCCCAGTGCCACTTTCGAACACATCGAGGCCATGGGTGCCGAGGTGATACAAGAACCCATCGACCAGCCCTCTGGCGTCCGCGACTGCGCCTTCCTCGACCCTTCCGGGAACATGCTGCGCTTCACCCAACTCCACCTCGACTGAAGTTGGCGATGACGCCTGATCCATCGACCCGCCCTGGCCAGGGTCGAGCTCCCGGCACGCGGATTGGCCGGCCTCGGCGGGGCCGTACCGCCGGTTGAGACAGGGCCTTGGCGGCCGATCGGGCGAAACCAAGAGAGTGGCTGCGCCGAACGGAGCAAGGCGAATGCTCTGGACGCCATCGATATTGCGCCGCGTTGTCGCGTTTGCTTCTCCGGCTCACGGTTAGCGGATGCTGATTTCCGCGGTTTCCCCCGAACGGGTCACGTTGCAGGCGTATTGCGGTTGCGGTACAAATAAATCACCGCAAAGTTTCCGAAATAAGATATCTGTATCGCCCTTGCCGGGCGTGGGGGAATCAATGCAGGAAATGCGATCTTTTGCTCCTTGTGCCCACTTGCTCGATCACGTCGATTCATCGTACCTCGACTGCGTCTGGGACACTGTCGCGCTGTTGCTGGCGCAGGCGGGTGTCATCGACGTCCGCACTCCTTTCGCGCACAGCTGGTGTTTTCGCACCATCGAGGACGTAGATACCGGTGTGATGGTCGACCTGCCGCCGCGAGCCCGAGAAAAATCGGTCGAGCGCTTCACCGGCTTCTGGCCTGAGTGGCGGCGTATCGGAAGTGTCGCCGAGGCGATCGACGAATGGCGTGAAGAATTGCGTTCCGGTCGCGCTGTCGCGGTCACCGGTGACGCGTTCTGGATGCCTTGGCTTCCGTATCACGAAAAAGAACACATGACTCATGGATTCGTTGTCGAAGGGGTCGAAGGTGGCCGTGAACCGCGAATACATGTGGTCGATCCTTACGAAAACGTGACGCGGTGGGGCCGGGCCGAACCGCTCGCGACCAAGATCTCGCTCGGGGACCTCGGGCCCGCGCTCGACCAGGGCTCGTGGGCGGCGCTGCGGTCGTCCGGCGCGCCGGAGCCGATCGACCCCGTTCGCGAGGTCCTGGCGAATTGCGAGGCGATCGACGGCGCCCATCAGGAGGGCACTGTGTCCGCTTTTCTCAGCGCCCATCAGGAGATGACCGCCGAAGCACTGCGCGAACTGACGCTGGAGACCTGGTTACTCACCCGGGACCGGGAACTGCACGCGCTGTGGCTCGCGGAACAAGGGCCGGGCGTGGAGGACTTCGCCGGTGCGATGGCCGAGGACGTCGTCCCGAAGTGGCGCAAGCTGCGAGAACTGACCTATGTCGCCGTTCGGCGCGCAGAAGCGGGTCGGTCGGTGCCTGCCACGGTGACCGACGCCTTGGCGGCGGCGCTCGACGCCGAAGCACGGACGGCGCGAGCCCATCTGAGCACCGACCGGATCCGGAGAGTGACGCAGTGACGGCCATCCACCATCGATTCTTCGTTCGTGCCGCCGAAGTGCCGGATCGACCGGCGCTGACCGACGGCGACGGCCGGGACCTGACCTACGGAGAACTCGCCCACGCGGCGCGCGTGCTCGCCGCCGAGATCGGCGGCACCCGTGGCCGCATCGCGGTAGTGAGCCGCAAGCGAGCCGGTACCGTCGTCGCCTTCCTAGCCTGCCTCGGCGCGGGAATCCCTTACGTCCCTGTGGATGCCGCGCTCCCGGAAGAACGCAAACGCTTCATCGTCGAGGACGCCTCGTGCACCCTGGTGCTCGACGACGTCGACCTCGACATCCTGCTCGGCACGCCCTGCGAACCCTCGGAGTGGATCGAGCCCGCGCCCGGCGACGAGGCGTACGTGCTGTACACGTCCGGCTCCACCGGAGCTCCCAAGGGCGTGGTGATCACGCACGGGAACGCCGCCGCGTTCGTGACCTGGGCGGAGCGTGCCTTCCCGCTTCGCCCGTCCGACCAAATCGCCGTGCACGCACCGTTGCATTTCGATCTGCCCGTCTACGATCTGTACGTCGGCCTCGGCGCGGGAGCGGGGCTCCACCTCGTCCCCGAACGCGCTGCGCTGTTCCCTCAGGCGTTCGGGCAGTTCCTCCGCGAACGCCGGATCACTCATCTCTACGCGGTGCCGACCGCACTCAGTGCCTTGGTCCGCCGCACGAAACTGCGCGAAGAAGGGTTGCCGGACCTGCGCCGCGTGCTGTTCGCGGGCGAGGAGTTCCGCGCCGCGCCGCTCGCCGAGCTCATGCGCGCGTTGCCGCACACCCGGATGGTGAATCTCTACGGCCCGATCGAGACCAACGTCGTCACCAGCCACGTGGTCGAGTCCCCACCGGAGCCCGATACCAGGATCCCGATCGGTTCGCCGGTCGACGGCGCCACGATCGGACTGCGTACCGAAGATGGGCGAATCAGCCTGGAAGGTGCCGCGGAAGGCGAACTCGTCGTCGCGGGATCCTGCGTCACGCCGGGGTACCTCGGCCGTCCCGAGCTGACCGAGGCAGCGATAGTCCACAGTGGACAAAGCTGGTTCTATCGCACCGGTGACCTCGCCCGTCGCGACGCAGACGGGACACTGCGCCTGCTCGGCCGCAACGACGGGCTCGTCAAGACCCGTGGATACCGCGTCGAACTCGGCGACATCGAGGCACAGCTCGCCGCCCATCCGGACGTCGACTCCGTCGCCGTGGTCGCCGTGCCGGATCCGGCCCAGACCAACGAACTGCACGCGGCCGTGGTGCCGCGCGGCTCGGTCAGCCCCGAAGCACTGGTTCCCGCCCTGGTGCGGCACTGCCGGGTCCGCCTGCCGCACTACATGGTGCCCGCGCGCGTCCACGTGCTCGACGGGCTGCCGACCACCGGCACCGGCAAGACGTCCAAACGCGCGCTGATCGGCGCGCTCGACCTCGACCGAGGAGCGGAGACCCGATGACCCCGGCCACCTCACCGACCACCGCGGCGCTGACCGACTCGATCACCCACACCGTCGCCGGCCTGCTCGGCATCACCCAGGACGACGTGCTCGCCGAACGCACCCTGTTCGACCTGCCGGGTTTCGACTCGGTCGCCATCGTCAGCGTGCTGGAACGCCTGGAGGACCACTGGCGTGTCGAGGTCCCCGCGGACCGCATCGTCCCGGAGTCCTTCGAAACCGTGGATTCCCTGGCCGTCCTGCTGAGCGCTGTCGGCGCGGAAGGAGGGCGGGCATGACCGCGCGACTGCTGCACGAACTGATCGACCTCCGCGCGGCCGACACGCCGGACGCACCTGCCGTCGTCCGAGGTGACCTGACCTGGACCTACCGCCAACTCGCGCGGCGGACGCGGACGCTCGCGGCGTGGCTGACCGCGCAGGGGGTCGAGCGCGGGAATCGCGTCCTCATCGCCGCACCGCACGCCGCGGACACCGTCGCGCTGCTCTATGCGACGTCGCGGATCGGCGCCGCCTACGTCGTGGTGAGCGATCAGACCCGGCCGTTCCACCTGGAACACATCGTGCGCGACAGCGAACCGAAACTGGTGCTGGCTTCGGCCGAAGCCCAGGAGGCGTTGGCGGGACTCGCCTCCCGTGTCCGGAAACTGGACGAACTCCCCGACGAGTACGACGGCGAGCCCGCAGCCGTCACGCCGGCGGGCACAGACATCCTCAGCCTGATCTACACCTCGGGCAGTACCGCGAAACCGAAGGCCGTGGTGTCCACACACCATCAGGTGCTTTTCGCCGTCGACGCGATCATCGAGAGACTCGGCTACCGCCCGGACGATCGGGTGTTCTGCTGTCTACCGCTGTCCTTCGATTACGGGCTCTACCAGGCCTTCCTGGCCGCGGCGGCGGGCGCCTGCCTGGTCCTCGGTGACGACGGCGACGCCGGCCCCGCACTGCTGCGAACCCTGGAAGCGCATCGGATCTCCGTGCTTCCGCTGGTACCCGGACTGGCCGCGACACTCCTGCGGCTCGCCGGACGGTCGGGTCACCTGCCCGCGACGCTCCGGTTGGCGACCAACACCGGCGCGGCGCTCTCCCCATCGACGTCGGCGAAACTCCGCGAGTACGCGCCCGGACTGCTGGTGATCCCGATGTACGGGCTGACCGAATGCAAACGGGTCTCCATCGAGAGCCCGAACGCCGACCTCATCCGCCCCGGTTCGGTGGGGAAACCGTTGCCAGGTACCGAAGTCGTCATCCTCGGCGAAGACGGTGCGGAACTGCCCGCCGGAGAAGTCGGCCAGCTCGCCGTGCGCGGCCCGAACGTGATGGCCGGGTACTGGCGGGCACCGGAACTGACCGCCGCGAGGTTCCCGCGCGACGAATTCGGCCGCGCCACGCTGCTCACCGGCGACCGGTGCCGGGTCGACGACGAAGGCCACATCTACTTCGATGGCCGCGACGACGACATCTACAAACAGAACGGCTTCCGGGTCAGCGCGATCGAGGTCGAAGGCGCCGCCGCCGACGTCGACGGCGTGACCGAGGCCGCGCTACTGCCACCACGTGAAGGCCGCCCCGCGGTGCTGGCCGTCACCGGATCGCTGGACGAAGCGAAGCTGCGGGCCGAACTGAACCGGCGCCTGGAACCGCACAAGGTGCCCGACCGGCTGCTCGTGCTCACCGAAATCCCGCACGGGGTCAATGGGAAGATCGATAAGCGGGAGCTGGAGGGCGCGCTGTGACCCCGACATCGCCATCCGACGTCGCCGACCGCTTCGGCACTCCGGCTTTCGTCTACGACCTCGAAGCGATCGAACGCGCCTACGCGGACCTTGTCGCCGCGCTCCCTTGTCCGTCCACTTTGTACTACTCGGTCAAGGCCAACCCCCATCCGCGGGTGATAGGGCTGCTGCACACGCTCGGCTGCCGTGCTGAAGTCAGCTCGACCGGCGAAATCGACGCGGCGCTCGGGGCGGGCGCCGCCCCCGAAGCCGTCCTGCTGACCGGTCCGGCCAAGACCGAAGGGACCGTCGACCACGCCCTGCGCCGCGGTGTCCGGCACTTCTCCGTGGACTCCCCGGAGGATCTGGCGCGGGTCGACAGGCTGGCCGCCGCACGGGGCGTCCACACCGAGTGCGCGTTGCGGGTCAACGCCGACCTCGCCGTACCGGGCGCCGGGCTGAGCATGACCGGTACCTCGTCGCAGTTCGGAGCCGACCTCTCGTGGGTGCTCGCGGAAACGCCGCGGTTCGGTGGCAGGCCGCACGCCGCCGTCTCGGGCCTGCATCTCTACATGGGCACGAACCTCACCGAGGAGAAGGATCTCCTCGCCCAGTTCGAGGTCGGCATCGGCATCGCCGCGAAACTGGCGACAGTGTTCCCCGGACTCACCGAGGTCGACCTCGGCGGCGGTTTCGGCCTGCCGTTCGCCCGCACCGGAGAACGTCCGGTGTTCGGCGGGCTGGCCGCCGGACTCGAAGCGATGCTGGACGACCGGTTGTCCGGCTGGCGCGAGGGGCGGCCGTCGATCTCGTTCGAGTCCGGGCGGTACCTCGTCGGCGACTGCGGCACGCTGGTCAGCCGCGTGGTGGACGTCAAGTCCTCCAAGGGAACCCGGTACGCGATGCTCGACACCGGGGTGCACCATCTCGGCGGGATGTCCGGGCTGCGGCGGATCCCGGCCATCTCGGCGTCAGTGGTCGGCGTCGGCGGCGAGACGGAGGTCGACGGCGAACCCACCACCGTGGCCGGTCCGCTGTGCACCCCGCTCGACGTCCTCGCCCGCGGTACGCGGCTCCCGCCTCTGGCCGTCGGCGACCTGGTCACCATCCCCAACACCGGTGCCTACGGCCCGACGGCCAGCCTGCTGGCCTTCCTCGGCCACGCCGCGCCCGCCGAGGTCGTCGTCGACGGCGACCGTTTCGAATCCGCGTCCCGCCTGACCGTCGGCCGGGACCCGCTCTGACTGGAGGAATCATGGACACCGAACGCTTCAACCTCGTCCTGCGCAAGCACCTCACGAACCTCGAGCCCGGCCAGGAGCTGACGGCCGACGCGAAGCTCAAGGACCTCGGCCTGAACTCGATGCGCGCCATCGACCTGCTCTTCGACCTCGAAGACGAATTCGGCGTGCAGCTTCCGGACGACGCGATGACCGACAGCACCTTCGCCACCCAGGGCGCGTTGTACGACAGGGTTCGCCAGGCCCACGACGCGGGGGTGACCAGCTGATGACCGCGACCGCGACAGAACCGGCCACCCTGGCCGAACGGACCGCGGAGGTCGTCCCGGTGTTGCGGGAGTACGCCCGCACGATCGACGAATCGGCCGAGTTCCCGGTGGAACAACTGGCGGCACTGCGCCGGTCCGGGCTGATGGGCCTGCTCGTTCCGCGCGAATTCGGTGGCCTCGGCGGAGACCTCACCGACCTGGCCACGACGGCCGTGGAACTCGGCGGGGTGTGCGTGTCCACCGCGATGATCTGGGCGATGCACTGCCAGCAGGTCGCCGCCGTCGTCGCGCACGGTGGCCGGGAGCTGCGCGAGGACCTGCTGCCGCGCATCGCACAGGGCGAGGTCTACCTCGCGTCGGTGACCAGCGAACGCGGCAAGGGCGGGCACCTGCTGACCGCGGAGGCGCCGCTCACGCCGTCCGGCTCCCGGCTCGCGATCCACCGTGACGCCCCGATCGTCACCGGCGGCGCGGTCGCCGACGGCTTCCTCATCACGATGCGGCAAGGGCCTGACGCGGGATACGACGACGTCACCCTGGTCTACGCCGACCGCGCCGATCTGGAGGTGACCGTCGGGCGCGGCAGCTGGAACCCGATGGGAATGCGCGGCACACACAGTGTTCCGCTCACCTTGGCCGGAGAGGTCGACCCGGCCGAGGTAGTGGGGAAGCCGGGGGAGTTCCGCGACGTCGCGATCCGGACGTTCGTGCCCGCCGGGCACATCGGGTGGGCCGCCTGCTGGCTCGGCGGCGCCCGCGGCGCGCTCGGCGCGGTGCTGGAGATGATCCGCGCGCCCCGCACCCGCGGCCAGCTCGACCCGGCGTCGGAACTGCTCCGCCGACGGCTGGCCACCGCGCGGCTCGACCTGGACGCCATGGCGGCCCTGCTGGGGCAGACGATCCGGGACGCCGAGAACGCCCCCGACCCGGAAGCCGTTCCGGTGCAACTGCGGCTCAACGGCCTGAAGGTCTTCGCCGCCGAGCGCGCGCTCGCGGTGGTCGACGGGCTGATCGAGCTCACCGGCCTGCGGCACGGGTACATGCGAGGATCGGCGATCCCGCTGGAACGGGTCTTCCGCGATCTGCGGGCCTCCAGCCTGAACTACGCCAACGACCGCCTGCTCGACGCGAACGGCGCGCTGGCCTTGTTCGACCGCGACGTCACGCTGGGCTGGTGAGACGGCGATGACCCTCTCTCTCACCGAAGACCAGGCGGGTTTCCGGTCGATGATGGCCCAGTGGCCCACCGGGGTCACGGTCGTCACGACCACCGGACCGGATGGCCCGGCCGGCTGCACCGTCAACGCGCTCATGTCGCTGTCGGACTCACCGCCGCTGATCGTGCTCGCCCTGTGCGCCGGGAGTGCGACGCTGGGGCACCTCCGGCGAGCGGGGAAGTTCGCGATCACCGTACTCAGCTCCGGTCAGGGCGGTCTGTGCTCGGACTTCTCCGCGTTGCCCGCCGCACAGCGGTTTCACCGCACCGAGATCCGCGAGGTCGACGGGCTTCCGGTCCCCGACGGCGGCGTCGCGGCGCTCACCTGCGACGTCGCGGACGAAATCCCGTACGCCGACCACGTCCTGGTCGTCGGGGCGCCGCGCTGGAGCGAGATCCGGGACGAGCTGAGCCCGTTGCTGGTGCATCGCCGTGAACTGAAGGCCGTATTGTGATCGCGCGGACCGAAGCGGCGGACGGCGTGCACGTCACCGTCGGCCCGATCGCGGACGTGCTCGACCGCCTGCCGGTTCCCGGCCAGGCCGTCGAGGAGGCCCGCGCCTTGCCTGCTTGGCGGGCGAAGGAGTACTCGGCGGCACGGGCTTTGCTCGCCCACGCGTTGTCCGCTTGGGACATGGACGGCACACGCGTCGAGAAGACCGCACACGGCAAGCCTCTGCTGCCAGGTCGCCATGACGTCGGGATCAGCCTCTCCCATTCGGCCGACACGGTGGCCGTCGCGGTCGCTCCGGGCCGGGAAGTCGGAGTCGACGTCCAGGAAGCCTGGCTGCCCAGCCCCAGCATGGTGCGGCGCTGCTGTGAGCCCGGCGTCGCCTCGGATCTCGCCGCGGCCACACCATCGGAACGCGCCCGGCACTTCGCCCGGATCTGGGCCGCGCAGGAAGCCTGTGTCAAGGCGACCGGAGACGGGATCGCCGGACGCCCCTGGAGCATCCCCGTCCATCCCGGCGACCACGCGGGCACTTGGCGCACCTTGCGGTGGCGGCATTTGCGCGACCCCGACAGCACCGCCGCGGTCTGCTGCGCGTTCACGGAAAGGACGAACCGATGACGGAGCAGGCGCCTGGGCTCAGCTGCTACACCGCTAACCTCGCGGCCTACCTCGAAGGCGGCGAGACGGTCGGCAGCACCGACTTCCTCGCCGCGTCCGTGCGGCTCGCCGTCGACCTCGACCGGCCTGACGGCCTGATCGCGATGTCGCACCACGACCGTCCCCTCAACCGCCTCGGTGACGGCTCGAGGCTGATCTACCAAGGCTTCGACGACATCGAAGCGGTCCGGGCGGCGGTCCGGCACGAGCTCGACCGGTACGGCCGCGCGCTGGTCGTCGGCTACAGCTCGCAGTTGCCGTGGTCAGCAGCCCCCGGCGGGACGGCGGCACCGCATTTCGTGCTCGTCGACGGTCACGAGACCGGCCGCTGGCACGTCCACGACCGGTTCACCGGGTTGATGAGCAGTGGCACCGAGCAGGAGCCGTTCGACGGCTGGATCGACGACGCCGGGCTCGGCTCGCTCATGCGCCGCGATCACGACGAACCCGCGAAACACCGGCTGCGCAACACTTTCGCGTTCGGGTTCGCAGTGCCTGTGCCCGGCGATCGTCGCTATCTGCTGCTTCAGCGGAGGCTTCAGCGGATCCGTCCCTCCGTGCTGCCCGGCCGCTGGATCACCGATAGCGCCACCGCGCTGGAACGCCTGGGGGAACGCCTGTCCGACGGTGACGCGCTCCTCGGCGATCCCGACGTCGTCGACGACTGCTGGGCCGCGTCCCGGCACCATCTCTTCCGCTACCGGCGCCTGACCCGGCACATGGGCTACCGCACCACCGACGCACGGCAGCGGAAGGCACTCACCGCGGCTGCCGACCGCTGGTCGAAGCTTCCGCGCACCCTGCGGTTCGCGGTCGCCTCCGTCCACCGCGGCCGGGCCCGCCCGTCCCTGGTGCGTGGCGCGTTCACCGAACTGGCCGACCTCGAACACGAGACCAGCCGCACCGCCGCCGGGGCGCTCGCCGTGCTCGACGGCCCCGGCGACTGACGAGAAAGGATCTGCCGGCCATGTCCGATTCCGTACCCGCGATCGCCGCGCTCGTCCGCGAACAGCTCGACGAGGCCCCCGGCGAGATCACCGAGGCCTCCTTACTGGAGAACGATCTCCGGATGAACTCCGCCCAGGTGATCGACCTGCTTTCCCGGGTGGAAGACCACTTCGGCTGCACGATCGACGACGAAGACCTCGGGAACATCCACCGGGTCGGTGACCTCGCGACCATCGTCGACCGCGGTGGTGCGGGATGACCGTGCGGCAGTGGGAAACGCTGGCGGTCGAGCGAACCGAGGCGGGCGATCTCGACGTCGTCGTGCGAGGGACCGGCGAGGGCAACGTGCTCGGTGGCGCCTTCTGGACCGAACTCACCGCCCTCACCGCCTCGCTCGCCGACGAACGCGGATGCGTGTTCCTGCGGGGAGCTGGGGACCTTTTCTCGCGCGGGCTGGACCTGCGGTGGTACCTCACCCGGCTCCGGCGGGCCACGAGGCGCGGCGACACCACCGAGATGCTGTCATCCGACATCCGGCGGCTACAGCAGGCGATCACCGATCTGGCCTCCTGTCCCCGCCCGGTCGTCGCGATCATCGACGGGGAATGCGCCGGCGCGGCGTTCGAACTGGTCAGCGCGTGCGACCTCCGGTTCGCGACCGAGCGCGCCTGGTTCTCCATGCCCGAGGCGGACCTGGGCGTGGTCGCCGATCTCGGAGGCCTGCAGCGGTTGCCCCGGCTGGCAGGCGAAGGCGTCGTCCGCGAACTGGCCCTCGGCGGCGGCCGATACGAAGCGCGCCGCGCACTGCGGGCCGGGCTGGTCAACGACGTGGCGGCCTCGATGACCGCCGCGCGCGACACGGCCCGCCGGTTCGCGGACCTCGTCCGGACCAAACCGCCGTCCGTGCTCGCCGAGGTCAAACGAGTGCTCGACCAGCCGCACGAATCGGCGCTGATCGCCGGGCTGGACCGGGTCGCGACGTGGAACAGCGAGTACGCCCCGTCCTGTCTGGAACGCGCCATGACCGAACGAATCGAGGTAGCACGATGACTCCCGTAGTCGCCGAACCGACCGCGCGGCAGGTGACACTGCGGTCTCCGACGGTCGCGGACGCCGCCGCCGTGCACGATCTCGTCCGCCGGTCCGGACGGCTCGACGTCAACACGCGATACGCGTACCTGATCTGGTGCCGTGACTTCGCGTCGACGTCGCTGGTGGCCGAGCACGACGGCGCGATCCTCGGCTTCGTCACCGGGTACCGGCCGCCGCGGGATCCGGCCGTCTACTTCGCTTGGCAGTCGGCTGTCGACCAGGACCGCCCGATACCGGGGCTCGCCTTCGCGATGATGGACGAGATCACCCGTCGTGTCCGCGCCCAAGGCGCGCGGATCTTCGAAACGACGGTCAACCCCGGCAACAGAGCCATCATCATGCTGCTGCGGAAACTCGTCGCCGAATACGACGGGGAACTGGAAATCAGCGAACTGTTCGGCACCGGGGAACTCGGCGCCGGACACGAAGTGGAAATGCTGTACCGGTTCTCCATCGAAAACGCGCGGCAGGAGTGAGCCGATGCCGGATTCCTGCTTTCGAGTGACGCCGATCCGGGGGTCGCCGACCTGGGGATTGGACCGGCCCATGATCGGGAACACGGGAGGGCGAGACGTACGGAGAGTTCCGGGAAAGGGAGGACGATGAGCGCAGGAACGCTGGCGGTGTTCATCGGCGTGGTCATGGTCGCCTACGTCGTTCCCGGCCCGGACTGGATGGTGATCCTGCGCTATTCGGCGCGGCGGCGCTCCAGCGGCTTCGTCGCGGCGATCGGTGTGCAGTGCGGCCTTGCCGTGCACATGACGGCCGCGGCCCTCGGCGTTTCGACCGCTCTCCTCCACAGCTCGGTCGCGTTCACCGTGCTCAAGCTCGTCGGCGCCGCGTACTTGGTCTACCTGGGGGCACAGGCACTCTGGAAGTCCTGGAAGAGTGAGCCGTCGAGCGGGAAGCCCGCCGAAGAAGCGGACGAACCGGTGGCCGGACGCCCGCTGCGGATCTTCCGTCAGGCGTTCCTTTCCAACGTGCTCAACCCGAAGGCCGCTCTCTTCTTCGTGAGCGTGCTGCCCCAGTTCATCGACCGGGACGCCGCGGTGGCGCCCCAGGTGCTGTTGCTGGGCGGGCTGGACATCGCACTGGGGGTCCTCTGGTGGGGACTGTTCGTGCTGCTCACCGCCCGGTTGTCGGGTCTGATGCGCCGCAGCGGCCCACGCAAGGTGCTCGACCGGGTCACCGGGACGGCGCTCGTCGGCCTCGGCGGCGCGCTGGTGATCAGCAGCTGAATCGACTTTCGCATGGCAGCCGTGTTCCGTGCTGCCGAAAAAGCTTTCATCGCGTTCGATAGGGGAACGAACATGTCGACCGAAGAAAACGGAATCATCGTCGTCACCGGCGGGCTCGGCTTCGTCGGCGGGCATCTGGTGCGGCATCTGCACGGCGCCGGGGCCCGGGTGGTCGTCGCCGACATCGTCGATCCGGCGTCGGTGGTCCTGCCGCCGGGAATCGGCTACCGGCGCGCGGATCTGCGTGATCCCGAACAGGCCGCGGCAGCCGTGGCCGGGGCGCGGAAGGTGTTCCACCTCGCGGGCAACCCGAGCGGCACGAGGTCGGTCGAGAACCCGCTGCTCGACTTCCGGATCAATGCCCTCGGCACGGCGAATCTGTGCGCGGGCGCGGTCTCGGCCGGGGTCTCCCGGCTGGTCTACCTCTCGTCGGCGATGGTCTACGGCAGGCCGCGAGTGGTGCCGATGCCGGAAACCCACGCCACCGAACCGTTTTTGCCCTACGGGGCGTCCAAATTGGCCGGTGAGCACGTGGTGCGCGCGTTCGGCGAGACATTCGGTCTCGACACGGTGATCGCCCGCGCGTTCACCCTGTACGGGCCGGGTGAAGATCCCCGTACCGCCGGGGGAGAGGTCTCGCAATACCTTCGCTGGCATCTCAACGATCTCCCCGTCCAGGCGGCGGGCGACATCGACCGGAAGACTCGCGACTTCGCCCACATCTCCGATGTGGTCCGCGCACTGGAGCTGGTGGCCCGGCGCGGAGAACGGGGCGCCACCTACAATCTCGGCTCCGGCGTCGAATGCAGCCTGCGCCGGCTCGCGGAGATCATTTCGGCGGCCACCGGCCGCGAGGTCGACCTCGTCGCGGACATGTCGGTCACCGAAGACACCTATCGGCACGTTCCCGATATCGATCGCTTGCGCGCCTTGGGTTTCCAGCCGCAGATCCCGCTCGAAGAGGGGGTCGCCCGGCTCGCCGCGGAACTGGGGCCGTCTCCGGAACTGCCCGCCGTGCCGACGTACTTCAAACCGGCCGGGCCGATCGCGAGCTGAGGGGAACCATGACGACGTACAGAATTCCGCAGCATGGCCAGGGCAGCGGCGTGACCGAGGAAGACCTCGCGGCCGTAACGGCGGTGCTGACCTCCGGCGGCCATCTCTCCGACGGCACCGAGGTGGCCCGGTTCGAAGACGAGTTCGCGCGGCGCACCGGAGCGGCCCATGCCGTCGCGGTGTCCAGTTGCACGATGGCGCTGGAACTCGCCACGCGCGTGCTCGAACTCGAACCGGGCGACGAGATCATCACGACACCGCTCACCTTCCAGGCGACCGCGGCACCTCTGCTGGGCAGGGAGGTCATCGTCCGGTTCGCGGACATCGACGAAACCACGCTGTGCCTGGATCCCGCGTCCGTGGCCGACGCGCTCACCCCACGCACCCGTGCGGTGTTCACCACCCACTACGGCGGACTGTGCGGCGGCGTCGAAAAGCTGCGAGCGCTGACCGAGCGGGCCGGCGTCGCACTCGTCGAAGACTGTGCGCACGCCATCGGCGCGTCCGTGGCCGGCCGGAGCGCGGGGACCTGGGGCGACATCGGCTGCTGGAGCTTCCACTCACTGAAGAACATCTCGACGCTCGGCCAAGGCGGGATGCTCACCGTCCGCGACGCCGAGGTGGCCGACCGGCTGCGGGCACTGCGCATGATCAACCCGGACGCCGAGTTCGTCCCCCGGGCCAAGCCCGCCGAGTTCGGCGGATACGGAACGGGAACGGTGCCCAGGCCAGTCACCCATGAGAAGAACGCGTACACCCACGATTGCGCCCGGATCCGGTCCGGCGGGGTGAACGCGCAACTCGCCGATCCGGCCGCGGCCATGGGCAGGTCGCAGCTGCGGCGGCTGGACGGTCTGATCGCGAGGCGCCGCGCCGTGGCCGAACGGCTCGACACAGGCCTGCGTGACCTCGGCGTCGAAGTACTGGAGACGCCGAAAGGCCATACCCACGCCCACCACCTGTACGCGTTTCTCCTGCGAGACAGGGGAGTCGACCGGGACGAACTCGTACGGGACCTGGAGCGGGAGGGGATCGAGGTGGTGCTGAGGTACTTCCCGGTGCACCTTCTGCCGGAATGGCGTCGTCGCGAAGCCGTGTTCGGCTCGGTGCCGGTCGCGGAAGACGTCTGGTTCCGCCGTCTGGTCAACCTGCCGCTCTCACCGCAACTCGGCCTCGACGACGCGGACTACGTCGTCGGCGCGGTCGAACGGGCGCTGTCGCGGCAGCGGGTGGAGGCGGTGGCGTGATGACCGTGGACCTTCGAGACCGCCTGCGTCACTTCCGCCTCGAGCATGACGTTCCCGGCGTCGCCGTCTGTTCCTTCACCGCGGCCGGACCCGATGTCGCGGTGGCGGACGGGGTCACCAGCGTCGAGACCGGCCACGCGATGACGCCGGACACCGTCTTCCGGATCTATTCGATCACGAAGATGCTCACCGCGACCGTGCTGGTCACCCTGGCCGACGAAGGCGTGCTGGACCTCGATCGGCCGGTGGACGACTACGTACCCGGCCTACGCCGCCGCACCGGCGAGGGCACCGGCGGCGCGACCCTGCGGCATCTGCTGAGCCATCGTTCCGGACTCCTGCCTGACGCCGTGACGCACGACGGCCTCAGCCGAGATCCGGTGGGTCTCGCCGAGGCAGTCCATCGAGACTACGCGCGGACGCCGGTGCTGACCAGACCTGGGCAGTTCTACGGCTACAGCAACCTCGGCGTCAGCCTGGCCGGACTCGCCGCGCAGGAGGTCACCGGTACGCCGTTCGCGGAGTTGATGCGACAGCGGTTGTTCGCACCGGTGGAAATGACGCGCAGCACGCACGACCCGATGGTGGCGATGACGCATTCCCTTGCTCAGCACCACATCCGTTCAGACGCACGGCTGCGGGTCGAACACGACGCCAGGGCGGGGACGAAACACGAGCCGTCCTCGTTGTGCTATTCGACCGTGGTGGACATGGCCCGCTTCGGCGCGCTGCACCTGCGCGGCGGGCTGGAAACCATGCACGCACCACATTCCGATCCGCGGCTGGACATCGACCTGCGGTATGGCCTCGGTTGTTACCTCACCCCCGAAATCGGCGGCAGCCGGCAGATCGGCCACGAAGGATTCCTCGGGGGGATGTGGGCCAAGCTGATCGTCGACCCCGCACGCGGCAGGGGCGTGGTGTGGATGGACAACCGTGGGGAGGAGCTGCGGGAACGGCGGTACGAGGTGATGGCATCGCTGTTCGGCGGCCTGGGGCGCATCGAGGAGTCCGGCACCGATCCGCGAGAGGGCGCTGTCGCCGCGCGCGACCTGCCCGGCGAGTACGTCCGCGCGGGGGCACCGACATTGAGCGTGTCCTGCGGTGGCGAGGACGCTCTCGAACTCCGGTCGCAGGAGGAACGCGCGCGACTCACGCCGCATCTCGGCGGCGTCTGGCGGAGCCCCGCCCGGTTCGACCCCGGTGCGCCCCCGTGGGGCCCGCACGCCGGTACCCGGCGGATCGCGTTGGGGGCGACGGTTCTCGGTGACGGCAGCGTGCCGGTGGTGCACCTCAACGGCCTGCCCTACGTCCGGCGCGAGTGGCGGGATCTGGTGCGGGATCGCAGGATGGACAGCGTGATGGGGTGATGTGATGCGTGGGCGGGCGGCGGTTCTGCTGCTGTGTGCGGCTCAGTTCGTGGACGTGCTCGGGGTGACGATCGCGGTGATCGGGCTGCCCGAGATCAGCCGCCGGTTCCCTGGCGCGGAAACCTCCACGCAATGGGTCGTCAGCGGCTACGCGTTGCTGTTCGGGGGGTTCCTGGTCTCGGCGGGACGGGTGGCCGACCGCTATGGCCACCGGCGGACGTTCGTCTGGGGAATGGCAGCGTTCTTGGTCGCGAGTCTGGTGGGCGGCTTGGCACCGGGAATCGAGGTGCTGATCACCGCCCGTGCGGTCCAGGGCTTGGCCGCCGCGTTCGTCGTTCCGGCGGCGTTCGCCTTGGTGCTGGCGTTGACCGAAGAGGGCCGCGAGCGGGTGGTCGCGGTCGGCTGGTGGACGGCCACCGCGGCGGCCGGGGGCGCGGCCGGGTTCCTGTTCGGCGGGCTGCTGGTCCACTATGCGGGCTGGCGCTCGATCTTCCTCCTCAACGTGCCGATCTGCCTGGTCGTGCTGCTGTTCGCGCGCTCGCTGCTACCCGCGCACACCGAACGCGCCGGGCGCGGTTCGCTCGACCTGCCCGGTGCTCTGCTGGTGACCGGCGGCCTGCTCGCCGGGATCTACGGAGTCAGCGCGGCGACCGGAGCAGTCCGTGTGATCGCCCTGGTGGCTTCCGTGGCTTTGCTGGCAGGCTTCGTGGTGGTCGAGCGGCGGACCACGGATCCACTGGTCCCGGCGCGTCTGGTCGGCACGCTGCGGTTCGACGCCGCGCTCGCGGTGGCGTTCGCGCTGACCTTCGCCACCACGCCCGCCAGTGTGCTCGGCACCGTGTTCTTTCAACAGCAGCAAGGCTTGTCGGCCGGGACGACCGGATTCCTGTTCGCCCCCTTCAGTTTCGGTGTCGTCTGCGGGAGTTGGCTGGGCACCCGGCTGCTGGACCGGCTCAACGGCCGGGCGGTCGCCTTCGGTGCGTTCGGCGTTGTCGTGGGGGCACTGGTGATCGGGCTGATCGCGCTGCGCACCGGCTCGTCGGCCGGATTCGCGGTGTCGCTCGCGATCTCGGGAAGCGGCCTCGGCGCGGCGTCGGTGGCGGCGACGAACGCCGGGACGGCAGTGGTGGGGGAGACGGACCGCGGCATCGCGTCCGGCCTGCTCAACACCGCGCCCCAACTCGGCTCCGCGCTCGGCACGGCGGTGATCAGCACCGTCGCTCTCGGCCACGGCACACCGGATCTGCCGGCGGGCATCTTCGTGGCACTCGGCGCCGCCGTCCTCGGCACGATCGCGACCCTGGGCCTGAGTTCACCACGAATCACGGCTCGGCACCGCTGACCGATACCCAGTCGAATATCCGGCCTATCGCCGTGATCCCCTCCCACGCTCCTGCGGAGTCGCTTTTCGGCCGCCGGAATCCGGCGGTAGTCCTCGCTTTCGTGGAAATCGATGTTGCGCGTGCTTTTGGCGCCGGTGAACATCAGGAACCGCCGCGTGTCCGCGTCCGCGACGGACTCGGCGCCGCGCAGCAACCAGCGGCCGAGCCCCCGGCCGCGCAGATCGGGCACCAGGGCGAGTCTGCCGAAATGCCAGTCACCGTCGACGGCGCGCGCCCGCACCATCCCCAGCAGCCGCGCGTCGAGCCACACGCCTGTGACATGCCAGTCGGCGAGCCACTCTCGCACCTCGTCGAGGGACTCATGCAGTGCCGGGATGTCGAGAGTGTCGTTGAGCAGGGCCTCGTCCACCCAGCAGCATTGCTGCAGAACGGCCACCTCTTCGGCGTCGTCCGAGTTCAGCCGTCGCGCGTAGGATCCCGCGAGCGGGCCTGCGGACGTCGTGTCGCGCAGCGGTCGCAGCGCGTTGGCGACACGGACGAGTTCGTCGAGCAGGGCGACGCCCGCCTCGTCCCGGGATGCGTCCGCCCGCAGACGCCCGGCCGTCACCGCCTCACTGATGCGGATCGAGACGGTGGCCCCGAGGGGGACCAGCCGCAGCGTGGTCACGATCTGCTTGGCGTGCTGCACGGCCCGCGTACCCGCCGAGGTGTTGCCGTAGCTGACGAACCCGATCGGCTTCCACGCCCATTCGGCGCCCAGATAGTCCAGTGCGTTCTTCAGCGTCGCCGGCATGCCGTGGTTGTATTCCGGCATGACCGCGACGATCGCGTCCACCGAATCGACGAGCGCGCTCCACCGCCTGGTGTGCTTCTGCAGGTAGATCCCGGAGGACGGGTGCTCCTCCTCGTCGAGAAAGGGCAGGCCGAGGTCGCCGCGTGCCACCGGCACCAGTTCGACTCCCGACTCCGTGATCCGCTCGGCGACCGTGTCGAGCCACCACCGCGTGACTGTCGGGCCCAGTGCGCTGGCTCAGCCCGCGACCTGGCTGAACGGGGTCTTTCCGAGGCCGACTACGAGGTACTCAGCACGCTCTCGGAGCGTCCGGGGAACACCAGAAGCCTGGGGGAGCAGGCGGACAAGATGGGCTGGTCACGCAGCCGCCTCTCCCCGCACGCGACGAGAATGGAGGCGCGCGGGCTGCTGCGCCGCTCCCCGGACTGAAAACCTTGGAGGCATCGCGCGCCGGCTGGACGAGGCGAACGACACGCCCAGGAAGAGTTAGGATCGGTGTGTTCGAATCCCTGATCCCCTTATGGGCGAACTCGTTCACACGCAGAGGGGAAGCCCAGCCGAAACCCGTTTGGTCGATGGTTTGTGAACCTACACCTCAGCTATGAACGAACACTGGAAATTCCGTAGGCGCGCCATCGGCGCCGTTATGGCCATGTTCCTGACTCTGCCGCTGACCGCGCAGACAATCCCCGCTTCCGCCGCACCGGAAACCAACCTGGTGCGGAACGGAACCTTCGAGACCGATCCCGCGCTGGCCGGCGTCACCTGGCGCAACAACGGGCCTGTCGCCCCGTGGCAGCGCATCGGAGCTGGGTACGACCTGCTCAGCGCGGATTTCGCCCAGCATCCCAACGGCTACCAGGCCGTGGATCTCGGCCCCGAATTCACCGGCGGGGGGATCCAGCAGCGCCTCACTGCCGACCCGGGCGCCTGGTACCGGCTCAGCTTCCAGAACAGCCCCGACGCGTGGGGTAATTGCGTCGGCCAGAACGTCGAATTCACCGTCGAATTCACCGACGACGACGGGGCGACCGTGCTGTCGGACGAGATCAAACCACACGCGGCGGACGGGAAGGCGCACTGGCGGAAGGTCGTGCTCCGGCCCTTCCAGGCGCACACCGACACCCTTTTCCTCAAATTCAAGGGGAACACCAGCTCTTCCTGCCAGGCTGCCATCACCAACGTCAAGGTGATCGAGGTCTGGTAAGCAGCGGGGAAGAGCCGCTGCCGTGCCGAATCTTTACGTCGGGCTGTGGACAGGAGGCCCGCGGACATGTTGGGCTGAGACCCGGCCGAACCTGCGTGGTCGGCCATTTTCTGCCCTGCGATGTCGAGGAGCGGCGCCCTGAGCCTGTCGGACTACCTCCGAGAGAACTGGATCGACGTCGTGAACGACGCGATCCTGCATGTGGATCTCACCCTGGCGGCGATGGCACTGGCCGTGCTGATCGGAATGACGATCGGCCTGCTCACCTACCGGCGCCGGTGGCTCGGCGCGATGGCGACCACGACGACCGCGGCGTTCCTGACCGTGCCGTCGATCGCGCTGCTGGGCATCCTGATCGGCCCGTTCGGGCTGGGGATGACGAATGTCCTGTGCGCACTGGTGCTCTACGCGCTTCTGCCGATCACGCGCAACACGATCGTCGGGCTGCGTGGCGTCGATCCGGCCGTGGTGGACGCGGCGCGCGGTATGGGATTCGGTCGCGCGCGGCTGCTGTTCCGCGTCCGCCTGCCGCTCGCCTGGCCGGTGATCCTTTCCGGCATCCGGGTTTCGACGCAGATCACGATCGGTATCGCGGCCATCGGCGCGTATGTCAAGGGGCCCGGCCTCGGCAACGAGATCTTCGACGGGCTCGGCCGGTTCGGCTCGGTCAACTCGCTGAACCAGGTACTCACCGGAACGCTCGGGATCATGGTGCTGGCGCTGCTGTTCGACCTGGCCTTCGTGGTGGTCGGCAAGCTGACCACCCGACGGCGTCCCCGTGTCCGCCGAGCGGCGGTTTCGGCGACGTCGGGGGGAGCGGCCGGAATGGGCGGCGAGACGATCGAGTTGCGGGACGTCAGCAAGCTCTACCCCGGGCGAGCGACACCGGCGGTCGAAAGCCTGACGATGGGCATCCCCGCGGGTGAGATCGTCGTGCTGACCGGACCGTCGGGGTGCGGCAAGACGACGACCATGCGGATGATCAACCGGCTCGTCGAGCCCACCGCGGGCGTCGTCACGGTCGGCGGCACCGACGTGTCGGCGCTCGACCTCGACGAACACCGGCGCAACACCGGCTACGTCATCCAGCAGGTCGGGCTTTTCCCGCACCTGCGAGTGGACGCCAACATCGGCGTGGTGCCGCGGATGCTGCGCTGGACTCGACGACGCATCGCCGACCGTGTACGCGAATTGCTCGACGTCGTCGGCTTGTCCCGCGAGCACGGAATCCGGTATCCGCGTGAGCTTTCCGGCGGTCAGCAGCAGCGCGTCGGTGTGGCGCGGGCGATGGCCGCGGACCCGCCGGTCATGCTGATGGACGAGCCGTTCGGCTCCACCGACCCGATCACGCGCGCCCGGCTGCAGGACGAATTCCTTCGCCTGCAACGGGAAGTGCGGAAGACGATCGTGTTCGTCACGCACGACTTCGACGAGGCGCTGAAGGTCGGCGACCGGATCGCCGTGCTGCGGCCGCGGTCGGTGATCGCTCAGTACGACACGCCCCAGGCGATCCTCGCCGCGCCGGCGGACGACTACGTCGCGAGTTTCGTCGGCTCGAAGCGGAACCTGAAGCGGCTCGCGCTCATCCGGGTGGGTGACCTTGACCTCCGGTCGGCGGCCGACCCGGACGGCCTGCCTCCGGTCCGGCCCGGCGACACCTTGCGGGATGTGCTGGACGTGATGGTGCGGACCGGCAGCACCGCGGTCATGGTCACCGGGGAAAGCACCGCACAGCCGCTGGGGGTGTGCGACGTGCCCAGCCTCGTCGCGGCGCTCCAGACCACCGACGGAGCACCCGCGCCCGCGATCTCGGACGCGGAGGAAGCACCTGCGCCACCGGGTCCGGACACGACGGTGTCCGTGCGGCCTCATCGGCGCCGGCTCGGGCTGCTGGTGCGCCCGGTCCTGCTGACACTCGCCTTGCTGGCGCTCTTCCTGATCGTGCGCGCGCACCCGCTCGACTCAATCGAACAGCGCTTTCTCAACGCCGGCGAGATCTTCACCGAACTGGGCGCGCACCTGCGGCTGACCCTGATTTCGACGGTGTGCACCATCGCCATCGCCCTCCCGCTCGGCATCCTGCTCACTCGCGCCGGCGCCCGCTGGGCCCGGCCCATCGGCCTGGGGCTGGGCAACCTCGGCCAGGCGATCCCGTCGATCGGGCTTGTCGTGCTGCTCGCGCTCTGGATCGGCACGGGCACCGCGACGGCGGTGGCGGCACTCGTCGTCTACGCGACCTTGCCGGTGCTGCGCAACACGATCGTCGGGCTCGACGGCGTCGACCCGACCGTCGTCGACGCCGCGCGCGGAATGGGCATGAGCAAGACGGCCATCCTCTGGCGGATCGAACTACCGCTGGCCGTCCCGGTGATTCTCGCCGGGATCCGGACCGCGCTGGTGCTCACCATCGCGAGCGCGACGCTGGCGACCTTCATCGACGGCGGCGGTCTCGGCGGAGGGCTTGTCGCCGGGATCGGGCTGAACCGCCCGATCTTGAGCCTGACCTTCGGCATCATCGTCGCCGCACTGGCGCTCTTCGTCGACTGGCTCGGACTGGTCGCGGAAGAGGTCCTGCACCCACGGGGCATGTAGTTTCGATCGACGTCAAGGAGGACCAACCCATGCGGATGCTCCAGCGCACGACAGCCGCCGCACTCGCGTTCGTCGTGTCGGCCGCACTCGCGGCCGGCTGCACGATCGGCAAGGACGAGTCCGGCGCCCAGGTCGGCGCGGGATCCATCGCGAAGATCGACGCGCTGAACGGCGCCCAGATCCGCGTCAGCTCCAAGGAGTTCGACGAGCAGCTGCTGCTCGGCCAGATCGCCCTCGTCGCACTGCAGGCGGCCGGGGCGAGCCCGCAGGACAAGACCAACATCACCGGCTCGAGCAACGTCCGCCAGGCGCTCACCAGCGGCGCGGTCGACCTGTACTGGGAATACACCGGCACCGCCTGGATCAGCTACCTCAACCAGACCAAGCCGATCAGTGATCCGCAGGAGCAGTACGAAGCGGTCAAGAAAGCCGACGCCGCCAACGGCGTCACCTGGTGGGCACGCTCGCCGGCCAACGACACCTACGCCCTCGCCGGCAACCCGGCGACCTTGGCCCGGACCGGCGTCAAGACGCTGTCCGACTACGCGGCGCTGGTGAAGCGGGACCCGGTCTCGGCATCGACCTGTATGGGCCCGGAATTCAAGAGCCGGGACGACGGCTTCCCCGGCCTGGCGAAGACCTACGGGTTCACCCTGCCCGACCCGCAGGTGCACCTGCTCAACGACGCCGTCGTCTACCCGAGCATCGGCAAGGGGGATCCCTGCGGCTTCGGCTCGGTCGCCTCCACCGACGGGCGCGTGGCCGCGCAGCACCTCACCGTGCTCGAGGACGACAAGCACTTCTTCCCGACGTACAACCCCGCGATCACGATCGCTGCTCCGCTCGCCCAGAAATACCCGCAGCTGGAGCAGGTCTTCACGCCGATCGCCGCGAAACTCGACACCGCGACGCTCACGGACCTGAACAAGAAGGTCAGCGTCGACGGCCAGAAGCCCGCCACGGTCGCCCGCGACTGGCTGAAGTCGGCGGGCTTCATCAGCTGAACCGGTTGCCGGGCCACGGCACGGGCCGGGCGGGGCGGTGCCCGGCCCGTGCGTCCCGTCAGGCCAGGCGGACCTGGAAGACGGCGACCCGGGCGTCATGCCCGTCCACGCGCATGTCCACGGTCTTGGTGTCGATGAACTGTTCCTGGACGACGCCGTTGCCCGCCAGCCAGTTGATGCGGTCGATCCCGGTGCCGAAGCACCGCCGCTCCGCGTCCAGGCCGGTGGCCTTGTAGTAGTTCGGGTTGTTGGTATCCGCGGTCCAGAAGACCAGGCGCCCGACGTTGTGGTGCGCGAGCACGCGGCTGGCGTGGAGTCTCTTGTGCTCGTTCCACTCGTCGCGCAGGTCGGCGCGCTGGTCGCCGTTGTACGCGTTCGCGATGTAGTGCGAATTGATCAGCGCGAACTGGAGCGTCGGGTGGCTCTGGTGACGCACCACGACCTCGTTGATCCAGCGCGGCGGGGTCACCCCGGTGATGCCGCCGTGCACGTACGTGGTCTTCGAGCTCGCCACCTCCCACGGCTGCGGGATCGAGATCGGGACCCGGAACGACGAGCTGTGCCGCAGGAACGCGTTGTTGTACAAGGGCCCGAAGTAGTGGTCGATCATCGCGGGCTCACCGGTGTCGCCCTCGTTGATCTCCTGCCAGCCGACCAGAGGCCGCACCAGGGGGTCACAGTTGCGGACGGCGTCGATCGCGGCCTCGCGCGCCCCGAGGTTGTCGCGGCCGACGTTGGCGGTGACGATCGGCAGCCGGAACCATCCCGTCGCGGCGGAAGCCGTGCCGGTACCGGCGGCCATGACGCCGAGCGCGGCACCACCTCCGAGAGCGAGCGCCTTGCGTCTGTTGAGCATTCCGGACACAGCAGATTCCCTTCTCGCGCTGTCACAGCGGGACATAGCCCGTCAAAGTGTCACAGAATGCGGTGCGGTTGTGACCCCTGCGCGCCAAAACTGCCGCTTGCCGGCCAGTGCTTCGACCTGGTGCTCCCTGTCACACTATTTCGCTAACTTAGTTAGTGACTTATCTAGTAGACTATTTGCATGGCTTCCTCATCGCAGGGTTCTCGTCGCGCCGACCCGTCAGCCAGTGCCGGAGAGGACTCGACCGGCCGGTGGCAGGTCGAGTCCCCGGGCGTGGGCGACGCGGTGATGGAGCGCCTGCAAGAGGTAGGGGCGCTGACGCGGGTGATCGAGCAGCGGCTGAGCGGTGCCTTGGGGATCAACGCCACGGACTTGGCGGCGATGGAGCACCTCGTCACCGACGGTCCGCTGACCGCCAAGGAACTCGCGGACAGGCTGCGGGTCTCGACCGCGGCGAGCACGCACATCGTGGACCGGCTCGAGAAGGCCGGGCACATCGTCCGCCGTCCGCACGCCACCGATCGCCGCAAGGTGATGGTCGAACCGGTCGCGGAGTCGACGGACCGGCTCTTCGGGCACCTGCGTCCGCTGCTGCACGGGGTGGAGAGCCTCGTCGAAGCGCTGAGCCCTGGCGACCGCGATGTGGTGGAGGCCTTCCTGTCCGGCGTCGTGCAGGTCTACACGGATACGGCGGATTCCTTCCCTCAGAGCTGACTTTTCACCGCGGCAGGCAAGCCGCTCATACCCACCGGGGGCGTATTCGCTTTTGCGCGAATGTCCTCCGGCGTACGAACGCGCCCGAAAAAGGGCGCTACCACCAGAATCCGGAGAGAAATCATGTCCGCACCCGAGAAGAAGACATCGCCGCGGGCGGTGTGGTGGCTGCTGGCCACCGTGCTCGTCGTCGAGTTGATGGATCTGCTCGATTCGACGATCGTCAACGTGGCGGGACCTTCGCTGGAGCGGTCACTGGGAGCGAGCGCGGTCGGGCTGCAGTGGGTCATCGGCGGCTACGCCCTGACGCTCGGCGCGGGCCTCGTGCTCGGCGGACGGCTCGGTGACCGCTTCGGCCGCCGTCCGATGTTCCTGTTCGGGCTCGTGGCCTTCACCCTCGCGTCGCTGCTGTGCGCGATCGCGCCGAGCATCGGTCTGCTGATCGCCTTCCGCCTGGTCCAGGGCGTGGCGGGGGCCATGATGCTGCCGCAGGGCCTCGGCATCCTGCGCGACAACCTGGCTCCCCGTGATCTCACCAAGGCCCTCGCGATCTTCGGACCGGTGCTGGGACTCGGCGGTGTCCTGGGCCCGGTGCTGGGCGGTGCGCTGGTCGACTGGGACCTGTTCGGCCTCGGCTGGCGGCTGGTGTTCCTGGTCAACGTCCCGGTCGGCCTCGCCGCGCTCGTGTTGGCTTGGCGGCTGGTGCCCCGCGGCAGCGGAACCAGGACGCTGCGCGTGGACGTCGTCGGAGCCGTGCTCGTCGCCGCCGCGTCCGCGCTGCTGGTCCTTCCGCTCAACGAGGGGCAGGCCGCGGGATGGCCGTTGTGGACCTGGCTTTCCCTGACCGCCGCCGCGCTCGGCTACGCCGGATTCGCGCTGTGGCAGCGCCGTGTCGTGCGCCTGGACCGCGATCCGCTGGTCACCCCGGCCCTGTTCGGCAAACCCGCGTTCACCATCGGGCTCGTCGCGGTCGCGTTGTTCTTCGGCGGCCTGATCGGCACCCAGCTGGTGCTGACGTTCTTCCTGCAGATCGGTCAGGGTTTCACCGCGGGGCAGGCCGGACTCGGCAATCTGCCGGTCGCGCTGGGCACCGCCGTCGGCGGCGGGATCAGCGGGGGACTGCTCGCCGCCAAACTCGGTCGCAGGGTGCTGCAAGCGGGGGCCGTCGTCCAGTTCGCCGGTGTCGCCTGGCTGTGGCTTGCCCTGGCCGACACCACCGGTTTCACGATCTGGCAGATCGTGCCCGGCAGCGCCGTCGCCGGAATCGGCGCGGGCATCGTGATCGCCGCGGTGTTCAACACGGTGCTCGGCGCCGTCGACGACGACGAGGTCGGTTCCGCCTCCGGTGTCCTGTCCGCGGTCCAGTCGATCGGCGGTTCGGTCGGTGTCGCGGTGTTCAGCACCGTGTTCTTCGCCGGCGCTCTCACCGGCCAGGTCACCGAGAGCTTCCGTGACGCCCTCGTGGTCCAGGCGATCGTCATCGCGCTGTTCCTGCTCATCTCGCCGTTGTTCCCTCGTCGCGCCCGCCCCGACGACACGGACGCCGACATCGCGACCCTGGCGAGCGCCCACACCACTTCATGAAGGGGAAGCCTTGTCCCGCACCATTCTGATCTCCGGCGCCGGCATCGCCGGACCCGCACTGGCCTACTGGCTTCACCGGCACGGCATGACCGCGACCGTGATCGAACGCGCGCCGGAACCACGTCTCGGCGGGCAGACCGTGGACCTGCGCGGCGCCGGCCGGACCGTCATCGAACGGATGGGTCTCGAACAGGCCGCCCGCGACCGCCTCACGCAGGAAGAGGGACTGCGTTTCGTCGAGGGCCGCAACCGGATCCGCGCGTCGTTCGGCGCCGACGGCGATGGTTTTGTCACCGAGCTGGAAATCCTGCGCGGTGAACTCGCCGAACTGCTCCACGAGCACACCCGCGACGACATCGACTACGTCTTCGGCGACGAGATCACCGGGCTGACCGAGACCGGCGACGGCGTGGACGTCACCTTCCGGAACGGCGCGGACCGGCGTTTCGCACTCGTCGTCCTCGCCGACGGTTTCCGGTCCCGCACCCGGGACCTCGTCTTCGCCGACATCGCCCGCACCCGCTCGTTCGGCCTGTACACCGCCTACTTCACCATTCCCCGCAGCGAATCGGACGAACGCTGGGCCCGCTGGTACAACGCCACCGGCCGCCGCGTGGTCATCCTGCGGCCCGACAACCGGGGCACCACCCGCGCCACACTGTCCTTCCTGTACCCGCGACCCGGGCTCGACCGGCTGCGATTCCCGGCACAGCAAGACTTCCTGCGCCGTCACTACGCCGACGCCGGCTGGGAAACCCCACGCGTCCTCGACGCGATGGGCGACTCACCGGACTTCTACTTCGAATCCGTCGGGCAAATGCGTCTCGAGCACTGGTCACGCGGCCGGATCGCCGCCGTCGGCGATGCCGCCTACTGCGCCTCCCCGCTCAGCGGCATGGGCACCAGCCTCGCCCTCGTCGGCGCCTACGTCCTGGCCGGCGAACTCAGCCGCCACCCCGACCACCGCGACGCCTTCCGTGCCTACGAAACCATCATGCGGCCTTACGTCACCCAAGCCCAGAATGTCTCCTGGTTCGCGCCGCGGCTGGCCTCCCCGAAAACCCGCACCGGCATCCGGCTCCTCACCACCCTCGCCGGCCTCGCCACCAACCCCACGATCAGCCGCCTCACAAGCCGATTCACCACCCCGCCCGCAGATGCCATCGACCTCCCCAGCTACCCCACGCCCGGCTGAGACCAGCGTTCAGTTCAGGTCGGGACCACGGCTTTCGGTGCGGTGCAGCGCGGCTAGTTGGAGGCCGAGTACGACGCCGACGCCGATCGCGGCGGTGGAGACGACGGCTTCGGCCACGGCGGTCCAGGAACCGTCGACTTGGGCGAAGACCTGCGACAGGCTCAGATACAGCGCGGGTCCGGGCAGTACGGCGCCGGTCAGCCCGGGGATGGTGACGACGGCGGTCGGTACTCGCAAGGTCCGGGCGGCCGCGCCGGCCAGGGCGCCGAGCACCGTGGTCGCGAGAAAGATCGACAGGGGAGTGGCCAGGCCGAGTATCGAGTGTCCTGCCCAGTTCACCAGGGAGGTGATGATCCCGGCGGCGCAGGCGAGCAGCCACCATCGGGCGGGTGTGCCCATGAGGATCGCGTTGCCCAGCGAACCGACCACCGCCGTGGCCGGCACCAGGGCGAGCGGCAGCGTGGCGAGGTGGACCCGGCCTGCTTCCCCGAGGATGTCGAGGTCGTTGGCCACCGAGACCACGACCATGACCCCGGTGAGGATCGCGCCGGTGAGCAGCAGGACCGTGACCATGCGCGCGGCGGCCATCAGGTGGTAGTCGCCGATGGCGTCTTCGACCAGGGACACCAGCGACAGGATCGGCAGGAGCAGCACGAGATTGGCCGCGGAGAGGCTCGCGGCCTCGTGCCCGTCGAGCAATCCGAGGGACAGTAGCGCGATCGCGGCGACGAGCACGGTGCTCGCTTTGGCGGCGACTTGGAAGAACTCGGCGATGCCGATCAGGCCGAGCGCCCAGCCGACGCGGTTGGCGAGCACGAACAGCGCGGCCGCGACCACCGCGGCGAGGACGGTGCCGTTGGCCTGCAGGCAGATCATCGCCGCGAGGAGGCATCCGCCGAGGAGACTGACGTACCAGGGCCAAGTCGGGCCCGCCGTGGCGAGTTTGCCGATCGCGCGTTCGGCTTCGTCGGGGGAGATCGCACCGGTGCCGGCGCGGACCGCGAGTGCTTCCAGGTCGCCCATCCGGCCGATGTCGCGGGTGTCGTTCGCTTCGATGCTGCCCAGCAGCACCACCGGCTCGCCGCCACCGCTCGGGCAGTGCTGCAGATGTACCGCCCGTACCCCGACCGAGATCCGCAGATCGTCGATGCCGCCCGCGTTCGCCAGCCGGCGAACCGTGCGGACGACGACCGCGGTCTCGATGCCCTGACGGAACATCTGCATCGCCACGTCGAGAGCGAAAGCCAGCACACGTCGCGCCCGCGCGCGTTCGTCCTCCGACATGGCCGGAACTGTAAACGGCCGAGCCGCTCTGTCATGCGATCGCGAGCGGCACGGTCGCTCGGCTTAGCCCGATCGTGGCAGGAGGCGACGGCATGGCGCTGCCTAGGGCCTTTCTCTCAGGTGACCAGCGTGCCGCCGTCGGGAACGAACCGAGTGTCCATTATGGACAGCGAGAGGGGGCGGAATCGTTGGCCGGACGCGCCCAGCGTAGCCGTGGGTTTCGGCCGAGCAGCGTCTGTTCGATCATGGTCCGAACTCGCTGTCAGTGCTCGGACAGCCGAGGTCGGTTCGAGGCTTCAAGCGCTTCGTCCACGGTGTGGTAAAGCCTCAGAACGATGTCGAGGCCGGTGATTTCGATCGGCCGGATCACGGGGCTGTTGGAGTCCACGGCGATGCGCAGCGATTTCCCGTGTTCCGCCGCGTAAGTGTCGGCGGTGACCAGCGTGGCCAAGCCCGCGGAGTCGAGAAAATCCACTGTGGTCAGATCCAGCACGCAGGTACCGGCGGTGTCGTCGAGAGCGGTGGTGAGCGCCGCGTGCAGTGCCGGCGCCGCCTCGGTGTCGACTTCGCCGGTCACCGTGACCACGGTGCTGCCGCTCACGACGCGGCTGACGATGTCCAGCTCGGGTGGTGGCGGCTCGGCCTGGGACGGTTCGCTCACGGCGGTCCAGGTTCCGCTTTTTTCGGTGCGGAGCATGGCTAGTCCTCGTTGTGCCAGGTCCGGGCCGCGGCCAGATGCGGTGCGTGATTTCCCTCGCGGTTCAACGCGAGTTCGACCCACACGGTCTTGTGATCGGCGTGGTTCCGGACGCCCCAGGCGGAGGCGAGCCGGTCGATCAGCAACAAGCCACGCCCGCCGGTACCGTCCGGCGTCCTTCGCCGCGGTTGGCGCGGCGAAGCGTCGTCGACCTCGATCCGCAGGCTCCCTCGATGCGTGAGTTCGAGGCGGCAGGCGCGCGGCGCGTCACCGTGCTGGTGGGCGTTGCTGACCAGTTCGTCGGCCACCAGGACCGCGTCGTCCACCGCGAGCCCCCGATAGCCGCCCAGTGCCTGGCGGACACCATGGCGGACGGCCCGGGTGGAGGTCGTGTCCAGGTCGTAGGCCACGGTGCTCGGATCGGGCTCGCTGCGCTCAGTTGTCCCTGGCTGTGTTGACATTCGTCCCACCCGCCTCGTTATTTGGACGCTTGCTTGGAAACATCGCGCACTGAGTTCAGTACCCCGTGGTGAACAAAAGCAAACTACGGTGATGCCGGTCTGCGCCGGATCGCGATCACGACGGTGTCGTCGGCGTGCAAGACCACGTCGTGCATTTCGGCGGCGAGTGCACTGGGGACTGTCGCTGTGGGTTCTCCGGCGTGGCGCGGTGCTATGGCCAGTAGCCGGGCTTCGCCTTCCTGATGGTTCTTGCGGCTTTCGGTCAAGCCGTCGGTGTACAGCAGGAGCAGATCGCCCGAGGCGAGGGTGCGGCGGACCAGGCTGCCGTTGCCGGGGTCTGGGAAGCCGACGCCTCTTCCGACGCGGGAGGGCACCAGGAGTTCGGTGCCGCCGTCGGAGGTGACGAGGACCGGACGGGGATGGCTGCCGTTGGCGATGGTGACGTCGCCGGTCGCCGGGTCGAGCCGGGCGATCAGCACGGTCGCCATCAAGCCGGGTTCGATGGTCGCCAGTGCGCCGGCGGCGCGGGCGATCAGGTCGTGGAGGGGATGGCCTTCCAGTGCCAGGGTGCGGATGGCGTGGGTGACGGTCAGCGCGTGCCGGGTCGAGGTGACGCCGTGGCCGACGGCGTCGACGAGGGTGATGTGCAGGTTCCCGTCGGGCAGCACGAACCAGTCGTAGAGATCGCCGCCGGTCGGGGAGTCCGGCTCGCTGGGCGCGTAGTGCACGGCCAGGTCGAAGGCGTCCACGTGTGGTGGCGGAGGGCGCAGCGCGTCTTCGAGTTCGCGGAAGATCACCGCGTGGGCTTGCCGGAGTTGTTCGTCCCGTTCCTCGAGTTCGACGTACATGGCGAGCACGCCGCTGTTGGTTTCGGCGAGTTCGTGTTTGAGCTCGCGCTGCTCCTGGGTGACGGCGTCGGCGCGGGCGATGAGGGCGAGCATTTCCTCGCGGGTGGCCAGTTCGTCGTCTTCGGGAACGGTCGCCGTGTCGTGGACGGCGGGAAGGTGCCAGGTCAGGGTCGCGCTGTCACCTGCGTCGGGCAGCAGTGGCAAAGTGTTGCGGTGGTCTTGCCCGACCGGTCCGGGAAACCGGAGGGTGACGGCGAGCCTGCCGTCACCCGCGGTGGTCGACAGCTCAGGTGGCTTACCCGCGTGCACGGCGAGCAGGGTTGCCGCGAGGACCAGCTTGGCGCGGTCGTCGGCGGTGACTCCCGCGGCGGCGCAGGCCTCGCGAAGTCGGTGGCGTAGCGGGGCGATGGGGGAGTGCGTCATGGCGTTCCCGTTCCGGATCCGACCACGATCAGGGTGGCGTCGTCGTGCGGGTCGCGGTGCCGGTGGGCGAGGTCGGCGGCGAGCAGTGCCGGGATCGGGAGCGGGCCGAGGGGTGCGGCGCCGCGCCAGCCGGTGCCGATTCCGTCGGTGTGCAGGACGACGACGTGGTGCTCCGGCAGGTCCACGGTCCGGACGTGGGTGTCCGGCAGGGTGAAGCCGACGATGCCGGGCATGCTGAGCAGCGGCCGGCTCTGCCCTGACGTCAGCACCAGGCCGCCGATGTTCCCCACACCGCAGAATTCGAGCAGGCCGCCGGAAATCCGGGCCAGCGCGACCGCGGCGCCGCGGGTCTGCCGCAGCGATCGGTGCATGGCGGTGAGATGGTCGCGGAGCGGGCGGCCCGGGTTACGGCGGAAGACGTCGATCGCGGCCACCGCCGCGTCGCCTGCCGCGGGGCCGTGGCCGAGGCCGTCCACGACGGCGATGGTCCGGGCGCCGGGCAGGGTGGCGAGCGCCAGGCCGTCACCACACCGGTCTTCACCTTCGCGCGCCAGGCGGACGTGAGCGACGGCTGAGGCGTTCGTTCCGGTGACCAGTGTTCGTGCCGCCGCGGTGGTGCCCGAGCCGGCCGCCGACCGGATCCGGAACTCGGCGGCCAGCCTGCCGACGGCGCCGAGGCCCGTGCCCAGCGTCGCGGTCGTGGTGTGGCCGTCGATACGCCAGTAGTCCAGATCGGCCATGCCCGGCCCGGAATCCGCGGCGTAGATGTCCACGCCGGCTCCGGCGAGGGAGCGTTGAATGAAGACCGTGCCGTCGGTGGCGTGTTTGTCGATGTTGCCCGCCAGTTCGGAGGCGATGACGGCCGCCCGTTCGGACAGTACCTCGGGCAGCCCCGTTTCCGCGGCGACTTCGCGGGCGGCGCGCGCCGCCGTGTAGACCGCGCTGACGTGGTCGATACGGATCTGGCGGGTGGTTTCCGCGACGGTGACCGTCATGGTTTCCAGCGCACGATCGTGACCGTGGTGCCGCGGCCGGGAGCGGTGTCGATGGTGAACTCGTCGACGAGCCGCCGGGTTCCGCCGAGGCCGTGCCCGAGCCCGGCGCCGGTGGAGAAGCCGTCGGTCATCGCCTGATCGACGTCGGCGATGCCGGGGCCCTTGTCGCGCACCGTCAATTCCAGGCCCACACGACCGTTTCGCAGGACGGTGATCGTCATCGTGCCGCCGCCACCGTGGATGTAGGCGTTGCGGACCAGTTCGCTGGCGGCGGTGACGATCTTGGTCTGGTCGACGATGGTGAAGCCCACGGCGACCGCACTGGCCCGCACCGCGTGGCGGGCGCTGAGCAGATCTTTTTCGGCGCGGACGGAGTGTTCGCGCGGACCCTGGTCGGTGAGTTCGTCAGGAAGCATGAGGCGCCTCTTCGGCGTCCTCGGCGGGACGGCGCCACCCCAGCAGTTCCATGGCCTGTTCGGCGTTGAGCGCGGTCTGCACGCCGGTGAGCCGCAACCCCAGTTCGGACAGGGTGATCGCGACGGCGGGGCGCATTCCGGCGACGATCATGCGGGCGCCGAGAAGTCGTCCGGTGGCGGCGAGTTCCATCAGCACCCTGGCGACGAAGGAGTCGATGATCTCCAGCCGCGAGATGTCGAGGATGACCCCGCGGATCTCCTCGTCGGAGATCCGGGTGGTGAGTTCGTCGGTGAACCGCAGCGCGGTGGTGTCGTCAAGGTCGGCCAGCAAGCCGCTGATCAGGATGTCTCCGAGCCGAAGGATCGGCAGGCCGGCGCGTGTGCTCACCCGGTCACCGCGCGGGTGCGGTCGCCGAGCAGGTCCAGTGCGGCGGCGAGGGCGTCGGCCAGCGAGCCTCGGGTCACGATGTGGGAGAGGTCGATGCCGAGCTGGGTGACGGTCTGCGCGATCGACGGACGGACACCGCTGATCAGGCATTCGGCGCCCATGAGCCGGACCGCGCTGACCGTTTGCAGCAGATGATGCGCCACCGCTGTGTCCACTGTGGACACGCCGGTGATGTCGATGATCGCCACGCGGGCCTCGTGGGTCTGGATGGCCTCCAGGAGGTTGTTCATCACGACCTGGGCGCGGGCGCTGTCGAGGGTGCCGATCAGGGGTACTGCCAGTACCTGGCGCCACAGCCGCACCACGGGCGTGGACAGCTCCAGCATCTGCTGGTGCTGGCGCCGGATGATCTCTTCGCGCCCTTCGACGTAGACCGAGAAGGTGAGCAGGCCCGCGGCGTCCAGGAGCTGGTTGACCAGCAGTGACGCCTGATAGCGCACCGCCGGGTCCTCGCTGCGGCGTTCGAGCGCGCTCAGGGTCGTGCGCTTCAGCGCCAGGATCGCCGTGGCCGTGACGGCAGGTGCGGTACCCGCGCGAGCACGCCGCTCGGAAAGCCCGCGCAGGGCCGAACGGACCGCCTGATCGCGCTCGATGATCCGGGCCGGCGGCACCCCTGTCTCCAGCGCGTCACGCAGGGCCCCGAGCAATTCGGTCGCCTCGCGTCGCAGCGCGGACTCGTCGAGCTGAGCCGAAGAGCCGGTCAGCTGCCAGCGGATCCAGTCGTCGACCAACTGGTCTTGGTCTTCGCCGAAGATCCGCGACAGCAAGTCCCGGACGGCGGAGTCGTCCGTCCTCTGCACCGAGGCCTCCCAGGAGCTCCAGGCCGCCCTCTGGATATCCGGGAGCAGCAACCGTTGTCATATGACAATAGTTAGCCTACTGGAGAGAGTCTGGTAGGTCACATCCGGATCTAGCCGGACGCCGCCTCACGGAATTCCCGGAGGCCTGCGGCGAGCGTCTCCCGGGTTTCGGGGGTGAGTTTTTCCAGCACCGCGCGCAGGCTTTCGCGCCGACGGGCCCGGAGGTCCCGCAAGTACGCGCGGCCGCTGTCGCTGAGCCGCAACGTGATCTCACGGCGGCTGGCGGAACTGGGCAGCCGTTCGAGGAAGCCGACCGCTTCCAGCCGGTCGCACAGGCGGCTCACCAGCGGCGGGGTGGAGCCGAGCACCTCGGCGAGGGCGCGCAGGTTCAGTCCGTCGTGGTGGTCGAGTGCCACGACGGCGCGTACTTGGGACGTCGACAGCGGACGCGGTGACGCCTCGCGAGCCCGCTCGAACATGATCTCGAGCAGCTCGGCCGTCTCGGTCACGGCCGCCGCCACCGTCTCGGTGCCGGGCGGCTCGGAGGACCGATTCACAGACCCACTCTCGCATCCTTATGCTGAACTGTCAGCTCAGCTCACCGCGGCACGTCCTGCGACCGGTCCGACGGAGCGGTGCGGACTCATTCCCGGGTGCCCGATTCGAGGCGCCGGGTCCGGTGGGCAGGAGGCGAACGCGGTGGACAGATCCTTGGCAGTCGAACGGGTCCTGCGCGGTGTCCAGCCTCATGCGCTGCTCGACGGGCTGCGCGCGGCGTTGAGCGAGCATTTCGGTGCCGGCGCCGTCGAACTGCTGATGGCCGACTACAGCCTCACCGAACTACGCCGAGTGACCGTCCTGCCGTACACGACCGAGCCGATGCCGGTGGCAGGCACCGCGGCGGGCGAGGCCTTCACCACCCAGCGGGCGACGTTCGAACCCGCCGACGACGGCATCCGCGCACACCTCCCGGTCACCGTGCGCGGCGACCGGCTCGGCGTCCTGGCCGTCACGCTGCCCGAAGAGCCGGAACCGCCGGTGTGGGCCGAACTCGGCCGGTTCGCCGAGGCACTCGGGCACGAGGTCTTCGTCGCAGACCGCGACACCGACCTGTACGTGCAGGCCCGCCGCTCCTCGCGGCTGACGCTCGCCGCGGAGATGCAGTGGCAGTTGCTCCCCGGCCGTGCGTGCAGCCGTCCCGAATTCGCGCTCGGCGGCCAGTTGGAACCCGCCTACGCCATCTACGGCGACTGCTTCGACTGGTCGGCCTCCGCCCGCACCTTGACGGTCACGCTGGTCAACGGCATGGGCGAAGGCAGCAGCGCCGCCCTGCTGACCAACCTCGCCGTCAACGCGCTGCGCAACGCCCGCCGCGCCGGTATTCCCCTGGACGCACAGGCTGAACTCGCCGACCAAGCCATCTACGCGCAGCATCGCGGCCAAGAACACGTCGCCACGCTCCTGCTGGAATTCGACCTCGCCACCGGCGAGATCGCCGCGGTCGACGCGGGCTCACCCCGCTTGTGGCGGCTCCGCGACGGCAAAGTCGAACGTGTCCACTTCGACGAACAGCTTCCCCTCGGCACGTTCGAAGACACCCAGTACACCGCCGAAACCCTGCAAGCGTTGCCGGGCGACCGGTTCGTCTTCGTCAGCGACGGCGTGTACAACGCGGCCGGACCGCACGGAGAACTCTACGGCGACCGCGAACTGACCCAGGCCGTCCTCGCGACCGCGGATCTGCCCGCGGCTCACGTTCCGAGCGCGGTCCTCGCCGAACTGCACGAACGCCGCGACGGCGGGCTGGCCGCCGACGACGCCATGGTCGTCTGCCTCGACTGGTTCGGCTCGAATCCCAGCGCCGACCGGGAATCCGACATCGCCTCCACGACGACGGTTTGATTCTTCCGGCGGCCGCCCGCCTTTGTGTCAGCGGGCCAGCTCGGTCAGCCTGTCGTTCGCCTCGTGCGGGGTCATGCCGGCGCCCCGCTGATAGGCGGTGTCGTAGTTTCTGTGGCCGAGCGCTTCCGTGACTGCTTCGGTGAGGGAACGCAGTTCGGTGTCGCCGTGGTCGAACGTGCCGCGGATGGCCTCCGCCAGGCCGAGTGCGGTGGCGGCGCCTGCCGGATCGCCCTCCAGGAACAACAGCCTGGCCAGGAGCTGAGCGGCCGCGGGGGCGTCCATGAGCGCCTGCGCGGCACGGACGGCGCGGGGCAGCAGTCCGCGGGCGCGTACGGCGTCCCCGGTGGTGATCAGGTTGGCCACCCTGGCGGGGAGGAGCCGACCGTCGGCGGTCTGGGCCGACTGCGGAAGCTCGCGGACGAGCGTTTCCAGCCGGTCGAGTTCTCGATCGGCGCGGCCGACCTCTCCGGAGCGGCGGTAGAACTCGGCAAGGCAGCCGAGGACGTCGATCTCCAGCACCGGCTGGCCACGCCGCCAGGCCGCTCGTTCGGCCGTTTCGATGTCGCGACGGGCACCGGTCAGATCGCCGGCGCGCAGGCGTTCCGCGGCCAGCGCGAGCCGGGTGGTGACCTCGTCCTGCGACCCGAGGCCGGAGGCGATCGCGATGCTCTGCTCGTAGGCGGTGATCGCCTGGTCGTGCTCCCCGGTGACGGCGTGGATCTGCGCCAGGCCGTACAGCGTCTTCGCCGTCCACCACCGATCTCCCGTCTCCTCGAACGCGTGCAACGCCGCGGTCATCGCCTTCGCGGTGCCGTCGCGGTCGCCCCGTCCGCGACAACGGATGGCTTCGATCATGAAGGTGCAGGCGATCGCCCAGCGGTCCTCCCCGCCACGGACCCGGGCGATCTCCCGGTCGAGCACGTCGTCCAGCCCGAACATCACCGCCATCACCACCACGACCGTCAACAGCATCGGATAGCGCCGCAGCGCGCCCGTGCGGGCACAGTCGTCGATGAGCGCGCGCAGCCGTTCGCGATCGGTCACCGGCCCGCCCTCGGTACCCACCAGGTGAAGGGCGGTGAACGCGGCCCGGGCATCCGCGGGCAGCGCGTCGCCGAACTCGGCGACCTTGGCGACGTAGGCATCGGCCCGGGCGTCGTAGCGGAGCATGACCCAGTACCAGTACAGCGGCCCGAGAATCCGGGCCGCTGTCTCGGCGTCGCTGTCGTCGATGGCCGTTTGCAACGCGTACACGAAGTTGTCGTACTCGGCCTGGAACACCCGCAGTGCCTCCGCCTGCTTGCCGGAACGGAGCAGTGGCTCGTGGTGCTCGGCCAGGTCGGCGAAGTGCCGCGTGAGCGCGTGAAGGCGGACTTCGACCTCACCCGAGAGTCGCAGCTTTTCCCTCGCGTGGGCTCGGATGGTTTCCAGCATCCCGTACGCGTCGCCGGAGCGCTCCACAAGGGACTTGTCGACCAGGGATTCCAGGAGATAGACGATCTCGCCCGGCGGAAGCGTCTCGTCCGCGCAGACCGCCTCGATCGCGGCGATACCGGATCGTGCGGGAAAGATCGAGATCCGGCCGGCCAGTGCGCGTTCGTGGTCGCTGAGCAGGTCCCAGCTCCATTCGATGACCGCGTGGAGGGTCTGCTGCCGGGGCTGAGCGGTCCGGTTGCCGGTGCTGAGCAACCGGAATCGGTCGTCCAGCCGCCGGGCGATCCGGTCGGCGGTCATGGTCCGCAGCCGCGCCGCGGCCAGTTCCAGCGCCAGCGGCAGTCCGTCCAGGCGGCGCACGATGTCCACGACCGGGGCCGTGCTGGTCGCGTCCAGGACGAAACCGGGCTGTACGGCCGCCGCCCGGTCGAGGAACAGCCGCACCGCGGTCGATTCGCGGGCGCGGGCGGCGTCGGCGTGCGCCAGAGGGAGATCCAGCGGACCCAGGCGGCACAGCGCCTCACCCATCACCTCCAGCGGCTCCCGGCTCGTGGCGAGAACGGTCAGGTACGGCTGGCGCTCCAGCAGTCGCCCGGCGAACTCCGCGACGGCTCCGGAGATCTGTTCGCAGTTGTCCAGCACCAGCACGCCTTCACCGCCGGCGAGCAGATTGACCACTCGTTCCAGTGGCGGGCCGGTCGGCTGGGCTTCGGCGACGCTGAGCGTGCCCAGCACCGCCTCCACCAGGTCGTCGGCCGTATCCGCCGCTGCCAGGGAAACGAGCCAGACCCGGCCGCGTTGATGGGACCGATGCCGGCTCGCCGCCTCCACGGCCAGCCGGGTCTTTCCCACGCCGCCGGGTCCCACGACGGTGACCAGCCTGGAGGTTTCCAGCAACCCGGCCAGCAAGCGCAGCTTCTCGTCCCTGCCGACGAAACTGGTCAGCTGGGCGGGCAGCCGTCCTCGCGCCGCCTCAGGCCGGGCCTGGTGCGGCTCAGGGATTTCCAGCTCACCCCGGAGCACGGCGAGGTGCGTTTTCCTCAGGGTCTCGGAAGGGTCGACGCCGAGCTCCTCGGCGAGCGTCTCGCGGACCTCTTCGAACACGGCCAGCGCATCGGACTGACGGCCCATCGCGTGCAGCGCCCGCATTCGCAACCCGGCCAGCCGTTCGCGCAGCGGATGGGCCGCGGCCGCCGCTTCAACGTCGGCCAGGATCTCGCCGTGGTGGCCGAGCAGCAGCTCCGCCTCGAAACGGTCTTCGGCGGCCCCGGCGCGCAGTTCGTCCAGGCGCGCGCCGGCCGCACCGGCGAAAGGGAGGTCGCGCACGTCGGCCAGCGCTTCCCCTCGCCACAGCGTGAGTGCCTCGTCCAGCAGCGAGGCCGCTTGTCGTGCGGCGCCCGCGGCCAGTTCACGGCCGCCGCGCTTCGCCAGCTCCTCGAAGCGGATCGCGTTGACGTGCCCGGGATCCACGTGGAGCCGGTACCCACCGGCCACCGTCTCCACGGCACCGGCCTGTCCCAGTGCCCGGCGCAGCCGATGGACCAGCGCGTGCAACGCGTTGACGGTGTCCCCGGACTGGTGCTCGCCCCACAGGCCATCGAGCAGCGCGTCGACCGACACCACCTCGCCTCCGGCCAGCGCCAGCCTGGCCAGCAGGGCGCGAACCCTGATGCCGCCGAGCTCGATCGGCGCACCGTCATCGGCGAACGCCCGAACGGGTCCCAGCACCTCGATCCGCATGGTGGGCAGGCTATCGGGCATGTCCTGAGGACGGCTTACAGCAAGCCGGCGCGGGCTGTAAGGGCGTTATAAGCGGTCTGTCAGAGCCGCCGGACATCGTTGTGGACATCAGCGATGACGTCCGAAAGGCAGTGCGATGACAACGAACGACAAGGTCCAGCAGGCGCTCGAGTCGGTTGTGGCCGAGTACGGTATCCCCGGCATCGTGGCCGAGGTCGAAGACGGCGACCGGACCTGGTTCGGCACCGCGGGCGTGGCCGACCTCCGGACCGGGGCGCCCCGCCAGGCAGGGGAGTACTTCCACGCCGGCAGCAGCGGCAAGGCCTTCACCGCCGCCGTTCTGCTGTCCCTGGAGGCCGAGGGCAGGCTGAACCTCGACGACCCGGTGAACGCCCACCTGCCCGGGGTGCTGGACGTCAACGGCTACGACGGCGACAAGATCACCATCAGGCACCTGCTCAGCAACACGAGCGGGTTGTTCGCCACCGGCCTGGCACCGGAGATCAGCTACCGCTATGCCACCCGCTCCGGGTTCGACGAGCATCGCTTCGACACCTTCACCACCGAAGAACTACTTCGGGTGGCGGTGTCCCAGCCGCCGGTCGGCGCGCCAGGCGAACGCTTCGAGTACGCCAACGGCGGGTTCTACATCGCCGGCGCGATCATCGAGAAGGTGACCGGCAACGGCTACGCCGAGGAGGTGGAACGCAGGGTCGCCCGGCCTCTCGGCCTGACCCGCACCCGCGTGCGTCCCACCGCCGACAGCGGGTATCCCGATCCGCACCCGCGAGGCTATTCCCACCAGTTCCTCAAGGACGGCGCCGACCCTGCCACGCTCACGCCGGAGAACTGGCAGTCGCTGATGGAGGAGCCCGGCCTGCCGCCACTGGACGTCACCGAGCTCAACTCCTCCCTGGGTTACGCGGCGGGCAACGTCGTCTCCACCACGTCCGACATGATCCGGTTCCTCAAGGCGATGATCACCGGCAGCCTGCTGCCGCCCGCCCAGCACCGGCAGATGTGGACGACGGTCTCCACCGAAGGCAGCTACTGGATGCCGCACACGCGCTACGGCCTGGGCCTGTTCGAGTTCGACGAGCAGGCGACGGGCGGCCGGACGCTGCGCGGCGTCGGCGGCAGCTTCTGGGGAACCTGGTTCTTCGCGGTCGGCACCCCCGACGGACGGCACACCATCGCCGTCCACACCAACACCGAGTGGAAGGCCTGGGACCCGATGTTCAAGATCATCGAAGCGGAGTTCGGCGTCACCATCGGTGGATGACAGCGCCCAGCCACGGTTCGAGCCGTTCGGGATTCGCCCATCGGATGGCCCACCCGCTCGGGTCGGCTATCCGATGGGGCCGGTGACTTGTTGTGGAGCCGTAACCCTTTCGGGTTCCCCGGTCGGGCTACCGGATCGGCAGGAGAGGCGGCGCAGGCGGCGGCTGGGTAGATGTGTCCAAAGTGTACGGTCGTCCGTTCGCGCCACGCTCCGCGAACGTATCGTCAAGGCTCATGGGAATCGCTCCTCGTGTTGCCGAGGCACCGTCCACAAAGGTCTCCGCGCTGGATCTGATCGACGGCGGCGTCCGACGGCTGGATTTCGCCAACCAGGCTGACATTCTTCCGACGGCGCAGCACGTGTTCGCGGTCATGGAAACCGTCGGAGAGCTACTGGCCGAAGCTGATCCGGGCAGCGCCGCCCTGGCGCGCGCGGCCCGGCGTGTGCACAAGACGATCGTCCGGAGACTGGGCAGGGCGGAGGCCGTCACCGGCGAGATCACCATGCTGGCACCGGAAGCGTTCCGTTTCGACGGTCGGCATCACCGGGACGACGACTCGTCCCGGACCACGCCCGACTTGACCACCGCCGGTGCCGTACGGAGGAGACTGCTCGCACTCGCCATCGAGCTCGAGTCCGCCTTGTCGCTCGCCGCCGAGAACTCGCGGTATCCGGCTTATGCCGACGCTGTCCGCGAAGCCGCAAGTCTCGCCCATGAGCTCGCCCTCTGCTGGGACGGCAGCCACCTTGCCTGACTTTCAGTTGCCCTGGCAGAGCCTTCGGCGAATCCGGCTCAGCGCCGGTAGTGGACCTCGCCCCGCAGGGCAGGTGACGTGGGGCTGCCGCAGCGCTGCTCGAACGTCGCGTCGAGCGCGACGAGCCCCTCGGCGCCGCGTTCGATGTGGGCGATCGTGAACGTCGAATAGTCGTCGACGCAGCCCAGTCCGTTGGAGATGGCCAGGATATGCGCTCCCTCCGCGTGGCTGTAGGTTCCAGCTTGCAGGGTTCCGGACGGCGCGGTGAAGTCGAGCGCGATGTAGTCGAATCCGTGGTCGGTCTCGGCGTCCACCCGCAGGGTTCCGCTGCTCTCCCAGAATCGGACCTCGTTCTCCGGTGAGGCAGTCCAGTGACCGCTTCTGCCATCGACGGGGTGGGCGCCCTGTTCGGCAGTGAAGTCGAGGCTCGCGACGGTTTCGGCGGCCGCGGCAGGCGCTAACGCGGTGGCCAGACCGGCGGCGATGGCGAGCGTGGTGATGGCACGAGCAAACTTCATGAAACCCCCAGTGGCAGCCGCTCTCGGCGGAGCGGGTCCTGACCGATATTGCCGGTATTCCTGCGACCCTGCCACGGGTAGAACTACTCAACCGGTGCGCTGCTGTTGGGCCAGATGGAGCATCGGCGATATCACATCCATGGGCGCGCTACGTGGCACCGCGGCGCGCGTGGAGGTGGCCTTTCGGCAGGCGGGGGTGTCTGGCAGCATTCCGGGCAGGGTCAAGCCGGTCTGGGAGGTTCCGTGATGGTCGTCCGCCATGTTCTGTCCGGTGTGGGTGCGCTGGGCGTGTCCGCCGTATTGCTGGCCGCCACGGCCGGGAGCGCGACCGCGCATCCGGCCGGCGACCGCGCGATCTGGTCGGCGCCGACGGTGCCGATTCCGGTCACCATCCACGATCTGAAACCGCGTGTTTGTTACAACGTCCATGGCCTGCTCGGGGAGAAGGCCAACTACCTGGCGAACCGGACCAAGTCGTCGGTGCTCAACCTGTTCTCCGAACCCGATTGCGGCGGCGGCCTGTTCATCGACGCCATCTTCCCGCCGGACAATTCCGGGAGCCGGTCGGAGTCCCACAAGAACTACTTCAGCTTCAACGTGTCCCCGCTGTCGGGCGGCGGAGTTTGATCGCGCGACCGGTTCGCTGGGATGCCGGTCGATCCACCTGAGCGAATACCTGACGAGCCACGGGGCGAACGGCCCGAAGAAGGCGAGGTAGCCGCTTCGGTCCACGTGATACCGCTCGAAAACTGCGACCAGTCCTCACACCAACTGGGCGAGCGCGTCGGCGCTCTGGCTGCCCGGCTCCGCGGTGTACATCACCAGCTGCAGGTCGGTGCCGGGCAGCAACAGGGTTTGGCAGATCACCTCCAGGTCGCCCAGCTCAGGGTGGCGCAAGTGCTTGCGTAGCGTCGGAATGGGCCGTACGTCGTGGTCGCGCCAGCCGGCGGCGAATTCCGGGCTGTGCGCGGCGAGCTCGTTGACCAGCTCGCCGAGGACGCGATCGGCCGGGTAGCGGACGCTGGCCGCGCGCAGCTGGGCGGCGAGCTGCCGGGCGAACTCGCCCTCCGCGCCTGCCGGCGCCCAGCACAAGGTGCCGCCCAGCCGGATGGCCAGTCGCACGGTGTTGCGCTCCTCAGCGGGCAATAGCCCGAAATCGGTGATCAACGCGGCTGCCGTGCTGTTCCAGGCCACGATGTCCTGCCGCTCGTCGACCAGGTAGGCGGGTATCGGCCCGAGCCGGTCCAGCAACTGGTGGGCCTCGGCGGGCACCGGCCTCCGATCGGCGTCCGTGCCGGGCGGGACCTGCCCCGCCAGCCGCGCCAGGTGCTCGCGCTCCGCGGCGGTGAGCTGCAGCGCGGTCCCCAGAACTGCCAGCACCTCCGGGGACGGGCGCGGTGCGCGCGCCTGCTCCAGCCGTTCGTAGTAGCTGACCGACATCCCGGCCAGCGCGGCCACCTCTTCGCGGCGCAGCCCGGGAGTGCGCCGGGCGCGTCGGCCCGACGGGCGGGTCGCCGTGGCCGGCACCTGGTCCGGGCGTAGTGCTTCCCGCCGGCGGCGCAGGAAATCGGCCAGTTCGGCTCTGCTCACCCCACCCATGGTGGCACGGGGTGCGCGGCTTGGCCACGGACTGGCGGTCCGGGGCTCAGCGGTCTGTTCCTCGTCGGCGGGCCCGCGTCCAGTCTGAACTGGACACACCCCGATGCACTGTGGAGGACACCATGCCACGCACTCCCGAGGAAACGATGCGCCTACTGCTGGTTCTGATGCTGGCCAAGGACACCGGCGCCGTCGCCGACTTGTGGGCGGAAGACGGCACCGCCGAATTCCCGTTCGCCGTCGGGACTTCGCCGCGCCGGCTGACCGGACGGAAAGAGATCCGCGACTACTTGGCAGGTTTCCCAGAGGTGTATGACCTGCGAGCGGTCCCTCCGATCACCGTGCACCACACGCAACGGCCGGACACCGTTGTCGTGGAGTACCACGCGAACGGACAGTCGGTGCGCACCGGAGAGCCCTATCGGATGGATTACATCGTGGTGATCACCGTCCAGGACGGTTCGATCACCCACTTCCGGGACTACTGGAACCCGCTGGCCAACGCTGCGGCGGCCGGGACGCTGCCCGAGCTGCTCGACTCACTGCGCTCGGGGACTGTCCGATGACCGGTGTGCTGGTGACCGGCGGCACCGGGAAGACCGGGACCGCGCTGGTGGAACTGCTGCGCGGCAACGGTGTGCCGGTCCGGGTGGCCAGCCGCAACCCGTCCGCCGGTGACCCGGACGCGGTCCGGTTCGACTGGGACGACCCGGCCACCCATCCGACCGCGCTACGCGGGGTGGGCCGGGTCTTCCTGGTGCCCCCGACGAACACCGTGGACCCGATGCCGCCGGTCCGGCCGTTCCTGGCCGAGGCGCAACGCCTCGGCGTGCGCCGGGTAGTACTCCTCGGCTCCGCTATCGAGCTGCCGAACGCTCCCAGCGCGCTGGAGCTGGCCGCGCAGGTGCGAGCCCGGCCCGGGTGGGTCGTGCTGCGCGCGTCCGGGTTCATGCAGAACTTCCTGAGCCCGCACCCGATCGGCGAGCGGATCCGGCGGCACGGCGAGATCCGCACCGCCGCCGCCGACGGCCGAGTGGGCTGGATCGACGCGCGGGACATCGCGGCCGCAGCCTCCGCCCTCCTGACCGAACCCGACGTCGGGCCCAGCGACCAGCGCGACTACCTGCTCACCGGGCCGAAGGCGTTGAGCTACCGCGACGCGGCGGCGATCATCACCGCACGCACCGGACGGCCGGTCCGCGTGGTGTCGACAGGCGTCGATGAGCAGGCAGCCAACTACCGGGCGGCAGGCGTACCCGCCGAGTTCGCCGCAGCCATCGCCGCGGTGGAAGACGGCATCAGAGCCGGCCGGGAAGACCGGGTCAGCACCGCGGTGCTGGACCTGACCGGCCGGCCGCCCCGCACCTTCGCCGAATTCGCCCAGGAGCACGCACTCGAGTGGTCGGACGGAGGCATTCTCGAACGCTGACCGATGACAGGCCGCCCGGTCCTGGACCTGCCGGAGCGCCGCCCCGGCGCCTGCGGACTCCGGGGCGGCGGCCGGTCAGGGCAGGATCTTGCCCGCTCCCGCTCCGGCGGTCACACTGCCTTTCACCGCGCTCGCGGACTCGAGGCTGTAGGAGTACGGAATTCCGGCCACCGTTCCGCTCGCCTGAGGTGAACCGGATCCGGTGAAGAGGTTCCCGCGCTGCACCAGGGTGCCGGCCGGTGAACCCGCGTAGCCGACCAGCGTGGGTTCGTCGACGTTGTCGAAATGGTTGTTCTCGACGAGGACGCCACCCTTGCAGGTGGACGCGACACCGTATTCGTTGTCTCGATAGTAGTTGTTGAACACGTGCACCGGATTGGCGAACCGCACACGCGGATGCCGTGTCCCCGAGCCGTCGAAGTAATTGTGATGATAGGTCACCCGCAATTTGCCGATATCCTGGCTCCCGTTGTCGTCACTGTGCCCGAGCAGCATCGATTTGTTGTGCCCGTGCACGCGGTTCCAGGACACCGTGATGTAATCCGAAGCGCGCTTGATGTCGACGGCGCCGTCGTAGCCGTTGGTGAACGTGTTGTGGTCGACGACCACGTTGGTCGAGGCCTTTTCGATGTTGATCGCGTCGTCGTCCCAGTCCCGGAAGGACAGGTTCTGGATCACCACGTTCTTGGATCCGCTCAAGGTCAGGCCGCAGCCGTCGATCGTGGCGCCGGCATTGCCCAGAATGGATTTGTTGGAGCCCACCTTGAGCATGCCGGAGCAGGAAATGGTGCCGGAGACCCGCACCACCGCCGCCGTGGTTCCGCTGATCGCCGAGCTCAACGCGGACGCCGAGGTCACCGTGATCGGCGGCGCGGCGCCGCCGCCGTGGGTGCCACCGTTCTGGCTCGCCCAGCCGATCGGTGCCGCCTGCGCGGAGATTTCCGCATTGACGCCGGTGGTCACCACGGTGGACGAGGTGATCACGGTCAAAGTCAGAATCGAAAGAAATCGAAAAGGACGCAAATTCATCACGCCGCCTCCTTGCGGTCGATGAAGAAAACAGAAATGTCCTCAAAGGATTGATTCGGATCCGATGGCGAAGTGCCGAGAACAGGAGACCAACGAACCGGCTTCACGTCAACCCTCGATCGCCGATTCCCGGTTCACGCTGATGAATCGTGTGGTCAGCCCCGCCGCGATTCACCGATATTGCTCCAGGTGGACGATCCGGGCTTGACGGGAGCGCTCCCAGCTATCACGATGCGTTTACAAGTGTGGACGTCGTTCAGATATGTGAATCGAGATGCGATCATGAACCTCACGCGCCGCAGCTTCGGACTCCTCGCCACCGCTGTGCCGGTGGCCGTCCTCGCGGGTGGACACCAGACCGTTCAGGCCGCCGTGCCGGGAATTCCGGCGGCCATGCGCCGGGCCGCGGCGTTCTTCGACCAACAGCTCTCCCATCGCGGCGCCTACGTCTGGAGCTACCTGCCCGACCTGTCCCAGACCTGGGGTGAGATGGCGGCCAACCGCACCATGTGCTGGGTGCAGCCGCCGGGAACGCCGTCGGTCGGGCACAGCCTGCTCGACGCTTACCACGCCACCGGCGAGGAATCCTTCTACCGCGCCGCCTCGCGCACCGGCCTCGCCTTGGCGGAGGCACAGTTGCCGGTCGGCGGCTGGAACTACGTGCACGACTTCGCGGGTACGAAGTCGCTGCGCAAGTGGTACGACACCGTCGGCGCGAACGGCTGGCGGCTGGAGGAGTTCCAGCACTATTACGGCAACGCGACCTTCGACGACGCGGGCACGTCCTCCGCCGCCCAGCTCATCCTGCGCCTCTACCTGGAACGCGGTGATCACCGGTTCGGCACGGCCCTCGATCGCGCCCTGCGCTTCGTGGTGAAGGCGCAGATCCGCGGAGGGATCGCCGACGGCGGCTGGCCGCAGCGTTTCCCCCGGTTCGCGGGGGCGGTGAAAGACACGCCGTGGCCCGAGGTGCTGCCGCCGTGGCTACCCGCCGACATCCGGCACGGCATGGAGGACGGTGACTACACCGGCCATGTCACCTTCAACGACGACGTCCTCGGCGAGAACATCAAGTTCCTGCTGATGTGCATGTCCACTTTGGACAGGCCAGGGCTGGCCGGGCCGATCCGGCGCGCGATGGGCTGCCTGCGCCGCCTGCAGCAGCCAGGCCCGCAGGCGGGCTGGGCGTTGCAGCACTTGACCAGTGCCTCGGGCGGCAGGCCCGCGGGTGCTCCGGCGGGCGCGCGATCCTACGAACCCCGCGCCCTGGCCACGCACACCACACAGACCAATGTGCAGCAGCTGTTCCACTATTTCAGGCTCACCGGCGATCGCGGATTCCTCGACCGTGTTCCCGAAGCCATCGCGTGGCTGGACAGCTGCCCGCTCACCGCGCGGCAGCACGCCGAGAACCCGTCGCTGGCCGGGCGAACCCATCCCACCTTCGTGGATCTGGAGACCAACCGGGCGCGGTTCGTCCACCGCTTCGGCTCGAACGTCCGCAACGGCGCTTACTACTCCGACAACGACCACCGCGCGACGCTGAGCCATTATTCCGGCGGCCGCGTGATCGACACCGCAGCCCTGCGCGCCACTTACGAGCAACTGCGCGCACTCACCCCGGCGCAGGTCGCCGACCTGAAGGCGCGCTCGCCGCTCAGCGGCGTCCCGGTCCCGCTCCCTCGCTACTTCACCCCGCGCGAGCCTCAGCTCACCGACCTCTTCCTGGGCGCGCCGTCACAGCTGCCGGTCGTGTCCGACGCGGAGGCGACGGCGCTGGCCGGCGGGCTCGGTGGCAACGATTACTGGCTGACCCCGGCGGACGCGATCACCAACCAGTATCGCGGTCCTTCGCCGACCACGCCTTACGCAGGCAAGGCGTACATGAGCAAGCATGTTGGTGACCTGTACGACACCTCGCCCTACGATCCGCTCACCCCGCCCGAGGAGCCGCCGTACCGGCCGACGGAGCGGCCGCCGGTGATCAGCACCGGCACCTATGTGGCCAACATGGGCAAGCTGATCTCCTGGGCCGCGGCCAAATAGGCGGCCGAGTATCCCGCTATCCGCGATTCAATCCGTCACGATGGAGAAACGAGCCGGGGCTTTACCGAGGCAATGCCGGCGGCTATTGCCAGTTCTTTGACAGCTGTCTATAAAGTCCGGGTGAGCATCGACACCACCGACGGACGCGAGCTCCGGGCCGTGCGTTCCCGGGCGGCGTTGTTCGCGGCCGCCGTGGAGCTGGTGTCCGGGCGCGGCAGCGCGAACATTCCGGTCACGGACCTCGCCGGGGCCGCCGGGGTCAGCCGCCAGCTCGTCTACCTGCACTTCGGTGACCGGGACGCGCTGCTGGTCGCCGCCGCGATCGATCTCGCACAGCGTGAACTGGCGCTCGGCGCGCAGTCCGGCCGCGCCGCGATCCTCGCCACCGTCCGGCACTTCGCCGCCCATCGCGAGTTCTACCGCGCGCTGCTCACCGGCCCGTGCGCGTTCACGTTGACCACTGCCCTCACCGACCTGCTGGCGCCGGCCAACCGCCAGGTGGTGCTCGGGCTCTTCGGCGACCGGGCGGGAACCGGGACGGTCGACGACCTCGCGGTGTTCCTCACCGGTGGCGCCGGTGCGCTGATCAACGCCTGGCTGCTCGGCGACGAAGAGTCACTCGATCCCGAGGAACTGACCGACCGCCTGGTCCGGCTCCTCCGCACCCTCGGCGGACTCCTGGAAGAGGACCGATGTCACACCCCGAACTCGTGATGGAATTGGTGGCACGGCTGGAAGTGCTCATCGCCGAGCCGATCGACACCGGGGTGACCCCGGCCGGGCGCCGCCGGATCGTCCCGATCACCGGCGGCACCGTCATGTCCCCTCGCATCGATGCGCCCGGCCGCCCGGTGTCTCACTCGAGTTCCACCACATCCGCGTGAAGTGAGGTCGCTCGTGTCGATCCTGTCCCAGCCGTTCGTCGCCGATGGCGTGGCTCGCTTGATGGCCGCTGCCGCCGGTCGAGTGATCAAACCGCGTCCGCTGTTTCCCGAGATTCCGGGCTGTAGCAGCGACATCACGGTCCCGACCCGGCACGGGCCGATGCCCGCCACGCTCTACCGGCCGCCGGAAGGCACTCCGGCAAAAGGTGTCTACGTCAACGCGCACGGCGGCGGGTTCGTGATGGGGGGCGCGATCGGGGACGACCCGCTGTGCCGGTTCCTCGCCGAGCACGCCAGGGTGTTCGTGGTCAACGTCGACTACGCGCTCGCGCCGGCCCGGCGGTTCCCGGTGCCCTGCGAGCAGGTGTACGACGCGCTGAAGTGGGTGGCCGCGCCCGGGCGCGAGTGGGCGGGCGCACGGCTGTGCGTCGGTGGGCAGAGCGCCGGTGGTGCGCTCGCGGCCGCGGCGTCCCGGCTCGCGTTGCGCGAGGGCGGGCCTGAGATCGTGCTGCAGGTGCTGCACTATCCGCCGCTCGACCTGGTCACCCCGGCCACGGCCAAGCCGGCGCCCCCGGGCAGGCGGGTGGTGATCCGGCCGTGGATGGGGGAGGTCTTCGACACCGCCTACATCCCCGACATCGCCCGCCGCGGCGACCCGCTGGCGTCTCCGGCGTGGGGCGGCAACGGCGACGGCCTGGCGGGGATCGCGCCCGCGCTGGTGCTCACCTGCGAGCACGACCGCCTGCGCGCCGAAGCCGTCACTTACGCCGGCAAGCTCGCGGAAGCCGGTGCGCTGGTGGAGCACTACGACATCCTCGGCGTCGACCACGGCTACGACCTGATGGGCGGGGAGCCGGAGCTGGTCCGGCGGGTGTACGCGTTCCTGGCCCTGCACGTCGAACGCGCGGTGACCGCCTGATCGCGCGCGCCGGCGCCAGGGCAGGTGCTGTCCGCATTCTGCGACATCCTCGGTTGCGTCGACCTGACCGCGGGATGCTCCGCCGGCCGTGACTACATGACGATGGACATCGGTGACTGGGACGATGGGAAGGGGGCAAAGCGATCGCCGCGACGACGATCCTGTTGCCCTGGTTGTTGTTGCATGGCATTGGGCGCGCCGGGCGGTGAACGGACATCGACAGGCAGCCGGACTCGCGCCACTCGGACGCGTCTCGCCCTTGCGGGGCCTGGGTGCGGAGAACCCCCTCTTCCATCCGTTCGGCGCCGAGTCGGTAGGTCTCTTGGTGCAGGTGGTGTAGTAGTTCCTCGGTGTGAGCCGTGCGATGTCCATGAGGTCGTCGCGGGGCTCGTTTTGTCCTCCCCGTAAGCGTCGGGCGGCGAATGCGAAGACGGTCCAGTAAGGCTCGAGTTGGGTCGCCAGGTCGCGACATACGAGTGTGCCACCTCCGATTGGGTGGACCAGGTAGAGCGACGTGGCCGTCTCGGAGGAGGTTCTGGACACGGCTAGGGGGTACAGGGGCGGGATGTCGAGGCTGCGCAGGATGGCGCAAGGAAGTGCCAAGGCCGGCAGGGAATCCCCGCCGAGGTCGAAGAAGCTGAACGGGTCGGTGGGCGGGGATACCCCGACGATTCCCTGGTTCGCGGGACAAGGCGGTGAGATCGACCGGGACGCCAGCCTGCCGCAGATTGCCCGGTGGCCAGCAGCGACGTGTAGCTCCCGTGTGCTTATTCACGTCGGCCGAGGGCGGGAAGCCAGAGTGTCCGCAGGGAGAAGGCGTTGTGACGCGTCGTCCAGCCGCACAGGCCTCTGCCGGCACCGGGTTGGCGCGCCAGGCTCGCGTCGAAGTTCGGGGGCAGCCGGGGAATATCGGGTGTCGTGGGCTGGGACGGCAATGTCCCGTCGAGGGCGTTGGACGACCCGGGGGGACGTTGTTGTCCTGGTTGAGGGGTGACCAGTTGGTAGAGGGATGACGATCTTGTGGAAACAAGGCAAAGGGACACCGCGTCGGAGTAGTCCGCGCCGGTGATCTGCGCAGCCCAGGCATGGAGAAGCGACTGCGCCGCGTGGGGTTGTGGAATCTCAGGTCGGCCGCACCGGCATGACCAGCCCCTCGGGGCCGGGCTGTGTGTGCGGCGGCCGGACATCGCGCCTGCCGCCGCGGCGGCAGGTGGAGCTGCGGGCGACACGTCGCTGGTATTACCGGATCCCGGCAGACGGCGATGGCACGATCAGGGACGCTGCGGTCCGCTCACAGGAAGACACATGCCAGCCCGATGAGTCAGCCAGTCGTCGAACACAGCCCGGTGCCGGGCATCATCGCCGCCGAGTTGCAGGTCGCCGCGCGTGGCAGCGCCGGGGGATGGTCGGGTCGGCTCCGTTCGTGGCCGGGCAAGGTCGTCCCGGGCAACGACCGGCAGATCACCGCGGCGGTCTTGACGCTGATCGGGAACGCTCGATGGCCTCGGGACCAGGCGACCGAGCTGACCGCGCTGTTCGCTCCGCTGTATCGGGCGGGCTGGTGCAATGAGGCGATCGTGCGCATGCTGGACACCGACCCGGACGGGACCCGGCAGCCGCCGTGGCTGGTCGATCGCGCCACACCGACGATCGGACCGCTGAAGATCTACCTCGCCCGGCGGCTGCGCGCCTGGATCCCGGCCGATCCCGGCGAGCAGGACGACACACGCGCCATCACCCGCCTACCGGCCAGCCTGCCCGATCCGCCCGTCGCGGGAACCACGTTCCCAGCGTGGGCCGAACGGATGCGCCTCGTCTACGGCGACGCGGAACGCCGAAAACCGGCCACGCACCCGGCAACCAGCTCCGAGCCGGATCGACGGCGCGGCCGCGGTGGACAGGCTACTCCGCTGGAGCGGCGGCGGGAGGCAGTGCGACGACGGCAACGCGCGCTGGGCGCGCTGTGGGATCGTGGCGAACGAGGCCTGCTGGAGAACGATCCGGCCATCACCGCGGACACCGCGCTCCTGCTTCATCCCAGTGTCTATGACGCGGTGAAGATCGTGGCACGTACGGGCGATCGTGCGCAGATCGCGCGGCTTCGCCGTGCGGTCCGGCTCGCCCGTCTCGATGTCGCCGCCCGGCCGGGGCAGGAGGTAGACGCGGGCAGGGCGGCGGAGATCCGGCAACTGGCCCAGACGATCACCCGCCGCGACGGAAGTGCGATTCCGTTGGGAAGCCTGGCGCTGCTCCTGGCCGACATGGCATAGCTGCTGCCGGGTACGGCTCGAGCTGCTCCGCCCGCGGCCGACGATCGCCCGGCTCTCATGCCCGCTGAACGTTCGCTCGCACTGCCCGCGACAAATGAGGCCCTTGGCATCGACGGCCGTGGCGGAATGAAACGACCACACTGTTGCCGACCTCCATGCCTGCAGCTCACCGTCGCGTACGCTGCCCGATATCTCAGACCTCGTGTGGTTTTGACGTCGGGCGGCCTGGGGGTCCTGCCGCTCAGTCCACTAAGGACGGACACGTTGAGTCGGGCCGCAGGTGGTCGGCCAGTCGAGCAGGCTGAACGGGACGCCTTCGAGGTAGGCGCGGATACCGGCGAGCTCCTCAGACGGCAGTGCTCAAGGCCAAAGTGGCGATGGCCAGGAGGAGGAACGGGTATTGCAGGCCAAAGGAGTAGTCGCGTGCTCTCAAGTGGGTCACGATGGCCGCGCCGAAGAAGAGAACGAGACCGGCCGCGGCGGCGATGGCGATCATCGGTATCCGGAAACCGATGAGCAGTCCCAGTGCGGCCACTGCCTTGGGGACTCCCAGCCAGGGCATCCACCGCCGAGGCACGCCGACCGTGTCCATGGCGACGCCGACACGTTCCCACCGCACGAAGTCGGCACCGGCCGAGAACAGGCAGTACGCGACGGTCGTTACGGTGACGATGACGTAGGCAACAGTCATTGGGGCTCGGCTCCAGGGGTCTCAGCCAACAGGGCGCTTCCGCCTCTATGACGGATGAGCCGGTTCAGAGGTAACAGAGCGCGGCCTCTATCGCTGCCGGCGCTTCGGCGAGGGGGCCCGCCGCCGTGTAGCGCACCCGTCCTCCAGGTCGAGCAGGTCGTCTCTTTCCAGTCGTCGTCGGCGGTGATCGGGTCCATGCAGACCCAGTCCTTGCCCTTGAACACGAACTTGAAGGTGTCGGCGGATCCGGTGGCTTCCTCGAGCCGTACCGGTCCCGGCCGATCGCGGACCGCAGGATCGTGATGGTGTCGCGGAAGATCACGGCATATCCTCGCGGTGGAGCCGGTACCGATCGACCGCCCGTGTCCAGGCCAGCGGTATCGTCGCGGCTGGGCTGGCGAACGCCACGGATTCCCCGTCCACGGTCATCGAGGTCGGGCCCGGTTGGACGGTGAGCAGGTAGCGCACTTCGCCGATGACCGCCTCCGAAATGGCGTCGTACCCGCGGGTGTAGACGACACGGACTGCGTCCAGTTCGTCCGGCCATCCGGGCTCGCGCAATGGGTGGTCCAAGAGGATTCGAACGCGGAGCGGCATGATTTTTCCGGCCGTTTTTCGGCAGTCAAGTGTCCCCTTGAAGTGACCCGTCCGGGTGGCGTCTGCCCGACAGGGAAGCCGATGGTGCCCTTTGTGACGCCCCGGCAGATCGGCGGGCCCCGAACAGTGTGACGGTATTGTGCTGTTCTGCGGGAATGTGCGTGAAGTTCGATCTCCGGCAATTCACGTTGGCGAGGTGTCGCATTAATGAATGAGCGCGAAGTCGACAGGCAACGACTCGGGTCGTCCGGTCCGGCCCGCGACCGGAGTACTCGTCCCCGGGCCACGGAAGACAAGCCCCCGCGCGGTTTGCTGCCGGGCGTGGCGAACGTGGCGAACCTGCAACGCCTCGCTGGGAACAAAGCCGTCACCGCCTATCTCGGGGCGAAGAAGCCCGGGCTCCCCGTCCAGCGCGACGTCAACAAGCGAGGTACCTTCGCCGGCTGGGGCGGGACGAACGACAGCAGCGTGATGGTCAACGCCAACGCGTCCGTCGACGTCGCCGACGGGAACCGCTCGGTCAGTCATCCGGCCTGGTTCCTCAGCAACGCCACGGAGACGGTCGAAGTCGATCCCGGAGCGACGGGAACCGTGCTGCTCCGGCTGCCCTGGTATTGGCACCACCACGGCATCGTCCAGGAACTCGGCCGGCTCTACGGCACGAACGAACGGCACATCCACGCCGGTGGTGGTCCCATCGACTATTGGGTTTCGGCGCCCTTCACGGTGACACCGGAAGGCCGAGTGGCCTTCGCCAACACCACTCCCGGCGGCACGATCGGTGCCGCCGGGTACCTCGAAGGGGTTCCGACCATCACTTCACGAGACGGCGAGAATTCCGGCACTCTGACGGTCAGCGTCGTCTTCCGGGCGCTCCAGTCCACCACCACGACGGACACCGGAACGAGGACGACGACCACCACGCTCACCGGATCGGGGACCGGGGCCGCCACCCCGGGCGGAGTGGGGGGATCGGTGACCACGGGCGGCAGCTATGCGGTGAGCGAGGCCAATTCGCACGCGGTCGGAATGACGGTGAGCGGTACCACCTCGGTCACGTGCAGCTTCGCGGTCAACATCCGGGTGCGGATCCCGCCGAAGATCACGAAGATGAAGACCATATTCTATTCCGCCGAGGGCAGGTTCAGGTCCGGAAACGACGGCATTCTGGGGGTGAACGAGTGGTGGGCGTCCCTCCCGGCGCCGGTGCGTGAATTGATCATTTCCGGGCAGAAACCGGTGCGGATCACTGGCCGGGCGAGCCAGACCGGCAGCCCGGAGCGGAACGAGCGGGTGATCGCCGGCCGCATCGACGACGTCACCAGGCGCCTGCACAACGTCGCGGGCCGGATGGAAGTCGTGCCCGACAGCGAGTTCACCGTGCCCAACGAGCGGTCGGTCGTGATCAGGGTCGAGTACACGGCCGCCGAGGCGCGGGCCGGGGGAGCAGGATCCCCGTGATCCTCGCCGTGTCGGTGCCGGAAACGCTGTCATGTGTGCTGACCAGCTAGTTTGTGGAGTGTGATCAACCGCGGCTGCCAGTGGGCCGTGCGCACCGGCGCTGAACGCCTCGACCAGACCGTGCTCGACAGCGTGAAGAACGACGCCGCAGCGGAGAACGGCCGCCGCGAACTCGAAGCCGCATTCACCGCGCGACGTCTCACCACGGCGATCACCAGCCCGTCCGCCAAAGGTTGGCGTGCTTCGTTCGACGCGCTGCCTCAAGGCAAGAACAGCGGCGTCAAAACTGTGTCGACCGTCGCCGACCTGCGGACGCTGTTCGACCACTGGACCGCGGGTGCCCAGCGGCTTCCGGGTCGAGGGGATAAAATTCCCGACGTGTTCACGCTGCCAGACGGCACGACGATGCAGTGGCGCCAGACGTCCAAGACGGGTGGCGAGACAATCGACATCTTCCCAAGCGGCAAGAATGCATTGAGGGTGCATCTCGATGGATGACCCGCGGGCCCGGGAACTGCGTGAGATCGAACGAGCCGTGGCGCCGACGCTCGACAGGGCTCTCGACGACTGGGTCCCGGTCGACACCCTGATCTGGAACGCCATCCAGGTCGTCCCCGAGGACAGCGACCGCTTCGCGGGATTCTTCGCCGCCGTGCTCGGCTACCTGCTCCGCGAGGGCCTGATGATCGTGGGAGACATCGGTGACACGGGGTTTGAGCCGTGGACGTCGTCCATCGAGGACACTGTGGAGCGGGTCATCCGCGAGTGCCAGGCAGTCGATTGGTCACCTCAGGGGAGCCTGTGTTGGCTGTCGAACACCCCGAAAGGAGACCAGCGGGCCCAATGAGCGTCATGTGCCGCTCCGACCACAGGCGAGTCGCTGGTAACGGAATCGCGACAATGGCGGCCGGTGGCATCGGCAGCACGAGAAGCAGCCCCGATGTCGTGCCCCAGCGAGCAAGGCCGACGTGCCCGGATCCGTCGTCGCGATCACGGCTCCGGATGGTGAGCCCGCAGCGGCGAGGGCCCTGACTGGTGCTCGGGCATGGTCACCTCAGTCGAGGAAATGCCACGAGTTTGAGACTGATCATGGTGACGTCACCGTGAGACAACGGAGAACGCCCAAGTCGCACAAGATCGACATGTCACGAGCGGCGAGACCCTACAACCACCTTGTAGGTTCTCAATTTCCGAGACCAAATCTCATTGATCTTGGCCAATGTTGGCAAATGTGCCATTGGATTGAGATTGATCATCGCTGGGCCATCCGAGCGGGCCTTGGTGACTCGCCGATCGTCGTCGGGGCCTCACGTGTTGGTGCGGAGCACCAACGTCGTGGAGCTCGTTAAGCGCAGCAACCGGCGCCGTTCGAAGACGCGGTGGCACAAACGAACCAGCAGCGTCCGCTCATGCCGAGTTGAGGATGTATCGGGGTCGACGGGTGTGGGCGTGAGGACGTCTGGGTGGCGGTTGAATCGGGTTAAGACGGCTCTAGCTCGGCCAGGTTCGTCGATGGCGCGGCGTCAGGGCTGGTGGGGGCTCGTGCCCAGGGTGTAGACGTGATTCATTGCCCGGAGGGTATGGATGATGTGGGCGCGCAGGTTTTCGGGTGCGAGGACTTCGGCATCGGCGCCGAGTTTGAGCAGTTCGGGCAGAGCTGCTTCGACCGACTCGGTGGGGATGGTGATCTGGGTCCAGCCTTGCGGGTCCGGTTCCGTCGCGGTCTGCCGGGCGGCGTGGACCACGGCCGGTTCCAGCAGGTGGGGCAGCAGGTCAAGGCCGTGGGGGGAGACCCGCAGCGTTGCCTGGTGCTGGTGCCGGCGCCGGTCGAAGTGCTCGAGATAGCCACGCCAGTAGCTGGCGAGGGTGAAGTCTTCCACGCGGGCAAAGGATTCAGGGAGTGCGTGCGCGTCGAGGATGCGGGAGATCCGGTAGGTGCGGAACTGGCCCTGGTGGCTGGCCACGAGGTACCAGTGACCGGCTTTGAGGACGAGACCATACGGTTGGGTGATCCGGGTGATCTCGTGCGGTTCCGCCCAGCGCAGGTAGCGGATCTGCAGGGCGTGCTGGTTCCACACGGCGTCGGCGACCACAGCCAGATGGGGGGTGCGGTCGCCCTCGTGGAACCACGAGGGCGCGTCGAGGTGGAACCGGTCGGCGACGCGGTCGGCGCGGTCACGCAACTCCTCGGGCAGCGCGGCGGCGAGTTTGAGCCGCGCGCCGGTCACCGCGGTCGTCAGACCCAGCTGGGCGGCCGCCGCGGGCAATCCGGTCAGAAACAACGTCTGGGCTTCGGTGGCGGTCAGACCGGTCAACCGGGTTCGGTAGCCCTCCAATAAGCGGTAACCACCCTCGTTGCCGGGTTCGCCGTAGATCGGTACGCCTGCCGCGTTTAGCGCTTCCACGTCCCGATAGATGGTCCGTACAGAGACCTCCAGGGTGTCGGCCAGCTGCTGGGCGGTCATCCGGTCCCGTGTCTGCAGCAGCAACAGCAGGGACACCAGGCGGCTGGCGCGCATGACTCGAATTGTGCCCCGCTCCACTGACAGAAGGTGTCAGGGAGGCTGGTTAGCGTTTCGGCCATGACCAGCACCACTGACATCGAGCCGTTCGTCAACTGCTACGCCGCCGTGTGGAACGAGCCCGACCCTGCTCGGCGCAGTGCGGCCATCGCCGCGCTGTGGGGCGAGGACGGGGTCGAGTTCATCGGTTCCGCCTGCTACCGGGGGCATGACGCTATCCAGACCCGCGTCGCCGAGGCGCACGAGCAGTTCGTCGCGACCGGCGGATTCCGTTTCGTGGCGGCCAACGACGCCGTACATCACCACGATGCCGTCACCTTCACCGTGCACATGGTTCCCGCCGCCGGCGGTGAACCCGTGTGGGCCGGTGTCGTGTTCGCCCTGCTCGGCGAGGACGGGCGGATCCAACGCGACTACCAGTTCACCGGCGCCGAGGCAGCCACCCGCGCCGTCGTGACTGGGTTCCTTGCCCGCCTGGCCGAGGGGAAGCCGGAGCAGATCGCCGAGTTGTTCGCCGAGACGGTCGACTGGCAGTTGGACTGGCCGGCCGAAGGACACCCAGCCGTGCCATGGATCAAGCCCCGCTCGACTCGCGGCGAGGTGGCCGACCATTTCCGTGCGCTCAACACATTCCACGTGCCCGACAAGCGTGGCGGGGGTGTGCCCAGGATCCTCGTCGACGGCCCAGACGTCGTGGTGCTCGGCGAGATCCGCCAGACCGTGAAGGCCACCGGCAAGGCCTACATCGCCCGCTGCGCGCTGCACCTCACCATCGACAACGGCCTGATCGCCCGCTACCACGTCTACGAGGACAGTCTCACCGTGGCACAGGCACTCTCCGGCAACGACCTGTAAACCACCGCCATCGCCGGGCCCCGTACCCGGCGATGGCCGAACGCCCGATATGAGCTCATTCACCGTTGAACATCCGCTCATGCCGCGAGTCGCGTCCTGTCGTGCCGATGATCGGCTATCTTGCGGTGGTGGATATCCAGGTGCTGGAGGGTGCGCTGGTCGAGGTGCCGACAGCCACAGCGACAGGAATGGACCGGCGCGCGTTCGGGGAGTTCGTCGGCCCGCAGGGGGAGCTGGCGTCGTACGCGTTCGGCTGGACGACGGGGTCGGACCCGCATGTCGCTCATCTGTCGGTCGGGATCGGCGCGGGCAACCCTGGCGGCGGAACCTTCCATGCCGTCGTCTTCGAAACCGAGGACGGGCATGCGTTCTCGCTGACCGACGACCCGTTCGAGCGGGTGCCGGAGGGTGGCCCGGACCTGACCGCGGACGAGGCGCGTGCCCATGAGGACCTGCCGTTCATCTGGTGGGTCGCCGACCAGATCATGCAGCGCGATCGGCGGGCTTGGTGGATGCTGCACTGGCTTCTGCGCACCACCTGTATCCAGACCCGTGAGATCTTCGAGCGAAGCGAGCCGATTCTGCTTGTCCAGCACGATGCCGAGGACGGCATGTGGCAGCTCATCGGCGCTTCCGACGCGGACGGCGGCACCGGCAAGATCGGGCATCTGCACCACGCCATCGACGAAGACCAAAGCCTGATCGACACCCTCGACCTGCCACCCGGCGGCAGCGCGACACGGGCAGGCGCCGAAAGTCCCTGGAACCGTCACCTCTAGAGTTGCAACGTACTCTCATACCGCAAGACTCGCGCCACCCCGTGTCCGTCCAATATGGACATTCGCGTGGGCTTTGGGCCTCTGGCTGAAACCGTTCGGGTGGTCAGTCGCCCTTGGCCAGCCGGTCGTTGATCCGGCGGGCAAGCTCGCCGGTGAAGCCCGCGGCCGGCACGGTGTGGCCGAGAGCGGTGACGATCGTGTCGAGATGGGTGTCCACCGTGCCTTCGATCAACGTGGTGAGTGTCGCGGTGGTGGATCGGGCCCGGCTCCACCCCACCGCGACGGCGCCGATTCCGGCCAGCGCCGCGGGATACCAATAGATCCCGAGTCCGAGGTACAGCACGCCCCAGCCGACGAGCCTGGTGGCCGACCTGAACTGGGATTCGGCCGCCTGCACTGGAGTGCGGACCGTTTCCGGGACCAGTAACCACAGGCGCGGCCACACCAAGCCCAGATCGAGTCCGTGGTACTGCCCGGCGATCCGGGCGTTCAGCAGCCGGAACCGCTCGCCGATCCAGGCCGGATGACGTGGACAGTAGGCGGAGACCGGGTCCACCCCCGCCTTGGCCGCCGCTCGATCGAAGAGCCTGCCGCGTAAGGCCACCAGCCCCCGCGCGAGCCAGGCGGCAGGCCCGCGCCACGGTCTGGTCCAGACCGCCTCGGCCAGGCTGCCGACCGCCTGCGCGGCCATGGCCGTCGCCGTGGCACCGGCCAGCAGGAAGACTGCCGCCGCGACCGGCAGGCGTGGTGCCTCCCGCACGATCCAGCCGGTCACCGAGACGAGGTCGAACGCCGAGCGGTGCCCCAGCCGGGCCGCGCACACCGCCGCGGCGATGAACAGCGCCCCCGGCAGCACGAGGGTCGCGACCCATCGCTCGGCGAGTTTGCTGCTCAGAGACGATAAGAAGGGGTTCACGGCGTCGCGCCCGTCGGCAGCATCGGCTCGTTGTCGAACAAGGCGCAGACGGGCGGGTGCCCGTTGTCGTCCCGATGGTCGTGGCGCATGCACACCTTGCGCGGGCAGCTGTACTCGCCGCGTCCGGTTCGTGGCGGACGAGGGCTCCGCGTGCTGGGATATACGGGCATGCGGTCGGCAGTGCCCGCGCTCCTGGTCGGCTCCGCCGACTCGGCATCGAGCAGGTCGAACTGCCGGCACGCGTCCAACGCCGAACCACCCGCGCGCACGCGGGAGGCGGCGCGTTCCAGCCGGTCGGTCCACCGGCCGGCGACGGCGGCCTGGCGTAGATCCGACATGGCGGTGCACCACAGAACGAGCGCTTGTCCCTCGTCGAATGCCGCCACTTCGTCCCTCCCTTGTGCCATCCTGAATCGTCTACCGCACCGTAGTGGGTGGCGAGGGGGAGGAGTGGGCATCTCGCTCTTGGAACGCATCCTCCGTTGCCTGGAAACAAGCGAATCCGACGAGGTCACCACACCCGAGGCCGTAGCGGACGCCGCTCGTTTGGTCCTGCCCGCCATCGGTACCGGTTTGCCTCCCGAACTGCTTCGGCAACTCGGAATGCTGCACTGGCTGCGGCATTGCGCCCTGCCGCCGGGCGGTATCGGGCCTGATATCCAGATCTGCACGGAACTGTTCGCTCCGCTCGCCGAATCCTTCCCGGGTGTGGTGCCACCACCGGTGCTCGGCTGGCTTCGGGAAAACCACTATGCGGGACTCACGCCCGCGCAACTCGGACCGTTCTACGCGTCGGTGATCACCGACGCCGCTTTGACGGCCGCGGATCCCGTCCTGACAGACCTGGGGATAGCCGCATGTCGAGCCGCCGTCGACGCCGGCGGTGAGGTCGACCGTCCGGCGCACCTGTTCAACCTGATGACGCTGGCGAACCAGCGCTTCGAGTGGACGGCCGCCGAGGCGGATCTGGACGACGCCGTCGCAGCGGGCCGCGCGGCACTCGAATCGGCCGAGCACCCGATCGCCCCGGCGGTCCGGTTTCCCCTCGGGCTTGCGCTGCTTACCCGGTTCGGCATCCGAGGGCGGGAACGGGACCTCGCCGACAGCACGGTGCTCCTGCGCGAAGTGGCGTCGTCTCTGCCGCTCGGTGACCCGGACCGCGTCGCCTGCCTGTCGCAGCTCGCCTTGGCCTTGGAGACCCATTGCAATATCGGCGGTCCGCTCGCCGTGGTCGAGGAATACGTCGAGGTGACCCGGGAGGTCCTCGCGAGTTGCGCTCCGGACGACCCGGCATTCGGTGAAGCGCTCCTGTTGCGAGGCAGCGCTCTGCGCGTCAGGTTCGTCCGTACGGGCGATGCCACCGACATCGCGGAAAGCGTCCGGTACCTGCGGGAGGCGCTGGGGAACCTCCCCGAGGGCAGCGAGTCGCATGTCCCCGCGCTGCTCAACCTCGCAAGCTCGCTCCAGACCCGGTTCTCGTACGCCTCGGCGTTCACCACACCTGATGGTCCCGACGAGGCCGACCTGGCCGAAGCCATCACCTTGGCCAGGAAGGCCGACGCGGCCCTTGGTGAAACCCACCCGCTGAGGTGGGCGGTCGAGGCCACGCTGGCGACCGTGCTCCGAGCCGAAGGCACGGACCCTGCCGAGGTGACACGGGCGGCAAGAGCGGCCTTGGCGGCTCTGCCCGCGGACAGCCCGCTTCGGGGGACCGCGCTGCTGTCCCTCGGTGAGGCACTTCGCCGCCTGTACCGGGCATCCGGTGGTCAGGAGGTCCTCCGGGAAGCCGTGGACGTCCTTCGTGAGGCGAAGACGGCCGGCGCAGGCGGTCCGCTCGGTCGGACGCCGATGCTCACGGCCCTGTCGATGGTCCTGTACGAGGCGGTCAAGCTGGCGGACACCGACGGCGAGATCGATGACGGTGAGCTCGACGAAGCCATCGAGACAACGAGAACGGCCGCGCGGGACATCCCCGATGACACGGTGATCCGCGGCCAGCAGCTCTGGCAGCTGGCGGAACTGCTGCGGTGGCGTTTCCTGCGCACAGGCCAGGCCACGAACCTCGACGAACGGATCGAGACGCTGCGGGCGACGGTGCCGCTGGCCCCCGACGCCCCCGCGTTGACGCAGTGTTTGTCCGCGCTCGTGGACGCACTCAGCCTCCGGTATAGCCGCAATCCGGACCCCTCCGACCTCGACGAGTCCGTCGCCGCGTTGTGCCGGATCGTCGAGTCCCTGCCCGCGGACGACCCCCGGCTGCCCGACCTGCAGGCGGACACCGCGTGGGCGCACCTGCAACGCTTCGACGCCAGGGGCGAGCCTGCCGACAGGGAGACGGCGACCCGGCTGATCCGCTCGGCGCTCGCCGCTACCGGCGACTCGAGCCGCTATCGGATACTCGGCGTTCTTGCCGCGATCCTCAGCTCGACAGCCACCTCCGAACGCGACCCCGAGAAGCTGACCGAAGCCATAGAAGCCTGCCACGCGGCGACGCCACCCGGCGCGGTTCCGAAGGTGGCGGTCACCCTCACCCTGGGCAACGCGCTCATGTCCCGCTACGAGAACACCGGTGCCGAAGCAGACCTGGAGGCGGCGGCCAAGACCTTGCGGTCCGCTTTGGCGCACGCGACCGAGATGAACCGGGTCATGCTCGTGAACAATCTCATCCAGGTGCTTCGCATCCGCTTTTTTCGCCACGGCGACCGAAGCGCCCTGGCCGAGGCGATCGACAGGGGGAAGGCAGCCCTGCGGGAAAGCCCCGACGCGTTGCTGCTGGCGGGTAATGTCGCGGCCGCACAGACCGATCGGTACGAATGGGCCCGCGACTCCGCCGATCTCACCGAGGCCGTCGACGCACTGCGGTCGGTGCTCGGCCGGGCCCGGCCGGACAGCCCGGATCTGCCGACGTTCCGGTTCTATCTCGGCCATGCCCTCCGGGCCCGTTTCCAGGCCACGGCCTCGATCGCGGATCTGGACGAGGCGATCGCAGTGCTGCGGCCAGGCCTCGCTTCGGTCAGATCGCGCGACCAGAAGGTTCAATTCAGCCTGATGCTGGGAATCGCGCTGTCGCTTCACGGGCAGTGGTCGAACGACCAGGTCGCGCTCGCCGAGGCGAGCGAATTGCTGCGGGTCGCGGCTGGCGGCCTACCAGTGGCGAGCCCAGGCCGGAACACGGCGGGGATCTTCTTGGCGAGCACGCTGCGCCTGCGTTTTCTCAACTCCGGAGAAGACATTCTGCTCGCCGAAGCGATCGAGATCGGCAGGGATGTCCTCGCCCGCACCCAGGACGAGGAGGCCAACCGGGCGTACGCCCTGATCACGCTGGGCACCCTGCTGGCCCTGCGGTTCGAGCGGACCGGCGACGTCGGGGTGCTGACCGAGTCGATCGAGGTGCTGCGCCGCGGGGTGGCCGCCGCGGGCCCGAACGACGCGATAACGGCGAACGCGTTGTCCGAGCTGGCGCACGCACTGCGTGGCCGGTTCAGCATCCTGGCCGAGTCCGCCGATCTGAACGAGGCCATCGAGGCCGCGGAGCGCGCCACGACCCTGCCGGGCACGACACCGGCCGAACGGAGTGCCCAGTTCACCGCACTGGCCGTCGGCCTGCTGACCAGATCGCTGGCCACCGGCGATCTCGACGACCTCGACGCCGCCGTCGACCTGGGGCGCGAGGCCGCCCGTGCGCCCAACTGGCACGTCGCCTCGGCGATCAACCTGATGACGCTGGGGCTGGCACTGTGGTCCCGGTTCGATCGGACCGGAACGGTCTCCGACCTCAACGCCGCCATCGACGCGTTGTTCGAGGCGGCGGAGGACGCCCATCCCGGGCACATCATGCGGCCCATCATGCTGACCAACCTGTCCAACGCGCTACGCACGCGGGCGGGTCTGCTCGGCTCTGTCGCCGACCTCGACGCCGCCGTGGAGGCCGGGCGATCGGCCGTCGCGGCCGCGCCGGCGGACCATCCGGCGGTGCCGATGTGCCTGATGAACCTCGGGACCGCGCTGCACCTCCGGTACCTGGAAAAGCAGGACACCGCGGACCTCGACGCCGCGGTCGCGGCCTTGAACGAGGCGGTGGACCGCAGCACGCCCCAGAGCCCGAACCGGAGAGAGATCCTGATCAACCTGGCGGGGCTGCTGCGCACCCGCCGTGACCGGCGTCCGAGCCGGGACGCACTGGACCGGGCCGTCGCACTCGTCCGGGAGGCGATCGCGATCACCGACGTCACGCACTCGATGTACCCGCTGTGCGTCCTCAGCCTCTCGACCGTGCTGCACACCCGGTACGACCGCGGTGGGGACGACGCGGACGCGGCCGAATCGATCGAGTCGGCCAGACGGGCGATAGACAGGCTGACCGCCGGTGACCCGCGAGTCGCGGTGGCCTGGGTGACGCTGGGAAGGCTGCACGAGCGCAGGCGCGTCGAAGGACGGCGCGACGTCGACGCCGCGGTCGCCGCCTACCGAACGGCGGTCGAATCTCCCGCTGCCGCACCGACGTATCGGGCGGCCGCGGCCAGATTGTGGGCCGAGACGGCCGTCCGGCACCGTGATTGGACCTCCGCGACGGAGGCCTTCGGCGTCGCTGTCGCGCTGCTGCCCAATGTGGCCTGGCACGGCATCGAACGCGACGCGCGCGAGCGCAGGCTGACGATGTGGGAAGGCCTGGCGAGGGTGGCCGCCGCCGCGGCACTGGAGGCCGGCGACCCCGGCCGTGCTGTGGAACTGCTCGAGCAGGGCCGCTCCGTTCTGTGGTCGCAGGCACTGCAGACCAGGGACGACCTGTCGATGCTGCGGGAACGTGACCGCGCGTTGCACGATCGCCTGCGCGCCGTGGCGGCGAAGCTGGCGGCCACCACCGCGCCCGAGATTCCGGAGGCCGCCGCCACGACCGATCCGTGGAGCGACCCGAGCCAGCGTATGCAGTCCGACCGGATCAAGCTGGCCGAGGACTGGGACCGGTTGCTTGCCGAAGCACGCGCCTTGCCCGGACTGGAATACCTCTTGAGGATCCCGCCGCTGGCCACCCTCCGCGAGGGCCTGCCCGACGGTCCCGTCGTCCTGCTCAACGTCGACGAAGCCCGATGTGACGCCTTGATCGTGCACGGGGACCGCGACGTCGACCACGTCCCGCTGCCTGATCTGTCGTACGCGGAGGCCGGACGACAGGCAGAGGGATACCTGCGGGCGTTGAAGCTGCTGGAAAACCCCGGCGGACCCGGCGACCTCGCCACCACCGGCGCCAAACAAACGGTGCACGCGACCCTGGAATGGTTGTGGGACACCGTCGCCGAGCCGGTGCTGACCCGGTTGGGCTACACCGGGCACGATGAGCCGTTGCCACGACTGTGGTGGTGCCCGACAGGATCACTGACCCTGCTCCCGCTGCACGCCGTCGGCTACCACGACCCGGCCGACACTCCCGCCGGGCGCACGGTGATCGACCGCGTGGTGTCGTCCTACACACCGACACTGCGCGCGCTGGCGAAGGCGAACACCGCGAGCGCGGTCAAGCCCGCCGACCGACGCATCCTCGTGGTCAGCATGCCGGAGACCCCGCCGGTTCCCGGCAGCCCGGCCATGTGCCCCCTGCCCGGCGCCCGGGCGGAAGCCGAGTTCGTTTCTCGTGCGCCCTCCTTCAACGGCACGGTACGTGTCGCCGACACCGCCACCCACGCCGCGACAACCGCCGACCTGCGCACCCACGCCTACGCACATTTCGCCTGCCACGGCGGGCAAAACCTGCGACAACCGTCAACCGGCAGCCTCTACCTGTGGGACAAACCACTGAGCGTGCTCGAGGTCGCCGAACTGGATCTCGAGCACGCCGAACTCGCCTACCTGTCGGCCTGCAGCACGGCGATCGGTGGCACAGATCTGCCCGACGAGGCCATCCATCTCGCCGCGGCGCTCCAGCTCGCGGGTTACCGGCAGGTGATCGCGACCCTGTGGACCATCACGGACCGGACCGCGGTCGAGGTGGCCGAGACGATGTACACCGGACTGCTCGGACCTTCGGGTCTGCGTCTCGACGACACCGCCCATCTGCTCCATCGCACCGTGCGCGCCTTGCGCGACTCGGCCCCCCGCAACCCGGCCATCTGGGCCCCATACGTCCACTTCGGACCGTGAAGGACGGGTGCACGCCTCGGCCCGCCGGCTCGCTTTCGCCGGGCGACTGTCGTTGTCGTGGTGGGATGGCGTCATGGTCGAACTGCCGATCCGTGATCGTGCCGGCAACGCCTTGATCGAGTTTCGTTCCGTCACGGAAGACGAGTTGGGGCGTCTGGTCGAGCAGGTGACCGTGCCCGCGTCGTTGGTTGTCGCTATCCACGCGCACGCAGTCCTGATGATGTTCGATGGCCGGCGGAGGCAGTGGGAACTCCCGGGAGGGATGAGGGAAGCGGGTGAGAGCCCGCGCGAGGCCGCGGTACGGGAGCTGGGCGAGGAGACCGGCATCCACGGCGTGGACTTGTCCTTCGCCGCCGTCGCCGAGTTCGATCTCACGAAGCCGGAGCGCCGGGAACTCCTGGCCGTATATCGGGTTCGGCTCCAAGTCATGCCTCGGCTGACCGTCAACGACGAAGCGCTGGACTTCCGATGGTGGCCGCCATCGGAGCCGGTGAGCGAGGATACGAGCCCGCTGGACGCGGAGATCGCCAGGCGCGTAGCCCAATCGTCATGTCGCGAGCGATGAACCTGGCGACGTCGACGTCTGGGCAGGTTCGCGGCTGGTTCGACGTGGTCGAGGTGGAACGGATGACCGATGGCAGTTCTTATGGGAGTCGTCCGGAATACCTTCCGGACTTCATGAATGACCTCCGTGACGATGACGGACGGCAGGTGATGAAGCTGGATCTCGCCGAGAACCGCGCGCTGACGGCAGCGACGCTGAGCAGATTCCCGGGCTGGCATTCCACGCCATCCGCATCTGGCAACTCTGCGCCCTGCACCTGACCGACCTTCGCGACGGACGACTGCACGTCGACGGCCGGGTCATCCCGCTCGCCGCACCTGTCCGGCTGCGGCTGACTGCCTACCTGACCTGTCGGCAACGGTCCTGGCCCAACACCGCCAGGCCGGTCACCCCGTGGTGGATTCGCAAACGCCTCGGCATGAACGCCCAAGCCATCCGCCAGGACCGCATCCTCGACGAAGCTCACGCCAGCAACGGCAACGTCCGCCTCATCTGCGACCTGTTCGGCCTCTCGGTCGTCGGCGCCTACCGCTACGCCGCCACCGTTGATCACCCCGGTGTCAGGAGGCATCAAATCCACGAGCGATGAGCTGCCCGTTGCCACCACCGCACGCCCGCCTGCTGTGCAAACCTCTGGGGGACAACAACCATGGTGCTCAGGTGCCTGCCCAACGACGAACAGATCGAGTCGGCTGTCCATGAGATCGCGATCAGGCATATCGTTCCGGTCATGAACACGGACGACTGGTTGGCCGACACCCGGACCTCGTACGACACGGTCGCAGTTAGCTATGCCAACCAAGTCCGTGGTGCCCTCGCTGGTCACCAGTACCTTCGCGCGGCTCTGGCGGTGTTCGCCGACTGTGTGAGGGCCGGTGGAGGCGGGCCAGTAGCGGACGTCGGCTGCGGCCCCGGAGAAGTCACCGCCTACCTGCACGAGCTCGATGTCGACGCCTTCGGCATCGACCTTTCCCCAGGGATGATCGACGTGGCCCGGCACGAGCACCCCGGTCTGCGGTTCGAGGTGGGCTCGATGACAGACTTGGACCTCCCGGCCGCTTCGGCGGCTGGCCTGCTTGCCTGGCAGTCGTTGATCCACATCCCCGACGGCGACGTGCCGACAGTCTTCGCGCACTTCCACCGAGTGTTGCGTCCGGGCGGACCACTGCAACTCCTGTTTCACGTAGGCGACGTGTCGCAGTTGAAGACCGAGGGTTACGGCGGCCATCCGATGAAGCTCCATGTCCACCGCCGTCGGCCGGAAAGGGTCGCATCCTGGCTGCGTGAGGCCGGATTCGAGGTCGAGGCCCAGTGGCTGCTCGACCCGGACGAGCAAGTTCCGCAAGCGATCTTTTTCGCACGTAGCCGTTCCTAACGACGGCATCCATTCAGGAATGCCTTGTGCGCCAGCTGTTTCAGCTGGTACAGCTGGCGATCGGCCGACGTTACCGCGTCTCATCAGCTGATCCGCTGCCCGAGCCCTTCACGTCCACGGCCGCCGGGGTCGGGCCGCGCCTGGAGCCGACGACATCGGCCAAGTACCGGTCCTTTCTGGACAACCATCTACTCCCGCAGTGGTCGTCATGGCCGCTGGCCGGAATCTTCAACAGCTACGTCGAGATCGAGAAGTGGCTCTCGGAGTTGCACGAGGACTATGCCGACTCGTCGGTGGCGTCGATTTTTTCGTTGTTCTCTACGATCCTTGGTGCCGCGGTCAAGGCTCGGAAGATCCCGGCGAACCCGTGCGCCGGGATCCGGGTCACCTCGGGTGAGTTCGAGGTCGAGAACCTCGTCGCGACACCGGTGCAGGCGCTGCGTGCGTCGATGCGTCTCTACGAGAGCGGGCTCGGTCTCGCCGGGTTCGTTCTCGGGTTGCTCGACTTCTACACCGGTTCCCGATGGGGCGAGCTGGTCGGTCAGCAGCGGCACGAGTACGACAGCGAAGCGCGGGCGATCCAGATCCGTGAGCCGTTGAAGGAAATCGGTGGACGTCTGTTCAAAGGCGGTCGCCGGGGCGACACCTCGCGGCTCGCTGATCTCGGCCCGCGGCCGACTCGCCCGGTGACACCGCGACAACAGGGCGGTCGGGCGAAGAAGGGCCGGACCAAGACCCCGGCGGGAACCCGAAGCGTGGAGCTACCGCCGAGCATCGCGGTCTTCTACGAAGAGCTGATCGACAGCCACAGCTTCCCGTTCGTGCTCTGCAGTGCTGAGGGCGCGCCGTTGCGGCGGTCGAACTTCCGCAACCGTTATTGGCGCCCGGTCCGGGATGGCAGTGACGCATGAACACATGCGGTCGGCGGAAGTGGTGCAACCGATCCTGACGACGTTCACCTTCCACGAGGGACGGCACAGCCACAGCACCTGGCCGGCCGGCGACGGCATCACCGAGGTCGCCCGTCGGGCGCGGCTGGGTCGGAAGACGAACGGCATCGCGCGGGTCTACGACCCTGTGACTCCGCTGATGCGCCGCCAGATCCTGCAAGTGCTCGAGACTCGCTGGTTGCGCTTAACTCGAGTGAGCGGACGAAGCTGGGGGAGTGGTCCCGCACCTGCCTGCCAGGTTCGGGGACATGCGGCTCGAGACGGCCTCGAACGACTGAAGCCCCGCCCCTCAGAGGAGGGACAGGGCTTCTGACCTGCGAAAACAGATGGTGCGCGATACTGGGATTGAACCAGTGACCTCTTCCGTGTCAGGGAAGCGCTCTCCCGCTGAGCTAATCGCGCGAGGTGGAGACGGGATTCGAACCCGTGTACACGGCTTTGCAGGCCGTTGCCTCGCCTCTCGGCCACTCCACCGTGTCAGGCCCGAGAGGGCCTTCCGAGCGGATGACGGGATTCGAACCCGCGACCCTCACCTTGGCAAGGTGATGCGCTACCAGCTGCGCTACATCCGCACATCCTCGGTCTGGATGGGAGGTCAGAACCCCGTGGTTCTGTCTCTCACCCCGTCGCCGTGGTGTGTGTGAACACTATCCGATCCCGAAAACGGCCCTGCAACCGGGGTGCCACTTGCTGTTCGCAAGCCCGTCATCAGGCCAGATCGTTGGGGATCAGGTGGGTCAGGGCGTCGTCGACGTCGACCCAGAGGTGCTCGTTGCCCGGGAGCACGACGTCGTAGGTCCGGTCGAGGAAGTCGGCCAGCTCCTGAGCGGACGCCTCGAACATGGCGTGCCCGGACGGCGAGTTCAGTTCGATGAGGACGGACTCGGGGTCTTCGACGGAGGGGCGGATGCGGACGTCGCCGTCGCCCGCGTCGGCCAGGAGGCCGTCCGCGAGGAGGTCGCGCGCGTAGACCCACTCGACCCAGCCGGCGCGGCCGGTGCGGAAGGCGGCCACGACCGCGTACGGGTCGCGTGTGTCGTATCGCAGTTCCACCTTGACCGGAACCGCGGGGGTCCGCGGCGCCAGGAGGTCGAACACCGCCGTCGAGCGGAGCGTCACGTGATCGTTGCGCATCGTCCTACCCTTCGTCTCCTTCCCGGCCCGGTCGAACCGAGTGGCGATGATGTGACGTTTCGGCCGGCCGATCGGAACGCGGTTTTGCCGCAGATCACCCGGACGGGGTCATCGGACCCCGGATCCATCCTCCGTCACCCCATCATCACCCGCGCGACGCGCAGCCCTACATGCGCCCTGCAGGCAGTCCACATGTACATACTGCGCGGTTTAGTCGTCACGCGATAGCACCGTCGCACGAATGTCGAAACGCGTCGCGGGCGGCCCCCGGCCCGGACAGCCCCGGCTAGCTCGTGGTTGTTCGCTCCGTATTTGCTGGTGAGCGGAGTGTGGTCGGACGGAACCACCCGTTTGCAGGCCCCCTAAAGTCGTGGGGTAGAGTCTGCCGGACACCGCGAGCGGGCGATTAGCTCAGCGGGAGAGCGCTTCGTTCACACCGAAGAGGTCACTGGTTCGATCCCAGTATCGCCCACCGGATGAAGGCCCTGGACCGATGGTCCGGGGCCTTGATTCATTCTCGGGGTGAGCCGTCCGGCGGCAAGCGATCCCCAGGTTGGACGCGGGTTATGTGGGGGCGGTACTTCTGCCGTCCCGGGTCGCCCTGTCGGCGTGGCCGAATTCGTCGGCGCGGCCGCGGGCCGTGGGGACGCGGCGGTTCGAAGATCCCCGAAGCCCCTCGTTCCGGCCGGTGTGGACACTCGTCGGATATCTCGCGTCGCGCCACAAAAATGTCACATGATCCGCCGATCGAGACATCTTTGTGATCCTCCGCACGAAACGTCCGTCGAAAGGTCCAGACCATGGGGAAGGTGATGTGGGCCATGGTGGGAGGACTCATCCTTCGGCTCCGGCGGCGGCGCTCGCCGTGATGCTGACGTGATGTGACGAAACGCCACTCCGGTGACCGATTGACAAGGTAGGTCGGCTCACGGTGAGCCCGTCTGCCGAGAGGCGGCTCGACGGACGCGTGAAATCCACAGTGGACCGATCGGGGATCGACTCGCGTGAACCGTCCACTGTGGAGTTTTCGGGGCTGCTCGGCCGATCGGGGGCGCGGTGCTCCAAGTGGCCGGGAATCGAGGGAATTCGTGACTACTTTGAGTAGTTGTTCGGCGGATACGGTCTATTACGCATCGTCATCATGTTGTTATCAACACGGCATTCATTTGCCGGATGCCCGGCAAGGGTGTGGCTGGAAATCCTTGTAACGATGGCAGGAGAGTGGCCGATACCTTGGCGTGTGTCGCCCCATCGGCCGCTGAGAGAGCTTGAGAATCGATCACTCTTCGAGATCACTCTTATTTACACAGCGTGTTGATCCGGCGTTCGGGAATCCCCACTCCGGGAGGTCTGATGGAAGAGTCGGTGCGGCCGTCGTCCACCGTCAACGGGACGCCGCAGCACATCGACCTTCAGTCGATCCCGCTCCCCCCGCAACGGGGTACGGGCAAGGCCGCCGCCGTCGACACGACTTCGGCGCGGCCGCCTTACGCGGCTTGGGAATCGCGCTACCGCGCGTGGGTCATCGGTAGTGACGTTTTCACCGCTTTCGCGCTCATCGTGATGAGCGCCTTCTTGATCGATCGATCCGATCCGCACGACATGCACGCGCTCGGTACCGCCGCGGCCTTCCTGTTCGGCTTGTCGGTTTGCCGCGCCTGGAGCCCGCGTGTGCTGGGCGAGGGGGCGGAGGAGTACCGGACGCTGGGGCGTGGCTTGGTGACCACCGCCGTTCTCGTCGCGTTGGGCGGCCTGCTCTTCGGTGCGCTCGCCGTGCAGCCGTGGGTCTTCATCGTGGTCCCGATGATCTCCGTCTTCATGTTCCTGCAGCGGTACGCACTGAGACAGGTGCTGCACCGGCGCAGGCGGCTCGGAGAATGCCTGCTGCCGGTGCTCGCGGCGGGAAGTCCCGACACGGTCGCCGACCTCATCGCGCGCACCAAGGCCGATCCTCATGTCGGCTGGCGCGTGGAAGCCGTCTGCACGTATTCCGGGGCCGGCGCCGAACGGGGGAGCGGTGAAGTGGAAGGCGTCCCGATCGTCGGGAAGCTCGACGATCTCGCGGGCCACGTCCGCCGCGGCGGCTACCGGGTGGTCGCCGTGACCGCCGATCAGCATTGGAACCCGAAACGCCTGCAGCGGCTCGCCTGGGACCTCGAAGGCACCTCGGCCGAGATGGTGGTCGCGCCGATGCTGATGGAGGTGGCCGGGCCGCGGCTGAACGTATCCGGCGTGCTCGGCATGCCCCTGCTCCGGGTCACCGCGCCGATGTTCACCGGCGGCCGCCGTCTGGTGAAGGAGGCACTCGACCGGTTCGGTTCCGCGTTGCTCCTCACCCTCGTTTCCCCGTTGCTGCTGGGGATCGCGGTCGCGATCAAGCTCGACGACCGCGGCCCGGTGATCTACCGGCAGCGGCGCGTCGGCCGCGACGGCCACACCTTCACGATGCTGAAGTTCCGCACGATGGTCACGAACGCCGACAAGCTCAAGCAGGACCTCCAGGTGGACAACGAAGGCGCGGGCCCGTTGTTCAAGATGCGCAAGGACCCGAGGGTCACCCGGGTCGGCGGCCTCCTCCGCCGGTACTCCCTCGACGAACTGCCACAGCTCTTCAACGTCGTGAGCGGCCGCATGTCGCTCGTCGGTCCCCGCCCGCCGCTGCCCGAGGAGACCGCGAAGTACGCCCCCGACGCGCGCCGCCGTCTCCTGGTCAAGCCGGGGCTGACCGGCCTCTGGCAGGTCAGCGGCCGCAGTGACCTCAGCTGGGCCGAGAGCATCCGGCTCGACCTGCGTTACGTCGAGGACTGGTCGCTCGCCCTCGACCTGGTGATCCTGTGGAAGACCTTCCGTGCCGTGGTGCAGGGACGAGGCGCCTACTGACGCGTTCCTGTGACCGGACCCACACGCAGAGATAGTTGAGCGAGAAATAGTTCAGCGCTCAACTAGGTTGGGACCGGGTACAGGACGCGTACGGAAGGAAGATCCACCCATGACCACCAGCGTTGAGCCGACCGAAGCCTTGAACCTCCCGCAGGACGTTCAGGACCTGTTGTTCCGCGAGGCCCGCACCGCGAACAGCTTCAGCGACGAGCCGGTGACCGACGAGCAGATCCGCGCGATCTACGAGCTGGTCAAATGGGCCCCGACGTCGATGAACAACCAGCCGCTGCGCGCGCTGGTGATCCGCACCGAAGAGGGCAAGAAGCGCCTCGCCCCGCTGATGTCCGAGGGCAACCGCGCCAAGACCGAGGCCGCGCCCGTGACCGTCGTGCTGGCCGCCGACACCGAGTTCCACGAGAATCTGCCGCGCACGTTCCCGCACTTCCCGGGCGCCAAGGACCTGTTCGCCGACGAGGCGGGCCGCGTCGAGACCGCCAAGCTCAACGCGCTGCTGCAGGTCGGTTACTTCATCATCGGTGTCCGCGCCGCCGGGCTGGCCGCCGGCCCGATGACCGGCTTCGACGCCGAGGGCATCGACAAGGAGTTCTTCGCGGACAAGCCGTGGAAGTCCCTCGTCGTGATCAACGTCGGCAAGCCGGGCGACAACCCCTGGTTCGACCGCCTGCCGCGGCTGGACTTCGACGAGGTCGTCGAGACCGTCTGACCTCGTTCCACGAGACGCGAAGGCCTTCTTCCGAACGGGAAGGAGGCCTTCGTGCTGTTAGGGGTAATGCGCGTGAGCCGTGCGGCGGGTGACGACTAACATCACACGAAACATCCGCTTGCATCGCGAGGAGTCCATCGTGTCCCAGCCGTCGTCAGTAGCAGCCGCAACCGCCTCGCGCGTGGTGGTACCGGCGGGCACTACGGCGGGCACCGCGGTCCGCGAAGCCGGGCTGCCGACCAAGGGGCCGGACACGATCGTCGTCGTGCGCGACGCCGAGGGCAACCTCCGTGATCTCTCGTGGGCCCCGGAGGTCGAGGTCGAGGTCGAGGCCGTCGCCGCCGGCACCGAGGACGGCCGCAGCGTCATCCGCCACTCGGCCGCCCACGTGCTCGCCCAGGCCGTGCAGCAGCAGTTCCCGCAGGCCAAGCTCGGCATCGGCCCGCCGGTCAAGGACGGCTTCTACTACGACTTCGCCGTCGACACCCCGTTCACCCCGGAAGACCTGCAGGCGCTCGAAAAGCGCATGAAGCAGATCGTGAAGGGCGCGCAGCAGTTCTCGCGCCGCGTCTTCGACTCGGTCGACGAGGCCAAGAAGGAACTGGCCGACGAGCCGTTCAAGCTCGAACTGGTCGACATCAAGTCCGATGTGGACACTTCCGAGGTGATGGAGGTCGGCGGCGGCGAGCTGACCATCTACGACAACCTCGACCCGCGCACCAAGGAGCGGGTGTGGAGCGACCTCTGCCGCGGCCCGCACGTGCCGACCACCAAGTTCATCCCGGCGTTCAAGCTCACCCGGGTCGCCGCCGCGTACTGGCGCGGAGACGACAAGAACCCGCAGCTGCAGCGGATCTACGGCACCGCGTGGGAATCCGCCGAGGCGCAGGACGTCTACCTGGAGCGGCTCGCCGAGGCCGAGCGGCGCGACCACCGCAAGCTCGGTGTCGAGCTGGACCTGTTCTCCTTCCCCGACGAGATCGGCTCGGGGCTGCCGGTGTTCCACCCCAAGGGCGGCATCATCCGGCAGGAGATGGAGAACTACTCGCGCCAGCGGCACGTCGAAGCCGGGTACGACTTCGTCTACTCGCCGCACATCACCAAGGGCGCGCTGTTCGAGACCTCCGGTCACCTCGACTGGTACCGCGACGGCATGTACCCGGCGATGCACCTCGACGCCGAGCACAACGAGGACGGTTCGGTCCGCAAACCCGGCCAGGACTACTACCTCAAGCCGATGAACTGCCCGTTCCACGATCTGATCTTCCGTTCGCGCGGGCGTTCCTACCGGGAACTGCCGCTGCGGATGTTCGAGTTCGGCTCCGTGTACCGCTACGAGAAGTCCGGTGTGATCCACGGCCTGACCCGTGTGCGCGGCATGACGCAGGACGACGCGCACATCTTCTGCACCCTCGAGCAGGTGCCCGGTGAGCTGAAGTCCCTTTTGGACTTCGTGCTGAACCTGTTGCGCGACTACGGTCTCGACGACTTCTACCTCGAACTGTCCACTCGGAACGAAGAGAAGTACATCGGTTCCGAAGAGGTCTGGGCCGAGGCGACCGAGGTGCTGCGCACCGCCGCCGTGGACTCCGGGCTGGAGCTGGTGCCGGATCCGGGCGGCGCCGCGTTCTACGGACCGAAGATCTCCGTGCAGGCGAAGGACGCGCTGGGCCGCACCTGGCAGATGTCGACCATCCAGCTGGACTTCATGCTGCCCGAGAAGTTCGAACTGGAGTACACCGCGGCCGACGGCAGCCGTCAGCGTCCGGTGATGATCCACCGCGCGCTGTTCGGTTCGATCGAGCGGTTCTTCGGGGTGCTGACGGAGCACTACGCGGGCGCGTTCCCGGCGTGGCTTTCGCCCGTCCAGGTGGTCGGGATCCCGATCACCGAGGACCAGGTCGAGCACCTGCGCGGGGTCGAGAAGGCGCTGCGGGCCAAGGGGATCCGTGCCAACGTCGACGCGAGCGACGACCGGATGCAGAAGAAGATCCGCACCCACACCACGCAAAAGGTGCCCTTCATGCTCCTGGCGGGCGCGAAGGACGTCGAAGCGGGTGCCGTGTCGTTCCGGTTCCGTGACGGCGGCCAGATCAACGGTGTCCCGGTGGCGGACGCGGTCGAGGCGATCGCCGGCTGGGTCCAGCGCCGCGAGAACGCTTCGCCGACCGTGGCGGGCTTGGAGGCGGTACTCCGGTGACGGGCCCCGATGGCCCTGAAGTCGTCGGACAGGACGGTGTGGGGGTCCCGGACGCGTTGCAGCGCCTGTGGACCCCGCATCGGCTCGCCTACGTGCAGGGGTCCAAGCGACCTGACGAGGGCTGCCCGTTCTGCCGTCTTCCCGAGAAGAGCGACGAGGACGCGCTGATCATCGCGCGCGGGAAGACCGTGTACGTGGTGCTGAACCTGTATCCGTACAACCCCGGTCACCTGATGGCCGTGCCGTACCGCCATGTCGCGGACTACACGGATCTGACGGCGGAGGAGACCGTCGAGGTGGCGGAGTTCACCCAGCACGCGATGCGGGTGATCCGGGAGGTTTCGTCGGCGCACGGGTTCAACATCGGGATGAACCAGGGCGTGATCGCCGGCGCGGGGATCGCCGCGCACCTGCACCAGCACGTGGTGCCGAGGTGGGGTGGCGACGCGAATTTCATGCCGGTGATCGGGCATACGAAGGTGCTGCCGCAGCTGCTGGGGGAGACACGGCAGCTGCTGGCGGGCGCCTGGTAGGTCGCCTGGGCTGTGAAGCGCGTGAAGGCCCCCTTCCCTCGGCTCAGCCGAGGGAAGGGGGCCTTCACGCGCAGTGGCCTCAGGCGTTGAGCGCGGCCTGCAGCTCGATGTCGATCTTGACCTTCTCGGACAGGAAGGCGTTGCCCTCCGGGCCGATGCCGAAGTCGCGGCGGTTCACGGTGGCGCTGGCCGAGACGCCGAGGGTGGTGGCGTTGTCGTTGGCCGGGTTGGTGCCGATGCCGTTGAACTCGGCCTCGAGCGACACCGGGACGGTCTTGCCGCGCCAGGTGAGCTCGCCGTCGATGACGTAGTCGCCGCCGTCCTCGCGGATGCCGGTCGAGCGGAAGGTGATGACCGGGTGCTCGTCGACGTGGAAGAAGTCCTCGGACTTGAGGTGCGTGTCGCGCCCGTCGACACCGCTGGCGACCGACGAGGCGTCGATCTCGACGGTGACCGACGAGTCGAGGATGTTGTCGGCCGTGACGACCTCACCGGTGAAGGCGGTGAAGTTGCCCCGGGACTTGGCCAGGCCGAGGTGCTTCACGGTGTAGGCGATGTCGGAGTGGGCGGTGTCGATCGTCCACTTGCCTGCGACGTAGCCCGGGATCTCGGTGGTGGTCATGAGAGTCGATCTCCAAAAAGTCTGGGTGCGTTCCTGGTGAACCCTCGTCTGGTTGAGCGCTCAACCACGACTGTAGCGCAATTTGGTTGAGCGTTCAACCAGGGGTAGAATGGGTGGCATGTCCGAACCCCGATGGCTCTCCGACGAGGAGCAAAAAGTCTGGCGCGACTTCTCCGCGGCCACGCGAATGCTGCAAGCACACCTGGAGGGCCAGCTTCAGCACGAGGCGGGCATGCCCCACACGTACTACGAAGTGCTCGTCGCCCTGTCCGAGGCGCCGGACCGGCGGCTGCGGATGAGCGAACTGGCCGACGCGCGCAAGGCGTCGCGCAGCAGGCTCTCCCACGCGGTCGCGCGGCTCGAGGCGAACGGCTGGGTGCGTCGTGAGTCGTGTCCCACCGACAAACGCGGTTCCTGGGCGGTGCTGACCCCCGAGGGGTTCGCGGCGCTGGAGGAGGCCGCGCCCGGGCATGTCGAGGCCGTCCGCGAGAGCCTCTTCGACCCGCTGACCCCCGAACAGGTGAAGGCGCTCGGCGAGATCAGCGCCGCCGTGCTCGGGCGGCTGTCGCCGAAATGCGCCGCCGCCGAGGCGGAACTGGCACTGCGGGAAGAGACCCTCGCGGACCTCGAAGAGTCGGCCGAACTGGCCAAAGCGGACTGACCGGGATCCGGTCCGGGGGCGGGCGCGTCACCGCTGTCGGTGCGGGTGGATAGGCTTCGGGCGGCCACCCGACCCTGCTGCTTAGGTGCACCTGAAGAACCGATGCTCAACATTTTCGCGCGCGCCTCCGTTTCCCGCGTCACCGACCCGATGGGGAAGGTGCTCGTGCGCGCCGGTCTGACCCCGAACGCGATGACCGTCATCGGCACGGCCGGGGCGGTCCTGTGCGCGCTCGGGTTCTTTCCCAACGACATGCTGCTGTGGGGCACCTTCACCGTCTGGGGCTTCGCGATGCTGGACCTGCTCGACGGCGCGATGGCCCGCGCCCGCGGGTACGGCACGGCGTTCGGGGCCGTCCTCGACGCGACCTGCGACAGGCTGGTCGACGGCGCGTTGTTCGCCGCGATCGCGTGGTGGTGCTTCGTCCACGACGACAATCGCCCGGCCGCGGCCGCCGCGCTGATCTGCCTGGTGCTGGCGCAGGTCATCTCGTACGTCAAGGCCCGCGCCGAGGCTTCCGGGCTGGAGGCCGACGGCGGTCTCGTCGAACGCGCGGAACGCCTGATCATCGCCCTCGTGGGAACCGGACTGCACGGTCTGGGCGTTCCGTACACCGTGGACATCTCGCTCTGGCTCCTCGCGGTGCTCTCGGTGATCACCCTGCTGCAGCGGACAGCCGCGGTGGCCAAGGCGGCGAGGGCCGCCAAAGCGGCCGGGCCACCCGCCGCGGAGGGCGGGGCATGAGCGGGTTCTCCCAGCGGCTCAGCGACTTCGGCTACGCGGCGGGCTGGCGGCTCGCGCGCTGGCTGCCGGAGTCCGCCGGCGCGGTGACCTTCGGGCTGGGCGCCGACCTCGCCGTCCGGCGGGACGGCGGTGGCGTGCGCCAGTTGCGGCGCAATCTCGCCAGGGTGGTGCCGCAGGCCGACGTCGCCGAACTCGACGAGCTGACCCGCCGCGCGATGCGCTCCTACGCGCGCTACTGGCACGAGATGTTCCGGCTGCCTTCGATGGACCACAAGGAGGTCAGCCGCAAGGTCGCCCAGTCGATCACCGGCGTGGAGAACCTCGACGCCGCCCTCGCCGAGGGCAACGGCGCGGTGATGGCGCTGCCGCACAGCGGGAACTGGGACGCGGCGGGCGTCTGGCTCGCGGACTATCTCGGCGGTTTCACCACGGTCGCGGAGCGGCTGAAACCCGAATCGCTGTACCAGCGCTTCGTGTCCTACCGGGAATCGCTCGGTTTCGAGATCGTCCCGCTGACCGGCGACAGCTCCGCGATGCGCGTGCTGCTCAAGCGGCTGCGGGAGAACAAGGCGATCTGCCTGGTGGGGGACAGGGACCTGACGAATTCCGGCGTGCCGGTGAAGTTCTTCGGCGAGCAGACCCGGATGCCGGGTGGGCCCGCCCGGCTGGCCGCCACCACCGGTGCCGCGCTGATCCCGGCGGGGTGCTGGTTCACCGAAGACGGCTGGCAGATCAGGCTGCATCCGCGGATCCGGGTGACGAACCGGTCCGAGGTGCCGGCGGCCACGCAGGCGCTGGCGGACATCTTCGCCGGGGACATCGCCGCCCATCCCGCCGACTGGCACATGATGCAGAAGTTCTGGCTCTCCGACTTCGAAGCCGGGGAACAGGCCGCCCTCGGCGAAGCGAGCTGAGCCGATGGCTCAGGCGCGGGTCATGAAGATCGGGATCGTCTGCCCGTACTCGTTCGACGTACCGGGCGGCGTGCAGGGACACGTCATCGATCTCGCGAAGGCGTTGCTGGCACGCGGGCATCAGGTCTCCGTCCTCGCTCCGGCGGACGAGGATTCCGACGTCCCGGATTTCGTCGTCCCCGCCGGCAAGGCGCTCGGCATCCCGTACAACGGCTCCGTCGCGCGGTTGCAGTTCGGCCCGGTGTCCTACGCCCGGGTGCGGCGGTGGATCCGCGATGGCGACTTCGACGTCCTGCACCTGCACGAACCCGCCGCGCCGAGTCTTTCCCTGCTGGCGCTGAAGGTCGCGGACGGGCCGATCGTGGCGACCTTCCACACCGCGACGACGCGTTCGCGCACGCTGGCGGCGTTCCAGCCGGTGCTGCGGCCGCTGCTGGAGAAGATCACCGCGCGGATCGCGGTTTCGGCGCTGGCCCGCCGCGTCCAGGTCGAGCACGCCGGCGGCGACGCGGTCGAGGTGCCCAACGGCGTCGACGTCGACTTCTTCTCCCGCGCGCTCCCGCTGGACGGCTACCCGCGCGCGGGCGGCACGGTCGGGTTCGTCGGGCGGTACACCGAGCCCCGCAAGGGGATGGGAGTACTGCTGGAGGCGTTGCGGATGCTGTTGCCGGAGTTCGAGGAGCTGCGCCTGCTGGTCGTCGGCCGGGGCGACGCCGACCAGCTCCGTCGCGAGGCCGGGCCGGAGCTGGCGTCGCATATCGACCTGCTCGGCCAGGTCGACGACGAGACCAAGGCGCGGGCGTTGCGGAGCGTCGACGTCTACTGCGCGCCGAACACGGGCGGCGAGAGTTTCGGGATGATCCTCACCGAGGCGATGGCGGCGGGCACGCCGGTGCTGGCGAGCGGCCTGGACTCGTTCCGCCGGGTGCTCGACGACGGCAAGGCCGGGATGCTGACCGAGACCGGCGACGCCGCGGCGCTGGCCGACGGCCTCCGCGAACTGCTCGGGGACCCGGCCCGGCGGGTATCGCTGGCGGCGGCCGCGGGGGAGCGCGTCGCGATGTTCGACTGGTCCGTGGTCACCACGCAGGTACTGCGGGTCTACGAGACCGCGATCGCCGCCGATCCCCGGCGCGTCGGCGCGGGTGAACGCGAGTTCAGCCGATGACGACCTGGGTGTGGATCGGCGGTCTCGTGGCCGTGATCGTGGTACTGGGCGGGCTTTTCCTGCTCGCGACGGCGAACCGGCTGGACCGGCTGCACGTCCGCACGGACGCGGGTTGGGCGGCGCTCGACGCGGCCCTCGCGCGGCGCGCCGTCGTCGCCAGGGCGGCCGCGGCGATCCTGGGCGACGAGGAGTTGCGGGCGCTGGCCGAGCGTGCGGAGCGGGCGCCGAGGCCGGACCGTGAAGCCGAGGAAAGCGAACTGACGCTGCGGCTGGCGCGCGTCGACCGAGCTGCCCTGCCGGCGCCGCTGGCCGAAGAGCTGACCGACGCCGAGCACCGCGTCGTCATCGCGCGGCGCGTGCACAACGACGCCGTCCGGGACACCCTGCACTTGAGGCGGCGGCGGAAGGTCCGGTACTTCGGCCTCGCGGGGACCGCCCGGCTTCCGGAATACTTCGAGATCGCCGAACCCGATCTGTAGGAGGACGATTCCATGAGCGAGCGGCTGCTGGTGGCGGTGTTCGCGACGCCCGTGGCGTCGTTCCTCCTGCGCTACGGCGAGGACCTCGGCTACAAGGCGGTGTTGTTCGAGCCGGACGGCGCGCGGGTGACCGACGTCGAGGACGGTCTGGAAGCCCTCACGACGGTGCCGGACCTCGGTCCGGACGCCGACGTCGTCGTCACCGATCACGACCGGCCCGAACTCGGCGATGTCCTCAAGGCCGTGCTGGACCGCCCGACCAGATGGGTCGGGGTGCTCGGCAATCCGCGCCACGCAGGTCCGCACGTCGCCGCGCTCAAGGCCTTGGACGTTCCCGACCACGAGATCGCCCGGGTCCATCGCCCGGTCGGGTTGAACATCGGCTCACGCACGCCGCCCGAGATCGCCGTCGCCACCCTGGCCGGTCTGGTGGCAGACCGGAACGGGCGACCGGGCGGCTTCGACTTTCAGTAGGCCACCGCTCCTTCCGGCATCGGCTCGAACCGGGCGTGCCTGCGGGTGAACGTCGCCGTGCCCGAGGTCAGCGACCGCAGGTCGATGGCGTAGCGCAGGAGCTCGACCGCGGGCACCTCGGCTCGGATGACCGTGCGGCCGCCTTCACCCGATTCGGTACCGAGCACGCGGCCACGCCGGGAGGAGAGATCGCCCAGCACGGTGCCCAGATGCTCGTCCGGGAGCCGCACGGCCACCTCTTCGAGCGGTTCGAGCAGCGCGATCTTGCCCGCCGCGGCGGCCTCCTTCAACGCCAGCGCGCCCGCCGTCTGGAACGCCGCGTCCGACGAGTCGACGCTGTGCGCCTTCCCGTCGACGAGGGTCACGCGGATGTCGATCAGCGGATGGCCGTCGACGATCCCTCGCTGAGCCTGGGCCCGGACCCCCTTTTCGACGCTCGGGATGAATTGGTGCGGCACCGAGCCACCGACGACCTTGTCCACGAACTCGAAGCCCGACCCCCTCGGCAGCGGCTGGACTTCGATGTCGCAGACGGCGAACTGGCCGTGCCCGCCGGACTGCTTGACGTGCCGCCCGTGCCCGCGGCCCGGACCGGCGAAGGTCGACCGCAGGCTGATCCGGACGGGCTCGGTGTCCACGTCGGCGCCTCCCGCGCGCAGCCGCGACAGCACGACGTCGGCGTGTGCCTCGCCCATGCACCACAGCACGAGCTGGTTGGTCTCGGCGTTGCGGTCCAGCCGGAGCGTCGGATCGCCCGCGACGAGCCGGGAAAGGTTGCGCGCCAAGGTGTCCTCGTCGCTGCGCGTCTTCGCGACGACGGCGACCGGCAGCAGCGGCTCCGGCATCGCCCACGGCTTCATGATCAGTGGATCGTCCGGCGAGGAAACGGTGTCGCCCGTTTCCGCCGAACCGACCTTGGTGAGCGCGCAGAGGTCGCCCGCGACGCAGTACGGCACTTCGCGCAGGTTCGCCCCGAGCGGCGAGTACAGATGCGCGACCCGTTCGTCGGCGTCGTGGTCCTCGTGCCCGCGTTCGGCGAGGCCGTGGCCCGAGACGTGCACCGGCCGTTCGGGGCGAAGCGTCCCGGAGAACACCCGCACCAGTGACACCCTGCCGACGTAGGAGTCGACAGCGGTCCGGACCACCTCGGCCGCCAGCGGGCCGTCGGGATCGGCCCGGAGCCCGGCGTGCGGTTCGCCGGTGGGGGAGGTGACCTCCGGAGGGACGTGCTCCAGTGGCGAGGGGAAGGCGCGCACGATGCCGTCGAGGACTTCGGCGAGCCCCACCCCGGTCGTCGCGCACACGGGGATCACCGGATGAAAGGAGCCGCGGGCGACAGCGGTCTCGAGGTCGGCGATCAGCGTGTCCTCCGCGATCTCCTCGCCGGCGAGGTACCGGTCCATCAGTGACTCGTCCTCGCTCTCGGCGATGACCCCTTCGATCAGTTCGTTGCGGGCCTCGGTCATCCGGGCGAGATCGGCCTCGTCCGGCTCACCGGCCTGCGGTGGGAAACCGTTCGAATAGTCGAAGTAGCGGCGGGTGATGAGCCCGACGAGCCCGTCACGCGCGGGCAGGTACAGCGGCAGGACTCCGGCGCCGAAAGCCTCCTGGCAGGCCGCGATCTCGCCTTCGGGGTCGGCGCGGTGATGGTCCAGCCGGGAGACGACCACCGCCCTCGGCATGCCGACGGCGGCGCATTCCTCCCAGACCGCGATCGTGGCAGCGTCGACGCCTTCCGCCGCGCAGACCACGAACAGCGCCGCGTCGGCGGCGCGAAGGCCGGCACGCAGTTCGCCGACGAAATCGGCGTATCCGGGGGTGTCGATGAGGTTGATCTTGTGGCCCTGATGCAGCACCGGCGCGACCGAGAGGCCGACCGACCGCTGCTGCCGGACCGCCGCGGGGTCGTGGTCGCACACGGTGGTGCCCTCGACGACCGAGCCCGCCCGGGTCACCGTGCCGGACGCGGCGAGCAGCGCTTCGGCGAGTGTCGTCTTTCCTGATCCCGACGGGCCGACCAGGACGACGTTGCGGACCTTCGCCGGGTCGTCCACAGCGACGGCGGCCCCGGAGTCTCCGTTCTTGCTCTGTTTGTCGGCCATGCCGGTCTCCTCACCACACGATGCCGCGTACAGGTGTGTCCTCGATCACACACCCGCGACGGGCGTCGCGGCAAGGCGACCGGCGAGGGAACCCCCGAATGTCGACGCGCCGTTATGCTCGATGGCGGACACCCGGAGCGGATCCGACGGTGGGGGATGAGCGATGGAGCTCGACAGGCGAACCGTGTTGCGGCTGGCGGGGGCGGTCCCGGTGATGGCGGCGGTGCCCGCGGAGATCCCCGGGGGCGGTGGTCCGTGGGAACGGCTGCGCGCCCGGTTGACGGGGGAGCTGTTCCGGCCCGGCGATCCCGGATACGACGAAAAGCGGCTCGGGTTCTTCAGCCTCTACGACCATCGGCTGCCCGCCGGTGTCGCGGTCTGCGCGAACGAGGACGACGTGCGACACTGCGTCGATTTCGCGGCCAGGCAGCGGATCCCGATCGCGGCCCGCTCCGGCGGGCACGGCTACGCCGGCTATTCCATTGTGGACAAAGGACTGGTCGTCGACCTGTCCCGGCTGAACGCGGTCGGGATCCTGCCCGGCGGCCGGGCGGCGATCGGAGCGGGTGCCCAGCTCGGCCAGGTGTACGAGGCCTTGGCCGCGGCGGGCCGCGCGCTGCCCGCAGGCAGCTGCCCCCAGGTCGGCATCGCCGGGCTGACCCTCGGCGGCGGGATCGGCGTCTTGGTCCGCAAGTACGGGTTGACCTGCGACAATGTGGAATCCGTGCGCTTCGTCGGTGCGGACGGGAAGGCGCGCCTGGTGTCGGAGGAGACCGCGCCGGACCTGCTGTGGGCGTTGCGCGGCGGTGGCGGCGGCAACTTCGGCATCGTCACGTCGTTCACCTTCCGCACGGCGGCGGCCAGGACGCTGACGAACTTCAACCTGGTCTTCCCGCCCGCCGCGTTGGCCGCGCTGGTCGCGGCCTGGCAGGAGTGGCAGCCCGCGATGCCGGACGACCTGTGGTCCGGGATGGGCCTCGGCGCGACGGCCGCGAACTGCGGCGGCTGCTTCGTGGGCACCGCCGCGCAGGTGAACCCGTTGCTGGACGATCTGGTCCGCCGTGTCGGCACTCAGCCGACCAAACGCGAGGTGACCGAGCAGGGCCACCTGGCGACGATGCGCGCCTTCGCCCAGGAAACCGCGTTCCCCGCCGCGGTCGCGCAGCGCGGGGAGTATGTGGCCACTTCGAGGATGCTGACGCATCCGGTGCCCGACCCCGGCGCGCTCGCGACGCTGTTGACCAGCGATCCCCATCTTTACTCGATCGTGGACGCGTATGGCGGTGCGATCGCTCGGGTGCCGTCGAGCGAGTCGTGCTTCCCGCATCGGTCCGCGCTGGGCAGCGTCCAGATCATCCGTGGCCTGGAGGGCGGCGAGGCGGCCGCGCGCCAGGCGATCGGCCTGGTCAGGGACGAACTCGGCCGCGAATACGGGCAGGCCGGGTACGTCAACTACATCGACCCGGAGATGCCCGAGTGGGCGAAGGCGTACTACGGCGACAGCCTGCCGCGCCTGCGCCGGGTGGCGCGGAAGTACGACCCGGATGGCCTCTTCGCCTTCGAACAGGGCCTGGCCCGCTAGGCCCCGGTCGCATTTGGTCCTCTGGATGCGGGCCAGATCACCCAGTGGACTGCTGAAATCGCCGCGAACTGGCCTGCCTGAGAGGTCCAAAAGCGGCCTACGCTCGGAGGCGCCACCCCACCTCGTGCGCTTTCCGAAAGGTCCAGCAGTGTCTGACGACTCCACGAACCCGGCCACCACCTCGCTCACCGGCACCGCCCGGGTCAAGCGCGGGATGGCGGAGATGCTCAAGGGCGGTGTGATCATGGACGTGGTCACCGCCGAACAGGCGAAGATCGCCGAGGACGCCGGCGCCGTCGCCGTGATGGCGCTCGAGCGGGTCCCCGCGGACATCCGCGCCCAGGGCGGCGTCGCCCGGATGAGCGACCCGGACCTGATCGACGGCATCATCGAGGCCGTTTCGATCCCCGTCATGGCGAAGGCCCGCATCGGCCACTTCGTCGAGGCACAGCTGCTTCAGTCGCTCGGCGTCGACTACATCGACGAGTCCGAGGTGCTGACCCCGGCCGACTACGAGAACCACATCGACAAGTGGGCCTTCACCGTGCCCTTCGTCTGTGGTGCGACCAACCTCGGCGAGGCGCTGCGCCGGATCAACGAGGGCGCGGCGATGATCCGCTCCAAGGGCGAGGCCGGCACCGGCGACGTCTCGAACGCGACCACGCACATGCGCAAGATCCGCGCGGAGCTGCGCCGCCTTTCCTCGCTGCCCGAGGACGAGCTTTACGTTGCGGCGAAGGAACTTCAGGCCCCGTACGACCTCGTCAAGGAGGTCGCGGAGAAGGGCAAGCTCCCCGTCGTGCTGTTCACCGCCGGCGGTATCGCGACCCCGGCCGACGCCGCGATGATGATGCAGCTCGGTGCCGAAGGCGTGTTCGTCGGCTCCGGCATCTTCAAGTCCGGCAACCCGGCGCAGCGCGCCGAGGCGATCGTCAAGGCCACCACGTTCTACGACGACCCGGACGTCATCGCGAAGGTTTCGCGTGGTCTCGGCGAAGCGATGGTCGGTATCAACGTCGACGACGTGCCCGAACCGCACCGGCTGTCCGAGCGCGGCTGGTAAAGACTCGGCTCCTGTACGGACGGCCCGGTGCTCCTCGATGAGCCCCGGGCCGTTCCGCGTGTATCAGGGGGTGGGACCGTTTCTGGTCAGCACGCTTCCCTGCGCCGCGGCACTGAGCGTCGTGCTCCCGTCCTGGCCGATCACGTAGAGATCGCAGCGGCAGGTGGCCTGCCGCCGGCCGCTGTGCAGGACCCGCGCTTCCGCCACGAGCCGGATTCCCTGTGCCGGGCGCAGATAGTTGATGCTGAAGCCGCCGGTGAGGACATTCGGGCCCAGTGTGGTCCCGGCCGCGAAGGTGATCGCGTTGTCCGCCGCGTAGGCGAGTACGCCGCCGTGGAGATATCCGTTCTGTTGCAACAGGTCTTCGCGGATGTCGAGTTCCAGTGCAGCGGCGCCGTCGCCGAACGAGACCACCCGGGCTCCGAGCAGGACACTGAACGGTTGCGAGGCGAGGCCCTTTTGGGCGTCTTCGAGGGTCAGTGCGGTCATCGGAGTTCTGCTTTCAGCACGAGTCGATCATAGCCGGATCGATCGGTCGAACGAGGCCCGCGACCAGGACCGCCCGGGGATCCGGTGGACGAGAGCGTGATCACCCGGGCGCTGGGGATTCGGCGATTTCGGACCATGCGGACGGGCAGGCTTATAAGGTCCGGACATGAGTCAGTCGATCCGGTTCACCGACCCCAACTTCAAGCTCGCGGTCGTCCAAGAGCTGATGTACAACCAGGAACTCCTGCCGAAGTTCGACCTAGGGCAGTACGCCGCCGAGAAGGGCTTCACCTACGACAGCGGCAGTGTCGAGGCGGTCCCTGAGGCCTTGGCCTACTTCGAGGCGCTCGAGATCCCCGCAGAGTTCGCGGAGAAGATCACCGAGATCGAGATGGACGGCGGCAACGAGATCTACCTCCAGATCGCGCCGAACTGGGACGGCGAGGACTCCCTGTTCGACGTCGACGAGTTCGCCGACGTCGACCATTTTCCCCACCTGAAGTCGATGACCCTGCTCTACACGGGCAACGACGAGGCGCTGGAGACGCTCCGCGCCCGCGGCATCGAAGCGGACTGGGTCTGACGCGCCACCAGCAGAGCTAAGCGGATGAACCGCGTTCCCTTTTCGACCGCTTAAGCATCGCGTAGCGGATCACGGGAGCTTGATTCCGGCGTGCAGAGGGCACGCCGGGATCAAGGAGGACAAATGCGCACTCTTCGGTTCGTTTCCGCGGCCTTGGGCGCCGCCGCGATCGCGACGGCGCTCGTCGCGACTCCCGCTTCGGCCGCGACGGACGGGGCGGCCGCACTGAAGTCGGCCGGGGTCGACGCGGCGAAGCTCGCTCCCGGGTGGAAGGTCGTCGGGGACCAGATCGTCTGGAACGGTGGGGAGACCACTCTGTCGTTGTCGCCCAGCGCGGCCAGCAACTGCCAAGCGAACTACGTGTGCCTGTACGAGCATCGCGACTTCGGCGGACGGCGATTGCAGTTCCGGGACCCGGGGCTGAAGAATCTGGTCGATTACGGATTCAACGACCAGATGTCGTCCTGGCACAACCGGCGCGGAGTCGACGCCCGCTGGTACTACAACATCGGCAGTGGGACCAGTCGCTGCATGCAGGCGGGAGCCCAATCGTCGTACGTGGGCAACGCCGACAACGACCAGGCGACTTCGTTGAGAATTTACACGTCGGCAAGCGCCTGCTGAGTGAGACGTTCCTTCGAATGCCGGACGTCATCGCCGGATATTTGTGACATTCTCTCGGCTACGGGTGTCTCGAATATTGGGGGAGAAACCGGTGAAGGAAAAGAATTATTTCTATCGTTTGTTCGGTGAACCCGCGGCCGAGTGGCAGGGCGCCGACCTGCCACTCGGCCCACCGCAGGCGCGCCGGGTCTTCGCGCTCCTGCTGATCGAGGCGGGGCGCCCGGTGCCCCTCGATCGGATAATCGACGAGCTCTGGGGCGAGGCACCACCGATTTCGGCGAAAGTCCAGGTTCAAGGTCTGATATCGGGTCTTCGCCGGGCTTTGCGCGCGCCGTCGGGGGGAACGCCGATTCTCACCAGGGGAGCGGCCTATCTTCTCGACGCGAGTGCCGAGGAAACCGACACCGGCCGGTTCACCTGCCTCACCGCCCAGGGGCGTGCGCTGCTCGCCCGTGACTGCCATCGCGAGGCGGCCCAGCGGTTCGCGGACGCGCTCGAACTCTGGCGCGGGCCGGTGCTCGCCGGGATCCCCGCCGCGGCCGAGGTCGTCGCGCACTGGGAGGAAGAGCGCCTCGCGGTGCTGGAGGACAAGGCCGATGCCGAACTCGGCCTCGGCGAACACGACAGGCTCGTTCCCGGGCTGCGTGACCTGCTCGCCGCGGCCCCGTTCCGTGAACGGGTCTGCGGACAGCTGATGACCGCGCTCGCCCGGGCGGGCCGGGTGGCCGAGGCGCTCGACGTCTACGCCGGATGGCGCCGCCGGCTGGTCGACGAGCTCGGCGTCGAGCCGTCGCCGTCGATTCGCGCGTTGCAGTGCGAGATCCTGCGCGAGGGCCAGGGCAGGGCCACGCGGGAGTACCCCGCGTACCAGGAACCCGCCGTGCCGAGCCAGCTGCCGCCGGGGATCCCGGACTTCGTCGGCAGGGACGCGCTCATCGCGGACCTCCTGGGGGAACTGGGCGAGGACGGCGGCCGCGACACCCCGCCCGTACTGCTGCTGACCGGCGCGGGTGGGGTCGGGAAGTCCTCGCTGGCGATCCGGCTCGCGCACCGGGTCGCGGACGACTACCCCGACGGGCGGCTGTTCGCGGCCCTGCGGGGGACCACGAACGAGCCGAGGCCGCCGGAGGCCGTACTCGCCGGTTTCCTGCGCGCCTTCGGCGTTCCCAGCGACGAGATCCCGGCCGACGTCGACGAATGCGCCTGCCTGTTCCGCAGCCTGGTCCACGGCCGTCGCGTGCTGCTCGTCCTGGACGACGCCGCCGGCGAGGCACAGCTGCGGCCCCTCCTTCCCGCGTCCGGCGGCTGCGCGGTGATCGTCACGAGCCGGTTCTCCCTCGCCGGACTCGAACTCGGGCGCAAGGTCCCGGTCGGTCTCTTGCCACTGGAGGACGCGGAGGCCCTGCTCGCAAAACTCACCGAGATCGACGAAGATCCCGTCGCCGCCCGGCAGGTTCTCGACCACTGCGGCGGGCTCCCGCTGGCCCTGCGGATCGCCGGCAGCCGGATCGGCGACCGGGCAGGCTGGCGGCTCGCCGACGTCGCGGGCGAACTGGCCGTCGAACGGCGACGGCTGGATTGGCTCCGCACCGGGGATCTCGCCGTCCGCGGCAGCCTGTCCCTCGGGTACCGGCAATTGACCCCGGACCGGCAGCGGCAGTTCCGAAGACTCGGCCTGCTGCCCTCGGCCGATTTCCCGGTCTGGGCGGCGGCGCTGGCGGACGACGGCGAACCCGAGGCGACGTCCCGCGCGCTCGAAGACCTGAGGTATCGGCATATGGTCCAGCCGGTTCCGCGGGCCACCGGCGCACCCCGTTACCGTGTGCACGACCTCGTGCGCGCGTTCGCCGCCGAGCAGGTCGCGGCCGAGCCGGAACAGGTCCGCGCGGAGACGGTCGAACGAGTGCTCGGCGGCTGGCTCTGGCTCGCGGAGCGGGCCGCGGATCGGTTGTCCCGGAGCGTTTTGCGGCCCGAGCCCGGCTGCGCGACGCGGACCTCGCTCGACGAAACGCTGGTGACCGAACCGCTTTCGTGGTTTCGCTGCGAAGTGCCCGCGCTGGAGGCCGCCGTCTCGCACGCGGCGGACGCCGGACTGGGCGAGCTCGCCTGGGAACTCGCCGTCGTGGCCGCGTCCTACTTCGACCACAATGGACTGTACGCGGAATGGTCGCGATGCCATCGATGCGCGCTCGCCGCGGCGAGGGAGTCGGGGTGCGCACGCGGGGAAGCCGCGCTGCTACGGGGAATCGGCCAGATCGACCTGTACCGGGACGACTACCGGGCGGCGGGGGAGGCGCTCACCGAGTCGTGCCGGATCAGCGAGCGGATCGGCGACCCCGCCGGGCGGGCCAGGGCACTGACCGGGCTGTGCGTCCTCGCCCGCGCCGTCGGACGGCCCGGGGACTCGCGCGCGACCGCGAGGCGGGCGCTGGCTCTTTTCCGGGAGATCGGCGACGTCCTCGGCATGGCGCACGCCCACACCTCGTACGCCGTCGCGAGCGCGGAGCTCGGACTGCTCGACGAGGCGGAGGCGGCGCTGGACGAAGCCGGACGGCTGTCGGCCGAGCTGAACGACCCGCACCGCACTGCGCTCATCCTGCGCAGGCGGGGCCAGCTGTACCTGCGGCGCGAAGACCGGCGGAGCGCGATGTCCTGCCTGCGCCGCGCGCTGGAACTGCTGGACTCGCTCTCCGACGAGATCTGCGCCTCGCGGGTCCGGCTGGACCTCGCGCGGGCCCCCGCGAAGGTGCTGATCGGAACCTAGGGCGTGTTTCGTATTGAGGGGTAAGCCGAAGATCGCGACATGAGCACCGGGGCGCCGGCTTCGAGCGGAACATGCCCCGCGGAAGTGCCGACCACGCCACCTTTGCCTTAGCGCCAGCGGGCCGTGGGCAACGCGGGGACCCGGTGGCCGCGATGACCGGTCATCTCCTCGTTCGCGAACAGGGCGTTGAGTACCGCCTCTTCGGTCGCCTGCACCACGGCCTCGAAGAACGGGTCGAGCCTGCCCCACGGGATGAACCGGAGGTTTTCGTACTCGGCCTCTTCGGTCCGGGGGAACCGGCTGGTGAGCGCCCCCGGGTTCGCCGTGCTGAAGGCGAGGAAGAGATCGCCGGAGAAGTGGGAGCCCGCGGTGCCGGTGCGGGCGAGGCCGAGCGGGACACGGCGGGCGAGGGAGGTGCACTGGCCGGGCAGCAGGGGAGCGTCGGTACCCACGATCACGATAACCGATCCCGCGCCGGACGGCGCCGCCCAGTCCTCCTCCATCGGGTTGTCGGCGCCGAGTTCCGCTCCGACGTGCTCACCCGCGACGGTGAGTTCGCGACGGGAGCCGAAGTTGGCCTGTACCAACGTTCCCACGGTGTACTCGTCGTCCCCGTAGGACACGACGCGGGAGGCCGTGCCGGTGCCACCCTTGAAACCGTAACAGGTCATCCCGGTTCCGCCGCCGACGGAGCCTTCGCCGACCGGACCCGTTCGCGCGGCGTCGATCGCGGCGATGGCGTGTCCACTGTGGATCGTCGGCGCGGTGCTGTCGTTCAGATAGCCGTCCCAGGTTTCGGCGACCACCGGCAGCAGCCATTCGGCGGCCACGTCGGGTCGTTCCCGCACCACCCAGTCGATCGTGCCGCGATGGCACGCGCCGACGGCGTGCGTGGAGGTGATCAGCACCGGCAGGGTCAGCGAACCGGTCTCGTTCAGCCACGCGGTACCGGTCATCTCGCCGTTGCCGTTGAGGGCGTACGTCCCGGCCGCGCACGGCATGGCGAAATCCTCCCGGCCGCGCGGCAGGACGGCGGTGACGCCGGTGCGCACCGATTCGCCTTCGACGAGGGTCGTGAAACCGACCTCGACGCCGGGGACGTCGGTGAGCGCGTTGTGCTCGCCGGTCCGGCCGGGCAGCGGGACACCCAGGTCGCGGGCGCGGGTCATGGACGGTCCTCCAAGGGGTTCGAGGTGGCTGTGCGGGCGTAGGAGAGCAACATCGCTTCGGCGGTGGCGGTTTCCAGCGTCGGCACGGCCTGCGTGAGGTGCAGGCCGTAGCCGTCCTCCAGCGCGACGAGGTTCCGCGCGATCGACACCGCGTCCGCGGTCAGCGTGAACTCGCCGGTGGCGGCGCCCGCTTCGAGGATGCCGGTGTAGATCCGGACCTGCTGCTCGTAGAGCGTGATGTGCCGGGCCGCGTACACGGGATCGCGGCGGGCGATCGTGCCCAGTTCGTAGAGCAGTACACAGAGTTCGTCGTCGGGGCCGGTGGGCAGGCCGCTGCGGATCATCGCCCGCAGGCGCTCCGACGGGGTGGTCTTCGTGCTCGCGGCCAGCTCCCGCGCCGAACAGAACCGCGCCACCGCCTCGCGCTGCACCTCTTGGAGCAGGTCGGTGAGGGTGGGGAAGTAGTACAGGACCGAACTCGACGACAGGCCCGCGCCCTCGGCGACGTCCCTCAGCCGCAGGTTCAGCACGCCGCGTTCGAGGACGGCCCGTCTGGCCACCTCGATCAGTTCGGTACGCCGCTCCGCTGCCTTGCTCGGTCTCGCCATGGGTTCATTCTTCGAAGCTTGTTCGAAAAACGCAAGAGCCGAGCGCGATCAGCTCTTGACGTCACAGGATCGAAGGCCTTTGATGCGTGCTCAACGGTTTTTCGAAGGAGATTCAAGGAACCCACCTTGTAGGAGGTCGGCCGTGTCCACTCCCGCCCTGCGCCGCGGTCTGCGCACCCTCGGCACGCTGCTCATCACGCTCTCCGCGATCAGCCCCGCCTCGTCGGTCTTCATCATCGCGCCGGGGGTGATCTCCGGGGCCGGGACGGGCGCCTTCTACAGCTTCGTGGCGGCCGCCGTGGTCGGTGTGTTCATGGCCTTCGTCTACGCCGAACTGGCGTCGGCGTTCCCGCTGGCGGGCGGTGAGTACGCGATCGTCACCCGCACTCTCGGCCGCCTGCCCGGGTTCGCCGTCCTGGGGCTGATGATCATCACGCAGGTGCTCATCGTCGCGGTGATCGCGCTCGGCGTCGGCACCTACCTCGGCGTACTCCTTCCCGGCGTGCCCGGTTCGGTCATCGCCGCCGTGACCTGCGTGGTCGCGGCCGTCGTCGGCGTTTTCGACATCAAGCTCAACGCCTGGGTCACCGGGATCTTCCTGGCGATCGAGATTCTCGCGCTGATCGTGGTCAGCGCGCTCGGACTGCTGAACCCCGCGCGGTCGTTCGCCGATCTGCTGGCGCATCCGGTCGCCTCGGACGGTGGACCGGCCACCGTCGGCGCCATCGCGATCGCCACCTCGGTCGCGATCTTCGCCTACAACGGCTACGGCTCGGCCGTCTACTTCGGCGAGGAGACGCAGGACGCGTCGCGGGGGATCGCCCGGGCGATCCTGCTCGCGCTGGGCATCACCGTGCTCGCCGAGCTGGTCCCGGTGACCGCGGTCCTGCTCGGCGCGCCGGATCTGAACGCGTTGTTCGCCTCGGAGAACATGCTGTCCTACTTCATCGATGCGCGCGGTGGCGGCACGCTGAACACGGTGCTCGGCCTGGCCGTCGCGCTCGCGATCATCAACGCGGTGCTGGCGATCGTGCTGATCAGCTCGCGGATGCTGTTCAGCAGCGGCCGCGACCGGGCCTGGCCGTCGCCGGTCAACCGGGCGCTGGCCGCGGTGCACCCGAAGTTCGGGACGCCGTGGGTGGCCACCGTCGGCACCGGTCTGGTCGCCGCGCTGCTCTGCTTCGTCGACCCGAAACTGCTGCTGGTGGTGACGAGCACGTCGATCGTGGCGGTCTACGGGGCGCTCTGCCTCGGCGCGATCGTCGGACGGCGTACCGGCGCCACCGCGCACGCCAAGTACCGGATGCCGTGGTTCCCGGTCGCGCCGGTGCTGGCGCTGGCCGTCCTGGTGTTCGTCGTCTACCAGAACCTGCTCGACCCGGCGGTGGGGCGGCCGAGCCTGATCGTCACCGCCTGCGTCGCCCTGCTGTCCATCGCGTACTACGTCCTGGTGCTGCGGCGGAAGGGCGGCTGGAAGCTCGCCGACGTCACCGAGGAGAAGGCCGACGAGCCCGCTTGATCAGGTGTATTCGGCGATCTCCACGCCGTATGTGCCCGGTTCGAGCGCCTCGAAGATATGCGGCACGTCGCCGGGGTAGCAGATGTAGTCACCGGGCAGCAGTTCGACCGGCTCGTCCAGCGGGCCGACCTTGGCACGGCCCGCGCTGAGGACGATGTGCTCGACGATGCCGCTCATATGCGGATCGGAGAGCCGTGGTTTCCCGGGCTCGGCGCGGATCAGGTACACGTCGCGCCGGGCGCCGGGCGGGCACGAACTGAGCAGCGTGCAGGCGTAGTCGGCGTGTTCGGCGAAGACCGTCGGCCCGCTGCCCGAACGGATGACCTGCACGCGGGGGCGTTCGGGTTCGACCACGCGGGAGAACGGGACGTCGAGCGCGACGCACAGCGCCCAGATCGTCTCGACGCTCGGGTTCCCGGTCCCGGACTCGAGCTGCGAGAGCGTGGATTTCGCGATGCCGGCGCGTTTGGCGACCTCGGTGAGGGACAGCCCGGTCCGGGCGCGTTCCCGGCGCAGGGACATGGCGATGACGTCCAGGGGTGCGCCGTCGGACGCGGTCGGGGACATGCGTTCGCTCCATCGGTCGTTGCGTTCGCCTTGACGAACACGGCTGCGTTCGTTCATTGTATGACGCTATGCGTTCGATATGGCGAACAACCACTCGTGTCCTGGGGCGCGATCTTCTCCGTGACATCGGGCTGGTCTGCCTCGCCGACACCATTGTCGGCATCTCCTACGGCGCGATCGCGGTGGGCTCCGGCTTCCCGATCTGGGCGCCGATGCTGCTTTCGGTACTGGTCTTCGCGGGCGCCTCGCAGTTCATGTTCGTCGGCATCATCGCCGCCGGCGGCAGCCCGGTCGCGGCCGTCGCGGCGGGTCTGCTCGCCAACGCGCGGCATCTGCCGTTCGGCTTCGCGATCGGCGACGTCCTGGGCAAGCGGTGGTCGTCGCGGATCGTCGGCAGCCATCTGATGATCGACGAATCGGTCGCGTTCGCCCTGGCCCAGCGCGACGAGGAGCGGCGCAAGGCGGCCTACTGGGTCTGCGGGATCGGGCTGTTCGTCTGCTGGAACGTCGGCGTCCTCGCCGGTGCGTACGCCGGGACCGCGATCAGCGACACCGACGCCTTCGGCCTCGACGCGGCCTTCCCCGCGGTCCTGCTCGCGCTGGTCCTGCCGTCGCTGCGCGACCGTGCCGCCCGGCTGCCGGTGCTCGTCGGCGTGGCCGTCGCGCTGGCGACGACACCGTTCCTGCCCGCGGGCCTGCCGGTGCTGCTCGCCCTGGTCGGCGTGCTGGCCGGGGTGGCCGCGAAGGAACCGGCCGAACGTGAACCCGAGGGAGTGCGCTGATGGACCCGCTGGACCTGATCATCGCCGGCGGTGTGCTCGCGGCCGGGACCTTCGCCTTCCGGTTCGCCGGGCCGGTCCTGAAGGCGCGGTTCACCGTGTCGCCCAAGGCCGAGAAACTGATGGCGCGTTCGGCCGTCGTCCTGCTGGCCGCGCTGGTCGCGGTCGCCGCGCTCACCGAGGGACACGAGTTCGCCGGATACGCCCGGCCCGCCGGAGTCCTGGTCGGTGGCGTGCTCGCCTGGCGCAAGGCGCCGTTCGCGCTGGTCGTCGTGGCGGCCGCCGCGACCGCCGCCCTGCTGCGGCTGGCCGGGGTCCCCTGACCTGGCCCTTCCCCGAAGCGCCTAAGCTAAGGGGAAGGTCTTTCGGGAGGTCGGGTGGCGATCGCGACGGGGGCACGGCCGGTGGTCGGCGTGCTCGCACTGCAGGGCGACGTGCGGGAGCACGCCGCGATGGTGGAACGTGCCGGTGCGCGTGCGCTGCCGGTCCGCCGCGCGAGCGAACTGTCCGAAGTGGACGGTCTGGTGCTGCCGGGCGGCGAGTCGACCACCATGTCGAGGCTGCTGGAGACCTTCGAACTGCTGGACCCGCTGCGCGAGCGCATCGTGGACGGGATGCCCGCGTTCGGCTCCTGCGCCGGGATGATCCTGCTCGCCCGCCAGGCCCTCGACGGACGGCCTGACCAGCGGCAACTCGGCGGGCTCGACGTCGTCGTCCGGCGTAACGCGTTCGGGCGGCAGGTCGACTCCTTCGAAGCCGACCTCGACTTCACCGGTGTCGAAGGCGGCCCGGTGCACGCTGTGTTCATCCGCGCCCCGTGGGTCGAAAAGGCGGGCGACGGGGTCGAGGTACTCGCCAGTGTCCCCGAAATGCCGGGCTCGGACGACGCGGCCGCTAGGATCGTCGCGGTCCGGCAGGGGGCGGTACTCGCCACGTCGTTCCACCCGGAACTCACCGGGGACGAACGCGTGCACAGGCTGTTCGTCGACCTCGTGCGGCAGGCTTAAGCAAAACCGACACTGTGCTCAGCGGCGGGCACAGGAGTAGATGGAGGAGAGATGAGCGGCCACTCCAAGTGGGCCACCACGAAGCACAAGAAGGCCAACCTGGACGCGAAGCGCGGCAAGCTCTTCGCCCGGTTGATCAAGAACATCGAGGTGGCGGCCCGGACCGGCGGTGGCGACCCGGACGGCAACCCGACGCTCTACGACGCCATCCAGAAGGCCAAGAAGAACTCGGTCCCGCAGGACAACATCGAGCGCGCCCGCAAGCGCGGCGCCGGTGAAGAGGCCGGTGGCGCCGACTGGCAGACCATCACCTACGAAGGCTACGGCCCGAACGGTGTGGCCGTGCTGATCGAATGCCTCACCGACAACAAGAACCGCGCCGCCATGGAGGTCCGGACCGCGCTCACCCGGAACAACGGCTCGCTCGCCGACCCGGGTTCGGTCGCCTACATGTTCAACCGCAAGGGCGTCGTGATCATGCCCAAGGGTGACGCGGGCGAGGACGACGTCCTCATGGCCGTGCTCGACGCGGGCGCCGAAGAGGTCAACGACCTCGACGAGAACTTCGAGATCGTCTCCGAGGCCACCGACCTCGTGCCGGTCCGGAAAGCCTTGCAGGAAGCCGGTTTCGAGTACGAGTCCGCGGATCTCACGTTCCTGCCGTCGGTCAGCGTCCCGCTGGACGTCGAAGGCGCGAAGAAGGTCTTCAAGCTCATCGACGCGCTCGAGGATTGCGACGACGTGCAGAACGTGTACGCGAACTTCGATGTGTCCGACGAGGTCATGGCCGAGGTCGGCTGATCGATTTTCCCGCCATGCCGCGGAAAATCGGTCCCGGGGCTATGTGCGGGCGCTCGCGTGGGGCACAATGTCGCGCGTGACGACCTCCGAAGCCGACGCCCTCACCGCCGAAGAGACCGAACTCATCCAGTGGATCGAGGGACAGGCGAAGGCGAGAGGGAACGCGGTCATCGCGGTCGAAGGCGACGAGGAGGAAGCGGCCTTCTGCTTCACCGCGTGCGCCTGGGCGCTGCACCAAGTTGCGGAAGCGGTCGTGATCGGACTGCCCGGGCACATGGGGCCGGTCCTGCTCGACGCCTACGTCGACCGCGCGGCCGCCGGCGAGATCTTCGAAGTCGGCAAGCAGTACGACGATTTCTTCGAGGGCGCGCCGGTGGTCTTCGAACGGGTCGCGAAGGGGCACTATCCCGAGTACTTCGGGAGCGCGTTCCTGATCTACCCGGACGGGGACTTCCCGGCGCTGCAACTGATCGTCGCCACGCCGGACGGGCACTTCCCCTGGCATCCGGACGCGCCCGAGGGCTTCGCGCGGTACCAGCCGGTGCTGACCGAATCCGGTGACCCGGAGAGCTGGACGCCGGGCGTCGACGGCCCCTGAGGTGTGCTGAGGCTTGAGATGAAGGGGCCTTTCCTCGCAAATTTCGCGAGGAAAGGCCCCTTCATTGCGCTTGGGACGAGCCGAAGCCGCACTCGCGTGATCAGAGACGTAACTCGCGTGTTTGGACGCGTAACTCGCGTGATCAGAGGCGGATCATCGAGTGCGGCGTCCAATCACGCGAGTTACGTGCCTGATCACGCGAGATCCGGCTCTCCGGGGTAACGCTCACTCACCCAAGCCAGGGCGCCAGGTCCTCCGCCGCCTCCGGCCACTCCGCGGCCAAAGCGACCGCGGACCGGAACTCCACGCAGTCGTCCGTATAAGGCGGCACCACCACCGTCCCGACCAGGCTCCACTCGCCGGTGCTCACCGACGCCTGCCAAACCCCAGCGGGCACCACCACCTGCGGCCGCTGACCCGCCGCGACGTCCGGGCCCAGCACCGGTCGCGCGATCCGCCCGTCCGGGAACAACAGCAGCATCCGCACCGGAGCCCCGGCGTGGTGCGCGTAGATCTCCAGCCGGTCCAGCCGGTGGGGCGCCGACGTTTCCGGAGGCGCCAGCAGGTAGTAGATCGCCGAAGCGGTCTCGTCGCGCCAGCTCTGTGCCCAGCGGCCGCCTTCCACGGGCAGCGGCTGGAGACCCAGATGAACGGTGAACTCGTCGGGGCTCGGCATGTCCTCATCTTGCCCGGAGTGATCCCCGGGTAGCCTCAGGCTCGAACGGATGTTCGCCGGAAGTGCGGAGGAAACGCGTGCGGGTACTCGGGGTCGACCCCGGTCTGACCAGGTGCGGGCTCGGAGTGGTCGACGGCGGCACGGGCCGCACCGTCCGCGCCGTGGCCGTCGACGTCGTGCGGACGCCGCCGGACGCCGATCTTTCCGTGCGGCTGCTGGGGATCTCCGACGCCGTCGAGCGCTGGCTGGATCGCTACAAGCCCGAGGCCGTCGCCGTGGAACGGGTTTTCGCGCAGCACAACGTGCGCACCGCGATGGGTACCGCGCAGGCGGGCGGCGTCGTCGCGCTCGCCGCGGCCAAACGCGGGCTGCCGGTCGTGTTCCACACCCCGAGTGAGGTCAAGGCCGCCGTCACGGGGTCCGGGCGCGCGGACAAGGCGCAGGTCACCGGTATGGTCATGCGACTGCTCGGCCTCGAGGTCAAACCGCATCCGGCGGACGCCGCGGACGCGCTCGCGCTCGCCATCTGCCATCTCTGGCGCGAACCGATGCGCGTCCGGCTCGCCGAAGCCGAGGCCAGGGCGGCCGAGATCGCCAAGAACCACAAGGCCAGGCTCGCCGCCGCGGCCAAGGAAGCAAAGACGCAGGGAGCGGCTCGATGATCTCCTCGGTACGCGGTGAAATCCTCTCCATCGGTCTCGACCACGTCGTGATCGAGGTCGGGGGAGTGGGCTTCGCCGTGCAGGCCACCCCCGCCACCCTCGCGACGCTTCGCCGCGGCGAGGAGGCGATGCTGCACACCGCGCTCGTCGTCCGCGAGGATTCCTTGACGCTGTTCGGTTTCGCCGACGCGGACGCCCGCGAACTGTTCGGCCTGCTGCAGACGGTCTCCGGGATCGGCCCGCGGCTCGCGCTCGCGACACTCGCCGTCCTCGATCCCGACAAGCTGCGTTCCGCGCTGGTCGAAGGCAACATCACCGTGCTCACCCAGGTGCCCGGCATCGGCCGCAAGGGCGCCGAGCGGCTCACGCTCGAACTCCGGGACAAGGTCACCGCGCTCGCGGGCCCGACGGACGGCTCGCCTGCGGTCGTCGCGCCCGGTGCGCTGCGAGGCGAGGTCGTCGAAGCGCTCGCGGGCCTCGGGTTCCCGGCCAAACAGGCCGAACAGGCCGTCGACAAGGTGCTCGGCGAGGGCGAAGGCCACACGACGTCGTCCGTGCTGCGCGCCGCGTTGGCCACCCTCGGGCGTAAGCGGTAGCCGGCCACATGGACTATGAGGCCGTGACGGAATTCGACGCCGACGACGAGACGCTTTCGGCGCTGCCGCAGACGGGCGAACGCGAGGTCGAGACCACGCTGCGCCCCCGCAAGCTGGACGAGTTCGTCGGCCAGCCACGGGTGCGCGAACAGCTCGAACTCGTCTTGGAGAGCGCGCGACGCCGGGGTGTCCCGCCGGACCACGTCCTGCTCTCCGGTCCGCCGGGCTTGGGCAAGACGAGTATGGCGATGATCGTCGCCGCCGAACTCAACGCCGCCATCCGGATCACCTCCGGACCGGCGCTGGAACGCGCGGGCGACCTGGCCGCGATGCTGTCGAACCTGGCGCCCGGCGACGTCCTGTTCATCGACGAGATCCACCGCATCGCCCGCCCCGCCGAGGAGATGCTGTACCTCGCGATGGAGGACTTCCGCGTCGACGTCGTCGTCGGCAAGGGGCCCGGCGCCACCAGCATCCCGCTGGAGATCGCGCCGTTCACGCTGGTCGGCGCCACGACGAGGTCCGGTTCGCTGACCGGCCCGCTGCGCGACCGGTTCGGTTTCACCGGCCAGATGGAGTTCTACAGCGACAGCGAACTCGAACTCGTCGCCCGGCGCGCCGCCACGATCCTCGACATCGACATCGACCGGGACGGCTGCGCGGAGATCGCCCGCCGGTCACGGGGTACACCGCGGATCGCGAACCGGCTCCTGCGCCGGGTGCGCGACTACGCCGAGGTACGGGCCGACGGCAAGGTCACGCGCAAGATCGCGCGCGCCGCGCTGGAGGTCTACGACGTCGACGAACTGGGCCTCGACCGGCTCGACCGCGCGGTGCTGACCGCGCTGGTCCGCTCCTTCGGCGGCGGCCCGGTCGGCGTGTCCACGCTGGCCGTCGCGGTGGGGGAAGAACCGACCACCGTCGAGGAGGTGTGTGAGCCTTACCTGGTCCGCGCCGGTATGCTCGCCCGCACTCCTCGCGGCCGGGTCGCCACAGCGGCCGCGTGGGAACACCTCGGCCTGCCGGTCCCGGCCGGTGCCACGCGCGGCGAGCAGGGCGGACCGAACCTGTTCGACCAGGACTGACCGGACCGTTCACGCGGTCCGAGGCCCGTGGTGACGACGGGTGGTGGTGGAGTTTCCGCTGGCACCTGGCACACTCGGAGAGAGCACACCCCGCCAAACCGGACAAAACAGCGCACCGCGCGGCGTCCGCTCGAAATGGAGAATCATGAACCAGTTATTGCTGCCGCTGCTCCTGATGCTCGTTGTGGCGATTCCGCTCGTCATGGGCACCCGTAAGCAGAAGAAGGCGGCGGCAGCGCAGCAGGAGCTGCTCTCGAGCCTGGCTCCCGGTGACCGGGTGATGACCACCTCCGGTCTCTACGCGTCTGTCGCCGACGCTTCCGCCGACACCACGATCGACCTCGAGATCGCTCCGGGCGTCGTGACCACCTGGCTGCGCCAGGCCGTCCGCGAGAAGGTCGAGCCGGTCGTCGAGACCGACGTGGACGACGCCGACACGATCGACGACGAGGCCGTCGTCGAGGAGCCGGCCATCGAGTCGAAGGACGACGAGCGCGTCGAAGAGAAGTCGAGCGCGCAGATCGCTCCTCCGCTGGAGCACGGCAAGAAGTAGCGCTTGTAAGGCCATCCCCGACACCAGACTTTCGTAGGTGCGGGGGCAACGCCGGGCTCACGCAGCACCGAGTAGTGTCTCGGTGCTGCGTGCGTGTCCGTCGTCATAGTCGTGCTCGTTCGCGGTACCGCCGGACTCCCGTCCTGTGAGTGAACAGCCAAGTCCATTGGGGAAAAACCCAGTCCGTCCGAGGAGACCGAAGCACAGTGGCCGCACCGGCCGGGCATCTCCGCCCGGGACGCTATCTCGCCTTCTTCGCCCTGATCGTGGTGGCGCTGTACGCCCTGGTGTTCTTCACCGGTAGCGGCAAGCCGACGCCGAAGCTCGGCATCGATCTTCAAGGCGGCACGAGGGTTACGCTGACCGCCCGCAATCCCGACGGCGGCGACCCTCCGCGAGAGTCCCTCGAACAGGCCCGCTCGATCATCGAGCGCCGGGTCAACGGTATCGGCGTCAGCGGCACCGAGGTCGTCCTCGATGGCAGCAACGTCGTCATCACCGTCCCCGGCGAGCAGGGCGACCAGGCCAAGGCCCTGGGCAAGACCGCGAAACTGGGCTTCCGGAAGGTCGTGACGTCGCAGCCGGTGACCCCGGTTCCGCAGCCGTCGGCCCCGCCCGCTTCCGGCACGCCGTCTTCGGCACCGCCGGCTTCACCGGGCGCCGGCGCCCCGCCGAGCAGCCCGGCCAACGGCGGTGGCGCCGCCGGCGCGCCGCAGCAGCAGCCGGACGAGAACGCGGACGAGAAGACCAAGCGGGAGATCGAGGAAGCCCGGAGCCTCCGGCAGAACCCCGATCTGCTGTCGACGGACCAGGCGAAGCAGGCCGCGGCCGCCGAGAAGGCCTTCGCGGCCCTCAACTGCGACCCCAAGGTGTCGGACCCGCTGGTCGGCAACGACCTCACCGACAAGCCGCTGGTCGCCTGCGGTGACAAGAACTCGATGAAGTACCTGCTGGAGCCGGAGTTCCTCCCCGGAACGCAGATCTCCGACGCCTCCTCGGCCTACGACACCCAGAACTCCCAGTGGGTCGTCAACCTGAACTTCAAGAGCGAGGGTTCCCAGATCTGGGGCGACTTCACCTCGAAGAACGTCCAGAAGCAGGCCGCGTTCGTCCTCGACACGCAGGTCGTCTCCGCGCCGACCATCCAGGCCGCGATCCTCGGTGGCCAGACCCAGATCACCGGCCGGTTCAGCCAGACCGAGGCGAAGGACCTGGCGGATGTGCTGAAGTACGGTTCGCTGCCGCTGTCGTTCGAGTCCTCGGACGCGACCACGGTGTCCGCGACGCTGGGTCTCGCGTCGCTGCAGGCGGGCCTGATCGCCGGCGGTATCGGCCTGCTGGCCGTGTTCATCTACTGCATGTTCTATTACCGGCTGCTCGGCCTGCTGACGATCCTGTCGCTCGGCTTGTCGTTCGCGATCGTGTACGGCGTCCTGGTGCTGCTGGGGCGGTGGATCGGGTACACCCTCGACCTCGCCGGCGTGGCGGGCCTGATCATCGCGATCGGTATCACCGCGGACTCGTTCGTCATCTACTTCGAGCGGCTGAAGGACGAGATCCGGGAGGGCAGGACGTTCCGCTCCGCGGTCCCCCGGGGCTGGTCCCGAGCCCAGCGCACGATTCTCGCGGCGGACGCGGTCAGCTTCCTCGCCGCGGCGGTCCTCTACCTGCTGGCCGTCGGTGACGTGAAGGGCTTCGCGTTCACTCTCGGCATGTCGACGGTGCTCGACCTCGTCGTGGTCTACCTCGTGACGCATCCGTTGGTCGCGATGGTCTCCCGATCGAAGTCGAAGTTCCTGTCCAACCCCAAGAATCTCGGCCTCGGCGCCGTGCAGCAGCTGGGCTCGGAGCGCAAGGCGGCCCGTCCCGCCACCGGTCGCCCGAACGTCAAGGAGGCGTGACCGTGGTCGACGAGAAGAACACCACCGAGAACAAACGCGAGAGCATCTTCCACCGGATGTATGTGGGCAGCGGCGTATTCAACGTCGTCGGCGTCCGCAAGCGCTGGTACCTCTTCTTCGGCGCGCTGGTGCTGGTGTGCATCGCGTCGATGGGCGTCAAGGGCTTCAACTTCGGCATCGACTTCGAAGGCGGCACGCAGATCCAGCTGCCCGCCAACGGCAAGAGCGGGCAGATCACCGAAGAGCGGGCCAAGGAGGTCTTCGCCGCCGCGCTGGGCAAGCCCGCCGACGAGGCGCAGAAGGTCGGCAGCGGCGTCTCGTCGACCATCCAGCTCCGCTCGGACACCCTGGACGCGGCCGAGGTCGCCAAGGTCAAGCAGGCGCTGTTCCAGGAACTGGGCCCGATCGGGACGTCCGGCCAGCCCAGCGTCCAGGCGATCAGTGACAGCGCGGTGAGCGCGTCCTGGGGCGGGGAGATCTCCCGGCAGGCGCTGATCGCGCTCGGGGTCTTCCTGCTGGCGGTCACGCTGTTCCTGGCGTTGTATTTCGACCCCCGGATGGCGGCCGCGGCACTGGTCACCCTGCTGAACGACATCGTGGTGACGGCGGGTGTGTACTCGCTGATCGGTTTCGAGGTCACGCCGGCGACGGTGATCGGTCTGCTGACGATCCTCGGGTTCTCGCTGTACGACACGGTGGTGGTGTTCGACAAGGTCCGTGAGAACACGCGTGGCCTGCTCGGACTGACCCGCCGGACCTACGGGGAAGCGGCGAACCTGGCGTTGAACCAGACGCTGATGCGTTCGTTCAACACGTCCTTGATCGCGGCGCTGCCGATCCTCGGCCTGCTGGTGATCGGGTACCTCCTGCTCGGCTCCGGCACCCTGCAGGAACTCGCGCTGGTGCAGCTCACCGGCACCGTGGTCGGTGTGCTGTCGTCGGTCGCGCTGGCGACCCCGCTGCTGGTCGACTTCAAGATGCGTGACCCGAAGTACCGGCAGCAGGCCGATCGGGTCGCTTCGCGGCGTGCGAACCAGGCCCGCAAGGCCGCCGAGCGCGACGACGACTTCGACCCGAACGACGAGGACGCCTTGGCCGCCGAACTCCGCAAGGAGAAGGCGTACGCCGCCGCGGCGAGCGTTCCCGCCCGGAACCAGAAGGCCCACAAGGGCCGTCCGTCGGGCAAGCGGAAGAAGTAATCCCGGCCGTCAAACGCCAGGAAAGGTCCTTTCATTGCGAAATTTGCAATGAAAGGACCTTTCCTGGCGTTCAGGGACCGGAAGCACGACTGGAGAGCAGGAAGTACATGGAGCTGGACAAGGCACTCGACCTCATCGCCGACGTGCCGGACTTCCCGGAACCCGGCGTGCTGTTCCGGGATCTGAGCCCGTTGTTCGCCGACGCGGCGGGGTTCAAGGCCGTCGCCGACGCGCTGGCCGCCACTGTCGATCCCGGCGTGGACCTGCTGGCGGGTGTGGAAGCACGCGGATTCCTGCTGGCCGCCGCGGTCGGCTATGCCCGTGGCCTCGGTGTCGCGCTGATCCGCAAGCCCGGCAAGCTGCCCCGGGTCGCGGGCAGGGTCGGGTACACGCTGGAGTACGGCACCGCGACCGTCGAACTCCCCGAAGGCGTCGTCCAGCCAGGCCAGCGTGTCGCGGTCCTCGACGACGTGCTCGCGACGGGTGGGACGGTCGCGGCGACCTGCAAGCTCCTGGAAGACGCGAAGGCGCAGGTCACCGGCGTTTCGGTGGTCATGGAACTCGGCGCGCTCGGTGGTCGTTCCGTGCTTGAAGGGCGCCGTGTGGAGGCCCTCCGGGTGTGTTGAACGGGCGTACCAAGTGAGCCGCGAGGGGGAGCGGTTACCCTTGATGTCCGAAGGCCGCACGAAGCGCAGGAGGTGCGGGTGAGCCAAGAGCTCGATGCCGCGGTGTCCTCGAAGGACGGCACCGAGCAGAACGGTGCGGCGCGACAGGGGGCAGCGCCGACGCCGTCCGCGACACGCCGTGTGCGTGCCCGCCTCGCCCGCCGGATCACCGCGCAGCGCGCCGCGCCGGTCAAGCAGGTTCTCGAACCGCTCGCCGTCATCCACCGCGAGCTGCATCCCAACGCGGACCTCGCGCAGCTCCAGCGCGCCTACGACGTCGCCGAAGAGCTCCACCGGGAGCAGCGGCGCAAGTCCGGCGACCCGTACATCACGCATCCGCTCGCGGTCGCGACCATCCTCGCCGAACTCGGCATGGACACCACGACGCTGGTGGCGGCTCTGCTGCACGACACCGTCGAAGACACCGGCTACTCGCTCGAGAGCCTGAAGGCCGACTTCGGCGAGAAGGTCGGCGAGCTCGTCGACGGGGTCACCAAACTGGACAAGGTCAAGCTCGGCACGGCCGCCGAGGCCGAGACCATCCGCAAGATGGTCATCGCGATGGCGCGCGACCCGCGCGTGCTGGTCATCAAGCTGGCCGACCGGTTGCACAACATGCGCACGATGCGCTTCCTGCCGCCGGAGAAGCAGGCCAGGAAGGCCCGCGAGACCTTGGAGGTCCTCGCCCCGCTGGCGCACCGGCTCGGCATGGCGACGGTCAAATGGGAGCTGGAGGACCTGGCGTTCGCCATCCTGCAGCCGAAGAAGTACGACGAGATCGTCCGCCTGGTCGCCGATCGCGCGCCTTCGCGCGACACGTACCTGCGGTCGGTGATCACCGAGCTGACTGGCAATCTCGAAAGCTCTCGGATCACCGCGAAGGTCGAAGGCAGGCCGAAGCACTACTACTCGATCCACCAGAAGATGATCGTCCGCGGCCGCGACCTCGACGACATCCACGACCTGGTGGGCGTGCGGATCCTGGTCGAGGACGTCCGTGACTGCTACGCCGCGATGGGCGTCGTCCACGCACTGTGGCAGCCGGTGCCCGGCCGGTTCAAGGACTACATCGCGCAGCCTCGTTTCGGTGTGTACCAGTCGTTGCACACCACGGTGATCGGGCCGGACGGCAAACCGCTGGAAGTCCAGATCCGTACCTACGAGATGCACCGCACCGCCGAATACGGCATCGCCGCGCACTGGCGGTACAAGGAGACCAAGGGCACCCACAACGGGAACGCCGTGGACGTCGACGAGATGGCGTGGATGCGCCAGCTCCTCGACTGGCAGCGTGAAGCGGCGGACCCGGGGGACTTCCTCGAGTCACTGCGCTACGAACTCGCTTCGCGCGAGATCTTCGTGTTCACGCCCAAGGGTGACGTGATCACGCTGCCGGTCGATTCGACACCGGTCGACTTCGCCTACGCCGTGCACACCGAGGTCGGGCATCGCTGCATCGGGGCCCGCGTCAACGGCAGGCTCGTCGCGCTCGAGCGCAAGCTGGAGAACGGCGAGGTCATCGAGATCTTCACCTCGAAGGCCGAGACGGCGGGGCCGAGCCGCGACTGGCTGCAGTTCGCCGGCTCGCCCAAGGCCCGCGCGAAGATCCGGCAGTGGTTCGCCAAGGAACGCCGCGACGAGGCGATCGAAGGCGGCAAGGAGGCCATCACCAAAGAGGTCCGCAAGGTCGGCCTCCCGATCCAGCGGCTGGTCTCCGCCGAGTCGATGGGCGCGGTCGCCACCGAACTGCGGCATCCCGACATCAGTTCGCTGTACGCGGCCGTCGGTGAGGGCCACACCAGCGCGAAGCACGTCGTGCAGCGGCTGGTCGCGCTCATCGGCGGGGTCGACGAGGCGGAGGAGGAGCTCGCCGAGCGCGCGACACCGTCCACGGTCACCCGCCGGCGTGGCTCGAACGACGTCGGCGTCGTGGTGAAGGGCGCCAGCGACGTCTGGGCCAAGCTCGCCCGCTGCTGCACGCCGGTGCCCGGCGACGAGATCCTCGGTTTCGTCACGCGAGGCGGCGGTGTCAGCGTGCACCGGACCGACTGCACCAACGCCGACGACCTGCGGGCCCAGCCCGAACGGCTGGTCGAGGTCGAATGGGCGCCGTCGGCGTCCTCGGTGTTCCTCGTCGCGATCCAGGTCGAAGCGCTGGACCGGCATCGCCTGCTCTCGGACGTCACGAAGGTGCTCGCGGACGAGAAGGTCAACATCCTGTCCGCGTCGGTCACGACGTCACGCGACAGGGTCGCGGTCAGCCGGTTCTCGTTCGAGATGGGCGACCCGAAGCATCTCGGACACGTGCTGAAGGTGGTCCGTGGAGTCGAGGGCGTTTACGACGTGTATCGGGTCACTTCGGCTTCGTGACCTCCGGTGGGTCCCGGCTAAAGTCCGTGCATGACTGACGGGTTCGAGTTCACTCGCGACGGCGAGGTCGCGCGGCTGACGTTCACCAGGCCGGAGAAGATGAACGCGATCACCTACGGGATGTGGTCGGCGATCCCGGACGTGGTGGCGCGGGTGGAGGCAGATCCGGCGGTCAAGGTCCTCGTGCTGACCGGCGCGGGGGCGCATTTCTCGGCGGGCGCGGACATCAGCGAGTTCCAGGAGCTGCGGTCCACCGCCGACGCGGCCGAGACCTACGACAAGGCCGTCGACGGGGCGGTGGCGGCGCTGACGGCGTCGCGGAAGCCGACCGTCGCCATGATCCAGGGCAACTGCATCGGCGGCGGGTGCCAGCTCTCGGTCGCCTGCGACTTCCGCTTCGCCGCGGAGGGCGCGCGCTTCGGCATCACGCCGTCGAAGCTCGGGATCGTCTATCACTTCGACTCGACCCGGCAGCTGGTCTCACTCGTCGGCCCCGCGCACGCGAAGTACTTCCTGCTCTCGGGTGAACTCGTCGACGCGCGGCGGGCGCGGGAGATCGGGTTGCTGAACGACGTCTTCCCGGCCGATGAGCTGGAGGCCGCGACCGGGAAGTTCGTCGAGACGCTGGCTTCGCGGTCGCAGGCGTCGGTGCGCGGGATGAACCGGATCATCGAGAAGATCGTGGCGGGACAACAGGAATCCGACGCCGAGGTCGACGAGATCCGGCTCGGGGCCCTGCACGGCGAGGACTACGCCGAGGGGGTGGCCGCGTTCCTGTCGCGGCGGCCGCCGAAGTTCACCTACCGCTGAGCTAGATCTCGTCCCAGGGATTGCTTTCGTACGCCTCGGTGAGAATCGGGCTCGTCTCGGCAGCGAACGGCAGCACGACGTCGTCCACCGACGCCACCGGCAGGCCCACCGACTCCGAATTGGTCAGGAACATGGCGTCGAATCCGGGAAGGTCGGCGGGGTGGACGTCACGGATCTCCTGGGGGATCCCGTTTCGCTCGAGGCCGCGTCGCACCAGTTGCTGACTGATGCCATCGAGCACGGGCGCTTGCGGCCAGACCACCGTGCCGCCGTCGAGGAAACCGACGTTCCAGATCGACGCCTCACTGACACGGCCCTGGTAGTCGACGAACAGCGCGTCGTCGTATCCCGCCAGCTTCGCCTCACGCGTGTGGTGGAGCAGGCCGAACGTGCCGACGTGCTTGACCTCCGGGAGCACCCGCTCGTAGCGCACGGTCCGCAGGCGCAGCGGTGTCATTTCGTGCTCTCGGGGCGGCCCGACCCGGACGAGGACATCCGGTGCCGCGGGCGCGCCGGGGTCGGACCAGTCCATCGCCCGGGAGAAGATCAGCACCCGCACGGACAGCGCGTCCTCACCCCGGATGGCCCGCCGTACGTATCCGCGCACCGCCTCGGTGTCGAGGTCGTGGGCGAACATGCGCCGCGTGCTCGTCGCGAGGCGGCGAAGGTGGATGTCCAGACCACGGACCTTGCCGTCGCGGACCTGCATCGCGGTGAAGTGGCCATAGCCGAACGCGCCCGCCAGGTCTTCCGACCGGGCGGGCGCGCCGTTGACTTCCAGCTTCACGTCAGGCGTTGACCGTGACGCCGGTGAACTTGACCTCGGTGTTGGGCGGGCCGGTGCCGTCGCCGCTGCCGGCCTGAGCGTTCACGCCCGCCTTGGCGACCTTGTCGAGCACCTTCAGGCCCTCGTCGGAGATGCTGCCGAAGACCGAGTAGTCCGGGGACAGCTCGGCCTCGCCGTAGACCATGAAGAACTGGCTGCCACCGGAGTTCGGCTGCTGCGTCTTCGCCATCGCGAGGATGCCGCGGCCGTACTTGATCTCCTTGAACGCCTCGTCCGGCATGGTGTAGCCCGGGCCGCCCATGCCGCTGGCCTCGGGGTCACCGCACTGCAGCATCTGCAGGCCGACGGTGCCGAGCCGGTGGCACTTGGTGTCGTTGAAGTAGCCCTGCTGCGAGAGGCTGATGAAGCTCTGCACGGCGCAAGGGGCGAGCGCACGGTCGAGCGTCAGCGGGATGTCGCCCGCGGTGCTCTTCAGCACGACGTTCACCGTGCCGGTCGAGGAGACGTCCTTGCCTTCCGGCTTGTTCACCTTCTTCGAGGCCGGTTTGCCGGTCTCGTCCTTGTAGTCGCAGGCCACCGGGTTCGCCAGCGGCGTCGGCCGCTTCGGCATCGGAGTGCGCTCCGTGGGGATGGTGACCTCGGGGGTCGGAGGAGCCGAGCTCGGAGAAGCGTCGGAGGCGGCATCGTCACCACTGTTGCTGCTGACGATCCACCACACCGCGCCCGCCACGATGGCGACGACGCCGACGACCGCTACCGAGCCGACGATCCTGCGCCGCTTGGCCTGTTCGGCCCGTCGCACGATCTGTCGCTCGAGCTTGCGCTTCGCGGCTTCGCGGCGCTGCTGGTTGGTCGGCACCCGCCCTCCCGGTTTCCACTCGATGTCACACGTCTGAGGTAGCGGGAGTCTATTGGCACAGCCTGTGAGACCCCCGTACAGGGGCCGCTAGGCTTACTTGATCGTGATCAGGGCCATCCTGTCACCTGTTCGGCGGAAGAACTGAGGAGGCGTTTCGTGCTGGTTGTCGGTTTTCCGGCAGGCCCCCTCGAAGCCAACTGCTATCTGCTCGCCCCGGAGGGCGGCGGGGAGTGCGTGATCGTCGATCCCGGGGAGGACGTCGTCGAACCGCTCCAGGCCGCGCTCTCCACGCACGGCCTGACGCCGGTCGCGATGCTCGCCACCCACGGCCACCCCGATCACGTCGCTTCGGCGGACGAGATCGGCGCGCGCCACGGAATACCTCTCTATCTGCACGAGGCGGACCGGCCACTCCTCGGCCCGGACGCCGGAGAACGGAAGGACGGGATCGTGCCACTCGCCGATGGCCCGCTCGGGCTGGCCGGGCTGGAGATCACGGTGTCCGGTACACCGGGACACACCGCCGGTTCGGTGGTCTTCGGGCTGACCTCCGCCGAGGGCGGCCGGATCGTGCTCACCGGGGACAGCCTGTTCGCCGGTTCGATCGGTAGGTCCGCCGGGGACGGTGCCGAACTCGTGCGGTCCCTCGGTGCCAAGGTGATGACGATGCCCGATGACACCGTCGTCCTCCCGGGCCACGGCCCGGCCACCACGATCGGGCAGGAGCGGGCGGGGAACCCGTTCCTGGCCGGGACGGGCGTGTGATGACCGAGCCGACCGGGACCCCGGAGACCCCTGAGCGTCTCCCGCTGTTCCACGAAGACCCCAAGCTGCGCCGCAGGCGTGGCTGCTCCAGTGTCGCCGGCGTCGTGATCTTCGCGGCCGCGTTCGGCGGGATCGCCGGGCTGATCGGCGGGGAGATCGCCGGGCTCGTGGTCGCCGGCGTGATCGCGGTACCGCTGCTCTACGTCATGTTCTACAACCTGCGCCGCCGCGTCTGGCTCGAAGGCGACACGCTGATCGTGCGGACCTGGGGTGTGCGGCGGATCGAGCTGACCGCGGCCGAGCGCATCGACCTGGTGATCAGCGACGTCCGTGGCACCCGGACGGTCAGCCTGCTGGTCAACGCGGGCAAGCGCCGCAAGGTCGCGAAGGTCGATCTGGCCGTCTACTCCGGTGCGGGCGGCCGCGAACTGGGCATCCTGCAGCTGCGCAAGCTGGCGAACGCGCTGCTGAACAACACCGACGCGAACGGCCTGGTGTTCTCGGAACTGCTGGTGGCCCAGCTGAAATCGGAGGCGCGCGGGGACGCGGCGGCGGAGCGACCGCTCTACCGGCTGGCCTCGGCGGCGCCCGCCGGGAAGTACATCCAGCGGTTCACGATGGAAGCGGTCAGCCGGTTCGTGGCGACGCTGGACTGAGCCGCAACGTCATGGCGCTTGCCCGGAGCGGGTGCCTGCGGTCTCCAGTTTCTCCAGCCGCGCCTTGATCTCCTCCAGCTGGTAGACGATCTCCGGCAGCTCGCCCGCGGCGAAGGTCGCCAGCCGCTCCGAGTGCTTGAGCGTCGACCGCACGTCGTCGAGCGCGGCGGCGATCTTGGGTACCGCCTCGACGGCTTCCCAGGTCGAGACGAGCACGCGCCGCGCGACGGCGGTCAGCTGTCCGGGGACGGCGAACACGTCGAACATGGCCCCTCCGATCACGCGGCGAACCTCGGGTGCGGCCTCTTCGTACCCGACTCCGGCCCGTGATCGCGCGGTGGGCTCGCGCTTTGGGGCGCTTGTGGCTACAGGGACTCTTGGGGCTCCCGCGAGGCGATCAGCGCGGCCAGCACGGTGGTGACCGGGACCGCCGCGACGATGCCGACGCTTCCGGCCAGCGTCCGGACGATCTCCTGCGCGATTTCCTCCGCGCCGAGGATCGAGCCGAGCCCGACCCCGGAAAGCGAGGTGTACAGCAGCACCGGCAGCGCCGCCCCCGCGTACGCCATCACGAGCGTGTTGACCGCCGAGCCGACGTGATCGCGGCCGATCCGCAGGCCCGCGCCGTACAGCTCACGCCAGCCGAGCGACGGGTTCGCCCGCCGGAGCTCCCACACCGCGCTCGTCTGCGTCACCGTGACGTCGTCCAGCACCCCGAGCGCGCCGATCACGACGCCCGCCAGCAGCAGACCGCGTGCGTCGATACCGTGCCCGAGCGACCCGATCAGCTGAGAAGTGCTGTCGTCGAGGCCGGTCAGTGACGCCGCCGCCGAGAAGATCGCGGACAGGACGCCGATCAGGACCAGGCTCACCAAGGTGCCCAGCACCGCGACCGAAGTTCTCGCGGACAACCCGTGCGTCAGGTACAGCGCGACGAACATGATCGCCCCCGCGCCCGCGATCGCCACCAGCAGCGGGCTTTCCCCGGCGAGGATCGACGGCAGCACGAAGAACGCCAGCACCAGGAAGCTCAGCCCCAGCGCGGCGAGCGCGGCGAGGCCCCGCCAGCGGCCCAGCACGATCACCGCGAGCGCGAACAACCCGGCGAGCAGCAGCAACGGCGTACCGCGCTGGAAATCGACGATCTGGAACGACGCGGGGTTCGCGACGTCGCCGCCGTTGTAGGACAGCACCACTTCGTCGCCCGCGGCGAAACGCGGCGTGCTCGGCTCGATGGGCAGCGTCAGCTTCAGCGGCTTCCCGGCCCCAGGGCCGTCGGTCATCGTCAGCTCGCTGGTGAGACACGGCTTCGCGTCCGGCGGCGGCTCGCCGACCTGCACCTGACCTTCGGCGAGACATGGGCCGGTGATCGTGCCCGTGACCGTCGCGCTCACCGGGGTTCCCTGTGGGAAGACGCTTTTCGCCGGATCCGCGCCCCACGGGTAGAGCATGATCATCCCGACGACGGTGGCGACGGCGAGCGGGATCAGCAGCCACATCAGCAGAAGCCGGACCCGGCGCGACGCGGGTGCGGCCGGTCCGTGGCCGTGCGAGTGCCCGTGACCGACCGGTGGTTCGGGCTTCGGTTCCGGGGCGCGACGTCTTCCCGATTCGGCCTGCCGCGGCCGCTGGGCCGGGGGACGGGGCCGCCGCGCCTCCTCGGGAGGCGGAGTCCGGCGCGGCGAACGGGACGTTCCGGGCGAACGATCGGACGGGGTGTCCGTTACCCGGCGAATCGGGCCGGTGTCGTCGTCGGAGAGGTCGCGGCGGTTCACCCGCATATCCTCCACAGTCCGCGCCGCGCGCCGCACACGGCCTAGCCGAACGCCTGCCGGAGGTGGACACGGCGATAGGCCGAAGGCGGGGTGTCGAAGTGATCGAGGAAGGCCTGGCGCAGTGTCTCGGTCGAGCCGAAACCACACCGTCTCGCGATCGAGGTCAGCGGAAGTTCGGTGCCGCACAACAGTTTCGCGGCGTTCTCGGTCCTCGCCGCCCGCACGTACCTGCTGGGCGTGGTGCTCAGATGCGCGTCGAACAACCTGGTCAGCTGCCGCGTGCTGATCCCGGCCCGTTCGGCGAGGACGGCGGCGCCGAGATCGCCGGCCAGGTGTTCCGCCACGTACGCGGTGATGTCGCGGACCAGCCGGTTTTCCGGCGGCGGGCCGGAAAGGAACATGCTCACCTGCGCCTGGTTGCCCGGCCGCTGCAGGTAGGTCACCAGCATGCGGGCGACCTCCCTGGCCACACTCGGGCCGAGGTCGGCCTCGACGAACGCGAGGGTGAGGTCGATCCCGCTGGTGACCCCCGCCGCCGTGTAGACGTTGCCGTCGCGCACGTACAGCGGCACCGGGTCCACGGTCACCTGCGGGTAGCTCGTCGCGAGCCGGTTCGCGAACCGCCAGTGCGTGGTGGCGCGCCGCCCGTTGAGCAGCCCGCACGCGGCGAGCACCGTCGCGCCGGTGCACACCGAAGCGACGCGACGGCTCTGCTGGGCGAGCCTGCGGACGTGAGTGACCATCCTCGGGTCGGCGGCGGCCGTCTCGTGCCCGGTGCCGCCCGCGACGATCAGGGTGTCCAGTTCGCCGGTCACCTGGTCGAGCCGGTGCTGTGCCTGCAGTGTCAGCCCGGACTCGCACCGGATCCCGCGCCCGTCGACGCTCGCGAGCATGATCTCGTACCCCGGCTTGCCGCCGAGTTTGGTCGCGGCGTCCAGGACGTCCGACGGACCGGCGATGTCGAGCAACTCGGCATTGCTGTAGCCGACGATCAACACTCGTCTGGGTGAACCCGGCATGATCGAACGCTACCAGTAGTGCCCGGCCGTCGGACGTTGTTCGCAGGAATCCGGACATCCGGGCTCCAGCGGTCGCGTGCCTGCGACACCGTTGTCCCATGACAGACGACAAGAAGACGATCGCGTTCGTGGTGTATCCGGGGATGACCCCGCTGGACATGGTCGGGCCGCTGACCGTGCTGGACGGGATGGCGAGCACGGTGCAGGAGTACCGGACGGTCGTGGTCGGCGAGACGAAGGACCCGGTCACCACCGACAACCCGCTCAAGCTCGTGGCGACCCACACCTACGACGAAGTCCCGTCGCCGTACGCGCTGCTCGTGCCCGGAGGCGCCGCGCCGACGCTGAAGGCGCTCGCCGACGAGAAACTGGTCGGATACCTACGGGCCGCCGGGGCGAACGCGGAACTCGTGACCTCCGTGTGCACGGGATCGCTGCTGCTGGGGCAGGCCGGCCTGCTGAAGGGCCGCAAAGCCGCGACGCACTGGATGTTCCGTGAACTGCTGGGCGCGTTCGGCGCGGAGCCCGTCGCCGAACGCTGGGTCGAGGACGGGAACGTGATCACCGCCGCCGGGGTGTCGGCGGGGATCGACCTCGCGCTGCACCTGGTCGAGCGGCTCGTCGGCGCCGAGATCGCCCGGACGATCCAGTTCGTCATCGAATACGACCCCGAGCCGCCGCAGGGCCCGCTCGACTGGTCGAAGCGGCCGTACGGGGATCTCACGCCCCTGCTGGAGCACACGCTGAACGAGGCACTCGCCGACGAACCCGCGTTGCGGGACAAGCTGCTCGCGCACACCGGGAAGTAGCAGGCGGCCATCCGGGTGAGAAGTCGCTGTCACGGGGACGGCACCGGGTTACATTCTGGGTCATCCGTCCAGGTGATAGGTGGTTCGTGGAGTTCAAGGTGCTCGGCCCGCTCGCGGCCTCGGTCCCGCTGCCGTCGGCGGCTCAGCCCCGTCGGGTGCTCGCGGTGCTCCTGGCCCGGCCGAACGAGTTCGTCCACCGGGACACCCTCGTGGACGAACTCTGGCCGCAGGGACCGCCGTCGAGTGCCGCCGCGGTCGTGCAGATGGCGGTTTCCAAGCTGCGCAAGGCGTTGTCGCCCGGCGTACCGGTCGACGACGTCCGGCAGCGGCTGCGGTCGGGCCGGAGCGGCTACCGGCTGACCGTGGCGGACGGGGAACTGGACGTCGCCGGTTTCTCCGAGCTGACCGCCGCGGCCGCGAAGGCGACCGGTGCCGAGCGCCGGGCGTTGCTCGAACAGGCGCTGGGGTTGTGGCGTGGCCGGGCGTTCGCCGACGTTCCGGTCGGCCCGCTGGTGGAAGCGCATCGGCTGTGGCTCGAGGACCAGCGGAGTTCGGTACTGGGCAAGCTCGTGGAGCTGGAACTGGCGGCCGGTGACCACAAGGCGGTCGCCGACCGGCTGGGACCCGAACTGGCCGCCCGGCCGGGTGACGAGCGCCTGGCCGGGTGGCTGGCCGAGGCGCTGCACGGGATCGGGCGGCGGGACGCGGCACTGGCCGTCCTCGACCGGTGCCGTCAGGCGTTGTGGGAGCAGGCCGGTGTCTCGCCGGGGGAGGACCTGCTCGCGGTCCATCGCCGGATCGCGGGCACCGGCTGGTCCGCGGGCGGCGCGCCGTGCCGTCTGCCGTCGGCGACGCCGGATTTCACCGGCAGGGCCAGGGAACTGGCGGACGTGGGACGCGCGCTGCGCGGTCCGGCGCCGGTCGTGCTCCACGGAGCGGCGGGGTCGGGGAAGAGCGCGCTGGCCGTCCAGGCCGCGTGGCGGGTGCGCAAGCGGTTCCCGGATGGGCAGCTCGTCGCCGATCTGCGGGACACCGGCGACGTCCTCACCGGGTTCCTCCGTGCGCTCGGCCTCGCGGAAGCGGAGATCCCTGCCGACCGGGCCGGGCGTATCTCGTTGTGGCAGAGCCACACCGCGGACCGGCGGCTGCTGGTGATCCTCGAGAACGGCCGGTCCGAGGCCGAGGTGCGGCCCTTGCTGCCGAGCGGTCCCGGCTGCGCGGCGATCGTCACGACACGGCGGCGGCTGGCCGGGCTTGTCGGCGCCAGACCCGTCGAAGTCGGTGCGCTGTCCGACGAGGAGTCCCGGGACCTGCTCGGCGCGATCGCCGGAGAGACCCGGCTTTCCGCCGAGCCCGACGCCGTCCGCCGGGTGCTGGCCTGCTGCGACGGTCTCGCGCTGGCGGTGCGGGCGGCGGGAATGAAGCTGCTGCAGCGGCCGAGGCTGAGCGTCGCCGAGTTCGCGGCGCGCCTGGAGAACGAGCGCCTGCGTCTCGACGAACTCGCCGCCGGGGATCTCGGCGTCCGGCCGGTACTCGCCGATGCCCTCGCCGAGCTGTCGCCACGACAGCGGAAATCCCTGCGGTTGCTCGGTTTTCCCGGCGTCACCGAGTTCGCCGGCTGGTTCGCGACGGCCATGCTCGGCCGTTCGACCGGTGAAGCGACCGAATTGCTCGACGAACTGGTCGACGACCACGTGCTCCACGTCGAGCCGGACCGAACCGGCCTCGTCCGGTACCGGCTACCGGGCCTGATCCGGCTCGCGCTCCGGGAACCACCGGATCCCGGAGCCCTTCGACGCGCGCTGACGGTCATGGCCGCGTTGGCCGAACACGCTTCCGCCGCCCTTGGCGCCGAGTACCCGCCGTCTCGGCGAGTGGACGTCCCGGCGGCTGTTTCGGACCGCGTCGCGGCGGACCCGATCGGCTGGCGTGACGCGGAAGCCGCGAACCTCGCGCTCGCCGTCCGAACCGCGAAGAGCCACGGCTGGACCGAACTGGCCATGCGGCTGGCCGACGCCTACAGCGATCTCGTCGGCCCGAGGAAGGGCGGATCTCCGGCGTGGCTCGGGTTCGGCATCGTGCGCGATCGTGTCGATCTCCCCGCGGAGGCGGGGAAACTGCTCAAGCTCGGGCATGCCCACGCCGACGCGGGTGATCTGGCGCGGGCGCGGACCTGTTTCTCGTTGGCGGAGGGCAGGTTCCGCTCCGTGGGGGACCATCCGGGCACCGGGGCCGCGCTCATCGCGCTCGCCGACGTCGACGCGGACTCCGGGCGGACCGGCCCGGCGGTCCACGCGCTGAGAGAGGCACTGGACCTGTTGCGGGACTGCGGTGACCTCGCCGGGCAGGCGATGGCGTCGGCCCAGTTCGGCTCGCTGTGGGACGACCTCGGCGATTTCCGCCGGGCGAAGGAGTGTTTCGACGCGAGCCTGCTGCTCGCGCTCCATTGCGAGGACGGGCGGCAGCACGACAGGTCCGCCAAACGGTATGCCGACGTCCTGCGCCGCAACGGCCGCATGGACGAGGCAGGCGAGCTGCTGACGAGCGCGCTGATCGGCACGCGCGGCTCGCGGGAACGCCACTGGGAGGCGCACGTCCTCCGGAGTCTCGGCGATCTCCACGCGAAGACCGGTGACGCGGGGGAGAGCGAACGATGCCTCTCGCGGTCGCTGGAGCTGTTCGAATACGTCGGACACCGGCATGCCGCCGCCTACACGCACCGGAGCTTCGGCGAATCGCTACGCCTGGCGGGTGAACACGGCCGCGCCGCCGAGCACCTGAGCCTGGCGATGAGCACCTTCCGTGAACTCGGAGACCGCCGGGGCGGCGGATACGCGCTACTCAGCTTCGGGCGTCTGCGAGCCGACGAAGGCGTCGCGACCGAAGCCGCCGAAGGGCTCCGGACCGCGGCGGGGCTGTTCCGCGAACTGGGCTTCCCGGTGTGGGAATTGCGCGCGCTCAAGGACCTTTCCGCCGTGGACCAGAGCGGACGCCAGCGGGACCGGGCTCGTGAAGCCTTGACGAAGATCCGCTTCGGAGCGACTCCGGCCTAGCCCGGTGGACGACCGCCGGCCCCGGCGTTTGGCGAAGTTATGGCACCGGCGTGTTGACTCCTGCTCAAGTGAGCGGACTTCGCGCCGCCCCGGATCGCGGCACTGGGGGTGGCGGCGCGTACTCGTGGCCGGGTGACGCCTTCCGAGGGCAGGAGGCGTCACCCGGTTCGATGCCTAGGCCCGGACGTGCAGAATCGCGTCCGCGTCGGTCAGGATCCCTTGGTCGAGCGGGAAGTAACCCTGCCGCGGCGTGGGGTCGGTCCGGACGCTCGCGGGCGGCACCTCGGATGTGGTGAGCAGGCCCCAGTCCGTGGTGACGTGCTTCTGAAGGAACCCTTCGTAGGTATCGGGCTCCGGCTCCTCAAGCGCTATGGCCTCGCTTCGGCCGAGGCTGGTCGCGACGAAGACGTAGCGGTCGCCGAGCAGCGGAGCCACCAATGCACCGGCAGGGAACCAGGTGGTCTCCGTCCCCGCCACCCGCATCGTGCTCGCTTGGCGGCGCAGGTGGAGATTGTGGGCGAAGACCAGCGTCCTGCCCCGGCAGGCTTCGGCGGCGCGGATGTCCAGCAGATTCCGCGCCATGATGGCGTCCCTGGTCGCGACAAGGGGCGTGTAGCGCTCGTGCGGCTCCAGCGGTTCGGCGCATTGCCGGTGGTAGCGCAGCAGATCGATGCCCGCCATGAGATGGATCTCCGCGCGCGACCAATCCTCCGTGGCCGGTTCCGGCTTCCGGGAGCGAAGCGTGGCGAGCAGGTCGGCCGCGATCGCGCGCAACCGATAAGCGTCGGCCGTGGCGCCGGGCGACGAAGCCGCGTCCATGACGGCTTCCGTGCGGCCCCAGCGTTCGTCGTCGCCCGCGGGGCCTGCGATGTCCACGTCGACCCCCAGGAAATCGCGGGCGTATTCGAGGTAGGGCCGTGGGCTGGGCGCGGAGGTGTTCTCGGTCTGGGTGTCGAAGCCGTGGAACGAAAGGCGCTCCTCGGGAGGCCGGTTTTCGTTGAACTCGCGCATCCAGGCGATCAGTCGCCTGTTCGCCTCCACGGTGCCGAAGACGTGGGAGAAGCCTTCGCTCATCGCGAGGTCGAGGGTCCCGGTGCCGTCCCGGACGAAGTCGTTCGCGACGAGCGCGGCCACGCGATCCGTTTCGAGGGCGATCGAGCGGAAACCGCGGTCGACCAGCTGGGCGAACAGTTCGTTGCGGACGTCCGCGAAGACCGGGGTCGCGTGCGTCGGCTCGCCCAGGGCGAGCAGGTCGCAGGAGGGGGTCACGAAGTCTCGGATGTCTTGACTCATGGGGTTCAAGCGTATCGTTGATGCCTCGATTGAAACTTTTCTTGGGAGTTCCTGTACTGACCTCGCAGAAGTTTCAAACGTGGCGTCAGGTGCCGGTCCGTGAAGGCCGCCCTTTCCTCGGCTCAGCCGAGGAAACTGGCCTTCGCTCCTTCATGTACTGGGCCAAGGGCCGTGAGGGTTTTGGGTCGTTAGAGCCAAAGGCTGTCTCAGGCACCTACTGAATGTGGCGGCGTTGGTCGCAGGTCCGTGAAGGCCCCCTTGACTACCCTGAAGGTAGGGAAGGAGGCCTTCACGGACTGGCCGACCACCACCCGTAGCCCCATCAGCCCCACAAGTCACAGCGGCGGCGCGTGAAGGCCCCCTTCCCTCGGCTCAGCCGAGGAAACTCGACCTTCACACCTTCCCCAGTACATGAAGGACCCCTTCCTTGCGCCTAGGTACAGGAAGGGGGCCTTCGTGTACTGAGGCGCGCCGGAAGAGGGCGGGTCAAGGGGGCGTGAGTTTTTTCGTCGTCAGAGCGACCCAAACTCTCACGACCCACCTGACCGCGCCGTCCTGCCTCCCTCCCGCCGCCCGGCCCGCAGGGCGGCGCCCGCAGCGGCGGTCTGCCACGCCGCAAGAAATCCACTTACGGATAACTCGCTCCCATTCCTTTCGTCCGCTATAAAGGTAAGAACGCTTCGCACGCGAAGGCGCTTCGCTTGCGAAGTGGCCCTTCGTGGAAATGCGCGAGCGCAAGTTATCAGCAGTTGAGGTGAATCACCGCGTGGCAATCACCGCGCGGCCGGAGTTCGGCCCTACTTTGGCCCGCATGGTTGAGAAGGATTCGACGGCGCGGACCCGGGAACTGGGCCACCGCATGAAGGCGTTCCGGCAGCGCAGGCACTTCAGCGGAGCCGACGTCAGCCGCCGTAACGGCTGGTTGCAGAGCAAGGTCACGAGGTGGGAACAAGGGCTGCGTGAGCTGTCCGTGGTGGACGCGGCGCTGTATCTCGCGACCTGCGGCGAGGCGGAGCCCGAGCGTGAACTGCTGCTGGAACTGACCCAGCCCGGCGGAGACCTGTACTGGGTCCGCCCGTACTTCGACGAACTCGTCGATCCGATGAAATCCCTTGCTATCCAAGAGAATCTCGCGCACACGCTGGTGCGCTACGAGTCGTTGACCCTGCCTGGGCTGCTCCAGACCGAACAGTACGCCCGCACCGCCTTCGAGCTGATCGGCAACCGTGACCAGGCTCAGTTGGGCCAGGTCGTGAACGCTCGGTTGGAGCGGCAACGGTTGCTGCAGCGCGACCGTCCGCCGCGGTGCCGGTTCTACGTCCACGAGCGCGCGCTGCGTTCGGTCGTCGGCGGCCCCCGGATCATGCACGAGCAACTGCTCCACCTCGTCCTGTCGGCGAACCTTCCGTATTGCTCCATTCGTATCGTCCCGGAAAGCCACGGGGTGGGCACGGTGCTCGAGAATTCGTTCACCATCATGGAATTCACGGAACATCCGGCGGTGGTGTACACCGATTCCTATGCGGCCGGGGTGTTCATCGACGATCGGGTGGCGGTCGAGGCCTATTATTCCCTTGTCGCGAGGCTGGAAAGCGATACCCTCACTGAGGAGAGGTCGCGTCAAATGCTCGCCGAATGGGCGGACCGGTACGACCGGATGGAGGAGTGAGCCGTCCGGGGTTTCCCGCGGTCACTTCCTGGGGTAATCCTTCCTGGTAGCCGAGGAGAAGGAGTTCGTGGTGACGAAGACGCAGGGTGGTGCCCCGGTCGCCGAGACGGAGATCGAGCGGAAGTACGACCTGGCGGCCGACAGGCCCATCCCGCCGCTGGTCCCGGCCGGTCCCGTGACGAACCAGGCCGACCCGAGGGTCGACGTCCTCGACGCCACGTACTTCGACACTTCCGACTTCCGGCTCGCGCAGGCTGGCATCACGCTGCGGCGGAGGCTGGGCGGAAGCGACGAGGGCTGGCACCTCAAACTCCCGATCGGCGAAGACCGCCGCGAGGAACTCCGCCTCCCGCTGGCGGGCAAGCCGGACAAGGTGCCGGGCGCGCTGGCGAAGCTGGTCCGGGCACACACCCTCGGCGCCAAACTCGTCCAAGCCGCCCATCTGCGTACCGAGCGCACCTCGTACGCCTTGCTCGACGCCGAAGGCCGTGAGCTTGCGACGCTGACCGACGACGTCGTCACCGGCGAAGCGGGCGGGGAGAAGGCGCACCTCGACCGCTGGCGGGAGATCGAGATCGAACTCTCGCCCGGCGCCGACCCCGAAGTGCTCGACAGTCTGGATCAGGCGGTCGTGGCAGCGGGCGCCGAGCGGTCGAGGTGGCCGTCGAAGCTCCGGCGCTTGACCGACGAACTCGTGCCTTCGGCCCAAGGAGCGTCGGGTTCGGTGCTGGCGGACTATCTCGCCGCGGAGCTGGACGCGGTGCGACGCAACGACATCGGGGTCCGCCGGGACGTCGAGGACGCGGTACACCGGATGCGGGTCGCGAGCAGGCGGTTGCGCAGCGCGCTGCGGACGTTCCGGCGGTCCCTCGATCCGGACGTCGCGAACGGGCTCGCCGCCGAGCTTCGCTGGCTCGGGGGTGAGCTGGGGCCGGCGAGGGACACCGAGGTGATGTCCGCGCGCCTGCACGACGAGGTCAAGGCGCTTCCGGTCGAGCTGGTGCTCGGCAACGTCGAGCAGCTGATGACGCGGCACTTCGCGCGTGAGGCCGAAGAGGCCAAGGCGCGGGCGATCCGGGCGCTCGACAGCAAGCGGTACACGGATCTGTTGCGGGCGCTGGAAAAGCTCGTCCGCAAACCGCGGAAGATCAAGGACGACAAGAAGGAACTCCGCAAGGCGGTCGCTCGCTCGAGCCGGAAGCTGGGCAAGGCCGTCGCCGCGGCGCGTGAGCTGGAGCCCGGCGCGGAGCAGGACGCCGCGCTGCACGAAGTGCGCAAGAAGGCCAAGCGAGCCCGGTACGCGGCGGACACGGTCCGGCCGGTGACCGGCAAGAAGCTTCGAAAATGGCGAAAGAACGTCAAGGCGGTGCAGTCCACGCTCGGCACGCATCACGACATTGTGGTCACCAGGGAGGTCTTGCGGCTCCTGGGCCTGCGCGCCTACGCCGAGAACGAAAACGCTTTCACCTATGGGGTCCTGCACGGACGCTCTATCGCCGCAGCCGAGTCCGCGCACCGGCGCTTCGCCGGGCAATGGCAAGACATGGGTAAAGGCTCTCGCCCGAAATGGCTCAAATGAGGTAGCCCGGGTTGACCTCTCGCCCTCGCTGAGTACCGTCGAGGGGACTTGGTGGTCTGGAGAGAGGCGCCCCCAATGTTGCCTGGCCAGCGCGTACCCGGCGAAGCGCCGCCCCTGGCCGTGACCACCAGCCGCCGCGAGGACGGCGTCCTCATCCTCACCGCGGTGGGGGAGATCGACGCGGCCACGGTCGGACGGTTCCGCACCGAGCTCACCGGTGCGTGTGTCAGGGGACGGCACGTGATCCTCGACCTCTCCGGCGTCCGCTTCCTCAGCTGTGCCGGTTTGCAGGCGCTCGAGGAGGCGAACGCGACGTCGCCGCGGTTCTCGGTGATCGTGAAGACCCCTTTGGTGTCACGGATCCTCGACGTCAGCGGGGTCGGAGCCGATCTCGACGTCCGCTGGGACGTCGAGGACGTGCACATCTAGGCAGGGCCGTCGAGCTCGACATCGTCGGCGGTGACGTCCGGAAGCAGACCGCGCCAGCGCGGGTTGCGCAGGCAGCCCGCGTCGGTCCAGCCGCCGAAGACGACCTCGCCGACGATGATCGGCCGCGACCAGCGTGCGTCGCGCGCCTGTTTGTCCGGGACGGAGTGGAACGGGGATGTCTTGCGCTCCAAGCGGAACAGCCGCCGGGAAAGCTCGGCGAGTTCGTCGCCCGCGAAGCCGACGCCGACGTTTCCGATGTACCGCAGGCCGTCCTCGTGCGGGACGCCGAGCAGCAGCGAGCTGAACGTGTCCGCCCGGCTGCCGCCGCCCGGCCGCCAGCCGCCCAGAACCACTTGCTGCACCAGGGTTCCGGTGATGGAAAGCCAGTCACCGGTGCGTCTTCCCGGGTGGTACGCGGAGCTTGCCCGTTTGGCGACGATACCGGCGAGGCCGTGTTCGCGAGCCGCCCGCGCGACCGCGCCCCCGTCCCCGGGGTAGTACCGCGAGACTTGCCAATGCGGTCCGCCCAGCCCGAGTTCGTCGAGGAGTTCTCGTCGGTCGACGTAGGACGTGCCGAGGCAGGAGCGGCCGTCGAGATGCAGGAGGTCGTTCACCAGGTAGAACGCCGGATACCGGGAGGTGAGCCGTTTGGCGGAGTTCTTCGTCGCCCGCGCGCGGTGCCCGAGCCCTTCCGGACTCGGCTTCCCGCCGTCGAAGACGACGATCTCCCCGTCCAGAAAGACCTCTGTGGCACCGAGTTGTTCCCCGAGGCCGCGGAATTCGGGATACAGCCCGGTGACGTCGTCCCCCGAATCGTCGTAGGCGGTGATCCGTCCCCCGGACACCCGGATCAGCGTACGGCGCCCGGACCAGTCGAATTCGTAGGCCCATTCCGCGTCTTCACTCGTCGAAGGAAGGCGCCCCGGTTTGGACAGCATCGGGGCGAGGAAAGAGGGGAGTTCCGCGCGGCCGGGATCGGCCGGGTCGAGTCTTTTGAGCAGCCAGCCGTTGTCCCTGCCGTCCTTCTTCACGTTGAGGAACAGGTATTTCCCGCGTGCCCGCTCGCCGTGGAAGACCACTTCGACCTTGTGGTCGTTGAAGTGCAGCGTTTCGTATCGGCCGGTGTCCCAGATCGTCATGGTGCCGCCGCCGTATTCGCCCGCGGGTATCTCGCCTTCGAAGGTGAGGTATTCCATCGGGTGGTCTTCGGTGTGCACGGCGAGACGGTCGAGATCCGGCGACATCGGCAGGCCTTTCGGCACCGCCCAGGAGACGAGCACTCCGTCCCGTTCGAGGCGGATGTCCCAGTGCAGGCTGCTCGCGTGGTGTTCCTGGATGACGAACAGATCGTCGGCACCGGTTTTCCCGTCGCGATCCGGAAGGGGCTCGGGAGTCCGCCCTGGTCTGCGTTTACGGCGGTATTCGCCGAGTTTCTCCGCCATGGTCGGCCGGCGCACCCCTCTCCGGGTCGGGTCACGCAAGCCTAGCGCCGTTCACGCTCCTTCCGTACGCCGAAGGCCTCTTTTCCCACGGTAACAGCAGGAAAAGAGGCCTTCGCGCGATGCGGTTCAGTCGGTTTCGGCCAGCGCCTCCGCGAACTGGGCGGCATAGAGCCGGGAGTACGCACCACCGGTGAGCAGCAGCGTTTCGTGGTCGCCCTGTTCGACGATCGAGCCGTTCTCCATCACCAGGATGACGTCCGCGTCGCGGATGGTGGAAAGCCGGTGTGCGATGACGAAACTCGTCCGCCCTTCGCGCAGCGAATTCATCGCCCGCTGGATCAGCACCTCGGTCCGCGTGTCGACGGAACTGGTGGCCTCGTCGAGGATGAGGATCGCGGGCTTCGCCAGGAACGCCCGCGCGACGGTGATCAGCTGTTTCTCACCGGCGCTGACCGTGCCGCCCTCGTCGTCGATCACCGTGTCGTACCCGTCCGGGAGGGTGCGGACGAACCGGTCGACGTGGGTCGCCTTGGCCGCCGCCACGACCTCGTCGTGTGTGGCGCCCTCGGAACCGTAGGCGATGTTCTCCGCGATGGTGCCGCCGAACAGCCAGGCGTCCTGCAGGACCATGCCGGTCTTGGCCCGCAGGTCCTCGCGGTCCATCCCGGCGATGTCGACCCCGTCGAGGGTGATCCTGCCGCCGTCGAGTTCGTAGAACCGCATGAGCAGGTTGACCAGCGTGGTCTTCCCGGCGCCGGTCGGGCCGACGATGGCGACGGTGTGCCCCGGTTCGACGGTGAGCGACAGGTCCTCGATGAGCGGGGTGTCCTCGGCGTACCGGAACGACACGTGCTCGAACTCGACCTGCCCCCGCACGTTCTCGACCCGCGCGGGTTCGGCGGGCTCGGCTTCCTGTTCGTCCGCGTCGAGCAGTGCGAAGACCCGCTCCGCGGACGCGATCCCGGACTGCAGCAGGTTCGCCATGCTGGCGATCTGGGTGACCGGCTGGCTGAACTGCCGTGAATACTGGATGAACGCCTGGACGTCGCCGAGCGACAGGGTTCCGGACGCCACCCGCAGCGCGCCGATCACGGCGACCAGCACGTAGCTCAGGTTGCCGATGAACATCATCGCGGGCTGGATGGTGCCCGAGATGAACTGCGCCTTGAAGCTCGCGCCGTAGAGCGTGTCGTTGTGCTCGCGGAAGACCTCTTCGGCCTCCTCGCGGCGGCCGAACACCTTGACCAGCGAGTGCCCGGTGTACATCTCCTCGATATGCGCGTTGAGCCGCCCGGTGGTGGACCACTGCTTGATGAACTGCGGCTGCGCCTTCTTGCCGATCTTGGCCGCGACGATCACCGACGCCGGCACCGAGAGGAGCGCGACGAGCGCCAGCAGGGGCGAGATGACGAACATCATCACGAGCACACCGACGACCATCAGCAGCGACGACACGATCTGCGCGAGGGTCTGCTGCAGGGACAGCGCGAGATTGTCGATGTCGTTGGTCGCCCGGCTCAGCACCTCGCCGCGCGGCTGGCGGTCGAAGTAGCTCAAGGGGAGCTTGGCGAACTTCTCTTCGATCCGCTCCCGCAGGTCGAACACGGCCCGCTGGACCAGGTTCGTGGTCAGCCTGGCCTGCAGCAGCGAGAAGAACGACGCCACGATGTAGAGCAGCAGCACCCACAACAGGACCTGGCCGACGGCGTCGAGGTCGATGCGCTGGCCGGGGACGAAATCGATACCCGAGTACAGGTCGGCGACGGTGTTGTCGCCCGCGGCCCGCAGCCCGGCGATGACCTGTTCCTTGCTCACGCCCGCGGGCATGTCCTTCGCGACGACGCCCGCGAAGATGAGGTCCGTGGCCATTCCGAGGATCTTCGGGCCGATGACGCTCAGCGTGACACTGGCGATGCCGAAGATCAGGATGCCGTACAGCATGGCGCGCTGCGGTTGCAGCAGGCGCAGCAGCCGTTTCAGGGATCCCTTGAAGTCCAAGGCCTTCTCGGCGGGCTGTCCGCCCATGAAGCCGGCGGGGCCGCGGCCGAGGCCGCCTCCGCCGGGGCCGGGTCCCCGTGCCGCGCTCGCGCGCTCGCCCACCGGTTCGGCGGGAGTGTCCGAAGAAGACTGTGTGGATTCGGGCGCGCTCATCAGGCGGCCTCCTGCTCGGTCAGCTGGGACAGCACGATCTCCCGATAGGTCTCGTTCGTGTCCATGAGTTCGGTATGGGTTCCGCTGCCGACGACGCGGCCTTCGTCGAGTACGACGATGCGGTCGGCGGTGCGGATCGTGCTGACCCGCTGCGCGACGATGACCACGGTCGCCTCGGCGGTCTCGGCCGCGAGCGCCCGCCGCAGCGCGGCGTCGGTCGCGTAGTCGAGCGCGGAGAAGGAGTCGTCGAAGAGGTAGATCTCGGGACGCCGCACCAGCATCCGCGCGATCGCGAGCCGCTGCCGCTGCCCGCCCGAGACGTTGGTCCCGCCCTGGGCGATGGGGGAGTTGAGCCCCTCGGGCATCCGCTCGACGAAGTCCTTGCCCTGTGCCACTTCCAGCGCGTGCCAGAGCTCTTCGTCGGTGGCGTCGGACTTGCCGTAGCGAAGATTGCTCGCGACCGTCCCGGCGAACAGGTACGGCTTCTGCGGCACCAGCCCGACGGCGTCGGACAGCACGGTCTGATCCAGTTCCCGGACGTCGACGCCGTCGACCCGGACGGAGCCGCCGGTGGCGTCCATCAGCCGGGGGATCAGGTTGAGCAGCGTGGTCTTGCCACTGCCCGTGCTGCCGATGATCGCGGTGGTCTCACCGGGCGGGGCCAGCAGCGAGATCTCCTGCAGCACCGGCTTCTCCGCGCCGGGGAACCGGAATTCCACATCGGACAGTTCGAGCCGCCCGTGCACCTCGCCGGGGCTGATCGGGTTCTCCGGGAGGACGACGCTGGTGTGCGTGTCGAGCACCTCGGTGATGCGCTCGGCGCTGACCTCGGCGCGCGGCACCATCATGAACATGAAGGTGGCCATCATGACCGCCATCAGGATCTGCATCAGGTACGAGAGGAACGCGGTGAGCGCGCCGATCTGCATGCTGCCGTCGTCGATCCGCAGCCCGCCGAACCACAGCACGGCGACGCTGGAGGCGTTCATCACGAGCATGACGATGGGGAACATCAGGGCCATCAGCCTGCCGACGACGAGCGAGACGTCCAGCAGTTCGGTGTTGGCCTTGGTGAACCGCCGCCGTTCGTGCGTGTCCTTGACGAACGCCCGGATCACTCGGATGCCCATGATCTGCTCGCGCAGGATCTGGTTGATCTTGTCGATGCGCTCCTGCATCAGCCGGAACGCCGGGCGCATCTTCACGATGATGACCCCGACCGAGACACCCAGGATCGGCACCGCGAGCACGAGCAGCCACGAGAGGGTGACGTCCTGGTTCAGCGCCATGATGATGCCGCCGAAGCACATGATCGGCGCGGACACCATCAGGGTGAAGGCCATCAACGTCAGCATCTGCACCTGCTGGACGTCGTTGGTGGTGCGGGTGATCAGCGACGGCGTCCCGAAGTGGCCGACTTCGCGGGCCGAGAAGTCCTGGACCCGGTGGAAGATCGCGCCGCGGACGTCCCGGCCGACCGCCATCGCGGTCCGGGCGCCGTAGTAGACGGCGCCGATCGAACAGGCGATCTGCACCAGCGACACCAGCAGCATGACGCCGCCGACACCGAGGATGTAGTCGATGTCGCCCTTGACCACACCGCCGTCGATGATGTCGGCGTTCAGCGTGGGGAGGTAGAGCCCGGCGAGGGTCTGGACGAACTGCAGCAGCACGATCAGCCACAGGTCTCGCCGGTACGGGCGCAGGTGAATGCGCAACAGCTTGGTCAGCACAACGGTTTCTCCCCAGTGGTGGGTAGGGTGTTACTTCTGGTCCGGGCCGGTGAGCGAGGGGATGCCGGCCGCGGCCTCGTGCAGGAGGACGTCGAGCGTCTCCAGGAACGGCCTGGAGCCCTCGTCGATCAGCCAGCTGAAGAACGCGGTCTTCACCGCGGACTCCACGATCGCCGCCATGAGCCGCGCGTTCAACGCGTTTTCCGGGCCCGCGCCCGCACGTTCCAGGATGGCGTCCGCCAGCACCTGTTCGACCTTGGCGTGCGCTTTGAGGAACTCGCCCTGCACGGACGGGTGCAAGAGCAGTGACCGCGCCAGCTCGACCGAGCCGCGATTCGGTTCTCCCAGGCTGCCGTAGGCTTCCACTGTCGCGGTACCGACAGCTTCCCACAGCGTCTCTTCCACGGGCCGCTCGCGCAGCGCCTCCCGCAGGAGTTCCTGCCGTTCGACGATGAACGAGCAGATCGCCTCCTCCTTGCTGGAGAAGTAGTTGTTGAACGTGCGGGGCGAGACCCCGACGGCGGTGGCGATGTCCTCGACGCGGACCTGTTCGACGCCCTTCTCCATGGCGAGCTTGAGCGCCGCCTCGCTCATGGCGCGACGGGCCGCGCGCTTCTTGCGTTCGCGCAGCCCCAAGGGCGCGGCCGGGTCCGGGCTCATGCCGCCAGCCTAGAGAAAAGTTGCGTACCCCGCAAATTAATGCGTGCTCCGCATTTTTTGCGCATCCCCCGTGGCGCGGAACACTCAGATGCAGCCGAATGGCCTAGCACGCCGCGCTCACCAGCCGTAACGCGTTCGTGACCACGTCACTGCCAGCGGTTGAACGGAAACCGACTGTGGACACGGATAGTGACTTCTGCTTGCATGTCGGTCGTTGTGCTGGGGAGTGCGACACGGGTCCGGGTATGCGAAGAGAAAGAAGTGGAAGCACATGGTGACGCGGGCTCGAGGCTTGCTTGACCGCTCACGGGTTCTTCTGGACCGTTCCAGGGTCGCCGCGGCGCAGTTCCTCGCCGCACCGCCCAGGCACGCTCCGTCGGCTCCGCCGGTCGAACCGGCGGTGGAACAACGGCCCGCCGTCGAGGCGCCGGACGCCGGCGCGCTCGCCGGGGTCTGTTCGAACGTCGCGCTGCGCGACCTCAACCTGCTCGACCAGTTGCTCGCGCAGCTGGAGACGATGGAGGCGGGGGAGGAGAACTCCGACCGTCTCGCCGAGCTCTACCGGCTCGACCACCTCGCGACCCGGTTGCGGCGCAACGCCGAGAACCTGCGCGTGCTCGCCGGCCGCGACGCCGACGACACGGCCGCGGGGATCTCGTCCGTGCTCGACGTGATGCGGGCCGCGATGTCGTCGATCGACCACTACTCGCGGATCACGATCGGCCGCGTCGTTTCGCTCGGTGTCGTCGGCTTCGCCGCCGAAGACGTCAGCCGCATCCTCGCGGAACTGTTCGACAACGCGGCGAACCAGTCTTCGCCGAGTTCGCCGGTCAGCGTCAGCGCGCATCTCACCGAACAGGGAAGCGTGCTGATCCGCATCGAGGACGAGGGCATCGGCATGCCGCCCGAACGCCTCGCGGCGCTGAACGAGCGGCTGGCGGCCGGCCCGGTGCTCGACGACGATTCCGTGCGGCATATGGGACTCGCGGTCGTCGGCAGGCTCGCCGACCGGCACGAGATCACCGTCAAGCTCGACCGCCGTACCCCGCACGGCACGGTCGCGACCGTGCTGCTGCCGGTCCCGGTCGTGTCGGAACTGGCCGAGAAGCAGTGGTCCGGTTCGCAGACCGTCGTGCTGCCGCAGGCCAGGATCACCAACGGAGCGCCCGTGGGGACCCCGATCGCGACACCGTCCGGGCTGCCGCGACGCCGCCCGGCCCCTTCGGCGGCACCCGAACCGGAACCGGAGCGGAAGCCCAGCCCGCGTCCGCGCACGGCCTTCGAGCCGCCCGCCGACGGCGGCACCACGGCCAGCGGCCTTCCGCGCCGGGTTTCCCGCAGTATCAGGACTTTGCCCGACGAACCGGCCCCGCCGACCACCCCGTCCGCCGACGCGGCGGACGGGCACGAGGCGCTGCTGGCCGACCTCGATGCCTTCACCGACGGCGAGCGTGCCGCCCTCGACGACCGGCACGAGCGTGAGACCGGAGGAAACACCCAGTGACCGCCCAGGACGCGACCACGGATTTCACGTGGTTGCTCGACGACTTCGTGCGCAAGGTGCACGGTGCCAGCCACGCGCTGATCATGTCCGTCGACGGATTCCCTTTGACCGCGTCGGAATCGGTGTCGAGCGACGACGCCGAGCAGCTCGCGGCCATCGCGAGCGGCCTGCTCAGCCTCGCGGGCAACAGTGCCGCGCTGTTCGGCAAGGGCAACTGCGAGCAGATCATCATCCGGCTCACCCGCGGGTACTTCCTGTTCATGGGGATCGGCGCCGAGGCCGGGCTCGCGGTGCTCACCGAGCCGGACTGCGACATGAAGGTCGTCGCCTACGAGATGACCCAGTTCATCACCAACGCCGGTCACGCCCTCACCCCCGAGGTGCGAGCGGGACTCCGGCAGGTCCTGACCGCCCGACGGCCGCAGGCCTGAGAATCCGGAGAAGGAAGGGATGACCGTGTCCAGCGACCAATCTCCGGACCGGCCCGTCAAGATGCGCAGCCGCAGAATCCGGCCGTACGCGCTGACCGGCGGCCGGACCAAGAGCAGCCAGCTGCTGCTGGTGGAGACCCTGATCTCGGTCCCGCGTTACGACCCGTCGCTCGCCGAGGCGCTGATGCCCGAATCGCGCTCGCTGTACGAGCGCGCCCGGGATCGCTCGTCGATCGCCGAGCTTTCGGTGGGACTGGATCTGCCACTGGGCGTGGTCCGGGTGCTCGTCGGCGACCTCGCCACCCAGGGCGCCGTCTTCGTGCACCCGACGGCCCACGCCTACAACCACGATACGAACGTGCTCGAGAGGATCCTCGATGGACTCAAGCGCCTCCCGGTCTGACCCCAGTCTGCTGGCGATTTCCGCCAAGATCGTGGTCGCCGGTGGATTCGGCGTGGGCAAGACGACCTTCGTCGGCTCCGTCTCCGAGGTCCCGCCACTGAGCAACGAGGCCTGGATGACCGAGGCCGGTGCCGGCGTCGACGAGCTGGTACCGCCCGGAACCAAATCCACCACCACGGTCGCGATGGACTTCGGCCGGATCACCCTGCGTGAAGACCTGCTCCTGTACCTGTTCGGCACCCCCGGCCAGGCCCGGTTCTGGTTCCTCTGGGACGACCTCTCGCGCGGCGCGCTCGGCGCCGTCGTGCTGGTCGACACCAGCCGGATCGACCAGTCGTTCGCCGCGATCAACTACTTCGAGAACGACTCCGAGCTGCCGTTCATCGTCGCGGTCAACCAGTTCGAGGGGATGCCGGTGCACGACCTCGAAGAGGTGCGCGACGCGCTGGCGCTGTCCCCGGACATCCCGCTGGTCACCTGCGACGCCCGCGACCCGAAGTCGGCGGTCGCGACGCTGCAGGAACTGGTGTCGCACACGCTGTCTCTCGCGGTGGTCTCCGGGCCTGGCCGCGAGTTCGCTTCACTCAGCTGAACGGGTTCTGGGAGGAACACAGAGGATGCGCAAGGTTCTGATCGTCGGTGCCGGGCAGTCGGGGTTGCAGCTGGCGTTGAGCCTGCTCGCCCACGACTACGACGTCACGGTGATGTCGGCGCGGACGCCGGACGAGATCCGGTCCGGCAAGGTGATGTCGACCCAGTGCATGTTCCACTCCGCTCTGCAGCACGAGCGGGACCACAAGCTGAACCTGTGGGAGGAAGAGACCGTCAAGGTCGAGGGGCTCGGCGTCTCGATCGCGGGCCCGGACTCCAGCCGTGTCCTGGACTGGTTCGGGCCGTTGGAGCACTACGCGCAGTCGGTGGACCAGCGGGTGAAGATGGCCGCCTGGCTCGAACTGGTGGAGGACCGCGGCGGCAAGGTCGTCATCCACGGTGTCACCACGTCGGATCTGGCGCCGCTGGCGAAGCTGTACGACCTGGTCGTCATCGCGGCGGGCAAGGGTGAGCTGGTCCAGCTGTTCGACCGGATCCCGGAGCGTTCGCCGTACACCGAACCCCAGCGCGCGCTTTCGCTGGCGTACGTGCACGGACTCGAGCGCCGGCCCGAGCACCCGGACAAGGCGGCGGTGCGGTTCAACATCATCCCCGGCGTGGGTGAGCTGTTCATGATCCCCGCCTACACGCTGAGCGGGAACTGCGACATCCTGTTCTTCGAGGGTGTCCCCGGTGGCCCGCTCGACTGCTGGGACGACCGGCCGTCGCCGCAGCAGCATCTCGACCGGATCCTGTCGCTGATGAAGCAGTTCCTCCCGTGGGAGTACGAGCGGTCACGGAACGCCGTGCTGACCGACGGCAAGGCGACACTGGCGGGTGGGTACACGCCCGTCGTGCGGAACGCGGTCGGCAAGCTGGACTCGGGGACCGCGGTGCTCGGCATGGCCGACGTCGTGGTGGCCAACGACCCGATCACCGGCCAGGGTTCCAACAACGCGAGCCACTGCGCGGCGTCCTATCTGGACTCGATCCTCGAACGTGGCGACAAGCCGTTCGACGAGGAGTGGATGTCCGCGTCGTTCGAGAAGTACTGGGAGTACGCCCAGCACGTGACGACCTGGACCAACGCGATGCTGCAGCCGCCGCCCCCGCACGTGCTCCAGATCATCGGCGCGGCGGGGGAGAAGCCCGCCGTGGCGAAGCGGTTCGCGAACGGGTTCTCCGATCCGACCGACTTCCAGCACTGGTTCCTGGACCCCGCGAAAGCGGAGAAGTACCTGGCCGAGGTCTGATTCCGGTACCACGACAGTCCCGCGATCGGGTTCGCGGGACTGTCGCGGTGCGCCGTTTCGGGCTACCGTTGTCACCGTGTGTGAGTACGGTCGGTGACGGCAGCGGAGGTGCGGCTCGATGCGTTCGATGTGGAAGGGCTCGGTGTCCTTCGGGCTGGTGAGCATCCCGATCCAGCTGTACGCGGCCACCGAGAACAAGAACGTCTCGCTGCGCCAGGTGCACGAGGCCGACGGCGGCCGGATCCAGTACAAGCGGTTCTGCACGATCGACGGCGAGGAAGTGCCCTACGCCGAGATTGCCAAGGGGTACGAACTGCCCGACGGTGAGATGGTCGTGCTCACCGACGAGGACATGTCGGAGCTGCCGCTGGCGTCGTCGCGGGCGATCGACGTGCTCGAGTTCGTGCCGCTGGAGTCCATCGACCCGATCCAGTTCGACAAGACCTACTACCTCGAACCGCAGAAGAACGCCGTCAAACCGTACGTGGTCCTGCGTGACGCGCTGCAGAAGGCGAGCCACGTGGCGGTCGCGAAGGTCGCCATCCGGCAGCGTGAGACGCTCGCGATCCTGCGGGTCCACAGCGACGTCCTGACGATGACGACGATGTTGTGGCCCGACGAGGTCCGCGTCCCGGATTTCGGGTTCCTGCACGACGATCCGCCGCAGGTGCGGCCGCAGGAGCTGACGATGGCGGGTTCGCTGATCGACTCGCTCTCGGAGCCGGTGTTCGAGCAGGAGAAGTACAGCGATTCCTACCGTGAGGCCCTGGAAGCCATGATCGAGGCCAAGGCCGCGGGCAACCAGACGACGAAACCGAAGGTCGTCGGCGCGAAGGCCGACGTCGTCGACCTCATGGAGGCTTTGCAGGCCAGCGTGAGCGAGGCGAAGAAGAGCCGCAAGCCGGCAGCGGCCAAGAAGGCCACGGCGGCAAAGAAACCCGCGTCGGGCAAGCGGACCCCGAAGAGCGCCTGACTCTCCTTTGTGGACGGTTGTGCCCGGTGTCACCGCACCGGGTGTCACGACACGCCGCGCGTATGCCAGGATTTGTCGTCCCTCGGTGGTAGTAAGGCAATCGAGGAGAACTTTTCCGAAGCGATCTTCGATCCTGATCGCGGGAGGCGGCATGAACATGGAGTGCGCGTTCTGCGCCGGCGAACTCGATCACTGCCACGGGACCCTGGTGGTCCACGTCGACGGTGGTTTCAGTGAATGCAGCGAAGACGGCTGCGTCGACCTCGACCTGTCCCGGCACACGCTGACGATCGACTGTTTCGACGTCGACGGTGGCTGCTCATGCGCGGAGATGGCTGCCGAGCTGCTGCTCCGGGCTTCTTGACCGGCGGCCAATACACCAGACCGGCCCGATTCGGGCGATCGTGCCCGATTGCCACTCGAAGGTGTATGCGTTCGTGTACATCGCGGCCGGGAATGTGTTAACTATGACGGGGTCCTCCGGCTCTCCCTCCCCCTCGGAGCCGGGGGACCCCTTCATGTCACGGTGCTTCCTTCGCGGTGTCGTGGATCGGCGCCCCGTTGTAGGAGCGTATGGCCTCCCAGACGCCGTCCCCGTCCGCGTAGTCACGGGCGGGCAGCGTGCCCAAGGGGCCTAGGACGTCGTCGCCCGCTCCGGCCGCCGCGGCGGCCCGCAGGAGTTCGTCGCGTCCACACGGGTACTTCGCCTCCGTCAAGTACGGGCGAGGGTCCGTCCCTGCCATCGGCTCTCCCTCCTTCTCCTCGTCCGCGGCGGATACCCGGCTAGCGGAGAACGAAAACAGCCCGGGCACCCGGCGTGAGGGGAACGCCGGGTGCCCGGGCTGTTTCGGCGCCGGTACCTGGGGGCTGGGTACCGGTTCGGTCCGGTGCTCAGTACCAGTGGGCGCGACCGCCGATGGCCTTCCCGGTGTTCCCGAGAACGGCCAGGATGATGCCGATGACCGCCAGCGCGATCCCGATCGAGTAGAGCACGGGGATGCTGGCGATGACACCGACGACAATCAGGATGACGCCGAGAATGATCACGGGAACACCTTCTCCTTCGTAGTCGCCCGGCCCGTGTGCTGCCGGGGTGTGGCTACTTAAGGGATTCCCGCCCTCATCGGGGAGAAACAGGTCCATCCGGCCGAAGTTTTCACGCATTCGGCCTAGTGACTTCACGGCCTCGGTGAGCAACGAACACCGGTACCGGGTCGGTGCCGGACCTCGTGAGTGGTAAGGACGGTTAGAACCGTCCTTACCACTCACGAGGCGGTCGAACTCAGTACCGGTAGTGGTCCAGCTTGTACGGACCCTCGACGTCCACGCCGATGTACTCGGCCTGGCGCTTGGTCAGCTTCGTCAGCCGGACACCCAGCGCGTCGAGGTGCAGGCGGGCCACCTTCTCGTCGAGGTGCTTCGGCAGCACGTGGACGTCGGTGGTGTACTCGCCCTGCTTCGTGAACAGCTCGATCTGCGCGATCGTCTGGTTGGTGAAGGAGTTCGACATCACGAAGCTCGGGTGGCCGGTCGCGTTCCCGAGGTTCATCAGCCTGCCCTCGGACAGCACGATGATCGAGTGCGCCTCGCGGTCCGCCGTGGCCGGGAAGACCCACTCGTGCACCTGCGGCTTGATCTCGATCTTCTGGATGCCCGGGATCTTCGCGAGGCCGGCCATGTCGATCTCGTTGTCGAAGTGCCCGACGTTGGCGACGATCGCGTTGTGCTTCATCTTGGCCATCTGGTCGGCCATGATGATGTCGAAGTTGCCGGTGGTGGTGATGAAGATGTCGCCGCGCGCGACGACGTCGTCGAGCTCCACGACGTCGAGGCCCTCCATCGCCGCCTGGAGCGCGCAGATCGGGTCGATCTCGGTGACGACCACGCGGGCACCCTGGCCTCGAAGCGATTCCACCGCGCCCTTGCCGACGTCGCCGTAGCCGCAGACGACCGCGACCTTGCCCGCGATCATCACGTCGGTGCCGCGGTTGAGACCGTCGATGAGCGAGTGGCGGATGCCGTACTTGTTGTCGAACTTCGACTTCGTCACCGAGTCGTTCACGTTCATCGCCGGGAAGAGCAGCTCGCCTTCCTTGGCGAGCTTGTAGAGCCGCTTGACGCCGTTGGTGGTCTCCTCGGTGACCCCGCGGACCTCCTTGGCGATACGGGTGAACCGGCTGGTGTCGCGGCCGAGGCTCTCGCGCAGGGTCTCCAGCACGAGGTGGTACTCCTCGGGGTCCTCCTCGGTCGGCTGCGGCACGGCGCCGGCGGCCTCGAACTCGACCCCCTTGTGGATCAGCAGGGTCGCGTCGCCACCGTCGTCCAGGATCATGTTCGGGAGGCGGCCGTCGCCGAAGTCGAAGAGCTGGTCGGTGCACCACCAGTACTCGGCGAGCGTCTCGCCCTTCCACGCGAACACCGGCGAACCCGACGGCTTCTCCACGGTGCCGTTCGGGCCGACGACGACGGCCGCGGCCGCCTCGTCCTGCGTGGAGAAGATGTTGCAGGACACCCAGCGCACCTCGGCGCCCAGCGCGACGAGCGTCTCGATCAGCACGGCGGTCTGCACGGTCATGTGCAGCGAACCCGCGACCCGCGCGCCCTTCAGCGGCTGGGAGTCGGCGTATTCGCGGCGCAGCGCCATCAAACCGGGCATCTCGACCTCGGCGAGGCGCAGCTGCTTGCGGCCGGCCTCGGCGAGGGAAAGGTCGGCGACGGCGAATTCGATCCCGTTGACCTTGGACAGGGTCGGGCTCATGGGTTCTCCAATCAGGAAGGAAGGCAGGGCGAAGCGGTCCTTTTCGCCGGTGGCGGGAAGGACGGTGTCACTGCGGGGGTTCAGCGCACGGCCTCGACGACGAAGGCCGGAAAAGGGTTTAGACGCAACAAAGGCACCTCCACAGTGGGAGGCGCCCTTACGTCTGTCGCAGCGAGCCGAGCGTGGCGGAAGAATTCCGTCGCAGCGCCTCTCGACCCGGAACCAGAATGGCAAAGCGCCGCGAGCGCTGTCAAGGCGACACGGATCGCTCCGCAGGTGAGAGGAATTCGGCGCGGACACCCAGCAGGCGGACCGGTCTGCCGAGGTCGAACATGCCGAGCACGGCCAGCGCCGCCTTCTCGATTTCGGCGGGATCCGAGGTCCGTGCGGGCAGGGTCACGCTGTGCGTATGGGTCTGGAAGGGGGCGAACCGGACCTTGACCGCGACCCGCGCGGCGGGCCTGCCTTCCTCGGCGACGTCCTGTGAGACGCGGTTCGCCAGTGCGACGACCTCCGCGGTCATGGCCTCCGGATCGGTGAGGTTCTGCTGAAAGGTGGTCTCGCGGCTACGGGATCGAGCGACGTACGGCGTCGCGGTGACCTCGGCGTCGCCGATTCCGCCGGCGAGGATCCGGTACCACGGGCCGAGTTTCGGGCCGAACCGGGCCGCGAGGTCCGCCGGATCGGCGCCCGCCAGTTCGAGGACGGTGTGATAGCCGGCCTCGGCGAGCTTCTTCGTGGTCTTGGTGCCGATGCCCCAAAGGGCGTCCGTCGGCCTCTCGGCCATGACGTCCCACCAGTTGTCCTGGATGAGCCGGAAGATCCCCGCCGGTTTCGCGAATCCGGTGGCGAGTTTGGCGCGCAGCTTGTTGTCCCCGATCCCGACCGAGCAGGAAAGCCCGGTCTCTTCGGCCACTTCCCGCCGGATGTCGGCGGCGAGTGCTTCGGGATCGTCGGTGGTGACGCCGAGGAACGCTTCGTCCCAGCCGAGCACTTCGACGACCACGGGGAATTCCCGCAGTGTCGCCATCACCCGATCGGAGACCTCTTGGTAGGCGGGTGCGTCCGTGGCGAGGAAGATCGCGTCAGGGCACCGTTTCGCGGCGGTTCGCAGGGGCATCCCGGAGCGGATGCCGAACTCGCGCGCCTCGTACGACGCCGTCGCCACCACGGCCCGTTCCGCCGGGTCGCCCGTGCCGCCGACGATGACGGGCTTACCGCGCAGCTCAGGCCGGCGGGCGACCTCGACCGCCGCGATGAACTGGTCGAGGTCGACGTGGAGTACCCAGCGCACCCGCTCCCGCACGGCCATGAGCCCGAGCTTAGGACCGTTCGGCGATCTCGTCGCGCATCCGCTGCTCGTTCTCCTGCAGTTCCGGGGTGAAGTTCTCGCCGAAGTCCTCGGCTTCGAGGATCTTGCGGACCTCGAGCACGGTGTCTCCGGTCGGGGGAGTGGGGCAGCGCTTCGCCCACTCGATCGCTTCGGCACGCGAAGGGACATCGACGATCCAGAAGCCGCCGACGAGTTCCTTGGCTTCGGTGAACGGACCATCGGTGACGGTGGCTCCGGCCGGGCTGAGCGTGACCCGTGCGCCCTTGGAGCTTTCCTGCAGGCCTTCGCCGCCGACCAGCACCCCGGCGTCGAGCATCTCCTGGTTGAACTTCGCCATGGCGGTCAAAGCCTCCATCGGCGGCATCTTCCCGGCTTCGGAGTCCTCGTCCGCCTTGATGATGATCATGAAACGCATGCGTCTTCCTCCCAGTGAACCGGACGTATCGCCCGGACTCTACCGGTGTACGGGAGGACGATCAGGCGCGCCCGAACCGGGACAGGTGCACGATCACCGCCGCGGTCACGGTGATCATTCCGGTCAGCAGCAGGGCCGGACTGTCCACCATGATGCCCAGCAGCATCAACAGGCCGGCGGTGAGGTCGAGGCTGAGAAGGAGGGCCAGTCGGAGCAGTGGGGGCCGGGCGGGCCTGCCGGCCCGGAGCTGAGCGGCCAGTGCCGGCTCGGTGAGCTCGAACCAGCGCTCGATCTTCTCCAGCTCTTGCCGATCGTGATGGCTCAGCATCGGTTTCTCCTTCGGCGCGCCCCGGCCGTCGACATCCACGGAATACCCAGGAGCAGGGCCGGATAAGCATCGAATTTCGCCGAGCTTCGTATAACGACCTATACGGCCTCGCCGTTGCGCCATTCGGGGTTTCAGCACGCTCAAAGATCGTCTCGAAACAAAGGGCTCGGTAGGTTCCACGCTTGTGGCCATGGGGGCCGCGGGCTGTGCCATCTGGGAGGACGCGAGCGATGACCATACCCACCGAACCGATCGGCAGTATTCCCCGTCCCGGCTACCTCATCGAAGCGCTCGGTGAGCACGCGGCCGGACGGCTCGACGCCGACGGCCTCGGCGAGTCGCGGGAAAAAGCTCTCGTGGAGACCATCGAACGGCTGGAGGAGACCGGCTCGCCGGTGATCACCGACGGCGAGCAGGGCAAACCGAGTTTCGCCACGTATCCCTTGGCGGGCCTCACTTCGCTGGCATCGGACGGCGTCGTCATCCCGTTCGCCGACGGGCACACCCGGCAGCTTCCGAGGCTGACCGCCGGGCCGTTCCGCTATCAGACCTACGCCGACAGCTATCTGCGCGAAGCCAAGAAGTACGCGACCCGGCCGGTGAAGCAGGCGGTGATCGCCGCTTCGGCAATCAGTCTCGTCTATCCCGGTGAAGAACTGGCCGGATACGACAAAGAACAGTTCATCGCCGACCTGGTGAACGAGGCCGAGGCCGACATCCGCCGCAGTCTCGACGCGGGTGCGGACAGCGTCCAGATCGACTTCACCGAAGGCCGGTTGTCGCTGAAGCTCGATCCGTCCGGCGGACTGCTGCGGTCCTTTGTGGACCTGAACAACACCGTGCTGGACCGGTTCTCCGAGGAGGAGCGCGCGAAGATCGGTGTGCACACCTGCCCCGGTGGGGACCAGGACTCCGTGCACAGCCTGGACGTCGACTACGCCGGGCTGCTGCCGACGTTGTTCCGGTTGAAGGTGGGCAACGTCTACGTCCAGCTGGCCAGCGAGCCGGATCCCGAGCGGGCGTTGCGGGTGATCGCCGAGCATGCTCGTCCGGAGCAGCGGATCTTCGTCGGCGTGACCGACCCGATCGACCCGCGCGTCGAAACCGCCGAAGAGATCCGGGACAGGGTTCTGCAGGCGGCGCGGTTCATCTCGCCGGACCGGCTGGGCACCTGTGACGACTGCGGTTTCTCGCCGTTCGCCGACGACACCTCGACGTCGCGGGACACCGCGTTCGCCAAGATCGCCGCCCGCGTCGAAGGGACGCGCCTCGCCGCCGAAGCCCTCTGACGTCGGGTGATGGGCGCCTTCAGGTCAGTTCTGCACCGCGACCCGGATGCCGAGCCCGACCAGGAAGGTGCCCATCACCGCGTCCATCGTGCGGCGCACCCTGCCGGAGCTGAAGAACCTCCGCAGCGAACCGACCAGCGTCGCCAGGACGAAGGTCCAGACGACGGCCACCGTGGTGGCCAGCACGGCCAGTTGCAGGGTCTGCGCGGTCGAGGCCGAATGCGGGAGGAACTGGGGGATCAGCGCGAGGAAGAACATCGCGACCTTCGGGTTGAACAGGTTGGTGAGCAGTCCCTGCCGGAACGCTTCCTTGGGCGCGACGACGGGCGCCACCCTGTCCTTGAGTTCGCTGTAGTCGCCGCGGCGCACCGCCAGCCACGCCTTGACACCGAGGAAGATCAGGTAGCCGGCGCCGATCAGCTTCACCACGGTGAAGGCGATCGCCGACGCGGTGAGGATCGCCGCGACCCCCAGCGCGATCGCGACCACCCAGACGAAGACGCCGAGTGCGATACCGAGCCCGGCGGCGATCCCGGCCTTGCGCCCGCCGAGGATCGCGCTGCGGGTCACGACCAGGAAATCCGGGCCCGGTGCCATCGCGCCGAGCAGACAGATCAAGACGAACGAAAGTGCGGTGGTCCCGGAGATCATCTTGCGATGCTATCCGGCTCGTCGATGTCCCTGGCCATGACGGCGCCCGGCACGTCGACGCCGTCGGGGGTCGTGACGGTCACCCGTTCGACTTCGGTGAAGCCGAACGACCGGTACAGCGGGACACCGGGCAGGGTCGCGGTCAGTGTCAGCGACGTGAAGCCCTCGGCCTTCGCCGCGAGACGACAGGACTCGAGGATCGCGCGCCCGAGCCCACGACGTGTCCAGTCGCCGCGGACGAACATGGCGCGCACGCGCGCGGGTTCGGCGGCCGGATCGAGCGGACGGTCGTCGTCCGACGCGTCGCCGGCGCCCGCGTGGGTCTTGTTGCGCCTGCTCCAACCCCCGCAGGCGACGATCTCGCCGTCCGCCTCGTGCACGAAGTAGGTGCCGTCTTCGATCAGCCGCAGGTCGAGCCGCGCGATGTGGTCCGCCGCGCTCGCGGTCTGGCGTTCGTCGTAGAACCGGGGGAACAACTCCAGTACCGAGGCTCGCATCAGCGCCGCGATGGCGGGCGCGTCGGCGAGGGTGGCCGTCCGCTGCGGCGGCGTGTACGTCGTCATGTCGCGGAAGATAGTCAACGACCGCGGCCCGGCCTATCGGATAATCACGTGATGATCACCGACGACGGCTGCGAGCTGTGGACCTCGGCGACCGGCCGGGGCGCACCGATCCTGTGCTGCCACGGCGGTCCCGGTCTGTGGGACATGTTCGGCACCCTCGATCTCGGCCCGCGGTTCCGGTTGATCCGGTGGGATCAGCGCGGTGCCGGGCGTTCGGAAGCGCGTGGTCCGTACACCCTCGAACGGATGGTCGCCGACGTCGACGCCGTCCGCGAGTGGCACGGCCTCGACCGCGTCCCGGTTCTCGGGCATTCGTGGGGTGCGCATCTCGGCCTCCTCTACGCGCTCGCGCGACCGGAACGGGTGAGCGCGCTCGTCTACGTGTCGGGTGTCGGCCTCGGTCACGACTGGCACGCGGAATTCAAGCGGAACTTCGAGCGCGTGGTGGGCGAGAAGCCTCGCGGCGAAGGCCGCGAACGCGCGATGTGGCAGTGGACGGCCGATTTCGTGACCGACGGCGCGGGCCACGCCGAAGCGATGGCGACGCCCTGGTTCCCGGTCAACTACGAAGCGAACACGGCACTCAGCGAGGAGATGCGGACCGTTCCGGAGTCGGAACTCGTCTCGGCCTGCGAGTCGCTGCGAGTGCCGACACTGATCGTGGACGGCATGGCCGACAACCGGCCCCGGTGGGCCGTCGACTCCTTGGAGCAGGCCCTGCCGTCGGTGCGGCGGGTGCGGTTCGAGAACGTCGGGCACGTGCCGTGGCTGGAGGCGCCGGACGAGTTCCGGGCCGTTGTGACCGGCTTCCTGGCCCGTCCTGAAGTGTCATGAAAGGGTCGTCCAGGACGAAAAACGTCCTGAACGACCCTTTCATGACATCCGGGATGGAGCCCGTCGGACGGCGGGCGTCAGGCCTTGGTGATCGGCTGCTGCAACTCGGTGACCCACTTGTCCCCGTCTTCCGGGCATTCGAGGTAGAACTCCCGTGCCGGGCCGCTCGCGCGGTACCCGTGGGCGTCGACCCACTTCGCCAGTGCCTGGTAGCTGGAGAGCACGGTCGCCATCGAACCTCGGTGCAGGATCGTCGCCGCGGTCGCGACTTCGGCGAGACGGACCGTCGAGAATCCTTCAGTGCCATCGGTTTCGGCCGAGATCGGGACCGCGGCGTGGATCCGCACTCGCTCGCCGTCGGCGTCGTCTTCGTAGTAGGCGATGAGCGGACCGGACGGCGTGATCGGGCCGAGCGCGCCGAACAGCTCCTTGTAGAGCCCTTGCACGACGGGCCCGATCTCGTCGTTCACGTAACCGCCCGCCGTCCCGGTCAGCTCGGCGACGCGCACCGCGGGCAGGCTTTTGACGACGACGTCTTCGGATGGCATGGTTCCCTCGCTTTCGATCGACCGGAGCCTCGCCTCCACGGCCTTGAGCCGCGTCTCGTCGGCCGCGATGGCCGCTTCGAGTTCGGCGCGGCGCAGCCGCAGCATCCCGCGCAATTCGTCCGCGCCGATCTCCGCGTCGAGGATCTCCTGCACCTGCGTGAGGGTGAAGCCGAGATCCTTGAGGGCGATCACCCGGTTGAGCCGGGCCAGCTGCTCTCCGGTGTAGGACCGGTAACCGCTGAACGGGTCGACGTGGGCGGGGCGCAGCAGCCCGATGGCGTCGTAGTGACGCAGCATGCGGACCGACACCCGGCCGTGCTTGGCGAAATCTCCGATACTGAACATGACGACTCCCAGCGCACAGCCTGACACGGTGTCACAGTCAAGCGGTCATCGCACGAGCCGGAAGAACGACCGCACCTCCTCGGTGAACACGGCGGGCTGTTCGAAGGCCGCGAAGTGGCCGCCCCGGTCGAGTTCGTTCCAGTACCGGATGTCGGTGAACCTGCGCTCCGCCCAGCGGCGGGACGGGCGCGGGGTCTCGCACGGGAAGATCGAACAGCCGGTCGGCACGGTGATCGTGTCCACAGTGGATTCGGCGAACCAGCTCGACACCTCGGCGAAACTTTCCCAGTACAGCCGGGCGGACGAGGCGCCGGTGCCGGTCAGCCAGTAGAGCGTGATGTCGTCGAGCATCGCGTCGCGGCTCAGCGCGTTCTCCGGATGGCCGCCGCAATCGGTCCACGCCTGGAACTTCTCGACGATCCACGCGCACAGCGCGACCGGCGAGTCGGCCAGCGCGTAACCGATCGTCTGCGGCCTCGTCGCCTGCTGGATCGCGTAACCCGAACCGTCGGCCTTGGCGTTTTCGAGGTCGGCGAGCGACTTCCGTTCGGATTCGGTCAGGTCGTCGGACGTCGCCGGGTCCGGCGCCGCCAGTGGTGGGTTGAGGTGGATCCCCGCCAGCCGCTCGGGCGCCGTCCGGCCCATGAGCGTGGTGATACTGGTGCCCCAGTCGCCGCCCTGGGCGCCGTAGCGCTCGTATCCCAAGCCCTCCATGAGGCGGATCCACGCGTCGGCGATGCGCTGGATCGACCAGCCGGCCCGCGCGGGTTTGTCGCTGAAGCCGTAGCCGGGCAAGGAAGGGACGACGACGTGGAACGCGTCGGCCGCGTCACCGCCGTGGGCGACCGGATCGGTGAGCGGGCCGAGCACGTCGAGGAATTCGAAGACCGAACCCGGCCAGCCGTGCGTGAGCACCAGCGGCAGCGCGTCCGGATGCGGTGAGCGGACGTGCAGGTAGTGGATGCCGAGTCCGTCTATTTCGGTCCGGAACTGGGGGAACGCGTTGAGCCGGGATTCCGCGGCCCGCCAGTCGTAATCCCCGGCCCAGTACGAGCACAGTTCGCGCAGGTAGGCGACGGGTACGCCCTGCGACCAGTCGTCGACGGTCTCGTCTTCGGGCCAGCGGGCACGGCGGATCCGATCCCGGAGGTCTTCGAGATCGGCCTCCGGGATCCGCGCTTGGAACGGCGTGCTGTCCATGTCGGCTGACGTTATCGAGGGGGTCCGACATTTCCTCGGTCTGAGGGTGCGCTGTCCGTTGACCGAGGACAGGTCAGCGGGCTATTCTCGATATACGAAAGAAAGTTTCCGCATAGCGAAATTGCAGAGGTTTCGATGGCTGATCTTGCCGGTTCGCGTCATGCGCTGCCGTACGTGCTGAACCTGTCGCTGGTCTTCACCGAGTTGCCGCTGCTCGACCGTGCGGAGGCGGCGCGTGCTGCTGGCTTCACCGCGGTCGAGTACTGGTGGCCCTTCGAGACGCCGGTGCCGGACGACGCGGAGGTCGACGCCTTCGTGGCGTCGGTCGAGCGGGCGGGCGTCGCGGTGACCGGGCTGAACTTCTTCCCTGGCGACATGGCGGGCGGCGATCGCGGCCTGGTCACCTGGCCCGGCCGTGAGGACGAGTTCGCCCGCGGCATCGCCTCGGCGATCGACCTTGGCGAGCGGCTCGGTTGCCGCCGGTTCAACGCGTTGTACGGCAACCGGATCGACGGCGCGGATCCGGCCGGGCAGGACAAGCTCGGCCTCTCGAATCTGGCGCTCGCGTCGGACGCGGCCGCGCGCATCGGCGCGGAGATCGTCCTGGAACCGTTGTCGGGGGCGGAGAAGTACCCGCTCAAGACCGCGGACGACGTACTGAAGGTGCTCGACGAACTCGGGCGGGACAACGTGAAGCTGCTGGCCGACCTGTACCACCTGGCGGTCAACGGTGACGACCTCGACACGGTCACGACCGTCCACACCGGACGGATCGGCCATGTGCAGATCGCCGATGCCCCAGGGCGGCACCAGCCGGGGACCGGAACGCTGGACATCGAGGGATACCTGGAAAAGCTGCAGACGGCGGGGTACCGCGGGCAGGTCGGCGTGGAGTACAAGCCCGACGGGCCGAGCGCGGATTCGCTGTCGTGGCTGCCTTTCGAACGAAGGGGACTGGCATGACCAAGCTGGGATTCATCGGCCTGGGTATCATGGGCGGGCCGATGGCGGGACATCTCGTCGCCGCCGGCCACGAGGTGAGCGGATTCGACACGAACGCCGACGCGCTCGCGAGGCTGGAAGCCGCGGGCGGCCGGGTCGCGAACGGGGTGACGGACGCCGTGGCGGGCGCGGAGGTCGTCATCACCATGCTGCCGAACCACCCGCAGGTCGAAGCCGTCGTGCTCGCGGCGGGCGGGGTGCTGGAGTCGGCGAAACCGGGCACCCTGCTGATCGACATGAGCACCATCCGGCCGGAAACCTCCATCGAGGTGGCCGAGCGGGCGGCCGAACGGGAGATCCGGGTGCTGGACGCGCCCGTGTCCGGTGGCCAGGCCGGGGCCGAGCAGGCAGCACTGTCCATTATGGCCGGTGGCGATGCCGAGGACTTCGCCGCCGCGCTCCCGATCCTGGAGTCGGTCGGCAAGACGATCGTGCACGTCGGGCCGCACGGCGCCGGCCAGGTCGTCAAGGCCGCGAACCAGCTGGTGGTCGGCGGAACCTACGGGCTGATCGCCGAGGCCATCGTGCTGCTCGAAGCCTCCGGCGTGGACGCAGGCGTCGGGCTCGACGTCCTCGCGGGCGGCCTTGCGGGCAGCCGGATCCTCGAACTCAAGCGGAAGTCCATGGTGGCGCGGGAATTCGCGCCGGGCTTCCGGATCGATCTGCACCACAAGGACATGGGCATCGCGCTCGCCGCCGCCAGGCAGGCCGAGGTCGCGCTCCCGCTCACCGGGCTGGTCGCCCAGCTCGTCGCCGCCGGACGGGCGATGGGCCACGGCTCGCTCGATCACTCCGCGCTGTTGAAGGTCGTCGAAACGCTGTCCGGCGCGGAAAACAAGGAGTGACGCATGCCCAGAATCCCCGCCATGCAGGCCGTCGTCGACGTCCTGGTCAGTGAGGGCGTCGACACCGCGTTCGGCTGCCCCGGCGCCGCGATCCTCCCGCTGTACCACGCGATGCAGGACAGCGGCATCGAGCATCTGATCGTGCGCCACGAAGAGGGCGCGACCCATATGGCCGACGGCTGGGCGAGGACCACCGGCAACGTCGGCGTCGCGATCGGCACCTCCGGGCCCGCCGGGACGAACATGATCACCGGCCTCTACACCGCGCAGGCCGACTCGATCCCGATCCTGTGCATCACCGGGCAGGCCGACTCGCGGAAGCTGCACACCGAGGCGTTCCAGGCCGTCGACATCGTCGAGATCGCCAAACCGGTGACGAAATGGGCGGTGCAGGTCAAGGAGGCGGCCCAGCTGCCGTGGGTGTTCCGGGAGGCGTTCCGGATCGCGCGGTCCGGCCGTCCGGGCCCGGTGCTGATCGACCTGCCGATCGACGTCCAGCGGCAGGAGATCGAGTGGGATTCCAGTATCGACTCGCCGCTGCCGGTCACCAGGGCGACGCCGTCACCGGCCAGGGTCGAGCGGGCGCTGGACCTGCTGCTGGCCGCCGAACGGCCGCTGATCCTCGCCGGTGGCGGCGTGGTGCTCGGCGACGCGAGCGACCGGCTGCGGACCGCGGCCGAACTGCTCGGTGTCCCGGTCGGCGTGACGTTGATGGGCAAGGGGAGCTTCCCCGAGGACCACGAACTGTTCGCCGGCATGGCGGGTATCCAGACCTCGCAACGGTGGGCGAACGCGGCCTTCCTCGAAGCGGATCTGGTGCTGGCGCTGGGCGCGCGGTTCGGCGACCGGCACACCGGTGACCTCGACGTCTACCGCGGGAACCGGAAGTTCATCCACGTCGACATCGAGCCGACACAACTGGGCAAGGTGTTCGGGCCGGACCTCGGCATCGTGTCGGACACGGGCGCCTTCCTGGACGCGCTGATCGAGGCGGCGTCGAAGCGTTCGCCGGCACGGGATCGCGCGTGGCCACGGCGGATCGGCCAGCTCAAGGAGAGCCTGCCGCGCCGCGAGGACTTCGAGGACACGCCGATCAAGGCGCCCCGGGTGTTCAAGGAGATCAACGAGTTCTACGGCGAGGACGCCTACTTCGTCACCGCGATCGGGCTGTACCAGATCTGGTCCGGGCAGTTCCAGCGCGCGCACAAGCCACGGCACTATCAGGTGTGCGGCCAGGCGGGCCCGCTCGGCTGGGAGATCCCGGCGGCGATCGGCGTCAAGAAGGCGAAACCGGAGGCCGAGGTCGTCGGCGTCGTCGGGGACTACTCGTTCCAGTTCCTGGTGGAGGAGCTGGCGGTCGCCGCGCAGTACGACGTCGGGTTCGTGCTGATCATGCTGAACAACGAGTACCTCGGGCTCATCCGGCAGGCCGAGACCGGCTACGAGATGAACTTCGAGGTCGACATCCACTACGACAAGATCGGCACGGACAACGTGAAGGTCATGGAGGCCTACGGCTGCTCCGGCACCCGCGTCGCCGAGCCGGGCGAGATCCGGGCTTCGCTGGAGTGGGCGCGCAAGGAGGCCGAGCGGACGTCGCGGCCGGTGCTGGTGGAGATCATGATCGAACGCGAAGGGAACGCCGCGATGGGCAAGGCACTCGACAGCGTCGTCGAGTTCGAACCGATCGCGGGCTGATGACGGTGTCCCGGCGGCCCCGTCCGCCGGGACACCGTCATGCCGTCAGGCCTTGCTCTGGTCGTTGCTCAGCCACTTCTCCGGCCGGACGCGGACCAGCACGGAGTTGTCGCTGAGCGCGCCGTCGACGTACTTCGTGCCCTCGTCGCCGGGCAGGTAGCGCTGCGCGATCTTCAGCGCCTGCTCCCGGGTCGGCGGCGTGTCGTTCGCGATGACCGGACCCTCGGCCGTCACGTACTTGTAGGGGAACGTCTCCGTCTGCGCGACCAGGCTGAGCCTGCCCGCCTTCTTGATCGCCTTGTCCTTGACCGAGCCGCCGTCCATCCAGATCAGGAGCTCGCCGCCAGGCTCGTAGTCGTACCAGACCGGCACGGCCAGCGGCGCCCGGCCTTCCCGCTCCACGGCCAAGACCCCGATGTGGACCTCGCTCAGGAAGGCTTCCCGTTCTTCGGCGGTCATGACGAATGACGACATCCGTGTCTCGCTTCTCTCGGTTGGTGAGCTACGAGAAGCGGTAACGCGGCCGGTCTTCGGGACATTCCGGGCGCTGAGCCTCGTGACTGCTCGCCGTGAAGTACATGAAGGCCCCCATCCTTGCGCCAGGCGCAAGGATGGGGGCCTTCATGTACTGGGGAGGAGGCCTTCACGGAACGAGCCTGGCATCAACCCGCGGCCGGAAGCCGCATAGGTATCCAAGACCCTTCACGGGGTCGGGGAAGTGGTGGTGCTGGTCGGCGTCGTCTCGCCCGTGTTCCCGGCCGGCGTCGAGGACGGCGCCGCGGAGGACGTGCTGGACGGAGGAGGCGTCGTCGAGGACGGAGGCGTGCTCGAAGGCGGTGTCGACGAAGGAGGCGTCGACGAAGGCGGGGTGCTGGTCGGCTTCGAGGGCGAAGTGCTGCTCGGCGGTGTGGTGCTGCTCGGCGGGAGCGACGTGCCGGGCTGCGAGGTCGGCGGCGGCGTGGTCGTGCCGGGCGGGGGAGTGCCGGGCAGGGTCGGCACGGGGACCTCGCCGCCAGGCGTGCCGGCCGCGACGTCCGGCGAGTCGGGAGCGCCGACGGGCACCTGGCTGTCCGGCGTGGTCGCGACACCGCCGCGGTAGGCAACCGCCCAGCGGATCACCGTGTCCACATAGGACAGTGAGTGGTTGTAGCGGTAGACGGCCACGCGCTGGGTCTGCTCCGACGTCAGGTCGACACCGCCGGAGCAGAGGTACCGGCCCGACGCCAGGGTCGCGTCGTAGATGTTGTTCGGGTTCGACTCGCCGTCGCCGTTCCCGTCCGAGGCGTAGCCCTTCCACGTCGACGGGATGAACTGCGTCGGGCCGACGGCGCGGTCCCACACGCTGTCGCCGTCGTACTTGCCGCCGTCGGTGTCGGAGATGGCGGCGAACGGCCCGGCGCCGTTGAGCTGCGGGCCGAGGATCGGTTCGAGGGTGTTGCCCTTCGCGTCGACGTAACCGCCACGCGCGTGATTGGACTCGATGCGGCCGATACTCGCGATCAAAGCCCAGTCGATGTGGCAGCCGGGCAGTTCCTTCGCGAGGATGTCGGCCGCGTTCTTGTACGCCTTCATCATGCTGGCGGGGATGCCGAGCGCGCCCGACGGCGCGAAGGCGCCACCGACGTTGCCGCTGTGCCCGGGGACGGTCAGCGGGTCCGGCGTGGGTGGCTGGGGGAGGCTGCCGTCGACGGCGATCTCCGGGACCGTGCCCGCCGGCGGTTGCCAGGCCGCGGCCTGGTTCTGCGGTACGGCGGGTTTCGGCGCGGCGACCGGGGCGTCCGGGCCCGCCGACGCGGTCACCGCGGGCAGGACGGCGAGTGCGCCACCGGCGAGCGCGAAGGCCGTCCGGTGCCGGGCGGACAACTTGTCCGTCTGTCGAGGGCGGTGCTTCGGCATGTTCTCTCCCGCTAGGTCGACTCCGGGCAAAACTATCCGATACAACCGAATTTCGGGGACGACGCAACGAAAAACCCGCGAACCTGTCGAGTTTTCGTCCGCCCGGCACAAGACCTTCGTAGTGAAGTTGTCAATTTCACGCTGAGTTCACCGAAACGCCAGCAGAATCCTCGCTCGCTCCGCGACGGTGGTCTGAACCGCGTGCAAAGAGACCTTTGCACAATCACCTTTGCACGGCTACCTTGGTGTCATGACCGGTCCGCCGCCCCCCGAAGAGATCGCCGACGCCGCCGTACTGAAGGCGGTGATGCACCCGCTGCGCCGCCGGATCATGGAGGCGCTGGGCCGCGGACCCGCGACGGCGACGAAGCTGGCCAAGGAACTGGGAGAGAGTTCCGGCGCGACCAGCTACCACCTACGGGAACTGGCGAAATACGACTTCGTCGACGAGGCACCGGAACTCGCGCACGGCAAGGAACGCTGGTGGCGCGCCCGGCAGCGTGACATCCGCTGGCCCCGGCACAGCGAGCAGAACGACGAGATGCGCGCCGTCTTCGACGAGGCGCAGCGCGCCGCGTTCACCGAGGACCTCGAACAGCTGGCGCGTTTCCTCGAACGGCGCGGTGAGCTGGGCGAATGGGGTGACGCGCTGGTGTTCTCACGCGGCTCGGTCCAGCTGAACCTCGAAGAGCTCAAGGAGTTCTTCGACGAGTACCTGGACCTGCTGCGCCGCTATTGGCGGCCGGAACCCGCCCCGGACGCGCGGAAGGTGCTCGTGCGCTGGACGGCGTTCCCGGATGTCGACGGGGAGGTGAGGGAAGGGAAGTGAAAGACCGGTGGGAGAGCGGCCACTCGACCACCGGTATCGCGTCACCACGCCAGACGGCGTGTCTTCACGAACGACTCCACAGACAAGGGGGAGCAGCATGCTGCTCTGGAACAGAATCGCGGCCGTCTGCGCCGCGGCGAGCCTGCTCGCGGCGGGGACCGCGGCGGCCGCGCAACCGCCGGACGGGGCATCCCGGCCGGACGCCACCATCCGCTACACCGAATTCGGCATTCCGCACATCGTCGCGAACGACTGGGTGAACCTGGGTTTCGGGCAGGGGTTCGCCGCGGCCAGGGACAACATCTGCGCGATCGTGGACGTCGCGGTCACGACCCGGGCCCAGCGTTCCCGCTGGCTCGGGCCGGACGCCCCGCCGACGAGCGGGGTGAGCCAGGCGAGCACGAACCTCGCGAGCGACCTGTACTTCCAAGGTCTGAACGAAAGCGGCGTGATCGAGCGGCTTCTGTCGGAGCCGGCGCCGCGCGGGCCGTACCGAGAGGTCCGCGAACTGATCCGCGGCTACGTCGAGGGCGTCAACAAGTACCTCCGCACCGGTGAGATCACCGACCCGGCCTGCCGGGGCGCCGGCTGGCTGAAGCCGATCACCGAGCTCGACGTCTACCGCCACAGCCACGCGGTCGGCATGATCTTCGGTCAGGGCGGTGTCGCGGACTCGATCACCGCGTCGTCGCCGGGTGCCCCGCCCGCGGGCGGCGGCGCCGAACAGATGCTCGGGGAGACCGGCATCGGCAGCAACGCGATCGCGGTCGGCGCGGCCGCGTCGGCGAACGGACGAGGTGTCTCGCTGGCCAACCCGCACCTGCCGTGGCAGCTGAGCGGGACCAGGCTGTGGCAGTCGCAGCTGACGCTGCCCGGCAAGCTCAACGTCAGCGGAGCCGGTATCCCCGGCATTCCGCTCATGTGGCTGGGACACAACGAAACCGCCGCCTGGAGCGGAACCGCCACCGACACGACGCGCACGTACACGCTGTTCGAGCTGAAGCTCGTGCCCGGCTCGCCGACGACGTATCTCGTCGACGGGAAGCCCGAGCGGATGCGCCGCCACGATGTGAGTGTCCTGTCGCGCAAGGCGGACGGCACCTTGGAGCGGGTCGTACGTCCACAGTGGACGACCCGGTACGGCCCGGTGACGACCAGGCTCGGGCAGCGGGAACTGCCGTGGACGGCGTCGACCGCGTTCGCCATCGCGGACGCCAACGCCACGAACATCGGGATGACGAACTCGATGTTCGCGATCGCCCGCGGCCGGACGGCGGGGGAGATGATCGGCGCGGTCCGCGAGACCCAAGGGCTGCCGTGGATGAACATCCTCGCCACCGACGACCGTGGCCGGGTGGAGTTCAGCCAGATCCACGGGGTCCCGCACGTCACCGACGAGAAGGCGGCGCGCTGCAACACGCCGCTGGGCAAGGAAATGTTCGAGGCGGACGGTGTCGCGATGCTCGACGGCGCGAAGACGGCCTGCGCGTGGGGCCGGGATCGCGACGCACTGCGGCCGGGCGTCTTCGGCCCGTCCAGCCTGCCGAGCCTGAGCCGGTCCGACTACGTGGCGAACTCGAACGACAGCTACTGGCTGCCCAATCCCGCGGCCGCGACGAGCGGCTTCCCGAGGATCGTGGGCCCGGTCGGCTACGAACAGAACATGCGGACACGGGGCGGTTTCGTCGAGATCGCCGATCAGCTGAAGAAGGGCGGCTTCACGGGGCAAGCGATGCGGGACCTGATGTTCTCGCACCGGGACCACGCCGCCGAACTCGTGCGGGCCGACGTCGTCGCGATGTGCCGCACGATGGCGGGAATGGAGGCCGCGTGCGCCGCGCTGGCGGGCTGGGACGGCCGTTCGGACGCGGAGAGCAGGGGAGCTCTGCTGTTCGACCGCTTCTGGTCGGCCGTGGATCGCCTGGGGTCGTCGATCTGGAAGGTCCCGTTCGACGTCAAGGATCCGGTCCACACCCCGAACACCCTCGACACGGGCAACGCGGCGATCCGCAAGGCGCTTTCCGACGCCGTCGCGGAGTTGCAGGCGGCGAATATCCCGCTCGACGCGCCGTACGGCGACAACCACTACGTCGTCCGTGACGGCCGGAAGATCCCGCTGGGTGGCGGAACCGCGGGCCGTGGTGTCTACGACTCGCTGGGCGGGCCATGGGATCCGGCTCGCGGCTACCCCGAGTTCACGCACGGCGGGACGTACCTGCACGTCGTGGCGTTCACCGGGACCGGTTGCCCGGACACGACGACGCTGATGACCTACTCGCAGTCCGCGAACCCGGAATCGGCGCACCACAGCGACCAGACGGAGCTGTACTCGCGCAAGCAGTGGGTCACCGAACGGTACTGCGAGAAGGACATCCTCGCGTCGCCGTCGCTGGAGGTCGTCCGGGTGAGCAGGCGATGATCGCCGCGTTGCTCGCGGCCGTCGTGGCGGTCTCGTCACCGCTGCCCGCCGCGGCTCCGGACGGCGAGGTCTCGTTCACCAGCCACGGGGTCACCTTGCGGGGAACGGTGGTCGCGCCGGAGGGCGGTGGTCCGGCGCCGGGCATCGTCATGGTGCACGGATCCGGCGAACACGACCGGGACGACTACCGCGTCGAGGCGGAATCCTTCGCCAAGGCGGGGATCGCGACCCTGATCTACGACAAGCGGACCGAGGGCTATTCACTGTTCGAGCGGGACTACTCGGTGCTTGCCGACGACGCTCTCGCCGCTGTCCAGGCGCTGCGTTCACATCCTGGGGTGGATCCCGCACGGGTCGGCGTGTGGGGCCTGAGCGAAGGAGGCTGGGTCGCGCCGCTGGCGGCGTCGAAGTCGAAGGACGTCTCCTTCGTGGTCACCGTCGGTGCCAACGGTGTTTCGCCCGACCGCCAGCAGTCGTGGGCCTTCGAGACCTATCTGCGCCGCGGCGGGGTCACCGGTTCGATGGTGGACATGGTGTCGTCGACGAACATGCGCACCCTCGCGGGCGCCGGAGTGTTCCCCGAGGCCGGATACGACCCGGTTCCGGTGCTGGAGAAGGTGCGGCAGCCGGTCCTCGGCCTGTGGGGCGAGCTGGATCGGCTCACCCCGCCTGGCGAGGCCGTCCGGATCTTCCGGGAAACGCTGGACCGCGCCGGAAACCGGCAGTACACGCTGAAGGTATTCCCGCAGGCCCAGCACGGGCTCCGGCCGACCACCGACGGTTTCGACAAGCTCGACGGCTTCGCTCCCGGCTACCTCGACCTCGTCGCGAACTGGGTGAACGGAGCGAAGGGCGGGCTGTCCGCCGATCCGCCTCCGGTCCAGGCGAGCCAAAGCGCCGCGCTGGCACCACTCGCCTGGTACGAGGCACCGTGGGTGCAGATCGGGATCTGGGCGCTGGCGTTGTTGGCGTTCGCGGCCTACCCGGTGACAGCGTTGTTCCGCCGTCGTAAGGAGGTTCCGCTCGCCAGGCCCGCGCGCTGGCTGGCGTCGGCAGGCCTGCTCGGCACGGTGGGATTCCTCGTCTACTACGTCGTGCTGACGACGGGGGCGGCGATGGCGCCGGGACCGGTCCTTTTCGGACGGACGTTGCCGTGGCTCGCGTTGCAGCTGATCGCGGTCGGGGTCGTCGTCGCCGGGGTGGTGACCGCGGTTTCGTGGTGGCGGAAGAAGGAACGCGGGGGAGTCCGGGTCGGCCTGCTGCTGGCCGGGACCGTGCTGTTCGTCCCGTGGGCCGTCCACTGGGGACTGCTGGTGCCGTGAAACGAGCCTGGGTGCCGGGCGGCCACCCGGCACCCAGGCGAACGGAAGCCGCGTCACCACGCCCGAGGACGTGTCTTCACGAACGGACCTCCGGTTCAGAAGATACTCAGGACTTCGGGGTGACGGCGAACCGGCGCAGTTCCAGCGCCGGGTTCTTGGCGCGCACCTCGGAGATCCGCTCGGCGGAGACCTCGCCGGTCGCAGTGCCCGTGCGCTCGCCGAGCGAGGCGACGACGACGCCCATCGGGTCGACGATCATGCTGTGCCCGGAACCCGCGGGGGCGGCCTGCCCCGCCGCGACGAGGTAGATCGTGTTCTCGATCGCCCTGGCCCGGACCAAGGTGGTCCAGTGGTCCTCCTTGAGCGGACCGGGCATCCACTCCGCGGGCAGCAGTACGGCGTCCGCGCCCGCGTCGACCAGGCGACGGGTGACCTCAGGGAACCTCAGGTCGTAGCAGGTCTGGAGACCGAAGGTGATCCCGTCGACTTCGAACGTCTCCGGGGCTTCGATGTCGCCGGGCCGGACCAGTTCCGATTCGCGGAAACCGAAGGCGTCGTAGAGGTGCAGCTTGCGGTAGAGCGCGGCGATCGCCCCGTCGGGGCCGGCCGCGACGAGCGTGTTCGAGATCCGCTCGCCGCCGGGGAGTGCTTCGTTGATACCCGCGACGACGGTGATCTGCCGGTCCTTGGCGAGGCCGCGCAGTTCGGTGACGAACGGCCCGTCGAGTTCTTCGGCCGAGGTCACGAATTCCCGGCTCATCGTCGGTACGGTGAACAACGAGTACTCGGGCAGGACGACCACCCGCGCACCGCGGTCGGCCGCTTCGCCGACGAGGGAGGCGACTCGGGCGAGGTTGGCCTCTTTGTCGTTGCCGGGCGCGAACTGCGCCACCGCGACGTGCACCATGGGACCCCTTCCAATCAGTGGAACTCTTGTATACATGATGGATACTTGAGTGGTCCAGGTGTAGGCTCTGTCGCGGAAAGTAAGGGAATAGAGGGGGAACGAGATGACTGTGACCGCCGAAGGGGGCGGCCCGGCGCGCGAGCGGGTCTACACGTGGCTGCGCGACGGAATCATCTCGGGTGAGCTGGAAGGCGGCCGCTTCCTCGACGAAATGTGGGTTTCCGGCGTCGTCGGCGTCTCCAGGACCCCGGTGCGCGAGGCGTTCCACCGCTTGGCCGCCGAGCGGTTCATCAGCCTCCTGCCCCGCAAGGGCGCGCAGGTGCGCACGGTCACCGCCAGGGAACTGGAGGAGGTCTACCAGAGCAGGCGGCTGATCGAAGGGCACGCCATCGCCGCGCTCTGCGCGAACCGGGCGGGGGCTCCCGCCGAACTGCCGGAACTCATCGAAGCGATGGCGAGCTCCGGCGCCGAACGCGACTGGTTCGCCGTCTCGGGGTTCGACCGCCGGTTCCACCGCGCCATCGTGAACGCCGCGGGCAACACCGTCCTGACCGAGCTGTACGACACGCTCCGTTCACGGCAGCAACGGGTCACGGTCCGCGCGCTGGAGGCGCGCCCGGAACGGCTGACTGTGATCAACGCGGAACACCGCGCGCTGGTCGCCGCCCTGAACGACCACGACGCGAAAGAAGCGTCACGGTTGCTGGAGGAGCATCTGCGCCCGGTGTCCGAAGTGATGTCGGCGCTGCCTCAGGAAGGCTGACCCGGATGGGACTCGAAAAGGTCGTCGGCGTCATGCGTGACAACCTCACCGTCCGGCGCGTCTACGGCGAGCCCGTCGAGAAGGACGGCGTCGTGGTGATCCCGGCCGCGCGGGTGATCGGCGGCGGAGGCGGCGGGCACGGCGCCGAACAGGACAAGGAAGGCGAGGGTGGCGGTTTCCTCCTCGCCGCGCGACCTGTCGGCGCGTACGTCCTCAAAGGCGGCGAGGTGCGCTGGGTTCCCGCGGTGGACGTGACCGTCCTCGGAGCGGTGTTCGCCGTCATGGTCGCTGCGATCCACCGGCGCCGGCAATACCGGCGAGGATCAGATCGAGCCCGGTGAGGAACTGCTCCCGGTCGTCGTGATCGCGCGCGTCACCGGCGATGGACCGGAGGAACGGGAATTCGCCGGGATCGAGTGCTTCCCACGCGTCCGCCGCGGCGTGCAGGAATTCGGTGCGGTCCACCCCGGGCCCGGCCACCCGGGAGTTCGCGGCGTTCTGGCCCGCGGCGCCGAAGATGTAGTGCACCAGCGCCGAGGTCGCCGTGAACCAGGTGGTTTCGGGGGCACCGAGCGCGCCGACCCGCTGCCCGATGCTTTCGAAGATCCGCGGCGTCACCGAACCCCAAGGGCTGCGGGAGAGTTGTGCGGCGACTTGCGGGGAAAGCCAGGGATGCCGGTCGGCCGCGTCGAACAGGCCGAGCGCGATCGCGCGGATCTCGCGCAGGGGTGAGCCCGTGGCTTCGACGGCCAGCGCACCGGCGATGACGGACGCTGTCGCGGCGTCGAGCAGCGCGCCCTTGTTCGGCACGTGCCAGTAGATCGCGCCGGGGCCGGTGGCGAGGCGTTCGGTCAGCGTCCGGAAGGTCAGCCCGCGCTCGCCCGCCGCGTCGAGGAGTTCGACGGCGGCCTCGACGATGCGCTCGCGGGACAGTGCCTCCGCGCGTGTCCGTGGTGCCATGTCGTTCATCCTGGCAGAGCGTGGATCGCCATCGAGCGGACGCGGACCGGCGGATTTCGGGTTAGTTTCCCTGTATGGCGAAAAGCTCGGCGGTGGAGATCGAGGTCGGCGACCGGACGGTGCGCGTCTCGAACCCGGATCGCGTCTACTTCCCGGCGCGAGGGGAGACCAAACTCGACCTCGTCCGGTACTACCTCGCTGTCGGCGACGGGATCGTGCGGGCACTGCGGGAACGGCCGTGCATGCTGCACCGGTTCCCGTCCGGCGTTTCGGGGGAGAAGGTCCATCAGAAGCGGGTGCCGAACGGGGCTCCCGACTGGCTGCAGACCGTCCGCGTCGACTTCCCCTCCGGCAGGCACGCCTACGAACTGTGCGTCACCCATCCCGCGGACGTGATCTGGGCGGTGCAGATGTCGACCGTCGAGTTCCACCCGTGGAACTCGCGCCGCGCCGACACCGAACGTCCCGACGAATGGCGGATCGACCTCGACCCGATGCCCGACTGCCCGTTCTCCACCGTGCGGAAGGTCGCCCACACGGTCCGCGAGATCCTGGACGAACTCGGGATCATCGGCTGGCCGAAGACCTCCGGCGGGCACGGCCTGCACGTCTACGTGCGGATCGAACCACGCTGGGGCTTCCAGGAGGTCCGCCGGGCGGCGCTCGCTTTCGCGCACGAGGTCGAGCGCCGGATGCCCGACGAGGTCACCACCACCTGGTGGCGCAAGGACCGCGACCCGTCGAAGCTGTTCGTGGACTACAACCAGAACGCGCGCGACCACACCATCGCGAGCGCGTATTCGGTTCGCGGCGTGCCCGAAGCCGTCGTCTCGACCCCGATCCGGTGGGACGAGATCGACGACGTCGAACCGCGTGAGTTCACCATCGCCACCGTGCCCGCGCGCTTCGCCGAACTCGGCGACCTGCACGCGGGCATCGACGACACGGCGTACTCACTCGACACTCTGCTCGAGTGGGCGGACCGTGAAGGTCTCGACACGGAAGGCGAGTGAACTCGGTTCTTTGTCGCATTCAGAGGACTAAATGCGGCGAGGCACGGGGCCTCGCTGGGTGGGGTTGCGAAGCCGCTTTCGCAACGCCCGCTACCGCCGCGTGCCCCCGCACCGCCAGCGCCTTCACCTCGGCGCCGACTCGGCCTGTCGCGAAAGCCACTTTCGAGACATCTGGTGTCCCGAAAGTGGCTTTGGCGACGCGCGGGATCGGGAGAATACGCGACCGAGCTGTACATGACCTACCACAGCAACAACACCCATAACCGGCCGCTCAGCAGCTTCATCGCCAGCGCGCCGGACGCCTGGTACTACTCTCACCGAACGTGAGGAATCGCCACGTGCACTCGTTCACCAACCGGTGCCGGCGGGGGCTGTTCGCGGTCCTCGTCGGCACCGGCCTGCTCGCCGGTTGCGGCGGCGGCGACGGCGGAGCCGAGTCGCCGCGGGCCGCGGTCGACGCTTACGTCCGGGCTCTCAACGCGCGCGGATGCCCCGGCGCTCGAACGGCTCGCTCCACTTGGCAACAACGCGTCCGACGAGGTCCGGCGCCGGATCGACGACTTCGGCGGCAAGGAGATCAGCCTCGGCGACGTCGACATTTCCAGCGACATCTCACCGAACGTGGCGAACGCTCAGCTGACCGGCAGCGGAGGGTACGCCGAGCGGCTGACACTCACCCGTAAGGATGAGCGTTGGTACGTGGTTCTCGGTCAAGCGGAGCAGGATCCTGCGAAACAGCCCGCGAGCACGAATTCCCGGTAGGCGATGAAGGCCGCACCCGATCCGGGTGCGGCCTTCACGAGCTCCGCGTGCCCCCGCATTTAGAGGACTAAATGCGGGGGGCAGAGGGTCACTTGCCGACGTAGGCAGCCAGGTGTTCGCCGGTGAGCGTCGAAGCGCTCGCGACGAGGTCGGACGGGGTGCCCTCGAAGACGATCTTTCCGCCGTCGTGGCCGGCGCCCGGGCCCAGGTCGATGATCCAGTCGGCGTGCGCCATGACCGCCTGGTGGTGTTCGATCACGATCACGGATTTGCCCGCGTCGACGAGCCGGTCCAGCAGACCGAGCAGGTTCTCGACGTCGGCGAGGTGCAGACCGGTGGTCGGCTCGTCGAGGACGTAGACGCCGCCCTTGTCGCCCATGTGCGTCGCGAGCTTCAGCCGCTGCCGTTCACCGCCCGAAAGCGTGGTGAGCGGCTGACCGAGGCTGAGGTAGCCGAGCCCGACGTCGTCGAGCCTGCTGAGGATGGCGTGCGCGGCCGGGATGCGCCCGTCGCCCTCACCGAAGAACTCCACGGCCTCGGACACCGGCATTTCGAGCACTTCGCCGATGTTCTTGCCGCCGAAGGTGTACTCCAGCACCGACGCCTGGAACCGCTTGCCGTCGCATTCCTCGCAGGTGGTGGCGGTGCCCGCCATGATGCCGAGGTCGGTGTAGATGACGCCGGCGCCGTTGCAGTTCGGGCAGGCACCCTCGGAGTTGGCGCTGAACAGCGCGGGCTTCACCCCGTTGGCCTTGGCGAAGGCCTTGCGGATCGGTTCGAGCAGACCGGTGTAGGTGGCCGGGTTGCTCCGCCGCGAGCCGCGGATGGGGGTCTGGTCGACCGAGACCACGCCCTCGGCGGCGGGGATGGAGCCGTGGATCAGCGAACTCTTGCCGGAACCGGCGACACCGGTGACCACGCAGAGGACGCCGAGCGGGACGTCGACGTCCACGTTCCGGAGGTTGTGGCGGTCCGCGCCGCGGATCTCCAGTTTGCCGGTGGGCTTGCGGACACTGTCCTTGAGCGACGCCCGGTCGTCGAGGTGCCTGCCGGTGATGGTGTCGCTGGCGCGCAGGCCTTCGACGGTGCCCTCGAAGCAGATCGTCCCGCCCGCGGTACCCGCGCCGGGCCCGAGGTCGACGACGTGGTCGGCGATGGCGATGGTCTCCGGCTTGTGCTCGACGACCAGCACCGTGTTGCCCTTGTCGCGCAACTGCTGGAGCAGGTTGTTCATTCGCTGGATGTCGTGCGGGTGCAGCCCGATGGTGGGTTCGTCGAAGACGTAGGTGACGTCGGTGAGCGAGGAGCCCAGGTGCCGGATCATCTTCGTGCGCTGCGCCTCGCCGCCCGAAAGCGTGCCGGACGGCCGGTCGAGCGAGAGGTAGCCGAGCCCGATGTCGACGAAGGAGTCGAGGGTGTGCTGGAGCTTCTCCAGCAGCGGCGCCACCGACGGTTCCTTGAGCCCGCGGACCCAGTCGGCGAGGTCGCTGATCTGCATCTTGCAGGCGTCGGCGATGTTGATCCGCTTGATCTTCGACGAGCGCGCGAGCTCGCTGAGCCTGCTCCCGTCGCATTCCGGGCAAGTGGCGAAGGTGACCGCCCGGTCCACGAACGCGCGGATATGCGGCTGCATCGCCTCGCGGTCCTTGGACAGGAAGGACTTCTGGATCGTGGGGATCAGTCCCGAGTAGGTCAGGTTGATGCCCTCGATCTTGAGTTTGACCGGCTCCTTGTAGAGCAGATCGTTCATCTGCCGCTTGGTGTACTTCTTGATCGGCTTGTCGGGGTCGAAGAAGCCGCAGCCGCGCAGGATGCGGCCGTACCAGCCGTCCATGGAGAAGCCGGGGATCGTCAGCGCGTGCTCGTTGAGGGATTTGGTGTCGTCGTACAGCGCGGTGAGGTCGATGTCGTTGATCTTCCCGCGGCCTTCGCAGCGGGCGCACATGCCGCCGGTGATGCTGAACTCGCGGCGTTCCTTCGTGGTCCGCCCGCCCTTCTCGACGGTCACCGCGCCCGCGCCGGAGATCGACGCGACGTTGAAGGAGAACGCCTGCGGCGAGCCGATATGCGGCTTCCCGAGCCGGCTGAAGAGGATGCGCAGCATGGCGTGGGCGTCGGTGGCGGTGCCGACCGTGGAGCGCGGATCGGAGCCCATCCGCTGCTGGTCGACGATGATCGCGGTGGTCAGGCCGTCGAGCACGTCGACCTCGGGCCGGGCCAGCGTCGGCATGAAGCCCTGTACGAAGGTGCTGTACGTCTCGTTGATCAGCCGCTGCGACTCGGCCGCGATCGTGTCGAAGACCAGGGAGCTCTTACCCGAACCGGAAACCCCGGTGAACACCGTCAGCCGTCGCTTCGGCAACTCGACGGCGACGTTCTTGAGGTTGTTCTCGCTCGCGCCCAGCACCCGGATCAGGTCGTGGCTGTCGGCGGGGTGCTGCTCGGGCGGCTGCGGCCGGGTGGTCTTGCGCATCTTGTCTCCATCCTCATGTGGGCCGCGTGTACGTTCCGTCAGCCTCACCGAGCTCGATCTAACCAGGTTCGAGCCGTTCTGCCTCGACGTCGATCACGCTAGGTGAACGCGGCCCGCCGCCGCTTCTCGATTCCTGATCGGTGACGTTCAGACGCTCCAGCCCTCGCTCTTCGTCGCCTTCAGGTAGTCCTCGACCGGAGGGCCGACCGGCCTGCCCTCGTACTGGGTCGACAGCACCACCGACGACCGGATCTCGCCGTGTTTGCCCAGCCGTTCGAAGAGGCCTTCGAGATGTTCGAGCGACACGGCCCGCACCTTCAGCATGGTGCAGCGGTCACCGCTGAGCCGGTGCAGCTCGACCACCTCGGGGTAGTCCTCCGACTTGCTGGTACGCAGCAGGCAGCTGCCGAGCGAGCAGCGCATCTCGACGAACGCCTGCAGGCCGTACCCGGCGCGGTGGGCGTCGACCTGGGCGCGATACCCGGTGATGACGCCCGCCTCCTCCAGCCGACGGACCCGTTCGGCGACGGCGGGGGCGGAGAGGTTCACGCGGCGGCCGAGTTCCTTGAACGAGAGCCGCCCGTCGCTCTGGAGCGTTTCGAGGAGCCGCCAGTCGAGGTCGTCCAGCGCCCTTTCCGATCGTAAGGTCATCGCGCCCGGATTCCTTCCATGATGCGCCTCGCACCCCGGCGAGGCCTTCGTCAGCCTATTCGCCGCGGCGCCCGGAATCCTTAGGTTTGAATCATGAAACCGATGTTCGCGCTCTTCATGGGCGTCGCTTGTCTCAGCACCGCGGTCGTCGGCCTGTCCACCACGGCGGCGCTGATCGTGGTCGAGCACGCCGGCGCCGCGTGGAGCGGACTGCCGAACGCCGTGCTGGTACTCGGTTCCGCGGCGGGTTCGCTGTGGTCGGGGGCACTGGCCGCCCGCTACGGCAGGCGGCTCGTCCTGGTGCTGATGTACGGCGCCGCGGTGGCGGGCGCGCTGATCTCGTTCGCCGGCGTGCTCGGCGGATCCGTGCTCGCGCTGGTGGCGGGGATGCCTTTGATCGGCTTCGGCAACAGCGGCGCGCAGCTGTCCAGGTACACGGCCGCCGACCTGTCGCCCGAGCACCGCAAGGGGTTCGCACTGTCCACAATGGTCTGGGCGGGGACCGTCGGCGCGGTCGCGGGGCCCGCCCTGATCGCACCGGCCGCGGCGAGGGCGGAAGCCGCCGACCTGCCCGCCCTGTCCGGCCCGATCGCGGCGGGCGCGTTCGTCGTGGCCATCGCCGTGATCGCCGTCGCGACTCTGCCGCGTGGCCTCGCCGCCCCGGCGGAGGGGGTACCGAGACGGGAGCGGATGTCCGTGCGGAACCCGGTGATCCTCGGGCCGCTCGTGGCGATGGTCGGCGCGCAGCTGGCCATGGTGGCGGTGATGACGATGACGCCGGTCCAGTTGCACCAGCACGGCCAGGGGCTCGACGTCGTCGGCTGGGTGCTGAGCGCCCATCTGGTCGGGATGTTCGCGCTGGCACCGCTGTCCGGCTGGATCGCCGACCGCTGGGGCGGCCGCGCGGCGATCTTCGGCGGGATCGGCACGCTCACCGTCGCGGCGGTCACCGCGATCGGCGCCCCGGATTCGCATCACGTGGGAATCCCGGTCGCGATGTTCCTGCTGGGCTACGGCTGGAACCTGGTGTTCGTCGGCGGCAGCAGCATGCTCAGCCGCGATCTCCCGCCCGCTCAGCGGACGAGGGCGCAGGGCACTGTCGACGCCTTCGTCTGGGGGACTTCGGCCGCGGCGAGCCTGCTCGCCGGGCAACTGTTCGGCCTGGGTGGATACGTGCTGGTCGCCGTCGCGGGCGGATTGTGCGCTCTCGTCCCGCTCGCGGTGATCGGCCGCCGCGCGGCCGCGCCGGAACCCGCCGAAAAGGCCGGGCTCCGCTGATCTGCGAAACCCGGGGCCTGCCGTCATACTGCTTCACTCCGACACGAACGAACCCGTGATGACGCAGATCACGTGGGTGACCGATTCGGAGGGTCCTAGGGTGAAAGCAGACAAGGTGCGGGAGATCGGGGGTGCACGATGAGCGAGTTCGCGGTGAATCTGCGGGACCGGGTACGGCAGGCGAGGGAAGACGTCCAGATCGCCAAACAGGCCTCGGACGAGGACAGGGCTTCGGCCGTCGGCGCCGATCTGGCCAACCTGGAGCGACTGGCCGCCGAGCACGGCGTGGAACTGCCGGAGCAGTCTTCGGGTGACGTCCGGGCGTGACCCCGGGTTCCGGGCCGGTGATCGGGATTTGACACCCTGGGGCGTGTGACCGCAAGCCTGAACCGGATCCGCGCCTTCTTGGCGGACCGCGAGCCGCCGACGCCGTGCCTGGTCGTCGACACCGACCTGGTCGCGGAGCGTGCGGCCGCGGTCTCGGAGGCCTTCCCGGACGCGCTGATCCGTTACGCGGTCAAGGCCAATCCGGCTCCCGAGGTACTCGACGCCGTGGCGTCGACCGGCGCGGGGTTCGACGTGGCGGGCACGGGGGAGATCGAGCTGTGCCTGTCCCGTGGCGCGCGGGCGGCGGACCTGGCCTACGGCAACACGATCAAGAAACCGGCGGGCATCGCCTTCGCTCACGAGCGCGGGGTCCGTGAATTCACCACGGATTCCGCCGGTGATCTGGCGAACCTCGCCGAGCACGCGCCCGGTTCACTCGTCTCGGTCCGCCTGCTGACCGGTGGCCCGGACTCGGTGACGCCGTTCGGCCACAAGTTCGGCTGTGAGCCCGCGGTGGCCGCAGCCCTGCTCCGCCAGGCCGCGGAAGCCGGACTGCGGCCGGGAATCGCGTTCCACGTCGGTTCGCAGCAGCCGGATCCGGCCGCCTGGGAGATCGGGATCGCGACCGCGGCCAAGGTCGCCGCCGACGCGGGCGTCGTACTGGAGCGGCTCAACATCGGCGGCGGATTCGCCACCGAGCACCGTGAGCCCGTGCCGTCGCTGACGGACTACGCGGCGGTGATCCACGCCGCCCGCCGGCAGCATCTCCCGGAGCCGGAGCTGCTGCTGGAACCCGGTCGCGTGATCGTCGGCGATGCCGGGCTCATCAGGACCGAGGTCGTCCTGGTGACGACCCGCGCCGCCGCCGACGAACGCCGCTGGGTCTACCTCGACGTCGGCAGGTACAACGGAATGGCGGAGTGCGAGAACGAAGCCGTCGCGTATCGGCTGGAGGCCGTCGGCGTCAAGGGACCGCAAGGACCGGTGGTCCTCGCCGGGCCGACCTGCGATGGTGACGACGTGCTGTACCAGCGGACGCCGTGCGCGCTGCCGCTGTCGCTGAAGGCGGGCGACCGGCTGGACATCCCGGGCACCGGTGCGTACACCGCCAGCTATTCGTCCGTCGCGTTCAACGGGATCGAGCCGTTGCGTACTTATTGTGTGGGGAGGTTCGCCGATGCCGGGTGAAGTACCACTCGTCGGCCGGTTCGCCGGCCGCCACGTACTCGCGGAGTTCGAGGGGATCGAGCCGTCGTTGCTCGACGACGCCGTGCTCCTCAAGAAGACACTCGCCGAAGCGGTGACCGAAGCGGGCGCGACGGTCTGCGAAGTCGTGTCGCATTCCTTCGCCCCGCAAGGGGTCACCGTGCTCGCGCTGCTGGCGGAATCGCACGCGTCGGTGCACACCTATCCGGAGATCGGCTCGGTGTTCGTGGACGTGTTCACCTGCGGGGACCGGGCGGATCCGGAACGCGCGGTCGCGCTGCTGGCGAAGATGCTGGGCGCCGGGACGGTCCGGATGTCCACCGTGGAACGAGGAGAGAACTGATGGCGCAACGAGTGATCGTCGAGCCGATGGGCGCGGGGCTCACCCGGAACTGGGCCGTCGAGGAGGTCCTGTTCGAGGGCCGAACCGCGTTCCAGAACGTCCTGATCGGACGGACCGCGCAAGGGATCTCCCTGTTCTGCGACGACGAACGGCAGAGCACCGAACTGAGCCAGCTCGTCTACCACGAGGCGCTGATGGTCCCTTCGCTGCTGCTCGCCGACCGCGTCGAGCGGGTGCTGATCATCGGCTCCAGCGAAGGGGTCGCCTCCGAGCTCGCGGTCGCCGCGGGCGCCGAGGTGGTCGACCACGTCGACATCGACGCCGAGGCGGTGCGGGCCTGCGCCGAACATCTTCCCTACGGCTACACCCTCGACGATCTGGCCCGCGCCGAGCGCGGGGAGGGGAAGATCCGGATCCACTACCGCGACGGCTGGGAGTTCCTCGCCGAGGCGCGTGAGCGTGGCGACTCCTACGATGTGGTCGTGATCGACCTGCCGGACGAGAACGACGATCCGGAGGCGCAGCACAACCGGTTGTACGGTACCGATTTCCTGGCCCGGTGCACGGCATTGCTCACCGACGGCGGCGTGGTCGGGTGCCAGGCCGGCTGCCCGACGCTGTGGCGCAATCAGACCTTGATCACGTCGTGGCGACGGTTCACGGAGTCGTTCGGGACCGTTCTCTACTACGGTTCGGACGAGCACGAGTGGGCGTTCCTGAGTGGCAGGGCCGACACGCTCGACGATCCCGGCGCGCTCGTCGCGGAGAAGATCGGCAAGGCGGGAATCGGCGAGTCCACAATGGACGAAGACGCGCTGAAGGCGAACACCGTCCCGCCGTTTTCCCTGCGGCGGCACTGAGAACTCCGCCGGTCGTTATCCGGCCGAGATCACCGGTCGTCGCCGTCCGTGACGTCGTCTGTACAGGATCCTCCATCTGGTCGTTGCCGGTGGTCGCGGTGGGGGCCAGAATCGCTCGGGTGAGCAGCTGGCGAGCGGACCGGGAGCCCGCGGTCTGTGCCGCCTTCGCGAGCTTGACCGCGAGCGTCACGGAAGACCTCGGACCGGATCGGGTCGTGGACACCTTGTCCAGCGAATGCGCGCGGCTGCTGCCGATCGATTCCACGGAGGTCTTCCTGCCGGGTCTCGCACTCGAACGCCATCCCGCCGTGGTCGACGAAGGCCCCGCGCGCGAGTCGTTCGAAACCGGGAACGACATCGCCGTCCACGACCTCTCGACGGCGGTTTCGCGCTGGCCGGGTTACGTAGCCAGAATGGCGGGGAAGGGCTATGCCGCGGTTTCGGCGCTTCCGCTGCGCGCGATGGACGAAACGGTCGGCGCGATCGCCTTTCTCAGCGCCGAAACCGTGGTCTTGAGTGTCGAAGACCGTCGTCTGGGCCGGGCGCTCGCCGACGTCGCGACATTGTGCCTCCTGCAGCAGCGGGAGTTGCGCCACTATCGGACGCTTTCCGAACAGTTGCAGAAGGCGCTCGACAGCCGGATCATCATCGAACAGGCGAAAGGCATGCTCGCCGAACGCGTCGGTGTCGACGTCGGCACGGCTTTCCGGCGTTTGCGTTCCTTCGCCCGCAATTCCAACAGGAAACTGTCGGAGGTCGCGCGCGGCGTCGTCGAAGGCACACTGGACGCCCGCGAACTCCGGCGGCGCGGCCGGTGACGACCCCCGGAAAAAGGGCGGACAAGGGCTGGTAGGGCCGTTCGTCACCGGAACAGGGGACTTGTCCCGGACAAGGCGCGACCGTGCGGCCCTAGGACGCGAGGGCGTAATCGGAAAGGCTTCACGCAGCAGAAGGGTGCGGTGAAGTCATGGCGTTGTTGGGAAGTCTGCGTGTGCGGAGCCGGTCGGTGCGGCCGAGTCTGCTTCCGTTGCTGGAGTTGAGGTCCGCGGCAGTGACCCTGCGGTCCGGGCACGGGCTGGCGCCCACCGGGTCGGGGACGGTCTGCTTCGTCGCGGAAGGCCGTCCCGGCGAGGGGACGGAGGCGGAGTTCGTCGCCGGGCTCGCCGGGGACTCCGTCCGTCGCAACGTGGTCAACCACGACGGGCTCGGGCGGACGATCGTGCGCTGCTGGCGGGAGAACGGCGACCTCGGCTGGTTGCTCGACGACCTCGCCGACGTCAACGAGCGGTTGGCCCAGGCCGGGTTCGCGTCCTGGTTGCTGCACACGACGGTCGACTTCGCGGAACTGCGGGACATGCGTCATCCCAAACTGACCATGGTCTATCGCCGGGAGCGCGGCACTTTCTACCCGTACGCGCCTCGCGGGACCCGGGGCCGGGACAGGGCGATGGAACTGAAGATCCGCTCGTCGCTGACCCGCGTCGTGCCGATGGAGTCCGACATCAGCCGGTGGCGCCCGGTGTGACGGGCGCCCGCCCGGTCAGCCGGGTGCGCCGCTGAGCCAGCCGCGCAGTCGCTGGACGCGCCGGTCCCGCGGGTTCCACCGCGTGGCCAGGGCGGTGCCGTCGAGATGCCGGATCGCGGTGAGGACGTCGTCGAGCAGCGAAGCCTGCGTTTCGGGTTTCGCCACGTCCTCCGGCAGCCGCTCGAGTTCGGCCGCGGCCCGTGCCCGGCGGGCGACGGCATGCGTGCTGGGACGGCGGCGGGTCTCGCAGATCCTCGTGGTCACGTCCCGGTCACCCTTCCCGTCGCGCTCGGTCCGGCAGTCGTCACGTACGACGATGGGCCACCGAGGGCCGTTCCGGTCACCGCCGAAGGTTGTGGCATCGAGGGCACAAAGACCCCACTCGGTCGCCGGACGGGTACGGCGGGTCACGGGTCGGCCTCGAAACGACGGGCTGCGCCGGAGCCGGTGGGACAATGCGCCGGTCTCCGGCCGTAACTCGCGTGTTCCGTTTTCGGGAATCTGCCGGACAATGGCCAGGCGAGACCACGATCGACGGAGAAGGTGCATGCCGAACCCGACGTTCCCGCAGCCCGTGCCCCCGGCAGCGGCCCCGATCCGGGTGCTGCTCGTCGAGGACCACAAGATGGTGGCCGAAGCGCTGGGCGCGGCCTTCGAGGAATTCCCGGAGATCGACCTGGTGGCGTCGGTGGAGTCCTTGGCGCACGGGTTGATCGCGGCGGAGGAGCATCTGCCCGACATCGTGCTGCTCGATCGGCGGCTGCCGGACGGCGACGGGATCGAAGCCATCGCCGGGTTCCGCGCGATCTCGCCGTCGAGCCGGGTGCTGGTGCTGACCGGCGATGCGAACAGCGCCATCGCCGCCAGGATCCTGGAGGTCGGCGGGGCCGGGCTGCTGCTGAAATCGGGTCTCCTCGACGAACTGGTCACGGCGATCCGGACGATCGCGGCGGGCGACGTGGTGATCGACCCCGAACTGCTCAGCGGCGCCCTGGCCATGCTGGCCGGCAGCCCTGGCAGGCTCGGGCCGGCACTGACCCTGAGGGAACGACAGGTGCTCGGGCTGATCGCCGAAGGCGCGGGAACCGACCGGATCGCCGATGAGTTGCGGCTGGCGCGGAATACCGTGCGGAATCACGTGCAGCGGATCCTGGTGAAGACCGGGACCCATTCGAAACTCGAAGCCGTGGCGCACGCGCGCAAGAATGGCCTCCTCGAACGGCCGTAGCGGCGACACGCACCCGAGTGCCAAGCTGCACTATGGCCATGCTGCCATCGGAACGGGCGCCTGATCACCGCAGCGCTGTGCTCTTCGAGTTGTTCATGCACAGCGTCGTCGACTACGCCATTTACCTGCTGGACGTCGAGGGCCGGGTGATCAGCTGGAATCCGGGGGCGGAGCGGATCAAGGGTTATTCCGAGGACGAGATCCTCGGCCGTCATTTCTCCGTTTTCTACACCGAGAACGACGTCGCCGACGGCAAGCCTGCCTCGGAACTGCTGGTCGCCGCCGAGATGGGCAGCCACGAGGAGGAGGGCTGGCGCGTCCGGCGCGGCGGCGAACGGTTCTGGGCCAACACCGTGATCACCGCCTTGCGCGACGAGCAGGGCGGTCTCGCCGGTTTCGGCAAAGTCACCCGTGATCTCACCGAACGCCGGAAAACACTGGAGGAAAAGACCGAACGGCGCCAGGCCTTCGCGCATTTGGTCCGGGCACAGGAAACCGAACGTCGCCGTATCGCGTGGGATGTTCACGACGATTCCATTCAGTCGATGATAGCGGTGAGCATGCGGTTGCAGATGCTCGCCGCCCAACGGCGTGATCCCGCTTTGAGGCAACTCGACGAAGCGATTCAGGGGGCGATCCGGCGATTACGGATCCTCGTCGCCCAATTGCGGCCGCCCGCGCTGAACGACGAGGATCTGGTCGCTTCCGTCCGCGACTACCTCGACGAGGTGGTCGCGGGCTGGGGGCTCGTCTGCACACTGCGGCACGATCTCGGCGTCGAGCCGCCGCCCGACCTCGTTGTCACCGCCTTCCGGATCCTGCAGGAGGCGTTGGTGAACGTGCGTAAGCACGCGAACGCCACCTCCGTCGTGGTCTCGATGACCACACAGGACGGCGGTCTGCTGGTGACGGTCGCCGACGACGGAGACGGGATGAAGGCGGACGGCGAGAGCGCGCACGAATCGTTGTCGGGCGAGCACATCGGCATGGCGTCGATGCGTGAACGTGCTGAAGCGGCGCAAGGCTGGTTCCGGATCTCCAGCAGACCCGGCGAAGGTACGTCGGTGGCCTTCTGGATCCCGCTGGGTCCTCCCCGCGGGTAGTCAGGACGAAGGAGGCATTCCGATGCCGGAACCGGGAAGCAAACGTGGACCGAGAACGACGGTCCGGGTGGGCGGGGCGATCGACGACCAAGGTCTGCAGCGGCTGCTGGAGGGCCTGAAAGCCGTTCGCGACGGTGATTTCAGCACCCGGCTGCCCCAGGTGGACGACGTCCTGATGGCCGAGATGGCGCTCGTCTTCAACGGGATGGTCGATCAGCTGGCGTTGTTCACCTCCGAGGTGACCCGGGTCGCGCGCGAGGTGGGGACCGACGGGAAGCTCGGCGGTCAGGCGGCGGTGCCCTCGGTTTCGGGGACCTGGAAGGACCTCACCGATTCGGTGAACGCGATGGCCGGCAACCTCACCGGCCAGGTCCGCGACATCGCCGAGGTCGCGACCGCGGTGGCGAAGGGTGACCTGTCGCAGAAGATCACGGTCGACGTCAAGGGCGAGATGCTCGAGTTGAAGAACACGATCAACACGATGGTGGATCAGTTGTCGTCGTTCGCGGATGAGGTCACGCGGGTCGCGCGGGAGGTCGGCAGCGAAGGACGGCTGGGCGGGCAGGCGGAAGTCCCCGGGGTGGCGGGGACCTGGCGGGATCTGACGACGTCGGTGAACTTCATGGCGGGCAACCTGACCGATCAGGTGCGGTCGATCGCCGAGGTCACGACGGCCGTGGCGAAGGGTGATCTGTCGCAGAAGATCACGGTCGACGCGCGGGGCGAGATCCTGGAGTTGAAGAACACGATCAACACGATGGTGGATCAGTTGTCGTCGTTCGCGGATGAGGTCACGCGGGTCGCGCGGGAGGTCGGCACCGAAGGAGCGCTCGGCGGGCAGGCCCAGGTGCCCGGGGTGGCCGGCACCTGGCGGGATCTGACGACGTCGGTGAACTTCATGGCGGGCAACCTCACCGCGCAGGTCCGCTCCATCGCCCAGGTGGCCACGGCGGTGGCGAAAGGCGACCTGTCGCAGAAGATCACCGTGGACGCGCGGGGCGAGATCCTGGAGTTGAAGAACACGATCAACACGATGGTGGACCAGTTGTCGTCGTTCGCCGATGAGGTCACGCGGGTGGCGCGGGAGGTCGGTACCGAGGGGCGGCTGGGTGGTCAGGCGGACGTCAAGGGCGTGTCGGGCACGTGGAAGGGTTTGACCGAGTCGGTGAACGTCATGGCCGACAACCTGACGGACCAGGTGCGGTCGATCGCCGAGGTCACCACGGCGGTGGCGAAAGGCGACCTGTCGCAGAAGATCCGCGTCGACGCCCGAGGCGAGATCTTGGAACTCAAGGACACCATCAACACGATGGTCGGCCAGCTGTCGTCGTTCGCCGATGAGGTCACGCGGGTCGCGCGCGAGGTCGGCACGGAAGGGCGGCTGGGTGGTCAGGCGGACGTCAAGGGCGTGTCGGGTACCTGGAAAGGCCTGACCGAGTCGGTGAACGTCATGGCCGACAACCTCACCGATCAGGTGCGGTCGATCGCCCAGGTCGCCACCGCGGTCGCCAGGGGCGATCTGTCGCAGAAGATCACCGTCGAGGCCAAGGGCGAGGTCGCCGCGCTCGCGCAGACGATCAACACGATGGTCGACACGCTGTCGGCCTTCGCGGACGAGGTCACGCGCGTGGCGCGCGAGGTCGGCACCGAGGGCATCCTCGGCGGACAGGCCAGGGTGCCGAACGTCGCCGGGACCTGGAAGGACCTCACCGACAACGTCAACTCGATGGCGAACAACCTCACCGGCCAGGTCCGCAACATCGCGCAGGTGACCACCGCGGTCGCGCAGGGCGACCTGTCCCGCAAGATCGACGTCGACGCCCGCGGCGAGATCCTGGAGCTCAAGACCACCATCAACACGATGGTCGACCAGCTTTCCGCGTTCGCCGCGGAGGTCACCCGCGTCGCGCGCGAGGTCGGCAGCGAGGGGCGGCTCGGCGGCCAGGCCGAGGTCGAAGGCGTTTCGGGCACCTGGAAACGGCTGACGGAGAACGTCAACGAGCTGGCCGGGAACCTGACCCGCCAGGTCCGGGCGATCGCCGAGGTCACCAGCGCGGTGGCCACCGGCGACCTCACGCGGTCGATCTCCGTCGAGGCGCAGGGCGAGGTCGCGGAACTGAAGGACAACATCAACGCGATGGTCCAATCGCTGCGCGAGACCACACGGGCGAACGAGGAACAGGACTGGCTCAACAGCAACCTGGCGCGGATCTCCGGGCTGATGCAGGGGCACCGGGACCTGCGGGTGGTGGCCACGCTCATCATGAACGAGCTGACCCCGCTGGTCGGCGCCCAGCACGGGACGCTGTTCCTCACCGAATCCGGTGAACACGGCACCCGGCTGCGGCTGATCACCAGCTACGGGCACAGCGAGGACCCGGACACGCCCGCGGATTTCGCGATGGGGCAGTCGCTGATCGGCCAGGCCGCGCAGACCAAGAAACCGATCGTGGTCGACCGGACGCCGCCGGGTTTCGTGAAGATCTCGTCGAGCCTCGGCTCGGCCCCGCCGGTCACCCTGATCGTGTTGCCGATCGTGTTCGAGGACCAGGTGCTCGGCGTCATCGAACTGGCGTCGTTCGGTGAGTTCACCGCCGTCCGCAAGGATTTTCTCGAACAGCTGATGGAGACCATCGGGGTCAACGTCAACACGATCATCGCCAACGCGCGGACCGACTCCCTGCTGGAGGAGTCCCAGCGGCTCGCCGAGGAACTCCAGGCCCGCTCGGAGGAGCTCCAAGCGCAGCAGGCGAAACTCCAGGTGTCCAACGCGGAACTGGAGGAGAAGGCCGAACTCCTCGCGCGGCAGAACCGCGACATCGAGGTGAAGAACTTCGAAATCGAGCAGGCACGCCAGGAAATCGAGGAACGTGCGCAGCAGCTCGCGCTGGCTTCGAAGTACAAGTCGGAGTTCCTGGCGAACATGTCGCACGAACTCCGGACGCCGTTGACCAGCCTGCTGATCCTCGCCGGGGTCCTCTCGCAGAACTCGACCCAGAACCTGACGCCCAAACAGGTCGAGTTCGCCAAGGTGATCCAGTCCGCGGGCACCGACCTGCTGCAGCTGATCAACGACATCCTCGACCTGTCGAAGGTCGAGGCGGGCAAGATGGACATCCATCACGAGCCGTTCCCGCTGCGCCAGCTGCTCGACTACGTCGGCACGACCTTCCGTCCGCTGACCGCGGAGAAGGGGCTCGACTTCCAGGTCACCGTCGAACCGAACGTGCCGGAACTGCTCTTCACCGACGAGCAGCGGCTGCGGCAGGTGCTGCGGAACCTGCTGTCGAACGCGGTCAAGTTCACCGAAGACGGCAGCGTCGAACTGCGGGTCAAACTGGTCGACACCGTCGTTTCGCCGTCCGGGGCGCTCCCGCACGAATCACTGGTGGCCTTCAGCGTCATCGACACCGGGATCGGGATCGCCGAGGAGAACCTCGAATCGATCTTCGGGGCCTTCCAGCAGGCCGATGGCACCACCAGCCGCAAGTACGGCGGCACCGGGCTCGGCCTGTCGATCAGCCGTGAGGTCGCGTACCTGCTCGGCGGTGAGATCCGGGCGGACAGTGTGCTCGGGACGGGCAGCACCTTCACGCTCTATCTGCCGGTGGCCAGGTTCGCCGGGACCGTGAGTCTCGACGAGTCCATTATGGACAATGTCGGCGCGGAGCGGCGGGTCCTGGTCGTGGAGGGCGAACGGAACAGCCTGCTGACCTTGCTCGCCCGCGGTGTCGCGGCCGACGTCGCGGACAGCCACGGCTCGGTCCAGGTCCGGGCGGTGGCCGATCCGGCGGAAGCGTTCGAGGAAGTGAAGCGGGAAAGCTACCGCTGCGTCGTCCTCGACACCAGCATCCCGGGGACGAGCGCGTTGAGCTTCCTCAAACGGCTCGCCGAAGGGCCGGACCCGGTCGAGGTCCCGGTGCTGGCGTACGCGACGCGCAAGCTCAGCGCGGCGCAGGACCGGTTGCTGCACGGGCACGCGAGGGTGCATCCGGTCGAACTGCTGCCGTCGCTGGACATGCTGCGGGAACGCATCATGCTGCACATCTCGGCCAGCGAACTCGAAGGCATCCTGCCGCTGATGCAGCAGCCGGAGGAGACGGCGCCGTCGTCGTCGGACGATCAGTCGTCCGGCCCGCCCGCCGGCCCGCCGCGGTTGCAGGGGCGCAAGGTCCTGCTCGTCGATGACGATCCTCGCAACGTGTACGCGATCTCGGGGATGCTCGAACTGCACGGACTGTCGGTCGTGCACGCGCCCAACGGCCGCAAGGGCATCGAGGAACTGCTGGCCGACGACGGTATCGACCTGATCCTGATGGACGTGATGATGCCCGAGATGGACGGCCACGCGACGACCGCCGCGATCCGCGAGATGCCGAAGTTCGCCGGCCTGCCGATCATCACGGTGACCGCGAAAGCGATGGAAGGGGACCGGGAGAAGAGTCTTGCCGCCGGAGCGAGCGATTACGTCACCAAACCGGTGAACGCGGAGGAACTGCTGGCGTGCATGGAACGCTGGCTCGCGGATTGAGCGGCGGGCTACTCGGTCCCGTTGGCGCTGTTCGCGCAGACGCGGCGGATGGCCGCGACGATCTCCGTGTTGGGGCTGCCCTTCACGAGGTATTCGGTGACGCCGGCGGACGCCATCTGGGCGATGGACCTGGTGTCGCTGTGCGCGGAGAACGCCATCAGCCGCGTACGGGGCACCCGCCGCCGGATCTCCCGCGCCATCCACGCGCCGCCTCCGCCGGGGATCCGCACGTCCAGCAGGGCGACCTCCGGGGCCAGCAGTTCCGCGAGCGCGACCGCTTCACCGGCGTCGAGCGCGACTGCGACCACCTCGATGTCCGGTTCGGAGTCCAACAGCGCGCGCAGGGCGTCGCCGATGACCGGATTGTCGTCCGCGACGAGCACCCGGAGTCTGGGGGGCGGCGTTCGGTTCATCACCCGGTCCGAGCCCGCGTGGTCTGCGGCTCCGGTGGTGGTCGCGGGCCCCCCGCCGAACTTGGCGTGACTCAGCAAGAGATCCGGCGGTCGCCTTCACTGGGCTGCTCGACGAGCGTCCTGGCGACGTCGTGGATCTTCATGTTGTTGTTGCGGCAGAACGAACGCAGCAGTTCGAACGCCGCGTCGATGTCGATCTGGTATCGCTCGGCGAGGATACCCTTCGCCTGTTCGATCGGCAGCCGGTGGTCCAGCGCGTACTGGAGTTGCTCGGCGCGGGCCCGGTAGAAGCGGATGCGGTCGCGCATGGCCACGAGGTCGTCGGCCGGGTCGGGAGAGCCGGCCGAGAGGGCCGGCGAAAGCGTGGTCTCGGACATGAGGTGATCGTCGCAGCGGCCGGACTGCTCCGGAAGGAGAGAACGTCCTGACTCGAATGATGCAAATGAACCTGGTCCGGTCGGCGACGGCCACTCGAACGGGCGCCGAACAGGGCCCTTTGGCCTGTCGCAGTGACCGGCCGTGCGCCGTACGCTCTCATCCGAGGGGGAAACCGTGGAGGTCGGAATGCTCCGGGTGTTTCTGGTCGACGATCACGAGGTGGTCCGTCGAGGGGTCGCGGACATGCTCGAGGAGGACGCCGGCCTGTGCGTCGTCGGCCAGGCCGCCACGTTTTCCCAAGCGCTGGCGAGGATTCCGGCTCTGCGGCCGGATGTCGCCGTGCTCGACGTGCGGCTGCCGGACGGCAACGGCGTCGAACTCGCCAGGGAACTGCGCTCCAAGATGCCCGAGCTGAAATGCCTGATGCTCACGTCCTACACCGACGAGCAGGCGATGCTGGACGCGATCATGGCGGGCGCGAGCGGTTACGTCATCAAGGACATCCGGGGGATGGACCTGGTGGCGGCGGTCAAGGAGGTCGGCCTCGGCCGGTCGTTGCTGGACACGCGGGCCGCAGCGACGCTGATGGCGAAGTTCCGCGACGACGCCGCCAAGAAGGGGCCGCTCGCCGGGCTTTCCGACCAGGAACGCACCCTGCTGGAACTGATCGGCGAGGGACTGACCAACCGGCAGATCGCGGAGCGGATGTTCCTCGCGGAGAAGACCGTGAAGAACTATGTGTCCCGGCTGCTGACGAAACTCGGAATGCAGCGGCGGACTCAGGCGGCCGTGCTGGCCACGGAACTGCGGCGGCAGTGAAGGCCTCAAGCGGAAATGAGCGTGTCGAGCAGCATGTCCTCCAGCGGGCGGCGCGGTGTCCACGGCAGCGGTGACCCGTAGCCGACCCGCAGCAGCACCTGCGGCCACACACCGCAACCGAGGAGACGCCGCAGTTCGGCACGTGCCTCGCGCACCATGATCGGCGGCGAGATGTACGACGCGTCCAGCCCCGCGCAGGTCGCGGTCAGGAGGACCCGTTGCAGTGCCTGGCCTGCTTGCAGCCGGTCGAGCCGGTCGTCGGTCAGCGAGGCGATCACCACCACGAGCGGGGAAGGCGACGTGCCGTCGCGGACTTCGCCGAATTCGTCGAGGAGCCAGCTTTCGTCGGTGGGGGAGCCCTCGGTCGCGTAGGACGGCACCCCGTCGCGACTGCTCGCGCCCAGACCGGTCCAGCGGCCGAGTTCGGCGAGGAACGCGGGATCGGCGAGTTGCTCGCGGCGGGCACGGGCCGTGAGGTCTCGCAGCAGCCGGCTCTGTTCGGCGTCGAGACTCGACATCCACGCGTGCTCGAGTTCGGTCGCGTGGCGTAGTGCGGTGAGCGTGGTTTTCGGGACGAGGTCGGACAGGAACGGCCGCCGGTTGGTCCGACGGCGGGGGATCGCTCGGGCCAGCCGGACCACTTTCGGATCCGGGGTGCGCTCGGCGAGCGGCCGGACGACCGCCAGCAGATCGGGATCGGCGCGGCTCGGCATCAGGGTCGTCGCCGGATGGAAGCCGAGTGCGTGAATCGCCGTCCGGAGGGTGAACAGGGCGGCGCCGCACGAGAGAACGATTTCCCGGCCGTCCGGATCCGTGGCGGGCAGGATCCGGCGAGGATCGGCGTGGACTTCGATCCCGGTGCCGGTGCACCGGAAGAGCCACGGCTGGGTGTTGTGCGTCGACGGGGCCAGTGTCGCCGACCGGAGCACCGAATTCACCTGTTCGGAGTTCAAGCGTCCGACCCTGGTGACTTGTATGGTCATGGTTTCCCCCGCCGCCGCGCCACGGGCAATAAGGTTGTCTAGTGAGACGGTCCCCGCCCGCGGTGCGGGGCCGAAAGAGGAGAAAGTCACCACGGCCGCGACTCGTCCCGATCTTCGGAGGCGCAGCAGGATGTCGGCTCATGACCGGCTGGGCGGAAGCGACGACCGGATCACCGGCGCCCTTTCCCAGCTGCGGGTTCGTGAGGTGCTGCGGGACCTCCAGGACCGCATCGAACGGCTCATCGGCACCCGCGACAAGATGGACGGCCTGCTCGAAGCGGTGCTCGCGGTCGCGTCGGGGCTGGAGCTGGACGCGACACTGCGCCGGATAGTGCAGGCGGCCATCGAACTCGGCGAAGCCACGTACGGTGCGCTCGGGGTGATCGCGGACGACGGATCGCTCGCCGAATTCGTCTATCTCGGCATCGACGGCGAGACGAAGGAACAGATCGGGCATCTCCCGAAAGGGCACGGGCTGCTGGGTTTCGTCATCGACGAGGCGAAACCGGTGCGGCTGGCCGACATCTCACGGCATCCCGCGTCGGTCGGGTTCCCGCCCTGCCATCCGCCGATGCGCTCGTTCCTCGGCGTGCCGATCCGGGTGCGCGACGAGGTGTTCGGAAATCTCTACCTCACCGAGAAACGCGGGGAGAGTTTCACCGACGACGACGAGGTGGTCGTCCAGGCGCTCGCCGCCGCGGCCGGGATCGCGATCGAGAACGCCCATCTCTACGAGCAGACGCGGATCCGCCAGCGGTGGCAGGCCGCGACCAGCGAGGTGACCACGGAACTGCTCGGCGGAACCGATCCCGTCGACGCGCTCAACCTGATCGCGGGCCGGGCGCTCGAACTCACCGGTTCCGACCTCACCCTGCTCGCGCTGCCCGGTCCCGGACGGCTCGACGTCAGCCCGGACGGGGAGGACGAGGCCGGCGAACTCACCATCGCCGTCTGCGCGGGCGCGCGGGCGACGGAGCTGACCGGCGTGCGGATCAGTGTGGCCACTTCGTTGCCGGGAGCGGTCTACCGCGACCGGACCCCGCGCAGCGTGCCCGAACTCGTGCTCGGCGAGGAGGGGGAGCTGCGCCTCGGCCCGACGCTCGTGGTGCCGCTCCGTGCGCGGGAGCGGACGTCCGGTGTGCTGATGGCGGTGCGGAACCCGGGCGCCGTCCCGTTCGAGCTCGCCCAGTTGCCGGTGGTGGCCTCGTTCGCCGACCAGGCCGCGCTCGCGCTGCAACTGGCGGCGCGGCAGCGCACGGCCAGGGAACTCGACGTCCTCGCCGACCGCGACCGGATCGCCAGGGATCTGCACGACCACGTGATCCAGCGGTTGTTCGCGGTCGGGCTCGCCATGCAGAGCACCCACCGCCGCGCGGACTCGCCGGAACTGCGGCGGCGGATCGGCGACAGCATCGACCAGATGCACGAGATCGTGCACGAGATCCGCACGGCCATCTTCGATCTTCACGGCGGAGAGGCCGGCCAGCGGGGAGTGCGGCTCCGGCACCGGCTCTACGACTCGATCGCCGAACTCACCGACGACACCCCGACCCATCCGACGGTCAGCCTGTCCGGGCCGCTCGACTCCATTCCGCTCGCCTTCGCCGAACACGCCGAAGCGGTGGTGCGGGAAACGGTCGGCAACGTGGTCCGGCACGCGCGGGCGAGCGGGGTTTCGGTGAGCGTCGCGGTGAAGGACGACGTCCTGCGGATCGTCGTCACCGACGACGGCACCGGGATCTCCGCTGAGCCGGACGAGCCCGGCGGGTTGCGGAATCTGCGCGACCGCGCGGAAAGAGCGGGTGGGATGTTCCGGACGGAGACGCGCGAAGAGGGCGGAACCAGGGCCGAGTGGTCCGCCCCCTTGCGCTGACCGCGGTCAGTTCGTCGACTGCTTGGTGAGTATCCCGTCGACTTCGACCGAGCGGGCGACGTCGGAGGCGACGGTCTCCAGCAGTTCCGCGTTGAGGTCCGAAAGCGCCCGGGTCACGGCGAGATAGGAGCCGATCTGGGACGCCGAGCCGTTTCTCAGCCCGGCCTCCGCGATTCCGACACCGACGAACTCGCCGCCGTCTTCGAGCCGGAGCAACGCTTCCGCGCGCACCCGGTACGGCTCGTGCCGCAGGGAAACGTCGATCGTCCACTTGTCCGTCATCGTCGGCTCCGTTCCGGTCGTCGAGACTTCCACCACCGCCGTCCGTGGCACAGGGTCCTAAGTCCTCGTTCCCCGGAATCGGGGGCGAAAGTCCTCGGAATTCGTGACCGGCGGCCGTTGCGGTCGCCGGGTACCCCGGCCGAAGGTGGACCAACCCTCGTCCTCCGGAGTCCACGATGCAGATCCCGTTGCCGACCCACGTCGACCAGGCGGTGGCGGCCGCCGTCCGCGCGCCGTCCCCGCTCAACACCCAGCCGTGGCGGTTCGTCGCCGACCGGGACCGGATCGAGATGTGGCTCGACCGCGCCAGGGTGCTCCGGATCGCCGACCCGGACGCCCGTGAGGCGCGGCTGTCGTGTGGTGCGGCGATGTTCAACCTGATGATCTCGTTGCGGTCCAACGGCAAGACCCTTTCGCTGCGGGTGGTGCCGAAGCCGGACGAGCCTGATCTGCTGGCCGAACTCGAGATCGAGGGCGACCGGTTCTCGTCACCGGAGGAGCGAAGGCTGGCCGAAGTCGTCTTCCGCCGTCACACGAACCGCCGTCCGTTCCTGGACCGGCCGGTGCCCGTGTGGGCGCGGACGACGTTGCGGGCGGCCGCGCTCGTCGAAGGCGGGCTGCTGGATTTGTTCGGGCGTGGCGACCGGGCGAACGCGGTCGCGCGCGTGCTGCACCGGGCCGAGGCCGCGCAGGCGCACAACGGCGCGTTCCAGGCCGAGGTCGCGTTGTGGACCAGGCGGACGGCGAACGCGCCGGACGGCGTCCCGGCCCAGACCAGACCGCCGTCGGCGCACCGCATTCCCGCGCAGGAGTCCTTCTTCGCCGCCGAGCCCGAGGACGGCGAGCCGGTGCTCGGTGCGGTGCTGACCGCGGACGGCGGGCCCGCTGCGGATCTCCGGGCGGGAATGGTGCTGCAGCGGGTCCTGCTGACGGCGACGGCCGCGGGCCTCGCGACGTCGTTCGTCGGCAGGCCGTTCGAAACCCCGGAGACCCGGTCCGCGATGGACCGGATCTTCGCCGACCTCGGCCGCCCGCACACCGTGTTGCGCTTCGGGTACGGCCGCCCGGTCCCCATGACCGCCCGCCGTCAGGTCGGTGAAGTGCTGCTCCGGCGGTCGGAGGCGAGCCTCTGATCCGGGGTCATCTCGTCGACATCCACGTTTCGGGCCGCCGCCACCCACCCGTCATCCGCGGCGGGTTCGGTTCTCCCTATGAAGATCATGCGGAAATCCTTGGCGGCGCTGGCCGTCGTGGGCCTTTCGGTCGCGGCGTCCGCGCCGGCCGTGGCGGACGCGGGCGCACGCGATCGCGGGTCGATCGTCATCACCGAGCAGGCGTCCAAGCGGATCCTGGTCCTGCCCGCGGACCGGGCCTCGTGGCAGGACCGGAAGGTGAGCTGGGCGTGGGCGCCGAGCGCCGCGAACGGGCTGGCGGACCTGGCGGGTTCGTGGAGCAACCCGAGTGACGCGAAGCTCGCCGAGCGAGGCGGCGAGAAGTACCTGCTGACGTCGGCGTCGGGCGGTTTCGCCGCCGTCGTGCCGTATCCGGCGGGCGACCGGGCGTACTGGGCAGCGAACGTCGGCGGGCCCGCCAACCCGCACAGCATCGAACTGCTGCCGGACGGGAACGTCGCGGTGGCGGCCAGCACCGGTGGCTGGGTGCGGATCTACACCGCCTCGCAGGGCCGGCGTTCGACGACCTACGCCGAGTACCGGCTGGTGGGGGCGCACGGCGTGGTGTGGGACGCCGGACGGAACGTGTTGTGGGCGTTGGGCACCAACGCGCTCGTCGCGTTGAACGTCGGCGGCACGGCCGCCGCGCCGGTGCTCACCGAGCAGCGGTCCGTTCCGGTGCCGAGCAAGGGCGGGCACGACCTTCAGCCGGTCCCGGGCCGGCCGGATCTGCTGTGGGTGACCACGGAAGCGGGGGTGTACCAGTTCTCGAAGACGAGTGGCGGGTTCGGCCGGCGCTACGCGGGCGCTCGGGAGATCGACCGGCCGCACGTGAAGAGTGTGTCGACGAACCCGCGGACCGGGCAGATCCTGACGGCCTCGGTGCAGGACGGTCACCTGTGCACGTGGTGCACGGACACCGTCCGGCTGGCCTTTCCACGCGCCGAGCTGGCGCTGCACGGCGCGTGGATCTACAAGGCCCGCTGGTGGATCGGTTGAGCTGGACTTCCATGTCGGTACCGGCCGTTCGGGGGGCTGCCCGGCCGGTACCGACACACCAGAGAAGAGGGGACCCCGTCGCGAGAATGACGCGCGCCGGCGTCTTTCACCTGACCGAGTGAATCGTCCCGTTCGGCGAGCGGCGTTGACCCATTCGGGTTATAGGCCTCACCCGAGGAAGGTCCGTAGTTCGTCGATGACCGTCCGCGGCTGCTCCTCCGCGACGAAGTGCCCGGAGCCGGAAACCTTCCGCACCCGGACGTCGACCGCCTTCGACGGCAGGACCGCGGCGAGGTAGTCGTAGTTGAACTCCGAGCCCAGCCCCAGCATCGGGGCGGTGATCTTCTCGTAGGCCTGCTGATCCTCGATATCCGTGCCGAACGCCTGGTACCAGCCGTTCCCCGCGCGGATCGCGTCCGGGCGGTCGTACGCGGCGGCGTAGATCGCCCGGTCCCTGGCCCCGATCGAGGCCGGATCGGCCGCGAGATGGTCGAACATCCAGTCGACGAGAAAGCGCGACCGGCCGGCCAGCAGCTGTTCGGGCAGGGTCGCGACCTGGTTGAACGCGAACCACCAGACGTTCACCGGCTGCCCGGGCGGAGCCAGCATGGGGAGCTGGTACAGGCTTTCGTCCGGGTGTGAGACGTCCATGAGCGTGACGGTCTTCGTCGCCTCGGGGTGGTTGGCGGCGAAGGCGAACGCGACCATGGCGCCGATGTCGTGCCCGGCGATATGCGCCTGCCGGAGGCCCAGTGTGCGCAGGAGTTCGAAGATGTCGCGGGCCATCGTCTTCTTGTCGTACCCGCCTCCGGGTTTGCCCGAACCGCCCATGCCCCGCAGGTCGACGGCGATGACGCGGTACCGCTTCGCCAGCTCCGGCATGACCTTGCGGTACTGCCACCAGGTCTCGGGCCAGCCCGGCAGCAGGATCAGCGGCTCGCCGCGGCCGCCGGCGACGTAGTGCAGCCGGACCCCGTTGACGTGGGCGTATTCGCTGCGGAACCCGCCGGAAAGGGAGCGGGCGAGTGCCGCGTCGTCGGGAGTGCCGGACTGGCCGGCCTCGGCGATGCCACCCGAGGCCACCAGCGCGGCCGCGGCCCCCGCGCCGAGGGTGAGCATGGACCGGCGGTTGAGGAAGGAACGGCTGTCTTCGGTCATGTTCCGATCGTGGCCGGACCGGGGCGCCTGCCGTGAGCGGTGTTTTCGCCAAACGAGGTTCGTTTCAGGACAGGATGGGTTCGGGCACGCCCAGCCTGGTCCCGAACGTCTCCCGGTAGGACACCGGCGTGACCCCGACCTGCCGCCGGAAATGCGGGCGGAGCGCGGCGGACGAGGAGAACCCGCAATACCTGGCGATCTCGTCGACCGGGAGATCGGTGGATTCGAGCAGCTGCTGCGCGCGGATGACGCGCTGGTGGGTGAGCCACGTGCCGGGCGCGGCACCGGTGATCTCGCGGAACCGGCGATCGTAGTTGCGCCTGCTCATATGCGCCCGCCTGGCGAGTTCGTCGACCGGGAGCGCCGTGTCCAGCCGGGTCAGCGCCCAGGCCATCGTCTCCGATACCGGATCGCCGTCGTCGAGTTCCGGCATCGGCGACTCGATGTACTGAGCCTGCCCGCCGGGCCGGTGCGGCGGGACGACCATGCCTTTCGCCAGCCGGTTCGCCACCTCGGCGCCGCACCACGAGCGGATCAGGTGCAGGCCGAGGTCCATGCCCGCCGCGCCGCCGCCCGCGGTCAGGATGTCGCCGTCGTCGATGTAGAGCACCGATTCGTCGAGGAGGACGGCCGGGAACCGGGCCGCGAGCAGCGGGGCCATCGCCCAGTGCGTGGTCGCGGGGCGGCCGTCGAGCAGCCCGGCAGCGGCCAGGACGAAGGCACCGCTGCACAGTCCGGCCACCCGGGCTCCGCGGTCGTGTGCCGCGCGGAGTGCCTCCAGCGCGGCTTCCGGCGGATCCTCCATGGGCGACCGCCAGTTCGGGACCAGCACCAGGTCCGCGTCCCGGACCGCGCCGAGGTCTTCGGGGACCGGCACGGTCAGCCCGCCGCCGCGCAGCGCGGTGTCCGGTTCGCCGCCGACGACCTTGAGTTCGAGGTCGGGCAGCTCCCCGAAGGCCGAAGCCATCTCGAACACGCCGAACGCGAAGGACATCGCGCCGAGCGACGCCCCGTTGAAGACCACCACGGCCAGCCGTCTCATGGGCCGATCCTAGGGACTCCTGACCTGCTGTGGAGCTATTTCAGGGGAGCAGGCCGAGCCGCCGGGCGTGCGTGACGGCCTGCAACCGGGAGGTCGCATCGAGTTTGCGCATCGCGTCCCGCAGGTAACTCTTGACCGTCTCCACGGTCAGCCCGAGCCGGTGCGCGATCTCGGCGTTCGTCAGGCCGAGTGCGACGAGCGCGACGGTGTCCAGTTCCCTCGGCGCCAGGCGCACCACGGGCGAAGCGGCGCCGGTCAGGCTGTCGCACACCGCGTCGAAGCGGTCACGAAGAACGCCGTCGGTGATCTGGCCGGAGAGCGCCCGGAGCTCGCCGTAGACCTCGCGCAGCCGTTCACGCGGCGCGGCCTCCTCGCGATGCTCCGCCAGGGGCTGTGCCTCCGCCAGCCGCTTCTCGATCTCGTCCTCGACGGCCAACGTCTGTTCGAGATCGCGCGCGGCGTGCAGGGCGGCGGTGATCGTCCGGTCGGAAAGGACTGCCTCGTCGCGCAGGCCGCCGTAAAGGACGGCGCGGACACGGCGGCGTACGACGACAGGGATCGCGACCACCGAGTGGATGCCCTCGTCGCGGACCGGCTCGTCGTAGTCGTGACTGATCGTGGTGGCGCGGTGATAGTCGTTGGCGACCACCGGCCGGGTCAGCGCGAGGGCCTTGCCGCCGAGACCGCAGCCGGCGCGGACGGACAGGCCGTTGAGTGCGGTGCCGCGGTTGCCCAGGAACGCGGTCAGCCGCATCCGCGGCGAGGCGCCGGCGACCCCGGCGAAGCCGACCGGCAGGCCGGTGTCCCGGCGCAGGTCCGAGACCGCGCCGAGGAGCTGGGCATCGTCGACCGGCATCGGCTCACCCTCCTCGGTGATCCCCCTCGATCGGGGGTGGTGGACGGATCGGGCCCGCCCGCACGATTTCCGGAACTGTACGCCTTCGCCAACGTCCCGGGAGAAACGATGACCGAAGCTCACGTCCGGCGGTTACTCGAGGTCTACGACGACGAGCGGGCCTGCGCGGCGACGCTGTTGTGCGACCGGCATCCGGCGGAGGCGGTCGCGTTCACCGTGGTCGAAGCGGATCTGACCAGCCACGATCTCACCTACGGCGAGCTGCGCGAGCAGTCGGAACGCTTCGCCGGGGCACTGGCAGGCCTCGGGGTCGGGCCGGGGGACCGGGTGGCGACGCTGATGGGCAAGTCGGCGGAATTGGTCGTGGCGCTGCTGGCGATCTGGCGGCTGGGCGCGGTGCACGTCCCGTTGTTCACGGCGTTCGCGCCGCCCGCCATCGCGCTGCGGGTCACCGGCAACGGCACGAAGGTCGTCATCGCCGACGCCGGTCAGCGCGCGAAGCTGACGCCGTCCGCCGACCTGCCGGACGACCCTGCGCGGCGGATCGTGGTCGTCGGGGACGGCGAGGCCGGCGATCTGTCGTTCCGGGAGATGCTGGCCGGCGCCGCGCCGCTGCCGGGAGCCGTGGTGACCGGTGGGTCCGGCGTCCTGGTCGAGCTGTTCACCTCCGGGACCACGGGAACACCCAAGGCCGTCCCGATTCCTCTTCGTGCGCTCGCGGGTTTCCAGGCGTACCAGGACTTCGCGCTCGACGTCCGCGCCGACGACGTCTTCTGGAACGCCGCCGACCCCGGCTGGGCCTACGGCCTGTACTACGCGATCATGACGCCGATGGCGACCGGCAGGCGGAGTCTGTTGCTGCACGCGGGTTTCTCCGCCGAACTGACGTGGGCGGTGCTGGAGCGGTTCGGTGTCACCAACTTCGCCGCCGCCCCGACGGTGTATCGCGCGCTCCGGAACTCGGCCGCCCCGGTGCCGGACGGCCTCCGTCTGCGGCACTGCTCTTCGGCAGGGGAACCGCTGACCCCGGACGTCCTGGAGTGGGCGTCGTCGAAGCTCGGCGTCGGCGTTTACGACCACTATGGACAGACGGAACTCGGCATGGTGGTGGGCAACGCGTGGCATCCGGACCTCCGCTCGGAGGTCAAGCCCGGCTCGATGGGGCGTGTTCTGCCGGGCTTCGCGGTGGAGGTCCTCCGCGAGGACGCCGACGTTGTCGCCGAACCGGGGGAACGCGGACGCGTCGCCGTGGATCTCCCGGCGAGCCCGTTGGTGTGGTTCCGGGGTTACCGCGACGCGCCGGAGCGCACCGCCGCGCGCTTCAGTCCCGACGGCCGCTGGTACTACACCGGCGACGTGGCCGCCAAGGACGCCGACGGTTACTTGACCTTCGCCTCGCGGGACGACGACGTCATCCTGATGGCGGGCTACCGTATCGGTCCGTTCGACGTGGAAAGCGTTCTGCAGCAGCACTCCGCCGTGGCCGAATGCGCCGTCGTCGGTGTCCCGGACGCGCTGCGCGGCGAGGTGGTCGTGGCGTACGTGGTGGCGCGGGACGGCGTCTCCGCCGGCACCGAGCTGGTGACCGAGTTGCAGCAGCTGGTGAAGACGCGATTCGCCGCGCACGCCTACCCGCGTGAGATCCACTTCGTGCCGGAGCTGCCCAAGACGCCCAGCGGGAAGATCCAGCGGTTTCTCCTGCGGGAGCGGCACGCTACTGGTCGATCGGCCAGGTCTCGTCCCGCAGCAACCGCTTGAGCACCTTGCCGGTCGCGTTCCGGGGCAGTTCCTCGACGAAGTACACGTCCCGCGGCACCGCGAAGCGGGCCAGCCGGTGGTGGATGTAGGCGCGGACGTCGTCCGCGCTCATGCGGGCACCGCGTTTCGGCACGATGTACGCCGCGAACCGTTGCCCGAACTCGCGATCCGGCACGCCGATCACCGCGGCTTCGTGGACGCCGGGCAGGGCGACGATGGCCTCTTCGACCGGACGAGGGGACACGTTCTCCCCACCGGACACGATCATCTCGTCCGCCCGGCCGGTGACGAAGAGCCGTCCGGCGGCGTCCTGGTAGCCGACGTCGCCGGTCGCCATCAGGTTCTCCGCGCGAGGCACGCTGGCGCCGTCGGTGTAGCCCTCGAAAAGCATGTCGTTGCCGACGAAGATCTGTCCTTCCCAGCCCGGCGGGACACGATTGTGGTCGTCGTCGAGGATGGCGACGCGGGTGCCGGGCGGGCAACGGCCGGCGGTGGTCGGCGCGGCGCGCAAATCCTCGGGCGTGGCGATGCTGGCCCACGAAACCTCGGTGGAGCCGTAGAAGTTGTAGAGCACGTCGCCGAAGGTGTCCATGAACTCGGTGACGATCGTGCCGGGCAGCGCGGATCCGCTGCTGGCGACGATCCGCAGCGACGACAGATCGTAGCGGGCGCGGATCCGTTCCGGCAGATCGAGGATGCGCTGCAACATGATGGGCACGGCGAACAGCACACCGCAGCGGTGTTCGGCGATGGTCCGCAATATCTCCTCGGCGTCGAACCGCCGGATCAGCGACAAGGACGCGCGCACGGCCATCCCGATCTGCATCCCGGCGAGCCCCCAGCTGTGGAACAGCGGTGCGGCCACCACGAACCGGTCTCCGGAGTGGAGCGGGATGCGGTCGAGCATGGCGGCCGACGTCGACAATCCCTTCGGCGTCGGACGGCGCGCGCCTTTGGGGGTTCCCGTGGTGCCCGACGTGAGGACGACGAGCCGCCCGATCCGGTCCACCGGTTTGAGTTTCGTCGCGGGCACCCCGGCGATCAGCTGATCGATGGTCGGGTAGCCGTTCTCGGTCTCCGGCCAGGTGGACAGCCGCAGGAAATCGCCGGGGATACCGGCGATGACGGGAGCGAACTCGTCGTCGGCGAGCACCGCGACCGGTTTGTGCAGTCCGATCACGTCCGCGACCGCGCCGGCGGAAAGCCCGGTGTTGAGCAGGATCGCGTCCACCCCGAGTTTGCTGCACGCGATCAGCGACTCGACCATCGCGGCGTGGTTGCGGCACAACAAGGCGATCCGGTCGCGGGCGCCCACTCCGCGGGCCGCGAGCGCGTTCGCGAGCTGGTTGCTGCGATCGGCCGTCTGCTTGAACGTCCGGACGTTGCGTTCGTCGTGCAGCGCCACGTCATCGGGCACGCGGGCGGCGTTGGCCGAGTAACCGCCGGCGACGGTGGCGCCCCATTGCGACAACGAGGTGAGCTGCCGGGCGATCTTGTCCGGGCGCGCGGCCGCGAGCACCCCGGCCTTGATCAGCGTGCTCGCCGTGTGGAGGGTGGTGGCCTTGGTGTGCGCCGGTTCCTCCTGGGGCGACGCCGCCCGGCCCGAAAGGTGCAGATCGATCCGGCGTGCCATCGCGCGGACGGCGCGTTTGAAGGACGCGGCGGACACCAGACCGGCGTGCGGTGCCGGAAGCATCAGCTGGGCGGTGAGTTCCGTGCCGCCGTCGGGAGCCTGCCGCAGCTCGACGGAGACCCAGATTCCGTCGTTCTCGACGCCGCACCACACGACGTGCTCACCCGGCCGCCAGACGCGGGCCTCGATGTCGCCGACGACGAGTGTTCCCGGCCGCGGCTCCAACCGGACGAGGCATTTCGGGCCGCGCCCGCGTTCGGCGGGGCGCTGGATCTCGCACCAGCTGATCTCCGCGACGAACCTCGAGTAGGACTCGGGATCGCCGATCACTTCCCAAACCTGGCCGGGGGAGTGCCCGAGAATCGAGCTCGCCTGGACCACATCGTCTCGCATGCGATTCGCCTCACCACGCGCGTTCGGGTGTTGACCGGGCCGCTGCCGGCGCCTCCTTCGTCGTTCAAGTTCGGCGAACCTACCAGCAATCGGCCGTACGCAGTACTCCGAACGACCGCGTGCCCAGGAGAGCCACCTCGGAAAGGGTAAGTGCTCCGGCGGCGCGAAGCCGTCCGCCGACGGTGTCGATCGCGACGTCCGATTCTCGCCGGTCTCCGGCGCGCTCGACGGCGAAGCTGGCGAACGTGACAGCTACTACGACGGCGGCCGAGGCCGCGCACACCCGTATCGAGCCGGGAATCCTCTACTTCGGCACCCCGGTGGTGCTCCTTTCGACGGTCGACCAGGCGGGTACCCCGAACCTGGCCCCGATGTCGTCGGCGTTCTGGCTCGGCTGGCGGGGCATGCTCGGACTGGGCGCGAAAGCGAAGACGGCGCAGAATCTCATGCGCAGCCGTGAATGTGTTCTGAATCTCCCTTCCGACGCGATGGCGGCCGCCGTCGACAGGCTGGCGCTGACCACCGGGTCGGATCCCGTCCCGGCCCGCAAGTACGAACGCGGCTACCGGCACGAACCGGACAAGTTCGCCCGCGCCGGGCTCACCCCGGTCCCCTCGGAGACGGTCCGGCCGCCGCGCGTCGCGGAATGCCCGGTGACGATGGAGGCCGTCGTCGAGGCCGTCCACCCGCTCGCGGAGGACGACCCGAAACAACGCGGCGGCGTCCTCGTGTTCGAGGTCCGCGTGCGGCGCGTCCACGTCCACGACGACGTGCGGATGCCGGGTACCGACGACCGGATCGACCCCGACCGGTGGCGGCCGCTGATCATGAGCTTCCAGAAGCTCTACGGCCTCGGCCCGCAGGTCCATCCGTCGACACTGGCGCGGATCCCGGAGCGGCTCTACCGGGGGCCCGACATCGAACGGTCGCGGGATCAGTCGTCGCGGGCGAACGAGAACCGGTTCACCAACGGCAGCCAGCGCTGATAGGACGCGGCCAGCAGTGGCCACCCTTCGCCGGACAGGCCGCGTTCGAGCTTCGGCCGCAGTTCGTGGTCGTTCAGCGACGACACGATTTCGAGGGCGCTGTCGTCGGGGCCCGTTCCGTCGAGGTTCGCGAACCACGCGACGGCCTCCGGATGGCCGACGTGGATCGCGAGCAGGACCAGCACCGCGCGGAACGGGGCCTCGCGGTCACCGTCGGCGAGGAATCCGGCCAGTTCCTCACCGGCGAACCGCGCCCGCAGGAGGCGGTAGAGGTTCAGCAGTCTCTTCGCGGCCCGCGGGGACCGGATGAGCGGGGCCAGCGTCGGCAGGAAGTCGAGTTCCGCCTGTGAAATCACCAGCCGAGGAGGTCGGACGTCTATTGTGGACTGTGCGGACGACGGTTCCGGTGCTTCCGCGCGAGGAGGCGAAGCGACCGCGGCCGGGGGAGGACGGTCGCCGGTGGCCGGATCCGTTCCGGCGGGGGCCGTCGCCGGAGTGGTATCGGGGACCTCGGTGTCGGCGAGCCCGCGCACGAGCCCCGCGAACCCTGGATCGTCCATGGGGGACAGCGTGAACGGCACCTGGAAGATCTTCTCGAGGTAGCTCTCGGCGAAGGATTCGGGGTCGTCGCCGAGCATCTCCTCGTAGTGCTGCTCGACGGCCTTCTTGAGCCAGCGGGAGTCGACGCCCACCACGACGACGAACACCGGCAGCGCCAGCAGGAGGTGGATGGCTTCGAGGACCTGGACGACGACCCTCGGCGGGCAGCGGTCGAGGTCGTCGATGTACAGCACGGTCCGTTCGATCTTCCCCGAACCGTGCGGTACCTCGGCGAGCATGGTCGCGAACGTCTCGAGATCCTTGCGCAGCAAGGAGACCACGCCCAGATGCTCGACGTAGTCCGAAACCCGGGACTCGGCGAACGACACGAGGTCCAGCCCGGGCGCGAGTTCGGTGACCGCCTTTTCGAGCCGGTCGGATTCGGCGTCCAGCTCGGCGAGGCGCCGCTCGGTCTCTTCGTCCTCTTCGGACGGTCCGCCGAGCTTGTCGAGCGCCTGGTGGATCCGGTCCGCGCTGGCGCGCATCCGCAGGACGACGGTCAGCGCGGAACTCACCACCGTGAGCCCGCCGAGCACTCCGGACACCTGTGACCGGCCGACGAGCAGCGTGACCACCAGGACCGTCACCAGCCCGCCGATCAGCACCAGCAGCGGAACCGGATCCTGCCGCAGCCGTCGCCAGAATTCGGCGACGTCCGAACGCAGCCCGCCGGTTTCCTGCGCCAGCCGTTCGAGGTCTTCGGCGGTCGGCCGGTCGACACCGATCCTGGACGCGATCCACGCCTTGTCCGCCTCGGTGAGGCTGTCGAAGACCGCGCGGACGTACTCGCGCGGCTTCCGCCGCCTCCGGCTCGCCTGCTTCTGGCTGGCTGTCAGGGTTCTGCGTTCGAGGCGGACCGCACTGAGCCTGCCGAGCAGCGTCTTCTCGGTCTTGCGGCGTTCGGCGAGCAGATCGGCCTGGCGCTGAAGGTCGTTCTCGGCGCCGCTCGCGGCGAGGTTGTCGAAGATATGGGTGGCGAGGCTGGCGAGGAGGTTCGCTTCGCTGTAGTGCCAGGCGTTGAAGCTGATCTGGCGGACACTCGAACAGTAGGAGGACACGGACTTCCCGTGCGCGTCCGCCTCGGTCTCGGCCGCCCGCGCGGAATCGGCGAGTTCGCGGACGCGCAGTTGCATCTGGCGCATGAAGAAGCTCTTGCCCGAACCCCAGCTGCCGAACAGGCCGATCGACAGGGGCGGGGTGATCATCCGGGAGACCACCAGGTCGGCGAGCATGCGCACGTCGGGCCCGATGCCGAGGCGGTCGACGCCGTCGTCGGTGTCGGGCCGGTAATCGGCGAGGTGCGTGGGGAAGGGGTCCGGATCCTTGACCTCGGAACCGGCGGGCTTGCGCGCGACGGCGATCTCGTCGACCGTGCGGATCGGCCCCGACGCGGGGAACATCGCCTTGGCTCCCTCGCGTTCGGCGGCGGAGAGGTCCGGGCCGATATGGAGAACGGTCGGCCCGAGGCGATCGATCGCCGCACGCAGTTCGGGGTGGTCGTATTGGCTTTCACCGACCAGCCCCAGGAGCCGGCGCCGAGGATCCTTGTCCAGCCACTTGGCCACCGCGGCGGGGTCGCGGCCGAGGGTTTGGGGCAGTTTCCGGTCGAGCCAGAGCACTGCCCGGCCGTCGCGCCGGTCGGTCACGAGGTCGTCGAGCTCCGGCTCGACGACCAGTTCCGCTCCGGCATACGTCATCGTCAAGGCTTCCAAGGCCGATCGCCTCGCACCCGAGTAGACCTCGTGGACGAGGAGGGTGAACGGCGTGGTCTCGAGCGCCGACCTGAGCGGGGCGTCGATGTCCCTGGGCAGGTAAGCCCCCAGTTTCTCGCCTGGAGCCTTGTTCATCAGCAGAATCGACGGATCGACGTCGCGCACCAGCACCATCCGTGCTCCCCTCCCCAGGCCGAACGGAAGGGCAGTCTAGGGGGCAGGCGCTCAGCTGTGGGTGAAACTCCGCATCCGTTCGGTCACCGGTCGCTACGTTGATCTCATGACGGGGGAGCGGCTCGACGGCAGGTACGTGAAGCTCTGGGCGGCGAGTACGACGTCCGCGCTGGGCAGCGGTCTCGCGACGGTGGCGGCGCCGTTGCTGATCGCGTCCCGCACCGACGAACCGCTCGTGGTCTCGGGCGGGTTCGCGGTGGCGTGGCTGCCTTGGCTGCTGTTCTCGCTGCCGGGCGGAGTGCTGGTCGACCGGGTGGACCGGCGCAAGCTGATGATCACCCTCGACTGGATCCGCGTACCCGCCGTCGCGCTGCTGGCCGTCGCGATCTCGACGGGGGACGTCAGCATCGCCTTGCTGTACGCCGTCCTCTTCGTGATCAACGCGAGCGAGGTCGTGTTCCGGACGGCGGGCGGGGCGATGCTGCCCTCGATCGTCCCGAAAGCGTTGCTGGAGCGGGCGAACGGGCGGCTGTACGCCGGAACGACGCTGACCCACGGCATGCTCTCGGGGCCGCTGAGCGGATTCCTGTTCGGCGTCGCGGCGAGCATCCCGTTCTACGTCAACGCCGGCACGTACGCGGTCAGCGCCCTGCTGCTCGGGCTGATCTCCGGTGCCTACCGGTCACGGCCCGGCGACGACACCGGCGCGCCGGTCGCGCGCCGGTCGATGCGGTCGGAGGTGGCCGAGGGGTTCCGCTGGCTCGCCGGTCAGCGTCTGCTGCGGACCATGATCGGGTTGATCGGGATGCTGAACCTGACGCTCGTCGCGGCCACCTCGGTCCTGGTGCTGCTCGCGAAGGAACGGCTCCAGCTGGGTTCGGTCGGCTACGGTCTGCTCTTCACCTGCATGGCGGTGGGCGGGCTGCTCGGCTCGGTCTTGGGCGACCGGCTGATCGCCTGGTGCACGCCGACGTGGACGTTGCGGATCGGGCTGCTCATCGAGGCCGGGACCCACCTGGTGCTCGCGACGAGCACGAGCGCGCCGGTGGTCGGGGTGATCCTGTTCCTCTTCGGGGTACACGGCGCACTGTGGGGAATCGTCGGCAGTTCCCTGCGCCAGCGGCTCACCCCGCCCGACATGCTGGGCCGGGTCGGCAGCACCAGCCTGTTCATCATCGCGGGCGGCAACTGCGTCGGTGCGGTGCTCGGCGGGGCGGTGGCGTCGAAGTTCGGGCTGACGACGCCGTACTGGGCCGGTTTCGTGGTGGCCGTGATCGTTTCCGCGCTCACTTGGCGGGTGTTCGACCGCGAGGTCGTCTCCGCGGCCTACGCGCAAGAACCCACTGTCAGCCGTTGATCCCGGTGAGCGCGAAGAACTCCTGGCGCGAACGAGCGTCTTCACGCAGCGTGCCGAGCAGGGTCGAGGTGACGGTGCTCGACCCGACGGCCTGGACCCCGCGCAACGTCATGCACGAGTGCTCCGCTTCGATCACCACGCCGACACCACGCGGTTCGAGCTGCTCTTCGAGCCAGTCGGCGACCTGCTTCGTGAGCCGTTCCTGAACCTGCGGACGGCAGGCGAAGTGCTCGACGATCCTGGCCAGCTTGGACAGGCCGAGGATCCGCTCTCCCGGCAGATAGCCGACGTGCGCGACTCCGACGAACGGCAGCAGGTGGTGTTCGCAGACGGATCGGACCGGGATCCCCCTGGCGAGGACGAGTTCGTCGTAGCCCTCGTCGTTGGGGAAGGTCGTGAGATCGAACGGCCGCGGGGTGAACAGCTCGGCGTACGCGCGCGCCATCCGGCCCGGCGTGCCGCGGAGGCTCTCGGAGTCCAGCGGAATGCCCAGTGCGGTGAGGAGATCGGCGGCCGCGGCTTCGGCCGCCACCAGGTCCGGCCCCGGCCCGGATTCGTGCACGACGCGCAAGGCGGGAGTGGACATTGGGCCTCCTAGGCTGAGCGCGATCCCCAGTGTATTAAACCAAGACTTTTGGGTGTTTTGCCACCCGGTGGCTCATCCTACATGGTAGATCGGCAGTCCAGAATGTTCCGCCGGTTGAGATAGGCGATATCGTGGTGAACGTGACAGTGCCAGACCAGGACGGCTTCGATACCCCCGCCATCGCCGCGGTGGCGGCGCTCGACGACGACCTCCGTCGCGGCATGTACGCCTACGCCCGGCGCGCGAGGCGCCCTGTCACGCGGGACGAGGCGGCCGCGGCGGTCGGGATCTCCCGTAAGCTCGCCGCCTTCCATCTCGACAAGCTCGTGGCGGCCGGGCTGCTCAGATTCGGCTTCGCGGCCGGTCCGGTGGTGAAGGTGGGGCGCAGGCCGAAGGTCTACGAGCCCGTCGACGAGGCCATCCAGGTGCAGCTTCCCGCCCGGCGTCACGAGATCCTGGCGGGCATTCTCGCCGAGGCCGTGCTCGCCGAGGGGAGCGGTGAGACCGCGAGGGAAGCCGTGCTGCGAGTCGCGGGGGAGCGCGGTTTCACGGCGGGCGAAGAAGAACGAGCGCGAACACGTCCCGGCAGGCTCGGCACCGAACGAGCGCTCACCGTGGCCGAAGGAGTGCTTCGCCGCTACGGCTTCGAGCCGAGCCGGGACAGCAGGACCTGCGTCCGGCTGCGGAACTGCCCGTTCCATCCGCTGGCCGCGGAAGCCCCGGAGCTGGTCTGCGGGATCAATCAGGCCTTCCTCGCCGGTTTCCTGAACGGCGTGCGCGCCGGGAACGTGGAGGCGGCCCTCGTTCCCGGCGCGGCCGAGTGTTGTGTGGAGTTACGGCAGGCCGAATAGGTCGATCAGGCGGCGCCGGCGATCTGCCGGGTGGCGACGTTGAGCCGGTTCCAGGTGTTGATGGCGGCGATGGACAGGACCAGGCTCGAGAGCTGCTTTTCGTCGTAGTGGCGAGCCGCTTCGTTCCAGACCTCGTCGTCGACCGGGTCGGCCCGGTCCGCGACGCGGGTGATGGCCTCGGCCAGCGCGAGCGCCGCCCGTTCCGCGTCGGTGAAGTAGGCCGTGTCGCGCCACGCCGCCACGGTGAAGATCCGCTCGTCGGATTCGCCCGCCTTGCGCAGTTCCTTGGTGTGCATCTCCAGGCAGCCGCTGCATCCGTTGATCTGGCTCGCGCGGACGTGCATGAGGTAGTGCGTGGTCTTCGGGACGCCGGTGTCGCCAGTCGACTCCGCCAGCGCGATCAAGGCCTTGAGGGTGGCGGGGTTCGCGAGGGCGGGGTTCGGAATGCGAGTTTCCATGGTGGTTCTCCTTCAGGGTTTCCGTCTTGCTTTCACCGCACTGACGGATCCCCGAGCGGAGATGTGACCGGGACTGAAATCCTAGGCGGACACCGTCGCCCAGTCGCGGAGCGAGACCCGCAGTTTGAAGCCCTCCGGCTTGAGGGTCAGCAACTCCTGCACCTTCAGCCGATAGGACGGGTCACCGCGCAGTTCGTACCGGCTCAGCAGCATGCCGAGCACCAGCGTCGCCTCGTGCAGGGCGAACTGCCGCCCGATGCAGGCCCGCTCGCCGGTGCCGAAGGGTTTGTAGACGTGGGCAGGGCGGGCACGGTTGCGTTCGGGGGAGAAGCGGTCCGGGTCGAACGACTCGGGATCGTCTCCCCAGACGGGGTCGCGGTGCAGCGCCGGGATGAGGACCAGCGCCCACTGTCCCTTCCGCATCGGATACTCGCCGCCGACGACGGTGTCCACCTGGGCCTGGCGCGCGAACGCGGGCGCCGTCGGCCAGAGCCGGAGCGCTTCGTCGAGCACTCGCCGGACGTAGCGGAGCTTCGCGACTTCCTCGTAGGAAGGATCCGGGTTCTCGCCCCAGACTTTGTCCACTTCGGACTGAGCGCGGGCCAGGACGTCCGGATTCCCGGCGAGGTAGTAGAGCGCGAACGACAGTGCGCCCGACGTGGTTTCGTGTCCGGCCACGAGGAACGTGATGATCTGGTGCCGGATGTTGTCCTCGTCCAGCGCTTCACCGGTGCTCGGCTGCGTGGTGTTCAGCATGAGGCCGAGCAGGTCTTCGGTGCTCGGGTCGTTCCGGCGCGCCTCGATGACGTCGGCGACGACCGAGTGGAGGAACGCCAGGTCGGCTTCGTTGCGCTGATTCGCCTTGCGGCTGAGGAGCGGGCCGATGACCGGCGGCTGGATCGCCCTTCGCTGCGCGTGCCGCAGCGTGCGGACCATCGCGGCGACGAACGGATGCGGCTCGGCGCGTTCGAACGAGGAGAAGCTGTAACCGAATCCGGTCCGGCCGATGGTCTCCAGCGTCAGCTTGGTCATGTCGTCCGCGACGTCGACCTCGCCACCGCTGTCCCACGTGTCCAGCAACTCGCGGGTGATCGCCAGCATCGTCGGGTGGTAGCGCTGCATGGCGTTGCGGCTGAACGCGGGCGCGAGGATCTCGTGCGCGCGCCGCCAGTTCGGCTCTTCGTTGTGGGCGGTGAACAGGCCGTCCCCGCCGAGCGGGCGCAGGTTCGAGATCGCGGGCGTGACGTGCTTCGCGAAACGCTTCTCGTCGGAGAGGTCGGCGACCATCTCGGCGCCGTTGACGAACACGATGCTCCGGCCGAACACCTTGCGCTCGAAGACCGGGCCCAGTTCGGCCGCGTGGCGCATCGAGTCCTGGACCGGCGTCTTCGGCGACACGCCGAGCACGTCGCCGATCAGCGGGATCCGTCGCGGGGGATGGGGGAGAGCGGTGGCCATCGAGCCCCTCCAGGGTGAGCGCTGTTGAACCGGTATCCAATAGCGAGCGTGGCCTGTTACTGAACCGGTGTCAAGTAAGTACGATGCGCGGATGGCGCCGAGTACTTCCGGGAAGCCCCGCAGCAGGCTGAGCACCGCCGAGCGGCGGGAACAGCTGCTGCGGATCGGCGCCCGCCTGTTCGCGGAGCGGCCCTACGACGACGTGTGGATCGAGCAGGTCGCGGACATCGCCGAGGTGTCCCGGGGGCTGCTGTACCACTACTTCCCGACGAAACGGGACTTCGTCACCGAGGTCGTCAAGGCGCAGGGTGAACGCCTGCTCGAGATGACCAAGTCCGATCCCACGCTTCCGGTCGCGGAGCAGTTGACGGCCGGACTCGACGCGTATCTGCGCTACGTCGAGGCCAACGAGGACGGCTACCGGGCACTGCACTCGGGCACGTCGATCGCCGTCGACGGCGTGCGTGAAGTCCTGGACAACAACTTCGCCGAGCAGGGACGCAGGATCCTCGAGGTGCTGTGCCCGGACGGTGAGCCGCCGGAGACCCTGCGCGTGCTCGTCCGCGGCTGGCTGGCGTTCGTCGTCGCGGTCTGCCTCGACTGGCTCAAGTACCGGAAGCTGACCCGGGACGAGATCCGGGATCTGTGCGCGAAGGCGTTGCTCGACATCGTCGACGTGCCAACATGACCTCGGCGCGTTCCTCGATCAGCTTCATCCGAGCGAGCCGCTCGCCGTCGTCGTTGTGCGCCGCGGACCGGGTGACCTGGCCGGCCCACTTCCGGTAGAACATCCCGCACGTGGAGACGAAGTAGCCGTCGGAGCAGGCGTTGGCGGCGAGGATCAGTCCGGTGTCCTCCGACGCGGGCAGCGCCATCCAGCCGCCCAGCTCCAGCAGCAGGTCGCGGCGGATGCACAGCGTCCCGGCCACCACCGACGACACGTAACCGTTGCGCTGCCAGTGGCGCAGGATCGCGCCGCGTTCGATCCGTCCCTCCTCGGGATCGCTGCCGACGCCTGCCGTGGTCCCATCGGGAAGGAGGTCGAGGACCCGGCACGTCGTCCAGCCGATCTCGGGATCCTCCAGCGCCGCGATGTCTCTTGCGAGCGCGCCAGGTGCCAGGAGGTCGTCCGCGTCGAGTGCCTTGATCAGCTCGCCGCAGGAGCGGGACAACGCCATCATCCGCGCGACTCCGGGGCCGCCGCGGCGCCCCGAGCCGGGCAGCACGCGCTCGTCGGCGAGGAGGACGCCGTCGAGCAGACCGGTCTCGCCGTCCTCCTGCACCAGCCATTCCCAGGTCCAGCCCGGCGGGAGTTCCTGCGCGGCGAGGGATTCGTACGCCTCGGTCAAGTACAGCAGGCTCGGCGGGTGGACCGGGGTGATCACGCTGACGACCGGCATGCTCACTCCGGACGGCGGGCGAGGATCAGCAGATGCTCCTCCGGCGGTGTGCCCGGCTCGTCCGCGGTGAAGAGCTCCGAATGGGTTCCGGTGACCTCCAGCCCGGCCGCCTCGACCCGCCGGACGAGGTCGCCCGGGGCGAAACTGGTCACGCGGAAGGTGCGGCCGAAGAACTCCGCCGGCACCTCCTCGGCGTCACGCGGAACGGTGACCAGCGCGAAGAGCCCACCCGGCACCAGCCAGCGCGCGATGTTCGCGAGCACGGCCTCGGTGTCCTTGCGCGGCATCTGGAGGAAGGGGAAGAAGGCGCAGACGGCCTCCCACGACTCGGGCGGCGAGGTCCATTCCCGCACGTCGCCGTGGACGAAGGTGGCGGCGGGAACCTGCTCGCGGGCGAGATCGATCATCACCGGCGACACGTCGAGCCCGGTCACCCGATGGCCGGCGGAGGACAGGTCCTCGGCCACCGGCCTGCCGGTTCCGCTGCCGATGTCGAGCACCCTCGACGACGGCGGCAGGCTGTCCAGCAGATGCCGCAGGGCCCTGTCGACCACCGGCGCCCGTCCGAAGACGTCGTCGTAAGCGGAACCGATGGCGTCGAACAACTCTGCCGCCGTGACCGGTCGGTCCATTGCGCAGCTCCCCGGATCGAGTGGATCTCCCTCCGGCGAATCTACCGAGAGACGTCCTCAAAGGAAGGGTCCACCCGGGCCCTTAGACTGAAGCCGACGGAGTCACTGGGGTTTGGGGTTCAAGATGAGCGTGTCGAGTGACGAGTTCCACCGGATGCTGAAGTCGCTCGCCGACGTCGAGCGATCCGACGCGAAGGAGTGGGAGTCGTTCAGCGTGCGCGGAAAGCGCTTCGGCTACTACTGGCCGAGGACCCAGACCGTCGGCCTGAAGCAGACGCTCTCGGAACAGGAAGCCCTCGTGGCCGAGCGGCCCGACGTCTTCGAGGTGCAGTTCACGGCAGGGGGATTCGGCTGGGTGGTCGTGTACCTCGATGGCATCGAATCCGACGAGCTGAACGAATTGGTCTACGAGGCGTGGCGGCTGTCCGCTCCCGAAGAACTGGTCGATCAGGTTCCGCCGCCCTGCTGAGCGTTACCGCATTCGTGTGTTGACGCGCGTCACCTTTTTCGCGGGGAACATTTTCCGAGTCCTGGCGTTGTAGAGGGTGTCGATACGGATGGTGCCCCCGGGCCTCACCCTTCGCCTTCATGGAATACCGGTTCGGCCGGAGCCATGTCGTGCCTTTCGCCGAGAGGCGGCCCACCGTATCGGCCTTGACTCCCGCTTCCGCTCGCAGGTGACCCCCAGGCCTTCGCTGAGCGGGAGCGGGTCTTTTTGTCCGACCGGCTTTCGGGTTGACGCACGTCACTTGCCAGCGGGGAACGTTTTCGAGTGTCGGCGCGTTATATGAATTGTTGACTCCCGCCTCCGCTCGCAGGTAACCCCCAGGCCTTCGCAGAGCGGGGGCGGGTCTTTTTCGTACATTCGAGTGTAGACGCGGGTCACATCGATTCGGGAACGGTGCCGGGGAACATTTCGAACGGTGGTGCGTTGTAGAGAGTGTCGGTACGGATGGTGCCCCCGGGCCTCAACCCTCGCCTTCACGGAATACCGGTTCGGCCGGAGCCGTGTCGAGCCACTCGCCGAGAGGCGGCCCCCGTACCGGCCACAAACTCCCGCTTCCTGCTCGCAGGAACCCCCAGCCTTCGCTGAGCGGAAGCGGGACCTTTCTTTCCAGCCCGTCGCCGGTTTGTTTCTGGTCCGAATCGTTCTCGGGCGCCAGCGGCCGGTGGTCCGTGAAGGCCTCCTTGCCTACCCTGAGGGTAGTGAAGGGGCCCTTCGCCACGTGCTCGCTTTGTTGGAGCCCGAACTCTCGTAATCGGGCACCGATCTCACGGGTTCGTCGGGGTGTCGCCGGTGAGGCTGGCGGGCTCCTCGGGTTCAGCGGTGGTGGAGGGTGTGCACGAGAGTGCGATACCCGCTGGTTCCGGGCAGGCGATCATGCGCTCGCATTTCCTCCGCAGATCGGCCTGGCCGTAGTCCGCGGTCAGAGGCGCCTTGCCCGCAGGGTTCTTTCGGGGTTGCGCGGATGGCAGAGGGCGCCTGTGGTTGGTTACGCCACGGCCATGATCGGCCCTCTCGTACGGGACTGTGTGGATTTCGGGACGTTGGATGACCCGAAATCCACACAGTCGTGCATGACCGGTCCGGTCACGCACGTTCGAGCCAGGACTGCGGGCATGGCGAGGGGCCCGTCGCCGGTGTGGCTGGCGGGCTCCTCGGGTTCAGCGGTGGTGGAGGGTGTTGCGTCGGGGTTGTCGGAGCGGATCTCGGTATTGCGGCGGGATGAACTCCGGTAACCCATCGGCCGCCATCCGCACTTCCCAGTCACCGTGATGAATCAACCGGTGATGAAAACCGCATACCAGCACCAGATTCCGGAGATCCGTCGGGCCGCCGTCTGCCCAGTGATGAATGTGATGGGCGTGACAGTTCTTGGGTTTGCGATGACAGCCCGGGAACGCGCAGCCCCCGTCCCGGATGTTCAATGCACGTCGCTGGCCGGGGGTGACGAACCGCCGCAGTCGCCCCACATCCAAGGGCTCACCCACGGCGCTCATCACGACCGGCAACATCAGACAGTCGCAGGCGGCCAGCCGTGCTTCGCGGGCGGTCATCGTGCCGACGAAGTCCAGGCACGCGGTGCCGAGACCGGATTTGAGTTCGTCGAGTCCGATGGTGACATGCAGCAAGGTGCGGTAGCCGCTGGTGCCCGGCTGATCCGGGCACGCGATCGCCAGATCCAGGATGTCGACCCACGCATCACCCATGCGCTCGCACTTCATCCGCAGATCCGCCTGCCCGAACTCGTCCACCGGCCGCGGCTGGGCATAGGCCTCCAGGGCGGCGGCGGTGCGGGCACCGGTCTCGTCATCAAGGAGCCCGGTGAGTTTCCAGAAGCCGTCTTTGCGGCGTTCCAGGGTGATTTCCCGGCGCGGCTCGGCAGGTTCGGGATCCTTGGGTTCGTTGCCGTCGGGGTCGAGCAAGGCGAGGAGGTTCGCTTCAGCCTCGGCGAGTTGCCGGGGACCGGCACTCGGGGCGAGATCGGCGAGGATCTTCTCGGCGTTGACGCGGTCTTCGGCGGGGAGCTTCTTCAAGATCTCCAGGATCTGGTCGATCCGCTCATCCCCGACCAAACCTTCCGCGGCGACCGCGGCAGTAGCCGGTGCGACAGCAGGAACCTCGGTGCCGTCCAAGGCGCGGGTCGGGTTCAGGGCGATCGCCCGCTTCACCACCGGACCAGCTTCACCACGCGACAACCCCGCCACATCCGCAAACCACGCAGCAGTAGACCCATACCCATACAAGTCCTTGACACCCCGAGACTCGATCTCCGCCAAAAACCGCCCCAACCCGGCAGTGGCCATCCGAATCACCTGCAAGGACTGCTGCACGCCATGCGCAAGCTCCAGCTTGCCGGCACGCCACAACTCCTGCGGCAACTCGGGAAGGAAAGTCTCGGACACCCCTCAAGCTCGGGCTCAGATGGTCAGTGCACCGGCCGGGGATAATGATCGTTCTGGGTAGCGAGGGGGTGTTTCGTGTCGCGTGGTGTGCCGTTGCGTTCGGTGGAGCGTGAGTTGATCGCGTTCGGGTTGAGGCAGGGGAAGTCGTTTCGGGAGATTGGGGCCTGGATTGGGCGGGATCATTCGGTGGTGTCCCG
>NZ_QHJJ01000009.1:0-443772 GCF_003947465.1 Amycolatopsis sp. WAC 04182
ATCATGATCGGCGACACCATCGCCCGCCAGCTCACCCTCAACCGAGCACTACGCTACCAACCACTCAACACCAAACTGTCCGACAAGTCCTGAAACACATCTGTCCGTGAGGTCCTGAAACAGCACAGACGGTTAGAACCGTCCTTGCCACTCACGAGGCCCAAAGCATGTGGTGACCACCTATGGGATCTTGCCCAGGTGTAGTGCGTGACCACATAGCCTAAGCGGGCCGGGCGACCTAACGTCGTCCGGCATGAGTGGTGCGTATCACAGCGATCTGGCCGGTAAGTCCGCGCTGGTCACGGGCGCGGCGAGCGGGATCGGCCTGGCCTGCGCCGAAGCGCTCGCCGAGGCGGGGGCCAAGGTCCACCTCGCCGACATCGACGACGCCGTCGAGCAGGCGGCGGCCGCCGTCAACGGCATCGCGCACGTCGTCGACCTCACCGACGCCCAGGCCGTCGAGACCCTCCCGGCCGAGATCGACATCCTCGTCAACAACGCCGGTTTCCAGCACATCGCGCCGATCCACGAGTTCCCGACGGAGACGTTCACCCGTCTCCAGGCGCTCATGGTCACCGCGCCGTTCCTGCTCATCCGCCGCGCGCTGCCGAACATGTACGACCGCGGCTGGGGGCGCGTGGTCAACATGTCCAGCGTCCACGGCCTCCGCGCGAGCCCGTTCAAATCCGCGTACGTCACCGCGAAGCACGCGCTCGAAGGCCTCTCCAAGGTCACCGCGCTCGAAGGCGCGGAGCACGGCGTGACCAGCAACTGCGTCAACCCCGGCTACGTCCGCACGCCGCTGGTCACCGGCCAGCTCCAGGCGCAGGCCGAGGAACACGGCCTCGAACGCGACGCGGTCATCGAGCAGGTCCTCCTGCGCCGTTCCGCGATCAAGCGGCTCATCGAACCCGCCGACGTCGCCGCGTGCGTGCTCTGGCTGTCCGGCGAGCACGCCGCCCATGTCACCGGTACCTCGATCCCCCTCGACGGCGGCTGGACCGCCGCGTGAACCCTTGTGTCTCCCGAGGAACCCGCGACCGCGATCGACGTCGGCAGGGCGCTGCCTGGTCGTCCACTCACGATGGCGATAGGGCGCCCTGCCACCGCGATAGCGGGGCCTCCGGCCGGGCGGGTTCACGCTCGGCCGCCTTCCGGATCCACCTCCAGCTCCGCCAACAAGTTCTCAAGAAAGGACGTCCTCGGTGACCACCCAGAACCGCGGCTCGATCGCGAAGGTCGTCAGCGCCAGCCTGATCGGCACGACGATCGAGTGGTACGACTTCTTCCTCTACACCTCCGCCGCGGCGCTGGTGTTCGGCAAATTGTTCTTTCCCTCCAACGATCCGCTGACCGGCACGCTGCTCGCGTTCCTGACCTACGCCGTCGGATTCCTCGCGCGGCCGGTCGGCGGGCTGGTGTTCGGCCATTTCGGCGACCGCGTCGGCCGCAAGAAGCTGCTGGTGCTGAGCCTGTTGCTGATGGGCGGTTCCACCTGCGCGATGGGCATCCTCCCGACGTACGCCTCCGTCGGTGTCCTCGCGCCGATCCTGCTGACGCTCCTGCGGCTCGTGCAGGGTTTCGCGCTCGGCGGCGAATGGGGTGGCGCGGTGCTGATCGTCTCCGAACACGGCGACGACAAGCGGCGCGGATTCTGGGCGTCCTGGCCGCAATGCGGTGCTCCCGGCGGCAACCTGCTCGCGACGGCGGTCTTGGCGATCCTCGCCGCGACGCAGTCCGACGAGGCGTTCCTCAGCTGGGGCTGGCGGATCCCGTTCCTGCTTTCCGGTGTCCTCGTGGTGATCGGGCTCTGGATCCGGCTCGCGGTCAGTGAATCGCCGGTGTTCCTTGCGGCGCAGAAGAACAACGCGACCACGCACGCTCCCGTCGTCGAGGTGTTCCGCAAGAGCTGGCGCGCGGTGCTGATCACGATCGGCTCGCGGATGGCGGAAAACGTCTCGTACTACGTGATCACCGCGTTCATCCTCGTGTACGTCACCACCGGTCTGAGCATGCCGAAATCGGCGGGACTCAACGCGGTGCTCATCGGTTCGGCCGTGCATTTCGTGACGATTCCCTTGTGGGGCATGCTTTCCGACCGGATCGGCCGACGGCCGGTGTACCTGTTCGGCGCGATCGGCATGGCGGCGTGGAGTTTCGCGTTCTTCGCGATGCTCGACACGAAGAACCCGGGCGTCATCATTCTCGCGGCGACCGTCGGGCTGGTGCTGCACGGCGCGATGTACGGCCCACAGGCCGCGTTCTTCTCCGAGCAGTTCCCGACGCGGGTGCGCTACACCGGACTTTCGGTCGGTGGGCAGCTGTCGTCGATCGCGGCCGGGGCGGTGGCGCCGCTCGTCGCGGTCGCGTTGTTCAAGGAGTTCGGCAGCACGATCCCGGTCTCGCTCTACGTGGTCGCGATGTGCGTGCTGACCGTGATCGCCCTGCTCGCCGCCCGCGAGACCAAGGGCGAGTCCCTGCACTCCGAAGTTCTCACGGAGCGCAGTCACGTGTCAGCATGACCGCTGTGGACGGAGCTGAGACGGCGACGCAGTTGCGCCGGTTGCTCGAACTGCTCGCCTCCGGGGCGGGCAGCGAGCAGCTGGCGCACGTCCCCGTCGACCCGAAGGCCACCGAGCTGGCGCTGCGGATCCGGGACACCGTCGCCGAGCACCGGCGGCGCGAGGCGGAGCTGGCCGCGCTGTTCGACACGGCCAGCGACCTCGCCCGGCTCGACGATCCGGACGCCGTCCTGCGGTCGATCGTGCGGCGGGCGCGGGCGTTGCTCGGCGTGGACGTCTCGTATCTCAGCCTCAACGACGAGACTGAGGGCAAGACCTACGTCCGGGTGACCGACGGCTCGGTTTCCGCGCTGTTCCAGGACATCGTGCTGGGTATGGGCGAGGGGCTCGGCGGGCTGGTCGCGCAGACCGCGCGGCCGTACGCGACGGCGGACTACTTCAACGACAAGCGGTTCCGCCACACGTCGGCGATCGACACCGGGGTGCTCGACGAGGGCCTGACCGCGATCCTCGGGGTGCCGCTGGCGATCGGGAGCAAGGTCATCGGGGTGCTGTTCGCCTCCGACCGGACCACCCGCGAATTCTCGCCCGACGAGGTCGCGCTGCTGTCGTCGCTGGCCGACCACGCGGCGATCGCGCTGGACAACGCGCATCTGCTCGACGAGACGCGCCGCGCGGTCGCCGAACTGAACGCCGCCAACGCGACGATCAGCGCGCACAACGACGCGATGCGCCGCGCCGAGGACGCCCACGACCGGCTGATGGATCTCGTACTGCGCGGTGGCGACCTGGCCGAGGTCGCCGCCGCGGTCGCGGACGTGCTCGGCGGTGCGATCGCCGTCTACGACGCGGAAGGCGTCGTCCTCGCCAGGACAGATGGCGAGCTGGAGCTTTCGCGGGCGGCGGTTTCGGCGTCCAGGGCGAGCGGACGCGCTGTGTCTACTGAGGACGGTTGGCTGTGCGCGGTCCAGGCGGGGCAGGAATTCCTCGGCAGTCTGGTACTCGGCGGCGGGCGGTCGCTCGGCGAGGCGGACCGGCGGCTGTTCGAGCGGGCGGGCGTGGTCACCGCCGTCCTGTTGATGCAGCGGCGTTCCGTCGCACGCGCCGAGGACGAGGTGCGCGGGGAACTGCTGTCGGACCTGCTCACCGCGCCGGGCCGCAATCCCGCGGCGCTGCTGGCCCGCGGTCGCCGTTTGGGGGTCGATTTGTCGACATCGCATGTGGTGCTGGTCGCGCATGCCGACGACGTCTCCCGGCGAAGGCTGGCCACCGCGGCCGTCCGGCACGCGGACCTCGTCGGTGTCCATGCCGACGAGGTGGTCCTCCTGGTTCGTGGTGCGGACGCCGGGGCGCTGGCCCGGTCCGTGGCCGCCGACCTGTCGTCCACAATGGACTGTAGGGTGACGGTGGGCGCGGCCGGCCCGGCGGGGTCACCGCGGGAGTTGGCCGTGGCGCACGCCGAAGCCGCGCGATGCGTCGCTTCGTTGCTGGCACTGGGCAGGGCGGGAGAAGGCGCGAGCATGGCCGACCTCGGCTTCGTCGGGCTGCTGCTCGGCGAGCACGCCGATCTCGGCGCGTACGTGACCGCCACGATCGGCCCGGTGCTCGACTACGACGAACGCCGCGGCACGGATCTGATCGGCACCCTTCGCGCGTATTTCGCCTGTGGCGGCAACTTGACGCGGGCCAAGGACCTGCTCCACGTGCACGTCAACACCGTCGTGCAGCGGCTGGACCGCATCGCGTCCCTGCTGGGCGAGCAGTGGCAGTCGCCTGAGCGCGCGCTGGAACTCCAGCTCGCGCTCAGGCTGCACCGCCTCACCAATGACCGAAACGGATGACGTCGTCGAAGTCGCGGCGGGCGATCTTGGTCGCCGAAGAACCGGGTGAAGGCCCGGATTCCGCACCGTGCCCGAGCGCCACGACGCCGATCGGGTCGTGGTCCTCCGGCACGCCGAACTCGCTGTGCAGTCGCTCCACGCTTTCCGGCGCCAGCCCGAAGAACACGGCGCCAAGATCCTCGTCGACGGCCGTCTGGAGGATCAGCAACGTCGCCATCCCGGTGTCGACGTCCCAATACGGCACGCGCCACCACGAGTCGTCTCGGTCGGCGACACCCTTGTCGGGCTTGGCATAGCGGTCGAGGTAGGCGTTCTTGACCGAGAGCGGGACGATCGCGACCGGCGCCGTGGTGACGGTTTCCGGTGCCCAGCTCGCCCCGAACTCCCAGAATTTCGCGAGTTCCTCGCCGGTGAGGACGAGAAATCCTTGTCCCTGTGAGAAACCGGCCGAGGGGCCCTTCAGCGCGTTGCGCAGAATGCGCCGCAGGCTGGCCTCGGCGACGGGTTCGTCGGTGAACTTCCGGACCATGCGACGGCGTCGTACGACGTCCTGGAATTCCATCGGATCAGCCTAGTGCGCAAGTGGTCGCCAGGTCACCGCTCGCGCGCGGGATCGTCGCCGAACCGGGCGGGCGGACGCCGTCGAGCCAGCCTTCGAGCGCGGTGAACGCCGTGCGGAAACACGGACCGATGGGCCGCAGCTTGTCCGGGTACGCGTCGTAGAGCCCGTCGACGTGGTTGCCGTCGACGATCCGGTAGTAGCGCTGGAGCCCGGCGCGACCCTGTTCGGCGATCATCCGCTGGTAGACGTCGGAATCGCGGGTGATCGGCAACAGGGTGTCGAGAGTGCCGTGCAGGGTGATCAGCGGTTTGCCGATCCGGCCGGTCAGCGAGATCCGTTCGACCGCGCGGTGCACCGACGGCGGGCGAGTGGCGTAGTCGTAGTCGGTTCCGGCGAACGACGGATCGAATTCGGCCTGATAGATGCGCTGCGTCAGGCCCCAGTAGACGTCGTTGTGGTACTTCCAGAGGAATTCCGAACCCGGCGCGAAGCCGGCGTCGAGGATTTCTCGGTGGGCTTGCGCGGAACCGGCGGCATAGGCGGGATAGGCCTTGATCGCGAGCGGCAGGAAAGTGAACAGGTTCGGGCCGTCTTCGTGCCAAAGCGTGCCCTCCCAGTCGATACCGCCGTCGTAGAGCCACGGCCGGTTCTCGAGCTGCCAGCGGACGAGGTAGCCGCCGTTCGACATCCCGGCCGCGAGGGTGCGGCTCGGCAGGCGCCCGTAGCGTTGCGCGACGGCGGCTTTCGCGGCGATCGTCAGCTGAGTGACCCGTGAGTTCCACTCCGCGAGCGCGTCGCCGGGGCGGCGTCCGTCGGTGTGGAAGTCAGCGCCGGTGTTGCCCTTGTCGGTGGCGGCGAACGCGTAACCGGCGGCGAGGACCTGGTCGCCGATCGCGCGATCGTTCGCGTACTGCCGTCGTACGCCGGGCGACCCCGAGACCACCAGGCCGCCGTTCCAGCGATCGGGCAGCCGCAGCACGAACTGCGCGTCGTGGTTCCAGCCGTGTGTCGTGTTGGCCGTCGACGAGTCGGGGAAGTAGCCGTCGATCTGGATGCCGGGGACCCCCTTGGGCGCGGGGAAACCGGCCGAGGTCAGCCCGGCCCAGTCGGACTGGACGGTGTGCCCCGTGGCCAGGGTGCCGGTGGTCGTCAGATCGTCCAAACAGGACAGTTCTTGTTTCGCGGCGCCGGGAACGCGCACGTTCCCGCAACCGCTCGCCGCCTGGGCGGGGGTGGCCAGGGCCAGCATCATCGCGAGGACCAGAATGAGCCGCATCGGACGACGGTAAGCGGCGGATTCGGGTGCCGGTATCCGGTGTGACCACACAAAACGCGTCGCCGCTGTGGTGGTCTTCCACGTGGGAAGCGGGCGTCGGCGGTTTTAGCCTGAGGTGATGCGAAAACTCCTCATCGGCGCGGTGGTTTCGGCATTGACCCTTCTCCTTCCGGCTCCGGCGCAGGCGGCGACGATCCGCCCGGTGACCGGGTTCGGGAGCAATCCCGGTGCGTTGCGGATGTTCGAATACGTTCCCGACGGGCTGCCGTCCGGACGTCCGGCGGTGGTCGTGCTGCACGGCTGCACCCAGGACGCGGCCGGATACGCAAGCGGCTCCGGCTGGGTCGGTCTCGCGGACAGACTGCGGTTCAAACTCGTTCTGCCGCAACAGGTTTCGGCGAACAACTTCAGCAAGTGCTTCAACTGGTTCCAGGCGGGTGACATCAAGCGCGGGTCCGGAGAGGCCGAATCGATCGCGCAGATGGCGCGGTTCTCGGCAGGCAGCCGGACGTACGTGACCGGCCTGTCGGCGGGTGGCGCGATGACTTCGGTGCTGCTGGCGGCTTATCCGGAGCTGTTCGCGGGCGGCGGTGTCGTCGCGGGACTGCCTTATGGCTGCGCGACTTCGATGATCGACGCGTACTCCTGCATGAATCCCGGCAAGGATCTGACCCCGCAGCAGTGGGGCGACAAGGTGCGCGCCGCGGGCGTCGGGCCGCGTTCACCGGTCAGCGTCTGGCACGGGACCGCGGATTACACGGTCGCTCCGATGAACATGCGCGAGCTTGCCGAGCAGTGGACCGATGTCGGCGCGGCCGTCGACACGCATGCCATCACCGGTATGGGGCACGGTCAGCCGATCGCGCCGGGAGCCGGATGTGGGCAGGCGGGCCCGTATCTGCTCGATGTCGGCGTGTGCGCCGCGGCCGAGCTCGCGGCGAAGTGGCGGCTAGGCGAGGACGGCGTCCAGTAGCCCGGGGAAGCGTGCGTGGACGTCTTCGGTGCGTAACTCGACCCAGCGGGTCCGGCCCTCGACGAACGTCGTCGTGAGGCCGGCCTCGCGCAACACCTTCCAGTGATGGGAGAGCGTCGGCGCGCTGATCTCGACGTCGTACTCGGTGACGGCGCAGCTTCGCGGCGAAGGATTGCTTCGCAGTGCGCGGATCAGCTCCAGGCGTACGGGATCCGCGAGCGCCTGGAGGACCGGCACGATCTCGATCTCGTCGATCGACGGCTGCGGCAGCGTGCTGCTCACTTCACTCCAAACTATTTGACAGTCATCGAATAGTCCGGCCACTATACCGCCCATGACGATTCGACGATCATCAAATGATCGGCTCGCTCTGGGGGCTCTCCTGGTACTCGCCGTCGGGACGTTCACCGTCGGCACCGACGGCTTCGTCCTGAACGGGCTGCTGCCCACCATCGCCGCCGACCTGCGCGTTTCCGAAGCCGTCGCCGGCCAGCTGACCACGGTCTTCGCGGTGACCTACGCGGTTTCCTCGCCGATCATCGCGGCCTTCACCGGACGGCTCGACCGGCGCTGGGTCCTCGGCGCGGGGATGGTGCTGTTCACGATCGGCATGGCCGGTCAGGCGCTCGGCGAGTCCTTCGCCGTGGTCGCCGTCGCACGCGTGCTGGCCGCCCTCGGCGCCGCCGCGTTCCAGTCCAACGCCTACGTCCTCGCCGGTGCGCTGGCGTCGGACGAGCGCCGCGGCCGCGCACTGGCCACGGTCTCCGCCGGGATGAGCGTGTCGATGGTGCTCGGTGTGCCGATCGGGGTGCTGGCCGGGAACTGGTTCGGCTGGCGCGCGGTGATGTGGGGGATCGGCGCGGTGGCGCTGATCGTGATGCTGCTCGTGCCGCTGCTGCCGGGAGTCCGGATGCCGACCGTGTCGTTGCGCGACAGGCTCGCCGTCGTCGTACGGCCGCCTATCGCGCGCGTGCTCGGCGTGAGCGTTCTCGGTACCGCCGCGGGCTTCGCGGCCTTCGTGTACTTGCCGGTGCTGGTCGCTCCGGTGGCGGCGGGCGCGATGATCTCGTGGCTGCTCGTCGGTTTCGGGATCGGGCAGATCGCGGGCAACGCCTTCGCGGGCCGGGCCACCGACTCGCTCGGCCCCGCGCGCGTCCGCTCGATCTCGCTCATCGGGACGGTCGCGACCCTGGCGCTGCTGGACGTCGCCGTGCTGAGCCTGCCCGGCGCGCTGATCCTCGCGCTGGCATCGGGCGCGTTCGGCGGAATGCTGATGGTGCCGCAACAGCACCGGCTGTTCTCGCTGGCACCCGACGCGCCGACGGTCGCCATGGGCCTCAACGGTTCCGCGATCTACGCAGGCGGCGCGCTCGGCGCCGCGCTGGGTGGCGTCGTGCTGTCCTCGGCGGGTGTCTGGTGGGTCGGTCCCGTTGCCGCCTTCGTCGCTCTGCTGGGCTTCGCGCTTTCGGTGCCTTCGCGGACGAGGGTGCCCGAGCCCGCCTGATCAAAACGAGAGCAAGGGACCTTTGCTCTCGTTTGTCTCAACGTCGAGAGAAGCGGTAGCAAAGGTCCCTTGCTACCCCGCTCGGCGCGGTGTCCCCAGCCGATGACGTCGAGCGGCAGGATGCCGGCGGCGGACACCCGTTCGCGTCGCGTGAGCGAGGCGTCGGGATGAACGGGTCTGTCCGCCGGTGGTTCAGCTCGCGCGCACCCGGAGGGAGTCGAGAGCCTTGCGTACGTGGCCATCGTTGGCCGCCAGCGCCTTCGCCGCACTCGCGACGTCCTCGCCGGACAGCAGATGGACCAGCGCGACCTTGAGGTCGCCGTCGGCCTCGGTGAGCGCGTCGGAGCAGTCCGCCATGCTCATACCGGTGGCCTCGCGCAGGATCCTGATGGTCCGTCCGCGCAGCTTCGCGTTGGTCGCCCGCATGCTGACCATCAGGTTCGAATACGTGCGGCCGAGCTTGATCATCGTCGCGGTGGAGAACGCGGTGAGGATGATCTTCTGCGCCGTGCCCGCCTTCATCCGCGTCGACCCGGCGATCGCCTCGGGGCCGGTGTCCACCGCGATGAGGACATCGACACCCGGCGGCGTCACCGCTGCCGGATTACCCGACACCAAGGCGGTGCGGGCACCGCGACGGCTGGCCGCGGCCAGCGCGCCGAGGACGTAGGGCGTCCGGCCGGAAGCCGTCAGCCCGAGCACGAAGTCGCCTGGTGCGACGGACTCGGCCACCTCGGCGGCTCCGGCCTTCGCGTTGTCCTCGGCGTCTTCGACGGCCTGGCGCAGCGCGCGTGGGCCACCCGCGTGATGCGCGATGAACCAATCGGAGGGCACGTTGAACGTCGGCACGAGCTCCGCCGCGTCCAACGTCGCCAGCCTGCCGGACGTGCCGGCCCCGAAATAGTGCACGCGGTGCCCCGACCGCAGCGCTTCCACGGCGAAGTCGACCGCCCGCGCCACCTGCGGCAGCACCGCGGCGACGGCTTCGGGGACCCGGCGATCCTCGGCGTTGATGGCGCCGAGGATGCCCATGGTCGACATCAGGTCGATGTCGGTCGTCCGTGGATTGCGCTGTTCGGTTGGCGAATCGACGTGCACCACCTGGCGTGGGACGGTCATCATGCGCCTCACTTTTTCGCTCATTTGCCGGTTTCCCGCGGCCGCCGCCTGCCGTCGGGCCGGACGCCCAGACGGTGCGAACCCACCGCGTCCCTGGTCGCGTCGAGCGCGTTGACCGACGCGTCCATGTGCCGCTGCGCGACACCGATGAACAGGCAGTCGATGACGGTCAGCTGCGCGATGCGACTGGCGGTCGCACCCGAGCGGAACGTCGTCTCCCGCGCGGCCGTGGTCAGTACGTGGTCGGAGACCTCGGTGATCGGCGAACGCGGGAAGTTCGTCACGGCGACGGTGATCGCGCCGTGCTCGCGGGCCACGCGCAGCGCCTCGACGGTGTCCGTGGTCGCGCCCGTGTGCGAGATGCCGATCGCGACGTCTCCGGGGCTCAGCACGGCGGCCGAGGTCAGCATGATGTGCGTGTCCGACCAGGCGAAGCTGACCCGCCCGATGCGGTGCAGCTTCTGCTGCAGGTCCGCTGCGACGAACGCGCTCGCGCCCACCCCGTAGACGTCCACGCGGCCCGCGCCGGCCAGCACGTCGATCACTCGCTGTAGCGACGGGATGTCGAGCTGGTCGGCGGTCTCCTCCACGGCACGGGCGTCCGCGAAGCTCACCTTGCCGATGACCGCGGCCAGGTCGTCCTCCGGACCGATCTCGCCACCGAGGTTGCGGGACGACCGCGCCTCGGACCGGGCGGTGTCGGCCGCCAAGGCGATCCTGAGCTGCGGATACCCGCCGACACCGACGGCCTTGCAGAACCGCGTGACGGTGGTTTCGCTGGTGTTGGCCGCGAGCGCGACCTCGGTGATGCTGCGCCGCGCGACCGTCGCGGGGTCGTCGAGGACGACCTTCGCGACACGCTGTTCGGCCCGGGCGAGCCCGGGCAGGAGGGAGCGAATCCGGACAAGCGGGCTCGCGTCAGCGTCCCGTGTCGGCTGCGCCGGCACGGCCTCGGACGGTGCGGCCGCGATTACGGAATCGGTATCGCCCACCGTGGGAAAGTTACTAACCGTTGGCATCTGCGACAAGGCTACCCACACCCTTCGGGAAGATCGCAACCTATCCGTGTCTGCGGATTCGATTTGCGATTAATCGTTGACCAGAAAGTCGCTAACCAGGTCGAGGCCGTTAACGAGGTCGAGCTAACGACTTGGCAACTTAGTGTCGCGACGCAAGGGGCTGTGTCCCGGTCAACGGGGCGGTCCGGTCAGCGCATCGGAGCGGTCCGGTTACCTACTGCTCAACTTCCAGCCGGTAGCGACGAAAGTAGGGGGATTATGCTCACTGTCCAGCAGTGTGCGGCCGCGTTCAGTGACTTTCACACCGTCCAAGGAAATTCCCCGTCCGGTGTAACGGGCATCGGTCGTGTAACGCCAGCGGAGGGTGATTTGTGAGCTTTGCGACACCTCGGCGGCCGCCCGCCACCAAGCCCGATGACCGTGCCCGCCCAGACCGGTCTGATCCCCGGTGGGAGCGCCTGGTCCGTTTGCACGCACAGTAATCGTTTTCCAGGTTGCTCCGCCGTCGGTACTTATTTCCAGGAACAGCGAGTCCGAGGGGCCCTCGGTATCCACGAAGGTGTCGAAGGAGACCTTCAGCGGCCCGCCACGGGCCTGGAGCGGCGGAGTCGTGAGCGTGGCCGTGGAGACGTCTCCGGCGCCGCTGAACCACGCGTCGTGGCCGCGCACCGGGCGGACGGCCATCGCCTTCGCCAGCGAGCTCGCCCACGCCTCCCTGGCGATGTTGATCGAGCCCCAGTTCCGCGTCGGGTGCACGCGGTTGGTGAGCAGGATCGCGAACGACCGCGACAGCGGGTCGATCACCAGCGAGGTCCCGGTGAACCCGGTGTGCCCGGCCGTCGAGGGCGCCGACAACGCGCCCATGTACCAAGTCTGGTCGAGTTCGAAGCCGAGGCCGTGCGCGTTGTCGGGGAACTTGTGGTTGTAGTTCGTCAGCATCGCCCGCACGGTCTCCTCGCGCAGGATCCGCTGGCCTCGGTACGCGCCGCCGTTGAGGATCGTCTGCGCGAGCACCGCCATGTCGGCGGCCGTGGAGAACACGCCCGCGTGCCCGGCGACGCCGCCCAGAGACCAGGCGTTCTCGTCGTGGACCTCGCCCCGTACGAGCCCTCGAGGCGGCTTCGCGGCGTACTCGGTCGCCGCGACCCTGGCGAGCTTCGACGCGGGCGGGTTGTACCCGGTGTCGGCCAGGCCCAGCGGGGTGGCGATGCGGTCCTGGACCACCTTGTCCAGCGGTGCCCCCGCCACCTTCTCGACCAGGAAGCCGAGCGTCAGCAGGTTGATGTCGGAGTACAGGTAGGTACTGCCGGGCGCGTTCTTGAGCGGGCTGTCGAGGACGGCCTTCCGGCGCGACGGGATGTCCGGGTAGCCCTCCCACAGCGAGGGGAGCGGTGTCGCGGCGAAGCCCGAGACGTGGGTGAGCAGCTGCTGGACGGTGACGGCCTCCTTGCCGTTAACCCCGAACTCCGGCAGGTACCGCACCACCGGCGCCGAGATGTCCAGTTTGCCCGCCTCGGCCAGCTGCATCACCGCGACGGAGGTGAACAGCTTCGAGATCGAGGCCATGTCGAAGATCGTGTCCGCGCGCATCGGCACCTGTTGCTCTGGCGGCAGTTCCGTGCCCTTCGCGTCGGCGTAGCGGACCGCGCCACCGACGGCCTGACGCTCGACGACCACGCCGTTGTGCGCGAGCAGCCCGACCGCTCCCGAGAAATGCGGATGCCCGGTGGCGTCCGGTTTCGTCCAGCTCTCGATGAACCGCTCGGCCGCTTTGATCGGCTCCGGGTCGAGCCCGACGTCGGCGGGCGCGCCGTCACGCAGGACGGTGGACGCGGGCGCGAAGCCTTCACGCGGCTTGTCGAACCGGCCCGCCGCGCGGTCGCGCTGCTGCTCGCTCCCTGGAATCGCCTGTGCTCCCGCCGTCGACAGCGTGGTCGCCGCGACCAGTACGGAGACGGCCGCGATCAGGATCTTCCTAACACGCAAGGTCGTTCCCCTCAGCGATAGATGAGATGGCGACGGCGTTTCCGGTCGAACTCGGCCAGTTCGGCCTGCCAGGACCCGACGATCTCGTCCACCCCGGCGCCTTTGTCGATCATCGTGCGCAACCTGTCGGAGCCGGAGAGCTTGTCGAGGAAGTTGTCGGGCCGCCACTTGAACTTGTCCGGATGCACCTGCTTGGCGGTGACGAACATGGTGACCGCGGTGCGGATGGCGTCGAACGCGCGTGGGTCCGTGACGGTCACCTGCACGCCGCCGCAGGGCTCGTTGACGAACTTGCCGAACGTCGGCACGAAGTACGCCTCGCGGAACTTGACCCCGGGCAGCCGTAGCTCGCCGAGCTTCTCGCGCCAGCGCCAGTCGAGGCCCGGCGCGCCGATGATCTCGAACGGCCTGGTGGTGCCCCGGCCTTCAGAGAACACGGTGCCCTCGAACATTCCCGTGCCGGGATAGACGAGCGCGGTGTCCGGCGTCGGCATGTTCGGGCTCGGCGGCACCCACGTCAGCCCGGTGCGCTCGAAGAGCTGGTCGCGTCGCCAGTCCCGTACTTCGACGATTTCGAGCTTGCCCGGCGTGACACCTTCGGCCGGCAGGAACTCGGCGGCGAAGAACCGCGCGAGTTCGCCGACGGTCATGCCGTGCTGCTGCACGATCGGCTTCCGGCCGACCCCCGAGGCGAACGCCGGGTTCAGCAGCGGCCCGGCGGCCTTGCCGCCCAACGGGTTCGGCCGGTCGAGCACGACGACCGCCGCGCCGACCTTCGCCGCCGCGACCATCGCCGTGTACAGCGACCAGATGTAGGTGTAGAACCGCGCGCCGACGTCGGCGATGTCGAAGACGACGGTGTCGACGCCCGCCTTCGTGAACATCCCGGCGAGCTTCGTCGCGTCGGCGCCGTACGCGTCGTAGACGGGCACGCCGGTGCGCGGATCGGTGTAGTCGCCTTCGGAGCCGCCCGCCTGCGCGCTGCCGCGGAAACCGTGTTCCGGCCCGAACGCGGCGAGCGGCCGGACCCCGGCGGCGACCATCGAGTCGACGATGTGGTCACCGCTCGCCAGTACGCCCGTCGGATTCGACAGCACGCCGAGCTTGCGGCCGGACAGCGGCGCCCAGCCCTTGGCGGCGAGCACGTCCGCTCCGGTGCGGGTGAGCGGGGGACCTTTGCTCTCGCTTTCCGGCTGGGCCCCCGCGACCGAGGACCCGGCTGTCAGCGCGGGGACCGCGAGCGCACCGGTGGCGAGGAAGTGGCGGCGGTTGAGGTTCACCAGGTCAGCCCGTGGCCGAAGGGGTACTTCACCGTGCCGACGTCCTTGCCCGCGGGAACGTCCACCGGCAGCTTGCCCTGCGGCTTCACCTTCCCGAGGATCACCTTCGCCAACGCTTCGAGCGAAGGCGAGATGTAGCCGTACGTGGCGAGCCACGTCTTGATCGGGTTCTCGTAACCGGCGTCGTACGGGATCTGGGCGGCGACCGCCACGACGGGCTTCCCGGTGTCGGCCAGTGCCTGCAACAGCTTGCCCTGCAACGGATACGTACCGACGTTGTTGGTCAGCACGACGACGAGGTCGACGTTCTTCGCCGCCGCGACGGCCTGCGAGATCTGCGCGTCGGTCGGCGTCTGCCCGGTCTGCAACGCCGTCGCCTGAGTGCCGTGCGCGGTGAGCTTCGCGGCCAGCGACGTCGTCGTGGTCGCGCCCCAGCCGGTCACGAGCGTCTTCGCCGGCTGCTGCTTGAGAGGCAGGACGCCGCCGTCGTTGCGGATCGCGGTGACCGACCGGTCGGCGATGCCCTGCGCGGTCGCGAGGTTGGCCGGGGTGCCGACCTTCGACATCACCTTGGCCGGGTCGACGAACGGCGAGGTCAGGATGCCCCGGTTCAGCTTGAGCTTGAGCACCCGCAGGACACTCTCGTCGATGCGGCGCTCGGTCAGCTCGCCCTTGCGGACGGCGTCGAGCACCGAGTTGATCGCGAGTTCGAGGTTCACCGGCATGAGCAGCTGGTCGATCCCCGCCTTGAGGGCCAGCACCGGGATCTCGGCGTCGGTGTGCATCTCGCGCACGGCGTCCATCGACAGCGAGTCGGTGACGACGACGCCGCGGTAACCGAGCTCCTCGCGGAGCTTGCCGGTGAGGATCGGCTTCGACAGCGTGGCCGGCTCGCCCGACGGGTCGAGGCTGGGGAACTGGATGTGCGCGCTCATGATCGAATCGATGCCCGCCTTGATGGCGGCCTTGAACGGCGGCACGTCGGTCGCGCGCCAGCTGTCCTCGCTGCGGTCGATCCTGGGCAGCTCGTGGTGGCTGTCGGTGGCCGCGTCGCCGTGGCCGGGGAAGTGCTTCGCGGCGGCGGACACCGTCTCGGAGCGCCGCCCGGAGTTCTGGAAGCCCTTGACCTGGGCTTCGACGAACTGGCTCGCCAGATCCGGGCGGCCGGAGAAGGACCGGACGCCGATCACCGGGTTGGCCGGGTTGGAGTTCACGTCGGCGTCGGGGGCGAAGTCCTGGTTGATGCCGACGGCGCGCAGTTCGTGCCCGAGGATGCGGGCGGCCTCCTGCGCGGCCTTGGTGTCCCGGCCGGCCGAGATCGCCATCGCGTTCGGCAGCTCGGTGGCGGGGGCACCCATCCGGGTGACCGTGCCGCCTTCCTGGTCGGTCGCGATCTGCAGCGGGATGCGGGCGCCGCTGCGGAGCGCCGCCCGCTGGAGCCCGTTCGAGAGCTTGGCGACCTGGACCGGGTCGTCGAAGTTGTCGCGGCTGTCGTTGTTGAAGTAGATGACGCCGCCCAGGTGGTACTTCTCGATCACCTGCGCGGGGGTGTCGACGCCGAAGTCGGCCTTGTTCTTGGCGTTGACCTCGTCGGCGGATTTCCCGTTCACCCACGTGACGAACAGCTGCCCCACCTTTTGCTCCAGGGTCAGCCCGCGCAGCGTCCGCTGCGCCTCCACGTCCGCCGTCACCGGCTGCGCGGTCGCCGGAACGCCCACTGAGGCTCCAGCACCCAGGGTGAGCAGACCCGCGAGGGGCAGGGCGAGCGCATGGATCCTCCGATGACGGGCGTGCGCGGTTCGGGTCGTCACCTCAAGCCTCCCAGATTCGTGCCTGACTCTCAGATGGAAAGAAGTCCACCTGGAAGCACTGATATCCGGAAGCTACCCACGAGCACTTTGCTTGTCCATCGGCCACCCGCACGAACGGTCCGTTCGTACACAAAGGGACGCGAAGGGGCCTGTCACGCTTGAAAACGGGGGCAAAACACTGGCGGCGCCCGTCGGCCGAAGCCGGCGGGCGCCGCCAGTCAGTGCGGGCAACTCGGGCGACCAAGCGTGCAACTCTGGTCGTACCTTCATGGACTCGGCGTCCGGCGTCCCGGTACGCAGTCCCTAGACGACGAGCCTCCCGCGGCGCGCTGCGCGTGGGTACCCGGTGTCCGCACACGGAGATTCGCCGGGGTGGAACAGGCTTCTCTTCTACCTGTTCCCTGGCCGACCGAACGTCCGCACCTACTTTCTACGCCGTGAGCCGGGTCACTTCAAGTGCGCAGACGGGTGCACCGGTACAGAGGCTCGATCTAGTGACACGGGCACCCTCCGCGACGGACAATTCGCGGCCCTGACTGCGAAAACCGGCTCGGTACCGCCGTGTGGGTGCGTGCTCAGCGGGTGCGTTTGCGCCGGTTGTAGCCGTACCAGGTGGCCCCCGCGGCGACGGCGCCGAGCGCGACCAGCCCGGCCGAGCGCGCCGGGATCCGGGTGCGCAGTGACATCGGGTGTTCGAAGGCGAGGATCTCCCAGCCCTGCTCCGTCGCGTGCTTGCGCAGGACACGGTCGGGGTTGACCGCGTGCGGCCGTCCGACGACCTCGAGGAGCGGGATGTCGGTGCTCGAGTCGGTGTACGCGTGGCACTGGGTGAGGTCGTAGCCGTAAGTCGCCGCGAGCTGCTTCGCCGCGACGGCCTTGTTCTCGCCGTAGCAGTAGAAATCGACTTGGCCCGAGTAGCGACCGTCCACGATCTGCATCCGCGTGGCCACGCTGCGCGTCGCGCCGAGCATTTCGGCGACCGGCGCGACGACCTCCTCGCCGGTCGCCGACAGGACCACGACGTCGTGCCCGTCCGCGCGATGCGAGGAGATCAGTTCCGCCGCCTCGGCGTAGACGAGCGGGTCGACGACGTCGTGCAGCGTTTCGCGGACGATCGCGGAGACCTGCGCGACGTCCCATCCGGCGCACAGCGCGGAAACCTCGGCCCGCATCCGCTCGGTCTTCGCCGCGTCCGCGCCCGCGAGGGAGAAGACGAGTTGGGCGTACGCGCTGCGAAGCGCGGCTCGGCGGTTGATGAGGCCTTCGCGCAAAAGCGGCTTGCTGAAGGCCAACGCGCTCGATGACGCGATGATCGTCTTGTCGAGATCGAAGAACGCCGCGACCTGGCTGGGCGTCGTACTGGGTCGGTCCACTCGCCAAGGATAGGAGAGCCGGACGGCCGCGCGCCCGTTGGTCGACCACGATCGGGATACCCCGGTGGAAAATTCACGACCGCGTACTCGTCCCGGCGTGTCGTGCCGTTATCGAATTGTGGGTACGGAGGCCGCCCGCAACGGGCCGGTATCGGAGTTACAGTGAGATTGTCCGGTGTTGCACCGGGCCCAGGTTCAGTCCGACCCCCCGGGGCTGAACCCCAGGCGGCCCTCGTCCCTCCCCCCTGGCGAGGGCCGCCTCCTTTATCCCTTGTGGTGCCGATGGTTCAGACCTCGTCGGCCGCGGAAACCCCGGCCGGGCAACGCTGAAACCGGTCGAAGTTCGTTAACCTTCTTTTCTCTCAACCCTTTTCCTGCTCGGTCACGTACCGGAAAAAGGGCCGTGGATCCGTGACGGCAAGGACCGACAAAAGCGCGGGAAAACGGTTTCCGGTGGCGGAGTTGTCCACAACACCCCGGTTGTCCACAGGCGGGGCGGAATGGCGTTGTGCGCGGCGGGGAGCGGCGCGACCGTGGAGTCGTCACCCGAGTCCGACCGAATCACTGGGGGAGCCATGACCGTGGAACATCCGCTCGTCGTCGCCGGCGACGACATCCTGCTCGACGAGATCCTGCGCGTGGCCGCGGCCGCGGGCTGCGAGGTCGAACGCGCACCCGATCTGGACGCCGCACGCGGAAGGTGGGCCCGCGCGCCGCTCGTGGTGCTCGACGAGGAAGCCGCGAGCGCGCCGAACCGCCTGCTGCGGCGGAACAAGGTCCTGCTGGTCTGCAAGGGCGCGCCGACGCCGGTGACGTGGGAGCGGGCCTTCAACACCGGTTCGGAGAAGGTTCTTTCGCTCCCGGACGAGGAAGGCGACCTCATCGGCGAGTTCGCCGACGTCGTCGACGGGCCGGCGCGTGACGACGGCGTCGTCATCGGGATCATCGGCGGGCGGGGCGGTGCCGGGGCATCCGTGCTGGCGGCCGCCGTCGCGTACCAAGCGGAAAAGTCCGGCGCCGGCGGGCTGCTGGTCGACTGCGACCCGCTCGGTGGCGGGGTCGACGTCCTCCTCGCCGCCGAACGCGATCGCGGGCCCCGCTGGCCGGAGCTCGACCTCGGCGGCAGGGTGTCCATGGCCGCTTTGAGCGAAGCCCTGCCGCGAAAGAAGTACTCGACCGGCTCACTGTCCTTTGTGTCCTATGGCAGGGAAGGCCGCGGCCCCGGGCCCGAGGCGATCGAGGGCGTGCTGAACGCCGGACGGCGGGCGGGACGGACGGTCGTCTGCGATCTGCCGAGGTATTTCGGCGCCGAGACGGCCACCGTGATCGGGCTGGCCGATCTCGTCGTGGTCGTCGTCCCGGCGGAACTCCGTGCCTGCGCCGCGGCGAAACAGGTCCTCGCCAGGCTCGAACCCCACGCGACGAGGATCGGTATCGCGGTCCGCGGGCCGTCGCCCGCCGGGCTGATCCCGCAGGAGATCGCCGACGCCGTCGGTGTCCCGCTCATCACGTCGATGGGCCGCGAGCGAGCCCTTTCGGTGGCCCTCGACCGCGGCGAATTCGTCCCGCGGCATCGCGGGCACCTGGCCACGGCCGCCACCGAGGTCCTCGCGGCGGCGCGCGAAAACCTGGCCGGTGCCTCGCGATGACCGAAGATCTGGTCGAGCGGGTCCGGCGACGGCTGGCCGGATCGGCCGGCCCGGCGGATCCGGTGAGCGTCGCGCGGGCGGTCCGTGCCGAGGCGGGCGGCGCACTCGGTCAGGACGCCGTCCTCGGAGCGGTCCGGCTGGCCCGTGACGAGTTCGTCGGCGCCGGCCCGCTCGCGCCGCTTCTCGAAAAGCCCGGCGTCACCGACGTCCTCGTCACCGCTCCCGACAAGGTCTGGGTGGACACCGGCACAGGTCCCCAGGAGACGGAGATCCGTTTCGCCGACGAGGAAGCGGTCCGCAGGCTGGCCCAGCGGCTCGCCCTCGCCGGCGGGCGGCGGCTGGACGACGCGCAACCGTTCGCGGACTGCTGGCTGCCGGGAGTGGGGCCGCAAGGCCGGGTCAGGATGCACGCGGTACTCCCGCCGCTCGCGCCCGCCGGGACCGCTCTCTCGCTCCGCGTTCTCCGGCCGGCCACCCATGATCTCGCGGAACTCCGGTTGCGCGGGGTGTTCGGCACCAGCGGCGCGGATCTGCTCGACTCGGTCATCCGGCGACGGCTCGCGTTCCTGGTCTCCGGCGCGACGGGGTCGGGCAAGACGACCTTGCTCGCCGCGTTGCTCGGCGCCGTGCCCCCGTCCGAACGCATCGTCTGTGTCGAGGACGCCGGAGAACTGCAACCGGACCATCCGCAGTTCGTCAGCCTGCTCGCCCGCCCGGCCAACGTCGAGGGCGCGGGCGAGGTCGGGCTGAGTGAACTGGTGCGTCAGGCATTGCGGATGCGTCCGGACCGCCTGGTCGTCGGAGAAGTGCGCGGTGGAGAGGTGATCGCCTTGCTCAACGCGATGAACACCGGGCACGAAGGCGGCGGCTGCACCCTGCACGCCAATTCCTCGGAGGAGGTCCCGGCACGGATGGAGGCGCTGGCCGCGCTCGGCGGGCTGAAACGGGACGCGTTGCACAGCCAGCTGACGGCGGCGGTGCGGGTGGTCCTGCACATGGTCCGGCTGCCGAGCGGGATCCGGCGGCTGGACGAGGTCGGTGTCCTCCGGTCCTTTCGAGGCGAGGCCAAAGTCGTTCCGGTGTGGAGCAAGGGTGGCTGGATCGGCGACGAGACTCCCTTCGAGGAGCTGGCGGCATGAACCCCTGGTTCCTCCTCTCCTGCGGCGCGGGGCTGGCTTGCTGGCCGAAGCCGATGGTGCGCGCGCCGATCGTCTGGCGGTTGCCGCGAGTGGTTCGGACGGGTTGGTGGCCTCTGCCGGCGCTGCTCGTCCTGCCGTTCCTCGGGATCGGCTGGGCGGTGGCGGCATTCGTGTTCACCGTGACCGTCCGCCAGGAGATCCGGTCGCGGGCACGGGCGAAAGCGGCGCTGGCCGAAGCCGAGCTCACCGCGTCCGTGCTGCGGACGATGATCGGTGAACTCCGCGTCGGGGCCCATCCGGTGACGGCGGCCGAAGCCACCGCAGGGGCGTTCCCCGCGGCGTCCGAGCGGCTGCGCGGACTCATCGCGGCCGCCCGGTTCGGTGGTGAGACCGCCGCCGATCCGGACGCGCCACCGGCGCTGGTGAACGCGTGGACGCTCGCGAACCGGTTCGGGTTGCCGATGGCCGACGTGCTTGACGCCGCGCGACGGGACACGGAGGCGGGGATCGGCTTCCGCCGTCGGCTCAAGGCCAAGATGGCCGGTCCCCGGGCGAGCGCCGCCGTGCTCGCGGCACTCCCGCTGGTGTGCCTGCCACTCGGCGAGGCGATGGGGGCGAGCCCCGTCCACGTCCTCACCGGGACGGGCGCCGGGCAGCTGCTGCTCGTCGTGGGCAGCGGGCTGATCTGGGCGGGCACGGCCTGGTGCCGGGCCCTCACCGGGCGGGTGGCGTCGTGCTGACCGGCGCGGCGTTGATCCTGCTGGGCGGTGCCGTCTTCTGTTGGCCACGCGTCGCGGCCGGAGGCGTAGCGCGGCCAGGACGGTTCCTCACGTGGCTTCGGGACCGGTCGCCCCGGGACGACGACGTCTTCGAACTCGTCCGGTCCGCTGCCACTCTCGATCTGCTGGCCGCCTGCCTGGCAGGTGGGCTGCCGGTACCCGTCGCGCTGGGGGCCGTCGTGCCGACCGCTTCACCGAAGACCGCGGCAGCTCTGCGTTCGGTGGCGTCGCATCTCGCCGTGGGCATCGGGCCGGCGGAAGCCTGGGCGCCGGTCCGTGACCGGCCCGGCCTGACCGAACTGGCCGTCGCCGCCGTCCGGACGGCGCGGGCGGGCACCGCGCTCGCCACGCACGCGAAGGACCTCGCGCGAAGACTGCGCGAGTCGCTCTCCGCCGAGGCCGAGGAACGCGCGGAACGGGCGGGAGTGCTGCTGGCGGCCCCGATCGGCCTGTGCTTTCTTCCCGCGTTCCTGTGCCTCGGTGTCCTGCCCGTCGTGCTCGGCCTCGCCGGGCGACTCGGTGGCGTCCTCTGATCCTGAACGGCGGGCGGCGCTGAAGAAATAGCGCGAGAAGCGATCAAAGACGTGAGCCCGCCCCGGCCGAAGGCCCCGCTATCGCGGTCGCGGGTTCACCGACATCAATCACTGAAAGGCGATTCCCTTGAACAAGCTCCCCACCTTCCGCGAAGACGACGGCATGGCGACGATCGAATACGCCATCGCCACCATCGCCGCCGCCGCGCTGGCGACCCTCCTCTACGTGATCATCGACAGCGAAGCCGTTCGCGCCGGGCTCACCTCGCTCATCGAGCGGGCCCTGTCGGTGAAGTTCTGATGCGCGGCGAGGATCGCGGCTCGGTCACCGTGGAGGCCGCGCTCGGCATCGGCGCGCTGACCTTCGTCTCGGCCCTGCTGCTCGCCGGGGTCGGGGTCGCCTCCGATCAGCTCCGCTGCACCGACGCGGCCCGAGAGGCGGCCAGGCTGCTCGCTCGCGGCCAGCCCGCCCGTGCCGAACAGGCGGTGCGGGAGATCGCACCGTCCGGAGCCCGGTTGGACGTCGTTCGCGAAGGCGACACGATCACTGTCGGCGTCGATGCCGAACCGGTCGCCGGGCTCCTGCCCGGTATCCGGCTGCGCTCCAGCGCCTTCGCCATCGCCGAGCCGGGGAGCGGGCCGTGACCGCGGACGATCGCGGCGTCGCGACCGTGTGGACCGCCTCGATCGTCGCCGTCCTGGTCGGCGCGGCGGCGTTCGCCTTCTGGATCGGCGCCGCCGTCACGACCCGGCACCGTGCCGAGGCCGCCGCGGACCTGGCGGCGCTCGCGGCGGCCTCACACGCGTCGGACGGTCCCGCCGCGGCCTGCGAACGGGCGCGGCAGGTCGCCGTCCGGATGTCGGTCACGCTGCTGACCTGCCGGTGGGAACGCGGCGACGCCCTGGTCGAAGTGCGCTCGGAGCCGTCAGGGCGGCCGGTGGTCACCGGACGGGCGGAGGCACGGGCCAGGGCGGGTCCGGTCGACCGGTCACCGTGACGGGCGCCGCACGGTGAACGGTCGCCGGGCGGTGACCGGCCGGTAGTACGCGCGAGTAACCGCTGGGCGCGAGCAGCGGTCGTTGACGCGCGGCGAGCGGTCGAACCCATGATCAGCTCGCCGCCGAACGGTCGCGCGCCGCTCGTCGTGAGTGCCGTCCTGCAGGCGGGAAGCCCAGGTCGGCTGCGACGAACGGCTCCATGCCGGTCGTGTAGGCCCGTTAATCGGACGTCCGGCGTTCGGTCCGTCCGGTCGCACTACCGCGCGTTCATCGCTAAGTAACCGCCGGTTGTCGCGTGAGGTCTTCTCCCGATGTGCAACTTGCCGTTTATTGAGATGTGCGCCACTTCGAAAAGTTCGCCGAGGCCGGTGCGACAGAGACAGACACAGGACAGAGTTGACCTGAGGCAGGGACAGTAATGTTGGACGCGAATTGGCCGGACAGCTGGCGGGGCGCCTTCCGCATCGAAATGCGTGCGGAGGCGATCGGTCTCGCCTGGCGTGGCTGGCCGGTGCTCCCGGGTGCCGAGCCCGCGGCGCTCACCGCCGACGGTGACGACCTCACCTGGCGGCGTCCGGTCCCGGCCCAGGACAACTGGCGCGAGCTGACCGAGACCCACCCGCACGAGGTCGCCACCTGGTTCGGTGACGACACGCACAGCCTGCTCGTCGCCACCGGCACCGTGCTCGACGCCATCGAGGTCGACGACGAGCTCGGCAAGGCCGCCGCCCGCCTGCTGCGCGCCACCGGGCACCCCGCCCCGATCGTCGCGATGCCGAACGGCCGCTGGCTGTTCCTCACCACCGTCGCCGCGAGCATCCCGCGGGAACTGGCCGACCAGGCCTCGATCCAGTGGCACGGCGCGAACGGCTACATCCCGCTGCCCCCGTCGCCGTTCCAGCACGGTGTCGTGCACTGGCGGGTCAAGCCCGAGGTCTGGGGCTGGCAGCTGCCCGAGGCCGCCGAGGTGCACGACGTGCTCGTCCGTGCGCTGGCCGGTGACCAGGCCGTCGCCCCGGTGGCGAGCCTCAGCACCGCCGCCTGATCAACCCACAATTTCAAGCCACAGCCATTTCACACCACCAAGTGGCCGGACACGGACCCGTGCTGACGCAACGCCCCGAGCACGGTGTCCAGAACGGCCACCGCCCCCGCCTTGTCCAGCGGATCGTTGCCGTTCCCGCACTTCGGCGACTGGACGCAGGACGGGCAGCCGGCCGGGCACTCGCAGGAAACGATCGCCTCCCGCGTTGCGGCCAGCCAAGGGACAATCGCGGCAAACCCGCGGTCGGCGAATCCCGCACCCCCGGGATGGCCATCGTGCACGAACACCGTCGCCTCCCCGGTGTCTTCGTGCCACGCGGTCGACACCCCGCCAATGTCCCAGCGGTCGCACGTAGCGAACAGCGGTAGCAGGCCGATCGCCGCGTGCTCGGCGGCATGCAGGGCACCGGGGACGCGCGCCGGATCCAACTCGGCGCCCGTCCCCGGTGCCCCGCCAAGTTCCTCGGTCCCCACCCTGGAGCCTCCGGTCCCCACCGGCTCCAGCACTTCGGTCCCCGTCCGATGGCCCCCGGTCCCCGCCACGCCATCGGACCCGCCGAGCAGTTCGGCCGAGATCGTGTACCAGACGGCACGGGTGTGCAGGCTCTGCTCCGGCAGATCCAGCGGAGTCTGGTCCAGCACCTCACCGGACGGCCGTCTCCGCAGGTAGCCGACCACTTGCGAGCTCACCGAAACCTCGCCCAGGTTCACCGTGACCCCGCCGTGCACTCGCTTCTCTTCGGTGCGCAGCACGCTGATGTCGACGATCTCGCGCGGTGACGTGGTCCAGTCCGGATCCTCCGCGTGCACCAGGGCGAGCCCGGTCTCCAGATCCAGTTCGTCGACCACATAGGACGAACCCTGGTGCAGGTACACCGCGCCCGGATGGACCGCGTAACAGGCCGAACCCGGGTCGACGGTGCCGAGCATCCGGCCGGAATCGGCTTCCACCACGGCGATCTGCTCGCCACCGGAACCCCGGATGCCGACCTCGGCGTGCGGCCGGTCGCGCGAGGTCCAGTACCAGCCGCTCGTGCGGCGGCGGACGATCTTCTCCTTGACCAGATCGGCGAGCACGGCGCGAGCCGCGTCACCGCCGAAGGCCGCGACCTCCGGCTCGGTCAGTGGGAGTTCGGCGATGGCGCAGGCCAGTTGCGGGCCGAGCACGTACGGATTCGACGGGTCGAGGACGGCGGCCTCCACCGGCCGGTCCAGGATCGCGGCCGGATGGTGCACGAGGTAGGTGTCCAGCGGATCGTCGCGGGCCACGAACACGACCAAAGCCGCGTCGCCCGCGCGCCCGGCCCGGCCCGCCTGCTGCCAGAACGAAGCGAGCGTCCCCGGATAGCCCGCCAGTACCACCGCGTCCAGCCCGGCGATGTCGACGCCGAGTTCGAGCGCGTTCGTCGTCGCGACACCGAGCAACCGCCCGGACAACAACGCCGCTTCGAGGGCTCGCCGTTCCTCCGGTAGATACCCGGATCGATACGCGGCGACGGATTCCGCCAACGCACCGTCCACTTCGGACAGAATCCGCCTGGCGCCGAGCGCGGTCAGCTCCGCGCCTCGTCGTGACCGGACAAAAGCCAGCGAACGGGCGCCTTCGATGACCAGTTCGGCGAGGATCCGGGAGGCTTCGGCCCCCGCCGAACGCCGCACGGGTGCCCCGTTCTCACCCGAGAGTTCCGACAGGAGCGGGGGTTCCCACAAGGCGACCGTGCGCTCGCCCCGCGGCGAGCCGTCCTCGGTGACCGGAACACAGTCCTGTCCGGAGAGCTTCGACGCGAACGCCGCCGGGTCCGCCGTCGTGGCGGACGCGAGGACGAAGACCGGCGAAGTGCCGTAGTACGCCGCGACCCTTCGCAGCCTGCGGAGCAGCAGCGCCACGTGGGAACCGAAAACCCCGCGATAGCTGTGGCATTCGTCGACGACGACGAACGAGAGCCGCCGGAAGAACCGGGACCAGCGCGCGTGCGACGAGAGGATCCCGCGGTGCAGCATGTCCGGGTTCGTGAACACCCAGTTCGCGTGCGCGCGGACCCAGTCCCGCTCCTCCAGCGGAGTGTCGCCGTCGAACGACGCCGCCCGTGCCTTCTTGATGTCCAAAGAGGACACCGCGCGCAACTGGTCCGCGCCGAGCGCCTTGGTCGGCGACAGGTACAGCGCCGTGGCCCGCTCGTCCTCGACGAGTGCCGAGAGCACCGGCAACTGGTACGCGAGCGACTTGCCCGACGCGGTACCGGTCGAGATCACGACGTGCTCGCCCTCGCGGGCCAAGGACGCGGCCTCCACCTGATGCCGCCACGGCGCCTCGACCCCGTTCGCCTTCAGCGCCTCGACGACCGGACCCGCCGCCCACTCCGGCCAGTCCACGCGATCCGCCGGACGTGCCGGCAACTCGGCCACATGGGTGACCGGGTACAGCGAAGCCGGGATCCCCGCCGTCGCGCGGTCGAGAAGCCGCCGGCCCTTGCCGGATCGCACCGTGCCGTCCACCTTCGGAAGCTTCGCACAGGGCACCGACAGAAACGGTCCGCCGCCGGAGGGAACGGGCACTGGAAGCGGCCGCCGATGATCGATACAGTGACCAGCCTCACAAGATTACGGAACGTACGGTGGCGGGGACGGCTTGCCGCCCGCCATCCCACTACCAATACACTCCCGCAATCCACACCGTCTGTGGCGAGCGTCATGTGAGACGTGCCTTGCAGTGCGACTAGCGTGACGTTCGGCTCAGATCCCCATGCCAACGTCGGAACGCCGGCTCCATCGGCGGATCGTCGTTGGCCAACGGCGACGTCTCCAGGAGGACGAATGTCCCGGCAGTTCCTCGCGGAGGGCGAACTCACGCTCTCCGGAGGTGGTTACACCATCGTCGGTGTGATCGCCGTGGTCGCCCTTGCCGCACTGGTCATCGGCTACGTTCTGCTCAAGGAGGTCTTGGCCGCCGGCCAGGGCACCTCCAAGATGCAGGACATCGCGAAGGCAGTGCAGGAAGGCGCGGCTGCCTATCTCAAACGGCAGCGCAACACCCTCGTGATCTTCGGGGGAATCGTGTTCGTGCTGCTCTTCGCTTTGCCGGCCGATGACTGGAACGAGAAGATCGGCAGGTCCATCTTCTTCTTGGTCGGCGCCGGATTCTCCTTCGCGATCGGCTATCTCGGCATGTGGCTGGCGACGCAGGCGAACCTGCGTGTCGCGGCCGCTTCGCGTGAGACAGGCGGTCGCGAGAAGGCGATGCGCCTGGCCTTCCGCACCGGTGGCGTCGTCGGCATGATCACCGTCGGTCTCGGCCTCTTCGGCGCCGCGGTGGTCGTCCTCGTCTACACCGGACAGGCCCCGAAGGTGTTGGAGGGCTTCGGTTTCGGTGCCGCGCTGATCGCGATGTTCATGCGTGTCGGCGGCGGTATCTTCACGAAGGCCGCCGACGTCGGCGCGGACCTGGTCGGCAAGGTCGAGCAGGGCATCCCCGAGGACGACCCGCGCAACGCGGCCACCATCGCCGACAACGTCGGTGACAACGTGGGCGACTGCGCCGGTATGGCGGCGGACCTCTTCGAGTCGTACGCGGTCATGCTCGTCGCGGCGCTGATCCTGGGTAGCACGGCCTTCGGCGTGCACGGCCTGATCTTCCCGCTCATCGTTCCCGCCATCGGCGTGATCACCGCGGTCATCGGTGTCTACATCACCAAGGCCAAGGCGGGTGAAGGCGGTCTGGTCACGATCAACCGCTCGTTCTACATCTCGGCGGGGATTTCCGCGGTGCTCTCGACGATCGCCGCGTTCGTCTACCTGCCCGGTTCGTTCTCCGAGCTGACCAGCGGTGCCACCAACGAGCCCGGTAGCCCGGCGCTGATCGCGACCATCTCGGTGATCATCGGCATCGTGCTCGCGGCGGTCATCCTCAAGCTCACCGGCTACTACACCGGCACCGAGCACAAGCCGGTCAAGGAGGTCGGCAAGTCCTCCGAAACCGGTGCGGCGACGGTGATCCTGGCCGGTATCTCGGTCGGTTTCGAGTCCGCCGTGTACACCGCGCTGGTCATCAGCGCGGCTGTGTTCGGCGCGTACCTGCTCGGTGGCGGTGTCGCGCTGTTCGCCGTGGCGCTGGCCGGTACCGGTCTGCTCACCACGGTCGGCGTCATCGTCGCGATGGACACCTTCGGCCCGATTTCGGACAACGCGCAGGGCATCGCCGAGATGTCGGGCGACGTCGACGAGGACGCGGCGCAGATCCTCACCGAACTCGACGCGGTCGGCAACACCACCAAGGCCATCACCAAGGGCATCGCGATCGCCACGGCGGTCCTCGCGGCGACGGCGCTGTTCGGGTCCTATCAGGACGCGATCAGCAAGGCGCTGAAGTCGATCCCGGAGGCAGCCGAGGCCAGCACGAGCGCGGTGAACTTCTTCGTGAACTCGGTGGTCAGCCCGAACACCCTGGTCGGTGTGATCATCGGTGCCGCGGTCGTGTTCCTGTTCTCCGGTCTCGCGGTCAACGCGGTGTCCCGTGCCGCCGGCGCGGTCGTCTACGAAGTGCGCCGCCAGTTCCGTGACATCCCGGGGATCATGGAGGGCACCACCCGCCCCGAGTACGGCCGCGTCGTCGACATCGTCACGCGTGACTCGCTGCGTGAGCTGACCACGCCCGGTCTGCTCGCGGTCTTCGCCCCGATCGCGGTCGGTTTCGGCCTCGGCACCGGCGCGCTCGCCGGGTACCTGGCCGGTGCGATCGCTTCCGGCACCCTGATGGCGATCTTCCTCGCCAACTCCGGTGGTGCCTGGGACAACGCGAAGAAGCTCGTGGAGGACGGAAGCCACGGCGGCAAGGGTTCGGACGCGCACGAGGCCACCATCATCGGTGACACCGTGGGCGACCCGTTCAAGGACACCGCCGGTCCGGCGATCAACCCGCTGATCAAGGTGATGAACCTGGTGTCGGTGCTGATCGCCCCGGCGGTCGTGCAGTTCTCGATCGGCGCGGACGCGAACGTCGCCGTCCGGATCGGGATCTCGCTGGTCGCTGTCGCGATCATCGTCGCCGCGATCGTCGTCTCGAAGCGGCGCGAGTCGGTTCTTTCCGACAACCCCGCGCAAGCGAAGGCGTAACTCCGAAAGTTCCGCCCGCCGGGCCCGCCACGATCTCCCGTGGCGGGCCCGGCGTCTGTCCGGCGCAGGCTAATGTCTGCGCGTCACGCCGATCCGATCCGGGGGAGTCCCTGCCATGAGGCGTCCGATCATCCTGTTCGCCGCCGCTTTCCTGCTGGCGGGCTGTGGTGGCGCGGAGCCGGCGGCCGCTCCTTCTCCTCCCGCGCCCGCGGCCGGGAGTTCCTGGATGGACGGTTTCTGCGGTTCGCTGATCGACTTCGCCAAGATCGGCGATTTCAGGATGCCCGACTTCGAGCAGGACGACGTCGCCAGTGCGCGGAAGGTGATGGACGAGGCCTTCGGGGTGTTCGCGCCCGGTTTCGACAACGCGGTCACCGGGTTGGGGCAGCTCGGTAAGGCGCCGAGCGCGGAAGCCGACGCGGCGCGCAAGAGCATCGTCGACGCGCTGACGCCGATCCGGGACAAGGTGCTCGCCGCGAAGGCCGCGCTCGACGCGGCGCCGAAGGACGACAAGGCCGCCGTGGCGGCCGCCGCGGTTTCCTTCCGGCAGATCGGATCCGACATCAACGACATGCCCGACCCGTTCCAGCAGCTGGAAACGAACGGTTCGCTGAAAACACTGGCCGCGCAGGCCCCGAACTGCAAGAAGCTGCCTTCCTGACCGTTCTTTCCGCCGCGTTGATTTGCATTGCCCCCCGGTATCGGTACCGTCGGGGGTCAGCCGGGAAGTCGTCAGGTCGGGAGGTGTTTTCGTGCGGCCGCGGTTCACCGTCCTTGCCGCGCTAGCAACAGGTATCGGACTCGGCCTCGCCGGGTGCGGGCAGCAGCCCGCGGTGACTTCCCACGCCAGACAAGAAGGTCTCGCGACGGTCAGCGCGTCGGAGGCCGACCCCGCCTCCGCTTGGACGGAGGGATACTGCGGCGCGGCCGGCGGTCTCGTCCGGACGCTGGCGACGCTGCCCAGCGTCGATCCGAGCACGCCGCAGCAGGCTTCCCGTACCTCCAGCGAGCTGATGACCTCGGTGGTCCAAGGGCTGGATCGCACGTCCGCCGCATTCGAGAACCTCGGTCCGGCGCCGGTTGCGGGCGGTGACACTTCGCGCGCGTCCGCCATCGCTCAGCTCGCCGGCATCCGCGCCCGCGCCGACGACGTCCGCCACCGCCTCGACTCCTCAAGCGACCCCGAAGCGACTAAAACGGCGCTTCGCGACGCGAGGACGTCCCTCGACGAACTAGACCGCCTCGACCTTCTCAGGGGCATTAACGACGTCCCTCAGCTCGCCGCGGCGAGCAGCCGGATCCCGATTTGCCAGGAATTGGTCAAACAACCTCGCTGAGTCACCCACCGATCACTGGCCATGACTCGAACTTGTGTTCTATTCTGTCCGGGTGGACGGGACGATCTCGCTCTTCTCGGCGGAGGCGAGCGGGCCGGGGCTCGCGGACCTCGCCGGCGTGCTGTGCGGGCCCGGGCGGATGGCGGGCTTCGGGCGGACGGCCGCGCGGCTGTCCGCCGTGGTCGACGAGCCGTGGCGGGCGGGTGCCCTCGCCAGGGAATGCCGTCGGCGCGGCGCGGAGGCGCAGGTCTCGGCCGCCGAATGCGGGCGGCCGCTCGTGAGGACGCCGTTCCGGGTCGACCTGCTGCCCCTGGAGCAGCGCTGGAGCCGTGGTGAAGAGAAGGTCCTGCCGGAGGGCTTCCGGCTCGACGGGGCCATGTTGAGGATGTGGGCGCTGGCGGCGGGCAGTCCCCAGGGCAACGGTTACCTGCTCGCGCTGGATCCGGAGGCGCCGGAGACGCACGAGCGGCTGATCACGGCGCTGGCCCAGCTGGGCGTACCGGCGAAGGTGCAGAAAGGTGAAGAGGCACTGCTCCGGGTCACCGGGCGGAGGCGGCTCGCGCACGTGCTGGAGCTGATCGGAGACGCGCCGGCGGGTGCCGAGCCCGCTTGGCCGAGCCTGGTGCCCGTGGTCCGTGCCGTCTGAAGCTCGTGAGTGGTGAGGACGGTGGGAACCATCGTCACCACTCACGAGACCTGGCCGGGCTCGGTACCGGTGCTCCCTGCCTACCTCGGCAAGTCCGTGAAGGCCTCCTTGCCTACTTTGAGGGTAGGTATGGAGCCCTTCGCTACCTCTGGGACCGCCACGCTCGCTCCCGTAAACGCCATGAACGGTCCGTTCCTTGCAAATTTCGCAAGGAACGGACCGTTCATGGCAATTGGGTCAGGGTTTCGGTGCCCGGCAGTTCGGGTTCGACAGGTCGAGTTCACTGTGCGAGAGGCAGGAGGTCAGCTGGTAGGTCTGCTGCCCGTAGTTGATGCCCTTCCGCACGGTCACCTTCCCGGCGGCGTCGACCTCGCACGGGTTGTTCATCGTGCACCGCTGGCCGCTTTCGTTGCCGGTGTTGTTGACGCCGACGACCTTGCCGGTCGACCTCTCGACGATCGGCGACCCCGAGGTCCCGCCGATCGTCTTGCACGCCGAGGTGTACCTGATCGAGTCCTTCCAGATCCAGTTCGCCTCGCGCAGCTCGTGGACGAAGCCGTCGACGTTGCAGGAGTAGATCTTCTTCCAGTAACCCGACACCACGTCCATTCCGATGCCCGCCGACGGACGGGTCGGCGAGAGCGTCAGCGGAGCGATACCGTAGGTCGACTTGATCTTGGCGTAGCTGGTGTCGAGCTGGTAGAGCGAGACGTCGGTGTCGGTCATCGTCGCGTAGAGCAGCTTCTTCGCCTTGAGCGTGCCGAGCGAAGAGCGGCCGTCCTTGGACAACAGGCTGAAGGTCCGCGAAGACGGCTTGTCGACGATTACTTCCCCGGGGTCCGGGAAACCTTCTTGCAGGCAATGACCGTTGGAAAGGACGAGGGCGGGGTCGTCGAGGCTCGCCTCGGGCGGTTTGACCACCGACCCGGAGCAGTTCGACAACGCCACGGTTCCGGCGAAAGTGGTCGTGGCCGCTTGGGCCGGCGCGGTGCCGACCAGGGCGGACGCGGTCAGCATGGCGAACAGCGTGCCGAGGAGTCGTCGGGTCACGTGGAGTCCTTTCGGGTCGGCGTGGACATCAAGTGAAGCGTTGGCGGGCGGGGAGCCACCACCGTCGAACGGAGGGTGTTCGCCCCGTCACGCGGGACCCCAGGCGGACGTGTCGGACATCACGTGCTAGGTGTTGAAAGGAAACATCGACGAGGTCAGCGGCGATGCGCTGGACACACGATCGGCGGCGTGTTGCGCCACCTAGCCGTGGTCCGGGCGGTGCGAGCGTGCACACTGACGGGTCGAGAGGCGGCGCGAAGGCGCCGAAGATGAGCGGAGAGCAGGACAGCGTGGCAGGAGCACGGACGAAGAAGACCGCGGCGTCGGACGACGGCGCGGGCCGTCGTCGGCTGGTGATCGTCGAGTCGCCGACCAAGGCCCGCAAGATCGCCCCGTACCTCGGCGGTAACTACGTCGTGGAGTCCTCCGTCGGACACATCCGCGACCTCCCTCGCGGTGCGGCCGACGTCCCCGCCCAGTACAAGGGCGAGTCGTGGGCACGGCTGGGGGTCGACGTCGACAACGACTTCAAGGCGCTCTACGTCGTCACGCCGGACAAGAAGTCCAAGGTCACCGAGCTGAAGAGCCTGCTGAAGGACGTCGACGAGCTCTATCTCGCCACGGACCCCGACCGCGAGGGCGAAGCCATCGCGTGGCATCTGCTGGAGACCCTCAAGCCGAAGATCCCGGTGCGCCGGATGGTCTTCCACGAGGTCACCGAGCAGGCGATCCGGGCCGCGGCCGACAGCACCCGCGAGCTCGACGGCGACCTGGTCGACGCGCAGGAGACCCGCCGCATCCTCGACCGGCTCTACGGCTACGAGGTCTCGCCCGTGCTGTGGAAGAAGGTCATGCCGAAGCTTTCGGCGGGCCGCGTGCAGTCCGTCGCGACCAGGATCGTGGTCGAGCGGGAGCGCGAGCGCATGCGCTTCACCTCGGCGTCGTACTGGGACATCTCGGCGACGATGGACGCCGGCGCCGATGCGTCTCCGCGCACCTTCCCGGCCAGGATGATCGCCGTCGACGGCGCGCGTCTGGCCACGGGCCGTGACTTCGGCTCGGACGGGCAGCTGAAGGCTTCGAACAACGAGATCCGCGTGCTGGCCGAGGCCGACGCGGTCCGGCTGGCCGAGGCGCTGAAGAACCGCGACTTCAAGGTCGCGAGCGTCGAGGAGAAGCCGTACACGCGGAAGCCGTACGCGCCCTTCATGACCTCGACCCTGCAGCAGGAGGCGGGCCGCAAGCTGCGGTTCACCTCCGAGCGCACCATGCGGATCGCGCAGAAGCTGTACGAGAACGGGTACATCACTTATATGCGTACCGACTCCACGACGCTGTCGGAGTCGGCGATCTCGGCGGCGCGCAGCCAGGCGACGCAGCTGTACGGCAAGGAGTACGTCTCGCCGTCGCCGCGCCAGTACACCCGCAAGGTGAAGAACGCGCAGGAAGCCCACGAGGCGATCCGTCCCTCCGGCGAGGTCTTCCGCACGCCGGGCCAGGTCGCGAAGGATCTGGACACCGACGAGTACCGCCTTTACGAGATGATCTGGCAGCGCACGATCGCGTCGCAGATGGCGGACGCGAAGGGCACCACGATGTCGGTGCGCATCGTCGGCACCGCCACCAGCGGCGAAGAGGTCACGTTCGCCTCGTCGGGCCGCACGATCACCTTCGCCGGGTTCCTCAAGGCGTACGTCGAGGCCGTCGACACCGAGAGCGGTGGCGAGGCGGACGACAAGCAGAGCCGTCTCCCGCAGCTGGCCAAGGACCAGGCGCTGACCGCGACCGAGCTGAGCCCGGACGGGCACACCACGTCGCCGCCGGCGCGCTACTCGGAGCCGAGCCTGGTCAGCAAGCTCGAAGAGCTGGGCATCGGCCGCCCGTCGACGTACGCGTCGATCATCAAGACCATCCAGGACCGCGGCTACGTGTGGAAGAAGGGTTCCGCGCTGGTGCCGTCCTGGGTCGCGTTCGCCGTGATCGGGCTGATGGAGCGGCACTTCGAGCGGCTGGTCGACTACGACTTCACCGCCGGCATGGAGGACGAGCTCGACCGCATCGCCGCCGGTGACGAGCACCGCACGCAGTGGCTGTCGAAGTTCTACTTCGGCGGAGACATGGGCGTCGACGGTTCGGTCGGCCGTCTCGGCGGGCTGAAGAAGCTGGTCGGCTCGGGCGTCGAGGACATCGACGCCCGCGAGATCAACTCGATCCCCCTGTTCACCGACGCCGACGGGCACACCGTCGTCGTGCGGGTCGGCCGCTACGGGCCGTACCTCGAGCGCGAGGTCGACGGGACGTCGCAGCGGGCGAACCTGCCCGAGGACCTGCCGCCGGACGAGCTGACCAAGGACATCGCGGAGAAGCTGTTCGCGACGCCGCAGGAAGGCCGCGTACTCGGCAAGGACCCGGTCAGCGGACACGAGATCGTGGCGAAGGAGGGCCGCTTCGGCCCGTACGTCACCGAGCTCCTGCCCGAGCCGGAGCCGCTGCCCGAAGGCGCGACCGCCGCGCAGAAGAAGGCCGCCAAGGCGAAGCAGCCGAAGCCGCGGACGGGCTCGCTGTTCAAGTCGATGTCGATCGAGACGATGACCCTCGAAGACGCGCTGAAGCTGCTTTCGCTGCCGCGCGTGGTCGGCAAGGACCCGGAATCCGGCGACGAGATCACCGCGCAGAACGGGCGCTACGGGCCGTACCTGAAGAAGGGCACGGACTCGCGTTCGCTCACGACCGAGGACCAGCTGTTCTCGATCACGCTCGAAGAGGCGCTGAAGATCTACTCGGAGCCGAAGCAGCGTGGCCGGTCCGCGACCGCGAAGCCGCCGCTGAAGGAACTGGGCGACGACCCGGTGTCCGGTAAGCCGATGGTGGTCAAGGACGGCCGTTTCGGTCCGTACGTGACCGATGGCGAGTACAACGCGACGCTGCGGAAGTCGGACAGCATCGAGGAGCTGACCGCCGAGCGCGGCGCCGAGCTGCTGGCCGAGAAGCGCGCGAAGGGCCCGGCGCCCAAGCGCAAGGCTCCCGCGCGGAAGACGGCGGCGTCGAAGACGACGGCCACCAAGTCGACCGCGGCCAAGAAGACCACCGCGACCAAGTCGACCGCGACCAAGACCGCGGCGGCGAAGAAGCCCTCGACGCGCTCGACGGCCACGAAGACGAAGTAGCTCCCTCAAGTGCAATGAAGGGGCCTTTCATAGCAAAATTTGCTATGAAAGGCCCCTTCATTGCACGCGGGGACAGGCCAGTCAGGAGCGAAGGCCCGCCCAGAAGCCGCACCGGTGATCGGCGTCGTGCGCGACCGGACGGATCGCGTCCGGCGCGAGCGACAGCACGACATCGGAGTCCCACCGCGGCGAGCCGTGCCCGTTCGGATCACCCGTGCGCATGAAGGTCGTCCAGTACGCGATCATCTGCGCCGAAAGACGTTTCTGCGCCTCGTCCAGCGACTTTTCGACCCCGCTGAGCTCGAACAGAGAGACCAGGTCGAGGGCGTGCGCCGCGCCGTGCGGCACGGTGGGCACGTCGTTGCCGTTGACGTTGGGCGCGTTCTTGTCGTCGAACTCGTAGGCGTGCACGGAGGTCCTCCGGGACAGCAACCTGTTCCCGTCCGCCGTCGGACAGGCCCATGAACGGTCGGTGGTGACCGTCGCCCAGGCCAGGGCGGGCGAAAGGTGGTCCCGCGACGGATACTTCGCCGCCACCTCGTCCGCGTGCTCGCCGAACGTCTTGCGCAGGAACTCCTGATAGCGCTCCTCGGTGATGGGCTTCAGTTTCTCGACACCGGCGATGAACGCGCGCATCTCGTCGTGCGTGCCGCCCGAAATCACCGGTACCCGATGAAAAGCGCCCTGCCGCAAGGCTTTCGCGGGATCGGACGGCAGCAAGGGCGTGTGATAGGTCAGGTGATTGGCGAAGGACTGGTGGTCCTTCAGCAGATCCGCGGCCGGAAGACGACGCAGGCAGCCGAGCATGTCCGGGCCTTCGCAGCCGTGGCTCGCGGCCATCGCAGCGCCGTCGGCTTCGGTTTTCGCGAGCGGCGAGTACGGGGTCTGCGCGGGCTGATTCGGGATGAGACCGCCGGGAGGCCAGTTCAGCAGGCAGGAGCCGGACATGATCGCGGCCTTGTGGAACAGGCCTGCCGCGGCGGGCGAGGTGAGCAGCGCGCAGGTGCTCATCCCGCCGGCGGACTGCCCGGCCAGTGTCACGTTCCGCGGGTCGCCGCCGAACGCGGAGATGTTGCGCTGGGTCCAGCGCAACGCGGAAAGCTGGTCCATGAGCCCGAAATCGCCGGAACCCGCGAGGCCGGGAAGACCGAAGTAGCCGAAGACGCCGAGCCGGTAGTTCGTCGTCACCACGACGACGTCGCCCTGATCCGCCAGCCGTTGCGCGCCGTAGAGGCTGCCCGCGTCCATGGTGTAGCCGCCGCCGTGCAGCCAGACGAGCACCGGCAGGCGGCGGCTCCCCGCGTCGCGCGGCACGGTGACGTTCAGGAAGAGGCAGTCCTCGGCGCTGCCCGGCAGGTACTGGGTGCAGGCGGGGCCGGGTTTCGTCGCGTCGGCGACGTCCTTCCACGGTTCGGGCGGGCGCGGCGGCTTCCAGCGATCCTCGCCGACGGGTGGCGCGGCGAACCTGATCCCGCTGAACGTCCTGGTCGGTCCGGATTCCAGGCCGCGGACCGGCCCGGAGTCGGTGCGCACGACGAGCGGGTCCGCCGGGGCGACGAGCGTGAGGAGGCCGGTGACGATGGCCAGCAGGAGATGCATGAGAGGTCCTTTCAGGAGGCCGCGAGACGGCGCCACAGCCCGACGCGGCGGAAATAGAGGTGTTGCAGTACCTGCACGGCGACGAACGTGACGCCGTACAGCGCGGTGCCGAGGGCGGGAACGGAATCCACCGGCAGCGTGTACGCCAGCAGGACCCGCCCGGCGGCATCGGCGATCAGGGCGACGCCCCACAGGACGGTCGCGACCCGCCAAGCTCGCCGGAACCACGCGTGCCGCGGCCATAGTTCGTCCCATTCACGAGGGCGCAGGGTCTCCGCGAACCGGCTCTTCGCGACCATCGAGCGGGCCATGCCGAACGCGAGCGGCCTGGAGAACAGCAGCGAGGCAAGGAATCCGGCGCCGATCGCCCCGGTGACCCAGCCCGCCTTCGCCAACATGAACCGCGGGCTGCCGGTGACGAAGGAGAATCCGGCGCTGACCGCGAAGATCGTCAGCACGAAGATCGCGAGCGTGTCGATCTTCCGCCATCGGATCGCCCGGTAGAGGACGAAGAGAACCGTCGGCAGGGCGCAGAGGGCGAGCGCGAACAGCGCGCTGACGCCGAAGCCGCGAAGCACGTAGTACCCGGCGACGGGCACGACGACTTCGAGCAGCACCACACTCCACTGACGGATCACGGGATCACTGTCTCCGGGTCGCGAGATCGAAGAGGGTCACCAGTTCGGCCGCGTAGGTGGTGAGATCCGGTTCCGTTGTCCCGGCGAGCAGGAACACCGGGCCCTCCACCGCACGCCGGATCGTCGTCGCCATCACGTGGACGTCGAACTCCCGGAACTCGCCTGACTCCTGGCCCCAGCGCAGGATGCGCTCGACCGGTTCCAGCGCCGCCCGCTCGTTCGCGGGGTCGTAGTCGAGTGCGCCGCCGAGGAAGATGTTCAGCAACGCGCGCATCCGGGTCGGCTGCGCGGCGGCGAATTCGAGGTTCGCCTCCAGATACGTCCGCAGCGCCTCGCTCGCGGACGCGGGCTCGCTCATCCGCTCGGCCATGAACGCGCCGATCTCGCGGAAGACGTCTTCGAGGACCGTGCGGACGAGTTCTTCCTTGTTCGCGAAGTGGTACGAGATGAGCCCGGTGCTCGACAGCTTCGCCTGTTTCGCGATCCGGGCGAACGACGCGCGGGTGTAGCCGAGCTCGGCGATCGTCTCGATGGCCGCGGCCACGATCTGTGCGCGTCTCGCACTCTCGGTGAACGACCTCGCTTTTGCTTGCATGAGCAAAAAATAGCTCAGGTGAGCAAAACTGTCGACCGGAAACCGCTCACCGACCGCTCGCCGAACGACCTCACCCGTTCGAACAAAAGTTCTAAAAATTGTCGGTACCAGGGTGTTCAATGGTCATGTGAGCACTTCAACGACCGCTGTCTTCGACGTCATCGACGAGGTCATCGCCCCGCTGGCCGCCGAGGTTCCGGAGCGTCCCTCGGTGATGGAGTTCTACGATCCGGAGCTCTCCGTGCCGCCGGTCCTGGCCGACGAGGAGCCGACGCCGGGGCTCACCCTGGCCGAGGAGGTGGAGCAGTACACCCGGTTCGTGAGCGGGATGGCGACCATCGGGCTGGCCCCCGGCGGTGAGGTCACGCCCGAGGCCGTCGGGCTGTATCGCGCGCTGCGCGGCGGGTTCATCCGCGGCGTGGTGACCGGGGTTTTCCCGTCGCGCGCGGAGCCTTGGGAGGTCCGGTTCTTCGGCGACGAGGACTACACCACGGTGCTGAACAAGCTCGGCAGGCGAGCGCGGCTGAGGTCCGGTTTCCTCAGCGCGCTGCCGGGCTGGGTGTTCGACGGGCTGCCCGACCATCCGCCCGGCACCGGCGAGACCGTGCGCATCGAGACGGACGCGGGCGGCCTGATCCCGCTGCGGGCGCGAGAAGCCGTCGAGGTGATCCGTGAGGGTGCTTCGCGGCCGCGGCACGGCACGGTCCTCGTCGATCTCGCGGTGCGGAACTCCATCCTCGCCGAGTACCCGCACGGCGCGTTCGGCCTGGTGGACAACGACCTCGGCCGCTACCAGTTCAGCGCGGCGATGGACGGCGACGGCCGCTGGACGCTCACCTGGGGCCCGGCCAGCCGGTCGACGGCCGAGCAATGGATCGTGAAGGCGGTGCAGAACCATGCGTGAACCGGCGACCGTGAAGGAACTGATGAGGCGCGCCGCCGAGCCGGTGCTGCGCGCCGTGCCCGAGCGGCGGAGCGTGTACCTGGGCTACGACCCGGAGATCACCGACGACGAGATCCGACGGCTGTGCCCGTCGTTCGACGAGCCGGGGGATCTCGTCACCCAGGCCGAGCGGTACGCGGCCAAGGCGGCGATGCTCGAAGAGGCCGGTCTGATGGAGAACGGCGAAATCCATCCCGCGGCGGTCCGGATGCACGGCGTGATGCTGCGGGGTTCGGTGCGAGGCGTCCTCACCGGCGTCTTCGCGTCCGCGCCCCGGTCGGTGCGCGTCGATTGCTACGGCGACGGGCACCAGGCGGTCGTCTGGCGGATGAGGTCCGGGCGGCGGACCACGTTCAGCCTCAGCGACTTCGGCGAGCTGGGCGCCCGCGTCTTCGGCGGGCTTCCGCACGTCCCCGCAGGTGAGACCGAGGTGATGCGCATCAGGATCGACGGGCATGGCGTGCCGCTGCCCGGCCAGGACGAAGAGGTCGGCCTGGTCGCGGACACGCTGAGCCGGCCGCGGACCGGCACGGCGATCCTCGATCTGGTCGCCTTCGGTGGCTTAAACGCCGAGTACCCGGACTACGGCTTCGTGATCGTCGACAACGATCTGGGGAGGTTCGTGTTGTACGCCGCCCCTTCCGAAGGGTGGCTGATGTTCGGTGGAATGGACCGCCGGGCACTGGCGGGCTGGCTGCACGAGGCGGTGGACTTGAGCCGGACGTAGCCGCCATGGGGCGAGACGAGGGGGAGGCATGGACCTGGACCGGCGCGCGGCCGACGCGTGGTTCCGGCGGCGAGGGCTGCCGATGGTCATCCACCGGCGGAGGCGCGGGGCGGGCATGCTGCGCCGGTCCACGCCCGGACTGGTGTTCCTCTGCCTGCTCGACCTGCTGCTGGCCGGGCTGCTGAAGCTGCTCGACGTCCCCGAGGAGGTGCTCGCGGCCAGGATGCGCGCCAGCGGTGTCGGCTACGTCCTCGGCGTGCTGGCGCTGACGTTCGCCGTGGTCGTGGTGCCGGTGATCGCCGGCCGTCTGATGGCGAAGCTGCTCCGCGTGCTGAGCCGCACCAGGGTCCGGTTGGCCGTCATGGCGGCGACGATCGGCTTCTGGCTGTTCGTGCTGCCGCTCGGCGAGCGGCTCACCGGGCTGGTGGCGTGGGACAACCCGTTGTGGATCGCCGTGCTCGCCAACCTCGCCGCGCTGGGCGTGCTGATGCTGCTGGTCCGGATCGGCGTCGGTTCGATCCTGACCTGGGCGGCACGGAGCGCGGTCGCCCAGGTCAGGGCCATCGGCACGCTGGCGTCGCGGGCGTTGCCGCTGCTCCTGCTGGTGGTGATGTTCAGCTTCTTCACCGCCGAGCTGTGGCAGGCCGTGGAGCGGCTGACCCCCGGGCGGTTGTGGCTGGTGGCGGGCTTCCTCGTCCTGATCGGCGCGGTTTTCCTGGCGTCGATGCTGTCCGACGAGATCAAGGATCTGAAGTCCTGGACCGTGGAACCCGGGGCGGCCGTCCTGCGCGGCACGCCGTTCGACGACGACACGCCTCCGCCGGACCGGCGCGCGCTGACGAAGATCGAGCGCCTGAACATCGCCTTGGTGCTGTTCTTCGCCCAAGCGGTGCAGATCGTGGCGTTCGGGGTGCTGGTGTTCGCCTTCTTCGTGGTGTTCGGGGTGCTGATCCTCACCCCGGAGGTGGTGACCGAGTTCGCCGGCCGGGAATCGGCGCCGGGAACACTGCTGGGTGTCCCCCTTCCGGTGAGTTCCGCGCTCGTCAACGTCTCCGTCTTCCTCGCCGTCTTCTCCGGTCTGTACTTCGCCGCATCGACCGCGACAGATGCCCGGTACCGGCGTTCTTTCTTCGAACCTTTGCTGGAGGATGTGAAGATCAGCCTCGCGGCGCGTGACATTTATCTGGCCCATTGGGCGGATGTGCGGCGGGCCGAGGTGGTTACCCTGGAAGCAGAGGACATTCCGTAGTGAGGTGGTCACCATGAGCGGGAAGGGCGAAACTCCCTTCTTCGATGCCCCCGACTTCGTGAAAGGCGACGGCACTCAGGCAGATCCTCCGGGCGACAGGTTCGCCGATCCGCTGTCCGGGCTGGTCACGACCGCCCCGGCAGCCCCGCCGGCGGGAGCCGACGACGTCCACGTGCAGGTGCCGGGACCGGTACAGCACGACCCCGAAGTGGTGAGCAGGATGGTCAACGCGGCCATGCTCGCGGACGAGCGGCCCGCCGAGAGCCCGGGCCCCGAGCAGACCGCCGCGCAGTCGCCCGCCAAGATCGTCAGCACGGTCGGTGAGCAAGGCGCTGCGCCGATCGGGATCCTGCCCCAGCAGCGCACCTGGCCGTCGAGGCCTTCCCAGCTGATCCGCCAGCCCCGGCGTTTGAAGCAGGAAGAGCCGGTCGAGGTCGACGAAGAGGCCGAAGTCGAAGTACGGCAGGCAAAGCGCTCCATGCAGATGCCGCGGCTCGGTAAACCGTCGTCGAACACGGCGGGCGTCATGATCGCGATCGCCCTCATGATCGTCTTCGCGGTCCTCGCCATCCAGCTGCTGGCCAGCCTGTTCAACAGCATCGCGGGGATCTTCGGGTAACCCGTCCGGCGGATAGCGCCGGACGGGGCCGTCCGTCCATACCTCACCCATCGGGATACCCTGGCCGTACGGTCGGGGTACCCGGTGTTGACCCGGGTCGCACCTCGGCGCCGCGTGACTAGTGGGGTGGGCGTATCAGCGAGGGCGTGCAGTCGGTGCCCGAAGCGGGCACGGGTGATTCGTCGGGGCGTGACGCTTCGACCATGCACCGCGTGCGGCGGGTGCTGGCGATCAAGCCGTTCCGCCGGATCTGGGGTGTCTCGTACCTGTGCAGCGTCGCGGACTGGCTGAACCTCCTGACGCTGACCGGTCTGGTCACCAAACTGACCGACAACTACGCCGCGCAGAACTTCGCGTTCGTCGGGGTCGTGCTGACCTCGCTGCTGCCGGGGCTGCTGTTCGCCCCGCTCGGCGGGCTGCTCGCCGACCGGTTCGACCGGCGCAAGGTGATGGTGCTCTGCGACCTCGGCCGGTGCGGGTTCCTGCTGTCGATCGCGTTCGTCGGCACGCCGTGGTGGGTGTTCGTCGGGAACTTCCTGGTCGGCTGCTGCTCGATGATGTGGATCCCGTCGAAGGACGCGGCGGTGCCGAACCTGCTGCGCCGTCCGGACCAGGTCGAGACGGCCAACCAGCTCGGCATGGTGATGACCTACGGCCTCGCGGTGATCACCGCGGCCGGGGCGAACGCCGTGCTCACCGGTAGCAACACGACGTTCCACTTCTTCCAGGGCGACGCCCAGCTCGGCATCGCGAAGATCGCCGTCGTCATCACCGGCCTGCTGTACCTGACCAGCGCGATCGTGATCGCGACCCGGATCCCCGAGCTGTCGCTGCGCAACGTCCACTCGGTCGAGAAACCCAAGGTCAAGTCCGCCGACGAAGAGAAGTTCGGCTTCCGGCAGATGATCGCCGACGGCGCCCGGTTCGTGCGGACGACGCCGCTGGTCCGCGGGCTGATGATCGGCGCTTTCGGCGCGTTCGCCGCCGGTGGCGCGGTGATCGGTTCCGCCAAGCCGTACTCGTCCAGCCTGCTCGCCGGTGACGCGGCGTTCAACCTGCTCGTCCTCGCCGTCTTCCTCGGGCTCGCCACCGGGATGGCGGTGGCCCCGAAGCTCGCGCGGCGGCTCGCGCACGACCGGCTGTTCGGAATCTCGATCGTCGCCGCGGGCCTGTGCCTCGTCGTCGTGGCGCTGTCGCCGCATCTCGCCGTTTCGCTGGTCGCGGTCGCCGCCGTCGGGGTCTGGGCGGGGACGGCGTTCCTGACCGGCGTCACGATCATCGGTTCGCGGATCGAGGATTCCATCCGCGGCCGGATCAACGCGATCTACCAGTCGCTGATGAAGATCGTGCTGTTCGGCTCGACGATCCTGGTGCCCGTGCTGATCAGTCTCGTGCAGCCGACCGCGATCTCCGTGTGGGGGAGCACGATCACGATCGACGGGACGCGGCCGGTGATGATCGGCGGCGGCATCCTCGCGCTGCTCGCCGGAATCTTCGCGTACCGGCAGATGGACGATCGGCGGGCGGAGCCGATCCTCGCCGACCTCCGCAACGCCCTGCGCCGCAGCCCGCGTCGTGTGAACGGGCTGCTGATCGCGCTCGAAGGCACGCGGGCGATCAACACCGAGACGCAGGCCGCGCGGCTGGCCGAATGGCTGCGCGCGGGGACGCGTCCGGTCGTGCTGGCGGCCGACCCGGCGCTGGACGATCAGCGGCTCGCGAAGCTCCTCTCCGGTGCTTCGCTGTCCGGTGCGCGGGCGCAGGCGCTGGCCGCCGCCGCGGTGCGGGCGGACATCGTCGAACGGGACATCCAGCCGGCGCTCGACGCCGGGTCCGTCGTGGTGATGGAACGGTTCGTGGACTCGCCGCTGGCGCATCTGTCCGCCGTCGCCGGGCTGGACAGCCAGGAACTCGAAGGGCTCGCCGACTGGGCGACCGGCCGGTTGCGGCCCGACATCACCATCCTGCTCGACGCCGATCCCGGCACGGTGATGCGGAAGTCCGCGTCGCTGGACGCGCAGTGGCGGGTGCAGCATCTGCTCACGGAGATGGCCGCCGCCGACCCGGACCGGTACGTCGTGGTCGACGCGGAAGGCACCGAGGACGAGGTGAGCGACCGGGTGCGGACGGCGATCCGCGCGGTGCTCGTCGGCAGGCTCGCCGGGCTCGCCCCGGCGGAGGAAAAGGTCGAGGTGAGATGACGGAAGCCCCTGCGCTGATCGGTGTCTGGAAGCAGCTCGTCGGCCAGGAGCCCGCCGCGCGCACGCTTTCCACCGCGTCGGCCGCGGCCGCGCGGATCGTCGAAAACCAGCCCGTCGCGCCCGGCGCGATGACGCACGCCTGGCTGGTCACCGGTCCGCCGGGTTCGGGGCGCTCGACGGCCGCGCGGGTCTTCGCCGCGGCGTTGCAGTGCAGCACCGGCACCGGATGCGGCGAATGCCCTGGCTGCCGCACCGTGCTGGCCGGGACGCACGCGGACGTCAAACTCGTCGTGCCGGAAGGCCTTTCGATCTCCGTCGCGGAAATGCGTTCGCTGGTGCAGGCCGCCGCCCGCCGCCCGACCACCGGGAAGTGGCAGGTGGTGATCATCGAGGACTCCGACAGGCTGACCGAAGGCGCGTCGAACGCGTTGCTGAAGGCCGTCGAGGAGCCGCCGGACCGCACGGTGTTCCTGCTGTGCGCGCCGTCGGATCACCCGGACGACGTGTCGGTGACGATCCGCTCGCGGTGCCGTCTGGTCACGCTGCGGACGCCGCCGCCGGAGGCGATCGCGCAGGTGCTCATGGAGCGGGACGGCATCGATCCCGAGCGTGCGCGGTGGGCCGCGTCCGTCTCGAGTGGACATGTCGGCCGTGCGCGGCGGCTCGCGACAGACGAGGCGGCCCGGCAGCGGCGGGCGACCGTGCTGCGGATCCCGCTCGGCCTGCGCCGTCCGTCCGATGTGTTCACTTGCGCCGATCAGCTGATCAGCGCCGCGGAGGCCGACGCGGGCGAGGAGAGCAAGGTCCGCGACGAGGCCGAGCGTTCCGAACTCCGTACCGCGATGGGCGGCGACGGCATCGGGAAGGGCGTCTCCGGGGCGAAACGAGCCGCCGAAGCCGCCGTGAAGCAGCTCGAGAAGCGCCAGAAGTCCCGCGCGACCCGAACCCAGCGGGACACTCTCGACCTCGCGCTGGTGGATCTGGCCGCGTTCTACCGGGACGTGCTCGTGACCGCGAGCGGCGCGGGCGCGACGCTGAACCACCCGGACCACGCCTCGGAAATCGCGCAGGCCGCCTCCGCCTGGGCACCGGACTCGATCCTGCGGCGGCTCGAAGCTGTCCTGGAATGCCGCGAGGCCATCGACCTGAACGTGAAGCCGAGAATCGCCGTCGAAGCCATGGTCACCACCCTGCGCCAAGGCTGACCCGCCCGGCTCTGCTTGCCGCCCTGACCCCAGCCCCCGCCCGTCCCAGGGGGGCGTCCCCGAGTCCAGTCTACCGGGGGTGGAGGGGGAAAAGGGCTGGTCGCGGGAGTTGTCCACAGGTGGGGATGGTTGTGGACAAGTGCTGTGGGTAAGTGAAGGCGCTTCGGATTCGCGGGGGCGGCGGCGGGGACTGTTCCCAATGTCGCATTTGAGACGCTCAGCGTCCCTGATGCGACATTGGGGACCTCAGGCGAGGAAATCGGGAGCGGGTGTGTAAGCGGCCGCGCCGGAATCCTCCAGACCAAAGCAAAGGGGCCTTCACCGCATCAAAGCGGCGAAGGCCCCACTGCCTAAAGGCGACTTCGAGGTACGAACGGGCCTCTCACGCGGGGGCAAGGCGTGAAAGGACCGTTCATCACCCTCCTCGCCCCGTCTAGTCCTCCGCGTCCAGAGAGCGCGGCCGCGGCGAAGGCTTGAACCCCGGCGAGTTCTTCGCGACCGGAACAACCGCGAGCCGTCGGCGTCCCGGCATGGCGGCCACGAGCACGACACCGATCAGCAGCATCGCCGTACCCGTCCAGAACATCGGCACCGTGTCGTAGGCCGCGTTGGTGTAGGCCAGGTTCTTGACCGGACCCTTCGGCGCCGCGCCACCGTTGTTGCCCGCGGGCGGCGGAGTGGCCGTGCCGCACTCGACACCACCGGCCGGCGCGTACGCGCGAGCGATCTGCTCGCCGAGCGACACCTGGGCCAGCGACGACGGGAGGTTCTTCGCGGCCTCCGGCGGTAGCGCCTTCTGCAGCGCGGTCGTCGGCAGGATCTGCAGGTCCAGCAGCCGCGCCGAGGCGCCCATCTGGAAGCCCTTGAACGGCGAGGTCATGTCGCTCGACTTCTGGTTCAGCCCGGCGATCGACAGCTTCAGCACCCCGAGGTCGAGGGTGAGCCCGTTCCCGGCCTCGCCGCCCGGAAGGTGTTTGGTGGCACCGTCCATCATCTCGGCGAGCCCGCCGACGACCGGCACGTTCTTCAGCTGCTCGAAGCCGGGGACCTGCTTGAGCGACGGTAGCGGGATCCCGATCGGGATGTCCTTGGTCGGGTTGTTCGCGTCGAGGGTGAACAGCACCTTGTCGCCGCGGACGATCTGCAGCACGGGCGCGGTGTACTCGACCTTCGACGTCTTCTTGTCGCCGGTCGAGGTGACCCGCAGCGTCGGCTGGCTGGCGACCTTGATCGTCAGGCCGAGCGGCGTGCCCTTCAGCAGCTCGATGTTGGCCGCCTGCAGCGTCGAGGTCGATTCGACGGCCTTGTTCTTCGAGCCGGGGATGTCGACCAGCCGCACGACCGAACGCGACGACAGCGTGTTCGGCAGGCTCAGCACCGCGCCCTTGCCGTCGGCGTTGGTGCTGGTTCCCGAAAGCAGCCCGCCGAGGTTCGCCAGCGGGCCAAGCGCGGACAGGCCAGCCTGGAGCTGGTCGCTGGCCTGGGTCAGCTGCTTAGCGTCCGGGATGTTCGGGATGGTCGGCAGCAGGGCCAGGTTCGCGATCGACGTGCTCGAGTCGGCGATCGTGCCGACGCACGGGCCGAGCGTCGGGCTCCAGCGCGCGTGCGCCTCGCCGTTGAGCAGGCCCAGGTTGAACAGCGGGTTCTTCGGCGCGTTGAGGCCGCCGCTGATCGGCTTCGGGTTGTCCGGCAGGGCCGTCTGCACGAGGCTGCCCGGCGTCTGCGGCGCGTTGCCCGCGGCGGACAGGCCGAACGGCGACGACTGCGCGATCGCCTTTTCGTAGTTCAGGTAGGCCTCGGAGTTGGCCTGCGCGCTGGAAAGCCCCATCCCCGCCTCGAGCGCGGACTGCTTCGGCAGCATCTCGCCCGCACCGGGGAGGATGGCGCTGGTCGGCACCGCGTTCGGCAGCAACCGCAGGACGCCGAGTGCCGCACCCGCGTCACCGACCGCCTTGCCCAGCGGCTGTGGCCCGATCGGCGCCGACATCGGCGGCTGTCCCGGGTTCGCCGGATCGGGGATCGGCGTGGTCGGGATCGTCTGGGCCGTCGCCGGGGCCGCGGTCAGCAGAAGCAGGGCCGCGGCGGCCGGAAGCGCCAGCACACGGGGCAGTCGTTGCCGCATGAACAGGTCCTCCAGTGGGGATGGGCCGATCTTGGGGGACTGAGACCGGCGTCATAGGACCTTAACGACGGTGGCCCTCGAAGGTGACGTTCAAGCCTCCGCTACACTTGTCTCCGTCATCGGGTGCGAGCCCGATGTCCGCCGCCTTAGCTCAGTCGGCCAGAGCGATTCACTCGTAATGAATAGGTCAGGGGTTCGATTCCCCTAGGCGGCTCCGCAGGTCAGGGCCTCATTCGGACATCCGGATGGGGCCCTGACGCATTTCCGGCCCAGCGGAGAGCTCGCGCCGGAAGTTCACCCGTTGGTGTCACCCCTTGAGGAACATCCGCGACAGCGAAGTGCCGACTCCGGTGAGGTGATCGACGAGCGTGTCCGCGTCCGCGTCGAGCAGTCCGGAGCGCCACGCGAGCATGATCTCGACGAAACCGCCGATGCCCAGCAGGACGTTGACCCGGAACTCCAGCCCGTCCACGTCCGGCTTCAGATGCGGCCGCGCGAGTTCGATCAGCAGGCCGGTGGTCTCCTGGACGGTCTGCCGCCGGAGTTGCTCCAGCACCGCGCTGCCGGCGTGGTCGCCGAACAGGATCTGCGCGCGCGACGGCTCTTCCTGCACGTGGTGCACGACGACGTCGAGGGCGGCGCGGAGCTGCTCCAGGGCGGGTCGCTCGATGTGGGCGGCGACGGCGTCGAGGACCATCCGCAGGGTCTCGTCGCGGACCTGTTCCCAGGCGGTGGCGAGCAGCGCGTCGCGGTTGGCGAAGCTCTCGTAGAAGTACCGGTCGGTCAGGTTCGCCCGCGCACAGACGCCGCGCATGGTGACCGCCGCCCATCCTTGTTCCTGCCAGATGTCGAGTGCGGCGCCGAGGAGGGCGAGTCGTCGTTCGGCGCGGCGTTCGTCGGCGGTCTTGCCGCTGTAGCGGCGGGACGCGGTCACCGCTCCATCTTGACAGCAGGTGCCCTCGGAATCATTCTGAGGGCATGCGACCGCAGAATGGCCTGCGACCCGGTTTGGCCGCCGCGCTGACGTCCGCTTTCGTGCGGCCGATCGCCAACGCGATCCCGGCCAACCGGGCAGGCGTCGCCTTCTCCCGCGCTTTTATCGCGAGCAGCTTGTGGCTGGCTTCACCGCCGTTGAAGGGAAGCCGCGTCGAGCCGGGCATCCGCGGCGAGTGGGTCCGCGCGCCCGAAGTGAGCGAGGGCAACGCCGTGGTCCTCTACATCCACGGCAGCGGTTACGCGCTCTGCTCGGCGCGTACGCATCGCGGGCTGACCACGCGGGTCTCCGCTGGCACCGGGCTGCCGGTCTTCGCCTGCGAGTACCGGCTCGCGCCGCGGCATCGTTTCCCGAGCGCCGCCGACGACGTCCGCGCGGCCTACGACCGGCTCCTCGACCAGGGATATCGCCGGATCCTCGTCGCGGGCGACTCCGCGGGCGGGCATCTCGCGGTCGATCTCGCCGCGCAGCTGATCCGGGAGCGAAAAGACCCGCCTGCCGCGCTGGCCCTCTTCTCGCCGCTGTTCGACGTGACGTTCTCGCTGGCCGCCCAACGAGAACGTATGAGCCCGGACCCGATGATCTCCGCCGCCGCGGCCGCGCGGCTGGTCGGTCTGTACACAGTGGACGCCGACCTCGCGTCGACGCGGCTGCGGTTCGCCTTCGACGCCATCAAGGGTTTCCCGCCGACGATCATCCAGGCGGGCGGGCTGGAAATGCTCGCCGCGGACGCCATCGAACTCGCCAGGGCCCTGCGCCGCGCGGGCGCCGACTGCGAACTCGAAGTGGTCCCCGGCCAGATGCACGTCTTCCAGGCACTGACCCGCTTCATCCCCGAAGCGGCGCCGGCGATGGAGCGGGCTTGCCGCTTCCTCACCGGAAACCTACCGGCGATCGTGAGGGCGGCATGACGAAACGGACCCACGGAGCGCACGCGGTCGTCACCGGCGCGGGCAGCGGGATCGGGCGGGCGATCGCGGCCGAACTCGTCCGGCGCGGCAGCCGGGTCGTCTGCGCGGACATCGACCTCGAAGCCGCCGAGGAAACCGCGAAAACGCTCGAGAACGCGGTCGCCATCGGCTGTGACGTGTCCATTGTGGACGAGGTCGCCGAGCTCGCGAACCAGGCGCGATCCTGGTTCGGCCGCGACCCCGACCTCGTCGTCAACAACGCCGGGATCGGCGCGGGTGGCAAGCTCGTCGGGGAAAGCCCGCTGGCCGATTGGCAACGCACCCTCGGTGTGAACCTCTGGGGCGTGATCCACGGCTGCCACACCTTCGTCCCCGCCATGCGCGCGGCGCAGGCGGGCGGCGTCATCAACGTCGCTTCGGCGGCCGGCTTCACCGCCGCGCCGCGGATGGCCGCGTACAACGTGAGCAAGGCGGGCGTCGTCAGCCTTTCCGAAACGCTGGCCGCCGAACTGTCCGGCACGGGTGTCGCGGTCACCGTGCTGTGCCCGACCTTCGTACGCACCAACATCTTCGGCGGCGAGCTCATCGAAGACGGCGCGCGCGGTCTCGCGCAGCGAGTCTCCGACGTGGTCGGGTTCTCCGCCGAAAAAGTCGCGCGGATGACGCTCGACGCCCACGATCGCGGACGCCTGTACGTGGTGCCGCAACCCGACGCACAGCTTCTCTGGCACGCCAAGCGTTTCGTGCCCGTCCCGTACACGCGGGTCGCCGGTCTGCTCGGCCGGTTCCTGCCCGCCGAAAAGGAGAAGTGATGGCCTACGACTTCGAGGCGATGCTCCAGACCATCAAGGACAAGCAGTGGTCGCTGGCCGACATCGACTGGGACGCGCCCGGCGCGGAGACGATGACCGACGAACTCCGCGCCAAGATGCGGCCGTTCATGGCCGATCTCGTGTGGATCGAGCACGTCGGCGCCCGCGGGTTCGCCTCGCTGGCCAAGAAGGCGCCGACCCCGGTGATCCAGGAGATCTACCGCTATTTCCACGCGGAGGAACAGAAGCACGCCAACGCGGAACTGGCGTTGATGAAACGCTGGGGCATGCTCGACGAGCACGGTTCGATGCCCGAGCCGAACATCAACGTCAAGCTCGCAATCAAGGTCCTCGACGACTACGGCGACACGCTCCCGCTGACGGCGCTGGCCACGCTCATCCCGCTGCTGGAATGCGCGCTGGACGGCGCACTGGTGAAGTTCCTGCTGGAAGAGGTCTCCGATCCGGTGTGCCACCAGGTGTTCCGGCATATCAACTCCGACGAGTCCCGGCACATCACGGCGGACTTCGAGGTCTTGGAACTGATCGGCGCCGGCTCCACGACCAAGATCCTCACCGAATCCGTCGGCTCGCTCAAACCCCAGATCGTCCTCGGCCTGATCGTGGTGTTCGTCCCGCTGATCAACAAGATGCGGGACAACATCGTCGCGATGGGTCTCCCGGAGAAGAAGCTGTACAACGCCGTGAAGCGGTTCTCCACCATCGGCGGCCGCGGCGAGTTCACCAAACGCATCCCGGCGTACCACGTGCTCAAGGCGCAGGCGGCGATGATCGTCGACCGCTCGCACGTCTACCACCGGGTGCTCGCCGACCCGATGGTGAAGGTGACCCGCCTGATCCCCGCGCGGCTGCTGGGAAAGCCGCACTCGTGGACCGAGGAGATCACCCACGAACCGGTCGCGTCATGAGCCTCGGCGAATTCCGGGGCGAGGTGCTGCGCGGCACCGAGTGGTTCGGGCACGACTTCTCCGGGCAGCGGGTGGCCGTGGTCGCACCCGGCCGCGAGGCGGCGCAGATCGTGCCCGAAGTGGCGGCCACCGCGCGTTCGGTGAAGGTGTTCCAGGAAGAACCCGACTGGGTCGTGCCGATGCCGGTCCCCGGACCGAGCGTCCTCGGCATCACCGTCGCCCGGGTTTTCCTGCGCTGGCAGGTGAAAGACCCGTGGATACGCAGGCTCCTGACGCCGGACCGGCGCTTCGGCTCGCGACGGACGGCGCCGGGTCTCAGTTACTACGGGGCGCTCACAAGGCCAGGGTGCAAGCTCATCACCTGGCCGGTCTACGCCTTCGCGCCCGGCGGCATCCGTACCGCCGAGGGTATCGAGCACCAGGCCGACGTCGTCGTGCTCGGCGCCAGTTCGCGTTTCGCCAAGGAAGGACTCCCCGTATGACGCCGGACCACGAGATCGCGATCATCGGCGGGGGTTTCTCCGGTATCGGTGCCGCGATCCTGCTGCACCGAGCCGGTTTCGAAGACTTCCTGATGCTGGAAGAGGGTGACGGCGTCGGCGGCGCCTGGCACTGGAACACCTATCCGGGTGTCGCCGTGGACATCCCGTCGTTCAGCTACCAGTTCTCGTTCGAGCAGATCTCCGGCTGGTCGCGGGTCTACGCGCCGGGCCGCGAGCTGAAGGCGTACGCCGACTACTGCGTCGACAAGTACGACATCCGCCGTCGGACGCGCCTCGGCAGCAAGGTCGTCTCCGCGACCTTCGACGACGAGACGCACTTGTGGCGCCTCGAAACCGCCGAGGGCTGGGCGATGACGGCACGGTTCGTCGTCGGCGCCACCGGCGTGCTCACCCAGCCGAAGCCGCCGGACATCGCCGGGCTCGACGCGTTTCGGGGCACGGTCATGCACACCGCGCGCTGGGACCACGGCGTCGACCTGCGCGGGAAACGCGTCGCCGTCGTCGGCACCGGGGCTTCGGCCGTGCAGGTGATCCCGTCCATCGCGCCGGAGGCGGGTCACCTGACGGTGTTCCAGCGCACGCCGATCTGGTGCCTGCCCAAACCCGACGCCGTCCTGCCGCGGCCTGCCAGGCTCGCGCTGCGCCGGCTGCCGGGCGCGAAACTGGTGTCCCGCCTGGCCAGCCAGGCACTCGTCGAGGTGACCTTCCCGCTGGCCGCGCATTTCCACAACCTCCTGCCGACCGCCGGCGCGGGGGAGCGGATCGGGCGCGCGCATCTGCGCCGCGCGGTGAAGGACCCGGTGACCCGCGAGAAGCTCACCCCGCGTTACGCCTTGGGGTGCAAGCGGCCGAGCTTCTCCAACGAATACCTCCAGACGTTCAACCGGGACAACGTCTCGCTGGAGACCACGAGCATCGACGCGATCACCGAGTCCGGGGTGCGCACCACCGACGGCACTGAGCACCCGGTCGACGTCCTGGTGCTGGCCACCGGGTTCAAGGTGTTCGAGAAGGGCAACATGCCCGCCTTCACCGTGCGCGGATCCGGAGGTGCCGATCTGGAGAAGTTCTGGGAGGAGAACCGGTTCCAGGCCTATCAGGGCGTCAGCGTCCCCGGCTTCCCGAACTTCTTCTCCATTCTCGGGCCCTACGGCTACAACGGTTCCTCGTACTTCAACCTCATCGAGACGCAGACCGCGCACATCGTCCGCTGCCTGCGCAACGCAAGGAAGACCGGCGCGACCCGCGTCGAGGTCACGAACGAGGCCAACGACCGGTACTTCCGGAGCATGCTGGAGCGGCGCAAGCACCAGGTCTTCTTCCAGGACAGCTGTTCCCTGGCCAACAGCTACTACTTCGACGCGAACGGGGATGTGCCCTTCCGTGCCTCGCCGACCTTGGAAACGATGGTGACGAGCCGGTTCTTCGACCTCGACGACTACGCCTTCGCGGACGGCCGGTGAACACTGGCTGAAGTCCGCCGTCCCCCGCCGGGATGAGCCATAGGTTCGACACCCCGAACCTGGAGGCTGGTCTTGGAAGGCTTTCCCTGGGACGTCCTGCTCGCGGTGGTCGGGATCGCCGTCCCGGCCGTCGCGTTCCTGTGGGAGTTCGTGCTCGTCGGCCGCAAACGGCTCGGCTACCGCGTGCAGATGGACACCCCGACGGCGTCCGGGCGCGGGTTCGCGCCGTCGGCCGACGCGCTCGCGCAGCTCCAGCACGAGAACGGCGAACGGCTCGTCGACCCGTCGTTCGTGCTGCTGCGCATCGAGAACAGCGGCACCACCGACATCGACACCGACGACTACGCGGTCAACGAGAACGACCACGTCGGCATCCGCGTGAAGTTCCCCGGCCGCACCGTGGCCGGGATGGTGGTGACCGAACTCAGCTCGCCGCATCTGCACGAATGTTTCGGCGACGACTCCGGTTTCGGCGCGCGCGACGAGAACCCCGAACGGCCGGCCGGGGTGATCGACCTGCCGAGGGTGCCGCTGAACCGCGGCGCGCACTACAAGATCCTCGCCGTGCTCGACCGCGTCCCCAACGGCTCGCCCGACGCTTTCGACGATCCTCAGGTCATCGGCGAGATCAAGGGCGGCAGCCTCCGCGAGACCAAGAGTCGCACCGGGCCGACCGGTTCGGTGATGGCGCTGATCCTCTTCCTCGTCGTGATCAGCATCTTCCAGCTGACCCGGTCGCTGTTCTTCGACGAGAAGCCGCCGCCGCTGGACTGCGCGTCCGGGAAGCTCACGATCACCGGCTCGACGGCCTTCGCGCCGGTGCTGAAGGAAGCGACGGCTTCGTACTCGAAGACGTGCCCAGGCGCGTCGTTCGTCTTCGACAGCCGGGGGAGCGCCGAAGGGCTGGGCAGCCTGAACCAGGCGGCGAACGACGGCACGCTGGCGTTCTCCGACGGCGCGAAGGGCGAAGGATTCCCGCAACTGCTGCCGCGCCCGGTCGCGTTCTCGCTGTTCACGCTCGTGGTCAACAAGGAATCGGGCGTCCAGGACCTTTCGCTCGCGCAGATCCGCGACGTCTACGACGGCAAGATCGCGAACTGGCGGGAGATCGGCGGCAAGGATCAGCCGGTCCGGCTCGTCGACCGGCATTCCGATTCCGGCACGCGGCGGACGTTCGAGGCCCAGATCCTGGCGGGCAAGCGGGAACCCGGCGACAACTCCGACGACTGCCTCAAACCGGCGCCGGGCGCCCAGCCGGGAGTGGTGCGGTGCGCGAAGCCGTCCACCAGCGACGTCCTCGACGCGGTTTCGCGGGTGCCGGGCGCGCTGGGCTACAGCGAACTGGGCGCGGCCACGAAACGCGAGGACGTGCTGCCGGTGCGGATCGACGGCCACCAGGCGACCCTGGAGGGTGCGATCCACGCGGCGTACCCGTTCTGGGAGACCGAGTACGCGTACACGTTCGGCGAGCCGAAGGCCGACTCGCTCGTCGCGAGCTTCCTGCGGTACCTGACGAATCAGGTCGGCAAGGACATCGTCCGGTCCCATGGGCACCGGCCGTGCGCGGAACTGGCGAATCCGGTGCTGTGCCGTCCGGGTGCGTGAAGGCCCCCTCAGGCACCCGGACGCCGGCCCCGGCTCAGGGCGTCGCGAAAGCCACTTTCGGGACATCAGGCGTCGCGAAAGTGGCTTTCGCGACATGCGTCCAGACTTCCCCTCGGCAAGCGCGTGAAGGCCCCCTTCAGGTCATGAAGGGGGCCTTCACGCGGGAACGAGTCAGGCGGGCGGCTTCAGCGTGACGACGGTGGCGCTGGTCTCGCCGCGCGGCGTCCGGTACGTGATCTCGTCGCCCTCCTTGGCGCCGACGAGCGCCAGGCCGAGCGGGCTGTCCGAAGTGACCGTGGAGGCGTCGGCGTCCTCGCCCGGGATCGTGACGATGTGGAGCTCGTCCTCGTCGCCGTCGGCGAACCTGAGGGTGACGGTGGTGCCGTCGGGCAGCAGACCCTTGCTGTTCCGGCCGCCGTGCTCGAGCTTCGCCGCGACGTCGGCGATGCGCCGGTCGAGGTAGGCGGCGGCCTCCGCGCGGTCCAGCACCTCCGCCTGATCGGCGGCGTCGCCGGTTCGTTCCTGCTCACCGACGAGCGGCGCCATCGCGTCGCGCTGCGCACGCAGATCGGCGAGTTCCTTCTCCAGCTGCCGTCGCGCGGCCGGGCTGAACCCGTTGTCCCCTGAGGTCACCATGCCGCGCATTGTCCGCTACGGATCGGCGGCTAGCCACCTAGATTTTTCACCCGCTGTGATCGGCCAGGACGGTTGCCCTAAGCTTCAGGGCTCCCGTCCTGACTACTTGGTGTAAGGAACTTCGTGACCGCCGTTCCCGGCCGCAGCGCGCGGCTCTCCCCCAATCAGCTGCAGAAACAGGAACAGATCGTCGAAGCGGCGCGTGTCGTGCTCGCCAGGGACGGGCTCGCGGGCTGCACCGTCCGCGCGATCGCGGACGCCGGACCGCTCACGAAGAGTGCGATTCATTACTACTTCGCGGATATCGACGTCCTGATCGACCGCGCGATGGCGGCGCACATCACAACGTTCATCGCCGATTTGCGCAAAATTTCGGCGAAGCACGATCACCCGTCCGAGCGGCTCTTCGCCGCGCTGGAGGCCTTCCTCGGCGAGTTCTCCGGCCGCCCGAACGCGGCCTTCCTCTGGTTCGAATACTGGATCGCCGCGGGCCGCGCGCAGCATCCTCAGGCCATCGACGTGATGCTGACGTCGATCACCGAACTCCTCGCGGAACTGCTCGCCCCGCTCGACGTCGAAGACCCGCGGGCACGGGCGCGCGCACTGCTGTCCTACCTGCTCGGCGCGATCGTCCAGCAGCGCGTCCGGCGGCGGCCGTTCGCCGCGTTGCGTGGCGACATCGAAGCTCTCTGTTTCGCGAACTACGGGTAGAAATACGCATTAGATCCGTACCGTTACGGATTGTTCGGTCTTCCCGCTCCGGCCATGGTGAGGTTCCCCTTCCCTTGCCTGAGAGCTAGGAGACGACGATGCGCATAAGACGGTGCATGGCCGCGGCGATCGCGGCCGTCGCGGCGTTCACCATCCCGGTCGCGGCGAGTCCGGCGACCGCGGACCAGCAGGCCGAGGACGCGCAGGTGCAGATCTACGAGGTCTTCGGCACCGGGACCTCGCAGCAGCGCACCCAGATCTCCCGGCTCGGTGTCGACGTCCTCGGTTCCGCGGGCGGCACGACCACGTTCATCGGCGAGGCGAGCGACGCGGCGAAGATCCGTTCGCTCGGCTACCGCGTCGAGCAGCGCGGCGTCGTCGACCGGTCGGAGAAGGTCGGCACCAACGCGATCAACGACTTCCCGCCGTCGGACTCCGGCTTCCACAACTACGCCGAGGTCACGACCGAACTCCGCAACGCCCAGTCGAACTTCGGCTCGATCGCGCGCCTGAGCAGCGTCGGCAACTCGTACCAGGGCCGCGCGCTGAACATGCTCAAGATCAGTGACAACGTCGCCACGGACGAGAACGAGCCCGAAGTCCTCTTCACCTGCAACCAGCACGCCCGCGAGCACCTCACCACCGAGATGTGCCTGCGGATCGTGAACCGGTTCACCCAGGGCTACGCCTCCGACCCGGCGATCAAACGGTTCGTCGACAGCGCCGAGATCTACGTGATCCCGAACGTCAACCCGGACGGCTCGGAGTACGACATCTCCGGCGGCAGCTACAAGTACTGGCGCAAGAACCGCCAGGGCAACGGCACCGACCCCAACCGCAACTGGGCCTACAACTGGGGCTGCTGCGGTGGTTCGTCGGGCTCGACGACCAGTGAGACCTACCGCGGTCCCTCGGCGTTCTCCGCGCCCGAGACCCGCGCGGTGTCCAACTTCGTCAACTCGCGCAAGATCGGCGGCGTCCAGCAGATCAAGGCGAGCATCGACTTCCACACCTATTCGGAGCTCGTGCTGTGGCCGTTCGGCTTCACCTACAACGACACCGCCCCCGGCATGACCGCCGCGGAAGCGCAGCGGTTCCAGACGCTGGGGCGGCAGCTGGCGGCGACCAACGGCTACACGCCGCAGCAGTCGAGCGACCTGTACATCACGGACGGGACGATCGACGACTGGATGTGGGGCACCCACAAGATCCTGAGCTTCACCTTCGAGATGTACCCGCGGGGATCGAACCCCGGCTTCTACCCGCCCGACGAGGTGATCGTCCGGGAGACCACGCGTAACGACAAGGCCGTGGACCTCCTGCTGAACACCGCCATCGGCTGACCCATTCAGCGCGTGAAGGCCCCCTTCCCTCGGCTCAGCCGCGTGAAGGGGGCCTTCACGCGCTCGGGCGCATAGGGTGCGGGGCATGCCGATGTTCGAATTCGAGGGACACCGTCCCCAGGTGGATCCCGAAGCGTGGATCGCCCCCACCGCCACCCTGATCGGCGACGTCGTCGTCGAGAAGGGCGCCTCCGTCTGGTACGGCGCCGTGCTGCGCGCCGATTTCGGGCGGATCCTCATCCGCGAGGGCGCCAACATCCAGGACAACTCGGTCATCCACGTCAACGGCGGCGTGACCGAGGTCGGCAAGAACGTCACGGTCGGGCACCAGTGCCTCGTGCACGACTGCACGATCGGCGAGCAGGCGCTGATCGGGAACGGCTCGACTGTGCTCGACAAGGCGCAGATCGGCGCGAAGGCCCTGGTCGCGGCCGGCGCCACGGTGACGCCGGGGATGATCATCCCGCCGGAGACGGTCGCCATGGGCAGCCCGGCGAAGAAGCACGTCCCGCTCGACGGCACCGCCCGCGGCTGGGTCGAGCACAACGCGGCGATCTACCAGGAGCTGGCACGCCGCCACGCGGAGAGCGTCAAGCAGATCGATTGACTCTCCAGTAACTGGAGACCATAGCTTCGGGCGCATGGCACCGAAGACGAAGAAGAAGACACACCAGGCGACGCTCGAGTTGACCGCCGGCAACGCGCCGGTGGTCAACCTCGGGAAGACGCTCGGGCAGACCGGCGTGAACCTCGTCGAGGTCAAGAAGGCCTACGACGCGGCGACCGCCACGCAGCGCGGCGACATCGTTCCGGTGGTCGTGTCGGTGTTCGAGGATCGCTCCTTCGAACTGCGGCTGAAAACCCCGCCGGCGTCGTTCCTCATCAAGAAAGCCTTGGGCGGCAAGGGATCCGGTCGTCCGGGACATGAGGTCGCCGGGAAGCTGACCCGGGAACAGCTGCGCGAGATCGCCGAGCGGAAACTGCCGGACCTCAACACCGGCGACATCGAAGCGGCCATGCGCACGATCGCGGGCACGGCCCGCTCGATGGGCGTCGCGATCGAAGAACCGTGACGCGCAAGCACGTGATCGTCCCGCCTTTCCGCGACCTCGACCCGGCGCTCGAGGTCGCGGAAAGGCTTTTGGCGCAAGGAAATCCGTGGCTCACCGGTGTCGTGTCGGCGCTGCCCGACGAGTACGCCGCCGCCGATCGGCTCAACCGGGTCCTCGCCGGGAACGGCGCCGCGCCCCGGCTGGTCGAGGTCGGGAACGGCTGGCGCCTGGTGCAGGTGCCGTCGTGGCCGGGCTGCGGCGACCTGGTCGCGGGCGCCTCCGGGCTGGCGGAACTCGTCGTGTTCGGCGGCTGGCGGCGGATCAAACGCTGCGCCGTCTGCGCACAGGCGTTCTGTGATCGCACGGCCGGATGCAGCCGCCGATGGTGCGCCCGGCATCGTCCGCACGCCGAGTCACGCCCGAGCGGAGTGCTCTAGTCTGGTCCGCACCAGCGACTGGCGCCATTTGAGGTGGAGCACCACCGGGAAGCGACGACAAGGCCGGTACCGCGCGCCTGGGTCCGGCCGTCTCTGGCAGGAGTACGTCCGATGACACACCAGCCCGAACTTTCCGCGCTCGCCGCCGCCGACCCGCAGATCGCGGGGCTCGTGGAGGACGAGGCGAAACGCCAGCACGACAAGATCCGCCTGATCGCGTCCGAGAACTACGTCTCCCAGGCCGTACTGGAGGCGACGGGCACCGTCCTCACCAACAAGTACTCCGAGGGCTACGCCGGCAAGCGGTATTACGAGGGCCAGCAGCTCATCGACCAGGTCGAGAAGCTCGCCATCGAGCGCGCGAAGGCCGTCTTCGGCGTCGACCACGCGAACGTCCAGCCGTATTCCGGCTCCCCGGCGAACCTCGCGGTGTACCTCGCTTTCGCGCAGCCGGGTGACACCGTGCTCGGCATGGCGCTGCCGGACGGCGGCCACCTCACGCACGGCTGGAGCGTGTCCGCGACCGGCAAGTGGTTCACCCCGGTCCGCTACGGCGTCCGCAAGGAGACCGGCCGCGTCGACCTCGACCAGGTCCGCGAACTCGCGCTGAAGCACCGGCCGAAGCTGATCTTCGCGGGCGGCACCGCGATCCCGCGCACCATCGACTTCCCGGCGTTCGCGGAGATCGCCCGTGAGGTCGACGCGGTCCTGGTCGCCGACATCGCCCACATCGCCGGGCTGGTCGCCGGTGGCGCGCACCCGTCGCCGGTCGGGCACGCGCAGGTCATCACCACGACCACGCACAAGACGCTGCGCGGTCCGCGCGGCGCGATGATCCTTTCCGACGCCGACCACGCGAAGGCCGTCGACAAGGCGGTGTTCCCCGGACTGCAGGGCGGCCCGCACAACCACACGACCGCCGCGATCGCCGTCGCGCTGGGCGAGGCGCAGAAGCCGGAGTTCTCCGACTACGCGCACACGATCGTCGCGAACGCGCGTGCGCTGGCGGAGGCGCTGGTGGAGCGCGGCTACGACCTCGTGTCCGGCGGCACCGACAACCACCTGCTGCTGATCGACCTGACGAACAAGAACGTGCCGGGCAAACCCGCCGCGCAGGCGCTGGACCGCGCGGGCATCGAGCTGAACTACAACACGGTGCCGTTCGACCCGCGCAAGCCGTTCGACCCGTCCGGTATCCGGCTCGGCACCTCCGCGATCACCACCCGCGGGCTCAAGCCGGAGCACCAGACGCAGGTCGCGGAGTGGATCGACCGCACGATCACCGCGGCGGCGGGCGAGGAACAGTCCGCTTTGGACACCATCGCCGCCGAGATCCGCGAGTTCCTGGCGCCGTTCCCGATCCCGGGCTACTCGGCTTAAGCAGGTAGCGCGTGAAGGCCCCCTTCCCTCGACTGAGCCGAGGGAAGGGGGCCTTCACGCGCTACGGGCCGGGATCGATCGACACCGTCGGCGGGCGGTGACCTGCGGGGAGGCGCAGTCGAGGTACATGAAGGCCCCCTTCCTGTACCTAGGCGCAAGGAAGGGGGCCTTCATGTACTGGGGAGACGCGACCAGGCACTTACGAAACGCACGAAGGGGCCCTTCACCGCATGCGATGCGGTGAAGGGCCCCTTCGGCACTCCGAAACTAGTGAGCCGCCGGACCGTCGATGGCCTCCTTGGCCAGCCGGTCGGTCTCACGGTCGAGCGAACGCTTGATCTCGGCCTCGGCCTCGGACCGTCCGACCCAGCTCGAACCCTCGACGCTCTTGCCCGGCTCCAGGTCCTTGTACACCTCGAAGAAGTGCTGGATCTCGAGCTTGTGGAACTCGTTCAGGTGGTGGATGTCGCGGAGGTGCTCCAGCCGCGGGTCGTTCGTGGGCACCGCGAGGACCTTGTCGTCCGGGCCCTTCTCGTCGGTCATCCGGAACATGCCGATCGCGCGGCAGCGGATCAGGCAGCCCGGGAAGGTCGGCTCCTGGACGAGCACCAGGACGTCGAGCGGGTCGCCGTCCTGGCCGAGGGTGTCGTCGATGAACCCGTAGTCGGCGGGGTACTGGGTGGCGGTGAACAGCGTCCGGTCGAGTTTGATCCGACCGGTCTTGTGGTCCACCTCGTACTTGTTGCGCTCCCCCTTGGGGATTTCGATAGTGACGTCGAATTCCACGCCGGCCTCGCTGCTCTCGTCTTTGGTACGCCCCGCCGTCGCGGACGGCTCACCGAAATCATCGTCTTGTCTTCACTAGTGTGGACCACGGGGGCTCGGGCGGTCGCATCGATGTGGTCGTATGTGAGCTTGGCCCCTTCCCCGGACGGTGGATGAAGGAGCGTTGAGTGCCGGAAAACGATGTCCCGAGGTGGCCGTCGGACGACAAGGACACCTCATCCGCCGAGCCCAAGGGCACGAAGGGGGAGGGCGAGGCCACGATGTGGCTGCCCATGACGGGGATGGCGAACGGCAAGACCGAAGAGCTGTCAGTGCCGAAGGTCACACCCGAAAGTGGTTCCTGGTTCGAGCCGGTGGTCGAGGTGGAGGAGGAACCGGACGTTCCGGAGACCCCGACGCCCAAGTGGTCCGCCTTCGAACCGGTGACGCCGGTCGAGCCGGAGCAGCGAGAAGAGCCGAAGACGCTCTTCGTCCAGCCCGTCGAGCCGCAGCACAAGGACGAACCGGACTGGGACCAGTTCGACCGGGGCACCGCCACTCCACAGCGTGACGCCGAGCCCTCGAGACCCGAGCCGAGGCAGGAGCCCCCGAGGCAGGATCCGCCGCGCCGTCCCGAGCAGAACCGGGTCGAGCCGCCCGCTCCCGCGCCGGTCCCGTCCGCGACCATGCACGCGCGTCCGGTCCGCATCGAGCCCGCCGAAGAGCGCTTCGACTCCGAAGCGACCGTCGGGATCCAGCGGCCCGAGCCGCCGTCCCAGGAACCCCCGGCCGCCGAAACCGAGACCGCTCCCGCGCCGAAGCCGAAGCGCAAACGCAAGGCCCTGCTGATCACGACCCTGGTCGTCGTCCTGCTGCTGGCCGGGATGGGCGGCGCCGCCGCGATGCCGAAGGTGTCGAACCGCCTCGGCCTGCCCTGGGCGCCGAACGCGCCGAAGGGCGAGATCCCCAAGCCCGCGGGTATCACCCGGGTCCTGCACGGGCCGGACATCAACGGCGCCGGGCCGACGAAGGAAGGGCTCGCGGCCGCGCTGGCCGGCCCCGCCGGTTCGCCCGACCTGGGCACGCTCACCGGCACCGTCGTGGACGCGGCGTCCGGCGAAGTCCTGTGGGACAAGAACTCCGGCACCCCGCTGACCCCGGCGTCGACCACGAAGATCCTCGTCGTCGCGGCGGCTCTGCTGTCTATGGACCCCGGGACGCAGTTCTCGACGAAGATCGTCCAGGGCGCCGAACCGGGCACGGTCGTCCTCGTCGCGGGCGGCGACCCGTCGCTGACCTCGCTGCCGCTGGGCACGGACTCGCCGCTGTACCCCGGCGCGGCCCACGTCGACGACCTCGTCGCCCAGGTCAAGAAGGCCTCGGGCGGCAAGATCTCCAAGGTCCAGCTGGACATCAGCCTGTTCAAGGGACCGACGTCCGCGAAGGGCTGGGACCCCGAGGACACCGCCGCCGGGAATACCTACATGGCGCCGGTCCTCCCCGTGATGGCCGACGGCGGCCGCACCGACCCGAAGAACGACCACGCGCCCCGTGTCGCCAATCCGGCGGCCGCGCTGACGCAGAAGATCGCGGGCAAGCTCGAAGCCCAAGCCGGCGGCACGACGACGGCGCCGAAGGACGCGAAGGTGCTCGGCGAGGTCAAGTCCCAGCCGCTCGCGGAGTTCGCCAACTCGCTGATGCAGCTTTCGGACAACCTGATGGCCGACGTCCTCGCCCGTCAGCTCGCGCTCGCGAAGGGCGCCGAGGCGTCGTTCACCGGCGGCGCGACCACGACGATGGACGTGCTCAAGCAGGCCGGGTTCGACCTCACCGGCGTCCAGATCAACGACGGCAGCGGACTGTCCGACCAGAACAAGATCCCGGCCAAGGTGCTCAGCGAGATCCTCGCGGTCGCGGCCGCGCCGGACGGCAAGGATCCGCGGACGGCCAAGCTGCGGCCCCTGCTGGCCGGTCTCCCGGTCGCGGGCGGCAGCGGGACGCTGGAGAAGCGCTACGGTGATCCGGCGTCGGCCGCGGGCCGCGGCTGGGTGCGCGGCAAGACCGGGACGCTGTCCGGCGTGAACACCCTGGCGGGCGTGGTGCTGGACACCGACGGCCGGATGCTGGTGTTCGCGCTGATGTCGTCCGGTTCGGACCAGAACAAGGGCAGGGCGGCGCTCGACGTCGTCGCGGCGACCCTGCACAAGTGCGGCTGCCGGTGATTCGGTGAGCGACCGGAATCGGAGCGTGAGGAAGTCGGGACGGAATCCGGTCTTCCAGCGGGTAGCGTCATAAGAGTGACTGAGGAAACGCCGACCAAGACACGTTCGATGGTCGACTGGTCCCTGGCCGCCTCGACGGGTGCCCTCCTGGTGCGCGGTGGTCCGGTGGTCGACCGCGAAGAGGCCGAAGAAGCCGTCGCCGATCTCCGTGACCTGACCGGTGAGGCCGAGGGACACGTCCGCGAGCTGACCGGGCTCGGCCTCGATCTGCCGTTGCTGCCCGCCGAAGTCGTCGACCGGCCCGGCTGGGTCCGTTCGGCCGCGGCGGGGCTCGACGCGCTCACCGGCCGTGCGCTGCCGGAGGCGCAGGGCGGCCCGCTGGCGCCCGTGCTGGCCGGGGGCGCCGGCGTGCAGACCGGCCTGGTGCTCGCCTTCCTGGCTTCCCGCGTGCTCGGCCAGTACGACCCGTTCGGCGGGCCGGACCGCGCCGGGCGGCTGGTGCTCGTCGCGCCGAACGTGGTCGCCGCCCAGCGCGCGATGGACGTGTCGGGACACGACTTCCGGTTGTGGGTCTGCCTGCACGAATGCACCCACCGGTTGCAGTTCACCGCGGTCACCTGGCTGCGCGACTACTTCGCCGACGAGGTCGAGCGCCTGATCGGCGGGCTCGCCGGCCGGGACGCGGACGGGCTGAGCGATCTGGTCGGCCGCCTGCCGGACACCATCAAGCAGATCGGCAAGGGCAAGGCGGGCGGCGCCGGTCTCGCCGAACTCCTGCAGTCGCCGAGCGAACGAGCGGTGTTCGACCGGCTCCTCGCCCTCTCCACGCTGCTGGAGGGGCACGCCGACTTCGTGATGGACGCCGTCGGGCCGCAGGTCGTGCCGAGTGTCGAGCTGATCCGTTCGCGGTTCACCGCACGGCGCAAGGGCGGCGGCCTGATCGACCGCGTGCTGCGCAGCCTCCTCGGCGTGGACGCGAAGCTGCGCCAGTACGAACAGGGCGCGAAGTTCACCAAGCACGTCGTCGACGCCGTCGGTATGGACGGTTTCAACGCGGTGTGGACGTCGCCGAACACGCTGCCGACCAGGGCCGAGATCAGCGATCCGGCGGCCTGGGTGCGGCGCCTGCACGGGTGAGCGGACCGGATCCGGCGATCGCGGCCGTGCGGACGGCCGTGCGGGACTTCCTCGCCTCGGTGAGCGCGGCCGAGGAAGTCTGCGTCGCGGTCTCCGGCGGCGCGGACTCCTTGGCGCTGGCCGAAGCGGCCGCGTTCACCGGCGGCCGCGCGGGGCTGAAGGTGCGGGCACTCGTCGTCGACCACGGCCTCCAGGACGGTTCCGCCGAAACCGCCGCCCGCGCCGCGAACACGGCACGGGAACTGGGCGTCGACACGGCCGAAGTCCTGAAGGTGCGGGTCGAGGGCGCGGGCGGACCGGAAGCGGCGGCCCGCCGGGCCCGCTACGGCGCCTTGCGCTCGGCGCTGCCGGACGGACGCGGTGTCGTCCTGCTCGGCCACACCCTCGACGACCAGGCCGAAACCGTGCTGCTCGGCCTCGGCCGGGGTTCCGGGCCGCGGTCGCTGGCCGGGATGCGCCCGCATGATCCGCCATGGGGACGGCCGCTGCTCGGCGTCACCCGCGCCACCACCCGGCGGGCCTGCCAGGCGCTCGGCGTCGACCCGTGGCAGGACCCGCACAACGAAGACCCGCGGTTCACCCGTGTCCGGTTACGGACCGAAGTACTGCCCCTTCTGGAGGATGTGCTGTCCGGCGGTGTCGCGGCGTCGCTCGCTCGCACGGCGGCGCAACTGCGTGAGGACACCGAGGCGTTGGACACACTCGCGGGCGAGGTCCACCTACGCGCCTTCACCGGCGAAGGGCTCGACGTCGCGGTGCTCGCCACCGAACCGCCCGCGCTGCGGCGACGCGTCCTCCGCAGGTGGCTGCTGGACTCCGGCGTCCGCGAACTCACCGACGCCCACCTGCGTTCGGTCGACGCTCTGGTGGGGAACTGGCGGGGTCAAGGCGGGGTCTGGCTACCCGGCGACTTGGTGGCCGCGCGGGCGCATGGCAGGCTCACGGTGTCGATCGGGTAAACCCCGTATCGTGACCATTCATCGACACGACCCGGCTCCGCGAACAGGCTCAGCCGAAGCACCCCAGTCCACCACCTAGAGGGGATCGTCCCGTGTACGAAGGCGAGATCGCCTCCGTGCTCGTCACCGAGCAGCAGATCAACGACAAGATCGCCGAGTTGGCGGCAAAGGTCGCGGCGGACTACCCGGCCGACGGCCCCGGCGCCGGGCAGGGAGACCTCCTGCTCGTCGGCGTGCTCAAGGGCGCGGTGATGTTCATGACCGACTTCGCCAGGGCGCTCCCCCTTCCCTGCCAGCTCGAGTTCATGGCGGTCTCCTCCTACGGCTCGGCGACGTCGTCGTCCGGCGTGGTGCGGATCCTCAAGGACCTCGATCGCGACATCGCCGGCCGCGACGTGCTCATCGTCGAGGACATCGTCGACTCCGGGCTGACCCTGTCCTGGCTCCTGAAGAACCTCGCGAGCCGCAACCCCGCGTCGCTCGAGGTCGTCTCGCTCCTGCGCAAGCCGGAGGCGGTCAAGGTCGACGTACCGGTCAAGTACATCGGGTTCGACATTCCCAACGAATTCGTAGTCGGATACGGCCTGGACTACGCGGAGCGTTACCGGGACCTGCCCTACATCGGCACCCTGGATCCGCACGTCTACACGTCCTGAGAACCGCTTGCCCGCGTATGCGGAAATACGGAACCCTGAGCGGCGAGAACGCGTCATAGGCTGCGATCGAGTGCGTTAACCTATGCGAAGACCTTTGCCACACAGCCGTCGTGGCCTGGCCCGGGGGAAACGGAGAGAGCTCAGATGGGGAACAGCTTGGCGGACGCGAACGCGTTCAAGAACGCCGCGGCCCAGGGTCAGGTCGGGATCGACCCTGACGCGGCCCAGACCGTCCTGAACAAGATCCGCACCGGCAAGGACGCCATCGAGGCCCTTCTCCAGCGGGCCGGCGACCTCGGGCAGGCGCCGAAGCTGGGCAACAACCCGGTCGGCAACGCGATCGCCGCGAAGGTGGCGAACCGTGCCGACGGCGGAGGCGACTCGTACGCGGCCGCGCTCCAGAACCTTTTCCAGCAGTACGAGGCCGCCGAGTCCGGCATCGTGACCGCGATGGCCCGCTACCACGAGATCGACCAGGCCGCGGCCGAGCCGTTCCGTAACGTCTGAGGGGGAGTCAGAAAGCCATGCCACCGAAGCACAGCGCCGACTCTTACGGCGAGAGCAGCAGCAGCACCACGCCGGTCCAGCTCGGCGACAACTCGCACGCCGAGAGCATCGTCTCCTCCGCGCGCGGCCGTTCCGACGGGTTCGACATCGGCGCCGACCGCGCCATCAGCAACCCGCCGAACTGGGAGAGCGCGCCGAGCAGCCAGGACCTGTGGAACCAGGCCAACCTGGGCAACGACCCCAGCACCGCGACCGCCATCAGCCAGTCCTGGGGCTCGCACGGCAGCAAGCTGAGCCAGGCGTCGAACGACCTCTACAACGCGATCTCCGAACTGGGCGCCGCCTGGATCGGACAGGGCGCCGCGGCCGCGCAGGGTTCGCTGGTCGCCATCGCGAACTCGGGTTCGCAGGCCTCCGAGGCCGCGCACACGATGTCGGACAGGCTGCAGAAGCAGGCCGACGCCGCCACCAAGGTCAAGCTCATGCCGAAGCCGACCGACTACAGCCCCGAGAAGGCCATGGGCCAGGCGCTGGCGGCAGGCCCGATCGGCATGATCACCGACCAGAAGCCCCTCGCCGACCAGGACAAGGAAGTGCGGGCGGAGCAGGCCAGGTTCCTCGAGGCCTACACCAAGGAGATGAGCGAGGTCGATAGCTCGACCCCGAGCTTCGGCCCCGAATCCCTCGGCATGAAGCCGACCGCGACGCACAACAGCGCCGGGTTCAGCGGCGTCGGCAACATCGGCGGCGCGGGCCTCAACTCGGGCGCCGTCTCCGGCACCCCCGTCTTCGCCGGCACGCACGGTTACGGCGGCGCGCAGGGCAGCGTCGGGGCTCCCGTCCACGCCGGTCCGGACTCGGGCGTGTTCTCGCAGGCCGGCTACACCCCGGCCGCGAGCCCGGCCGCCGGTGTCGCACCGGGTGCGGGCGTCGCGTCCGGCGCCGGTGCCCCGATGACCCCGCACGCCCCGGCGAGCGGCGGCAACGGGCTCGGCCAGGCCCTCACCGCGGCCGCGCTCGGCGGCGGCCTCGGCTACGCGGGCGCCAAGGCGCTCGGCCAGGGCAACAAGTCCGGCGCCAAGGACACCGACAGCACGGACGCCGCCGCCACCGAGAAGGGCGGGCCCGCGCAGAGCGCCGCGTCCCAGGCCGTGCCGCAGCAGGGCATCGTGTCCTCCAGCGGCACCATCGGTGGCGCCACCCCGCCGCCGATGCACGGTATGGGCGGCGGCATGGGCATGGGCGCCCACGGCGCGCAGGCCGAGCAGGAAGAGGAGCACACGCACGCGTCGTTCCTCATCGAGCCGGACCCGGACGACGCCTTCGGCGCCAACGAGGCGACCCCGCCGCCGGTCATCGGCGCCTGGACCGAAGACGACGAACGCTAGAGCGGTTTTCACCGGGCGCGCGGCCGATCCGGCCGCGCGCCCGCTGACTTGTGCGAGAGCCTGTCGGCGGAGCTGAAGATGGATGTCGAAAGGCGACCACGCGTGAACCCGCCCCGGCCGAAGGCCCCGCTATCGCGGTGGCAGGACACCCTGTCCGCGGTCGTGAGGTAGCTGATCAAGCAGTGTCCTGCCGACGCCGATCGCGGACGCGGGTTCACCAACAGACACTAGGGGCGGATGATGGCGAACGGTGACCTGCTCACCCCGGTCGAGCTGGACTTCCTGTGGGAGAGCGCGAACGCCGGAGAGCTGCCGTACCCGCTGCGGCTCCGCTCGCACGGGGCGACCATGGACGAGCGCGGCGCCCTGCGGACGCAGACGCTCCAGTCGCTGAACCAGCGTCGCCTCGCCGACGAACGCGGACGCCCCGAGCCGCATATCGAGGACTACTTCGGTGTCCTCGCCAGGCCGGACCTGAGCCTGGACTGCGTCCAGCTCAACAATCCCAACACCGAACCGCTGCTCGCGGTCGCGTCGCTGCTCGGCGGCCAAGGCCTGCTGACGGTGCAGGACCCGCGCGGTTTCCACTTCCACCCGATCGCCCCGGACGGCCTCGCGAGCGCGATCGTCTCCCTGCTGCCGCCGGGTTCGCGCGGTACGGAGAAGTCGATCACCCTCCCGCTGGACGGGCTCGTCGGCGCTTCGGGCGCGGACTTCCTCCAGCGTCGCCAGCCGCAGGTCGACGGCTCGGCGACGTCCGACGAGGACCGCAAGGCCCTGTCGCGGCTCCAGGCCCAGCCGCGGCTTCGCGGCGGCCAGTTCGGCGCGAACGCGCGCAGCAAGCACGGCACGCGGAGCCGGTCTTCGGTGCTGAGCTGGTTCGACACGCAGTCCGGCCGGTACTTCACCCAGGCCTCCCGCGGTTCCGACGGACGGGACTGGATCACCGTCGCGCCCGCGGACCCGGCGACGCTGCGGCAGCGGCTCACGGAGCTGCTGGGGAAGATCGCGGCCGAGGCCTCGCCCGCGCACTGACCCTTCGGCCACGACACGGACGTTTCCCGCATCCGGCCGCCGACCGTCGTACCCCTTCGCTATCGTGAACCTCTGGGCGTCCCGAGGCCCATGAAGCCGAGGTGCCGGGAGGGCACGGAGCACAATGCACCAGGAACACTTCACACCGATGGCGTTCGACTTCCTCTGGGAGTCCGCCGAGCTCGGCGACCTGCCATACCCGCTGCGCGTCCGGTCGCACGGCGCGACCGAACTCGAACGCCGGGCGCTGCGCCAGCGCGTCGACAACGAACTCCAGGCCCGCGGAATCCGCGACGGCCGGGGAAGGCTGGAGCGACGGATCGAGGACTGGCTGTACCTCCTCGCCCGCGGCTCGCTGACCATCGACGCCTTGCACATCCCCGAATTCCAGGCCCCGACCATCGCCGTGCTCGGCGCCACCGACGGCCGCGACGCGGTGATCGCGATCCAGGACCAGTCCGGGATCTGGCTGCGTGAGGCACCCGCCGACGGGCTCCCGACGGCGGTCGTCGACCTGCTGCCCCCCGGGCAGCGCGGCTCGGAGGCGTCCGTCACGCTGCCGATCGACGACGCCCGCCGCACCGAGCCGATCCGCGCCGCCATCAACGCGACGAAGCAGGCCGAGGAGCCCGAAGCGGCGAAGACGCGCCGCAAGGACAAGCCGCGTGTCTCGCTGAGTGAACGCATCACCGCGGACCCGCGCGAGGCGTTCGGCAAGCTCACCGGCCAGCCGAGGCTGCGCGGCGGTCAGCTCGCAGCGAACAGCCGGTCCCACGTGGGCGCCAAGCAGCGGTCCCGGGTCCTCGGCTGGTTCGACACCGCCAGCGGACGCTATCTCAGCACGTCACAGGCCGGCCCGGACGGACGCGAGTGGGTCACCGTCTCACCCGCCGACGTCAAGACACTCCGGATGCGGCTGGGCGAAATGGCCGCCGGTGTGGCGGTGGACACACGCTAGGCCCCCGCTCCGGGAACCCTCGCGCGGCGTCCGCCGTTTACGTCCGAGAGGCTCACCACCCTCATCCGTCCAGGCGGGCGGTATCCTGAGGGGCGGGTGTCGGAGCACCATGGGTCGTCAAGATCGTGATGGCGGGTATCACAGGAGCCGCCCAACCAGGAAGGGTCGAGGCCACCAGGGCCGAGTCGTATGAACCGGAAGAGCGTGCTCAAGAACCCAGTGCTCTGGATTCTCGCGGCGGTACTGGCGTTTCTCGCATACAACACGATCTTCGACAGTGATCGTGGCTACACCCAGGTGCCGATCTCGATCGCGAACCAGCAGATCACCGCGAACAACGTCAAGGAAGCCTCGCAAGAGGACAAGGAGCAGCAGATCAAGCTGCTGCTGAACAAGAAGATCGAGGTCGACGGCCAGCAGGTCGACCAGATCATCGCGCAGTACCCGGCGAACGTCGCGGGCACCATCTACGGCCAGCTCATCGGCCTCAAGAGCGGTGACAACCCGGTCAAGTTCACCACCAAGGTCACCCAGCAGAACGTCCTCACCCAGATCCTGATCTTCGCCATCCCGCTGGCGCTGGTGCTGGGCCTGCTGATGTGGATGATGAACAACGCGCAGGGCGGCGGGAACCGCGTCCTCAACTTCGGCAAGTCGAAGGCCAAGCAGCTCAACAAGGACATGCCCAAGACGACCTTCGGGGACGTCGCGGGCGCCGACGAGGCCGTCGAAGAGCTGTACGAGATCAAGGACTTCCTGCAGAACCCGGCGCGCTACCAGGCGCTCGGCGCGAAGATCCCCAAGGGCGTCCTGCTCTACGGGCCGCCCGGTACCGGTAAGACGCTGCTCGCGCGAGCCGTCGCCGGCGAGGCGGGCGTGCCGTTCTACACGATCTCCGGTTCCGACTTCGTCGAGATGTTCGTCGGTGTCGGCGCCTCGCGAGTCCGCGACCTGTTCGAGCAGGCCAAGCAGAACGCGCCCTGCATCATCTTCGTCGACGAGATCGACGCGGTCGGCCGCCAGCGCGGCGCCGGCCTCGGCGGCGGCCACGACGAACGCGAGCAGACGCTGAACCAGCTCCTCGTCGAGATGGACGGCTTCGACGCGCGCGGCGGCATCATCCTGATCGCCGCGACCAACCGCCCCGACATCCTCGACCCGGCGCTCCTGCGCCCCGGCCGCTTCGACCGCCAGATCCCGGTGTCCGCGCCGGACATGCGCGGCCGCAAGGCGATCCTCGAGGTGCACGCCAAGGGCAAGCCGATCGCGCAGGGCACCGACCTGAGCAGCCTCGCCAAGCGGACCGTCGGCATGTCCGGCGCGGACCTGGCGAACGTGCTCAACGAGGCCGCGCTGCTCACCGCCCGCCAGAACGGGCACGTGATCACCGACGCCGCACTGGAGGAGTCGGTCGACCGCGTCGTCGGCGGCCCCGCCCGCAAGAGCCGGATCATCTCCGAGAAGGAGAAGAAGATCACGGCCTACCACGAGGGCGGGCACGCGCTCGCCGCGTGGGCGATGCCGGACATCGAACCGGTCTACAAGCTGACGATCCTGCCGCGCGGGCGCACCGGCGGGCACGCCCTGCTCGTCCCGGAGGACGACAAGGAGTTGATGACCCGTTCGGAGATGATCGGGCGCCTGGTCTTCGCGATGGGCGGCCGGACGGCGGAGGAGCTCGTCTTCCACGAGCCCACCACCGGTGCCTCCTCCGACATCGAGCAGGCGACGAAGATCGCCCGCGCGATGGTCACCGAATACGGCATGAGCGCCCGGCTCGGCGCGGTCAAGTACGGCCAGGAGCAGGGCGACCCGTTCCTCGGCCGCTCGGCCGGCCGCCAGGCCGACTACTCGCTCGAGGTCGCGCACGAGATCGACGAGGAGGTGCGCAAGCTCATCGAGACCGCGCACACCGAGGCGTGGCACGTGCTGAGCACCTACCGCGACGTGCTGGACGAGCTGGTCATCGAGCTCCTCGAAAAGGAGACGCTGACCCGCAAGGACCTCGAGCGGATCTTCGCGACCGTCGAGAAGCGCCCGCACATCACCATCTTCAACGAGTTCGGCGACCGCAAGCCGTCCGACAAGCCGCCGATCAAGACCCCCGGCGAGCTGGCGATGGAGCGCGGTGAGCCGTGGCCCCCGCCGGAGGAGAAGAAGGAGCAGCCGGTGCTGCAGCCGGCGCCGACCCCGGTCGGCACCGCGCAGGGCGGCGGCGACCTTCCCGGTGGCCCGCCGTACGGTCAGCCCGCTCCGCCGCCGGACCCGAACGCGAACCCGTACGCTCCGCCGCCGCCGGGCGCCTACCCCAACGGTGGTCGCCCCAACGGTGGGCCGAACGGCACCGGTCACTGGCCCCAGGCATATGGTGGGCAGCAGCCGGGCGGTCCGGCAGGCGGTTACCAGGGTGGACCCGTTGGCGGTCCGCCGAACTACGGGGCTCCTCCCGGATGGACCCCGGCCACGCAGCCGGGCGGCCAGCCGAACCAGCCCTGGCGTCCCGCCGAAGACCGCCCGCGCGACGGCTGGTTCGCTGACCAGCCCGGCGGTCAGCAGGACGAAGGACAGCAACGGCGTGACGACGGACAGGACGACACCAAGCGGTAACGGCGCAAGCCCGGTCTTCGACCAGGACCGGGCCGAGAAGGCCGTACGCGAACTCCTGCTCGCCTGTGGTGAGGACCCGGACCGGGATGGTCTCCTTGAGACCCCGGCCCGGGTCGCTCGCGCTTACCGGGAAATGTTCGCCGGGCTCTACACCGAACCCGACCACGTCCTGGACCGCACGTTCGACGAGGCACACGAAGAACTCGTGCTGGTGACGGACATCCCGATGTTCTCGACCTGCGTGCCCAGCAAGCAGACGGTGAATGCAGTCGGTGGTACCAAGACGGCGGCCGAGGTCGAAGTCGGTGACAAGTTGTGGACTCTGTCGGGTGGCAAGGTCGAGGAGACCACGGTCATTGAGATCAGCTCGCACCAGACTCGTGAGCTTGTCGAGGTCACGACTGCGGGTGGAAGTTTCAAGGTCACTCCTGACCATCCTTTGGCGACGCCCAAGGGCTGGATGGAGGCCAAGGATGTCGAGGGTTCCTTCATCGAGTGGACCCACGCGCGCAAACTCTGCCGGGATCGCTGGAAGCCGAAGTTCGGCTACGACTTCGGCTATGTCATCGGCGCGACCTGCTCGGACGGGACGGTCGCCGAGCGCTACGTGTCGCTCGTCGTGAACGACCGCGACTTCGCGAAGAAGTACGCCGAGTCGCTTTATCGGGCCTTCGGGATCGAGGCAAAACTCGAGCCGGTTTCGCGGCCGTCGGGTTACCTCGGACGTGAAGCGCCGGGCTTTCGAGTGCGTGTCGTTTCCTCGTTCCTCGCGGATCTCATGCGGCAGTACGTCGGCGGCGATGCCCATCATCAGCGGCAGCGGTTTCCGGTGGTCGTGCTCAACGACTTGAGCACGTTCAACGGCTTCCTCGACGGGTACGTGGACGGCGACGGGTTCCGGCACAAGAAGATCGCCGGCCGAACCATCGTCAGTGCGAACATCCCGTTCCTGGAAGATCTGGCCACGGTCATCGGGGCGCGTTTCACGCCCCGGACCGGAGGAATCGCCTCGCATCTCTACGTGGCTGACAGCTGGTTTCGGCGACACGGCTTCCCGCAGGACGACTACACGACCGATCTCATCGAGTCGGAGTACGTCGAGGTCGAGTCCGTCCGGCCGGTGAAGGCCACGGGGACCAAGCCCTACACGGTGTACAGTTTCAAATGCGAGCCCCACCCGACCTTCCTGATCGCCGGGCACCTGACGCATAACTGTGAACATCATTTGGTGCCCTTCCACGGCGTCGCCCACGTCGGCTACATCCCGAACGGCCATGGCAAGGTCACGGGCCTGTCCAAACTGGCCCGACTCGTCGACCTCTACGCCAAGCGCCCCCAGGTCCAGGAGCGCCTCACCTCCCAGGTCGCCGACGCGCTCATGCGCAAACTCGCGCCCCGCGGCGCGATCGTCGTGGTCGAGGCCGAGCACCTCTGCATGGCCATGCGCGGCATCCGCAAGCCCGGAGCCCGGACGACGACGTCGGCCGTGCGCGGTCTGTTGCAGACTTCGGCGTCCTCGCGGGCGGAGGCGCTGGATCTGATCAAGGGCCGTCGATGACCGCCCTGCCCCGGCCCGGCCGGTGCGCGGTGATGGGCATCCTGAACGTCACGCCCGATTCCTTTTCGGACGGTGGCCGCTATCTGGGCGTCGAGCAGGCGCTGGAGCACGCGCACGAGATGTGGGCGCGCGGCGCGGATCTGATCGACGTCGGCGGGGAGTCGACGCGGCCGGGGGCGTCCCGAGTGGACGCCGAAACCGAGATTTCCCGGATCATGCCGGTGATCCGCTCGCTCGCGGCCGACGGTGTCGCGATGTCCGTGGACACCACGCGGGCCGAGGTCGCCCTCGCCGCGGTCGAGGCGGGCGCGTCGGTCATCAACGACGTCTCCGGTGGGCTGGCCGATCCGAACATGGCGAAGGTCGCCGCCGAGACCGGCGTCCCGTACGTCCTGATGCATTGGCGCGGGCACAGCAAGGACATGAACGCGCTGGCGTCCTATGAGGACGTCGTCGCGGACGTGCGCGCCGAACTGCTGTCCCGAGTGGACGAAGCGCTCGCCGCGGGCGTCGACCAGAGTGCGATCGTGCTCGACCCCGGGCTCGGGTTCGCGAAGAACGCCGAACACGACTGGGCCTTGCTGAACGGCCTGGATTCCTTTCTGTCACTGGGTTTTCCGGTTCTCGTCGGCGCTTCGCGCAAACGGTTCCTCGGGCGGCTTTTGTCCGGAAAGGACGGAAAGCCCGCCCCGCCGGACGGTCGCGAAAACGCGACCGCGGCCGTGTCCGCGCTCGCCGCGGCGGCCGGTGCCTGGGGAGTGCGGGTGCACGAAGTCGGCGCGAGTATCGACGCCGTGACCGTCGCGGCGGCTTGGCGGAAGGGGAGTCCCGTTGTCTGACCGGATCACGTTGACCGGATTGAGGGTCTTCGGCAGGCACGGGGTCTTCGACCACGAGAAGCGGGACGGGCAGGAGTTCGTCGTCGACATCGTGGTGTGGCTGGACCTCGGCCCGGCCGCCGCGTCCGACGACCTGACCAAGACGCTGCACTACGGCGAACTGGCGGAACTCGCCGCCGGGATCGTGGCGGGCGAGCCGTACGACCTCATCGAGAGTGTCGCCGGGAAGATCGCCGAAGAGGTGCTGCGCGACGAGCGGCTGACCGCCGTCGAGGTGACGGTGCACAAGCCGTCCGCGCCGATCCCGCTGAACTTCGACGACGTCGCCGTCACGGTGCGGCGGGAGCGATGAGCCGCGCACTGCTTTCGCTCGGTTCCAACCTCGGGGACCGGCTCGCGTTCCTCCGGTCCGCCGTCGACGCGGTCCGGCCCGCGGTCGTCGCGGTGTCGTCGGTCTACGAGACGAAGGCGTGGGGCGTCGAGGACCAGCCGGACTTCCTCAACGCCGTCGTCCTGGTCGACGACCCGGCGCGGGATCACTGGGACTGGCTGCGCACCGGGCAGGCCGCCGAGCGGGCGGCGGAGCGCGTGCGCGAACTCCGGTGGGGTCCGCGCACGCTGGATGTCGACATAGTGACCGTGGACGGGGTGCGCTCCGACGACCCCCAGTTGCTGCTTCCTCATCCCGGCACGCCGGAGCGCGCGAGCGTGCTGATCCCCTGGCTGGAGATCGAGCCCGACGCGGTGCTCCCCGGCCACGGTCCGGTCGCCGACCTCCTCGCCGCCCGCCCGGCCTCGGACCGCGACTCCGTCCGGCTCACGCATTTCGTCCTCTGAATGCGATAGTTGGCGATACGAACCACCGCATTCAGAGGACGAAACGCGCCCCTCGCGCTCGGTCCCGGCCCCGGAGATGGGGGACTGTGTGGATTTCTGGTCATCTGACGTCCCAAAACCCACACGGTCACGGCCAAGCCCCCCGTGGTTCGTAATGCGAACCACCGCGTTTAGCCGCCTAACCGCGAGGGGTGGCGGCCCCGGAGAGGTTGCGAAAGCCACTTTCGCAACCTTCAACGTTGCGAAAGTGGCTTTCGCAACGCCCACCCGGCGCCCTCGACTCACGCAATTAGTCGGCTAAATGCGGGAGTGGTAGCAAAGGTCCCTTGCTACCCCAGCGCGGAGCGCAGGGCGGCGATGATCCACTCGGCCTGCGCCATCTGCGAGGGGAACGACGGCCAGCCGTTGATCTTCCCCAGCAGCATCCAGTACCGCTCGGCGCGCGGGTCGGAGCTGATCGCCATCCCGTCGGTCAGCCGCTTCCGCCAGGCCGGGTCGTCCGGGTCGCGGCCGTTCCGCGAAGACTGCGTGAAGATCGTCTCCGCCAGCTCGCGGCCCTCGGCCGAGTCCGGCGCGAGGCCGGCTTCGAGCGCTTCGGTCGCCTTCGCGCTCCACGCCATCCACAGCTCCTGCTGCTTCGCGCCGAAGTCCGCTCCGTCCTGCTTCCGGAGCTGCGAGTGCCACTCGCTCATCCGGCGGATGGACGCGCGGAACTCCTCGTCCTGCACGAGTTCGGCGAACTCGATCCAGGCCTCCAGCTGCTCGGGCGTCGGGTCGTCGGGCAGCTCCGGTTTCGCCGAGCGCATCCGCTCATAGAACTCCGGGTCCAGTTCGAGCCCTTCGACCATGTCCGCCCAGAACTCGTCGAGCAAACGTTTGCGGTCCTCGTCCGACATCGACGCGAGTTTGTTCATCAGTTCGACCTCCTCCAGTGGTGAGTCCCGTTTGGCCACCGCCCGCAGGACCGCCCGGCGCAGTTCCAGCCGCCGGATCTGCTCGTCCAGGGCGGCGACGTGCTGGACCGCGAGGTCCCCGATGGTCGCTTCCCTGGTCAGTGCCCGTTCCACGTCGGCGAGGCCGAGCCCGAGTTCCCGCAGCGTCCGGACCAGTTCGAGGCGCGCCATCGCGGTCGCGTCGTAGAGCCGGTAGCCGGAGCCGGTGCGGTCGGTCGGGGGCAGGAGCCCCTCGTCGGAGTAGAAGCGGATGGTCTTCACCGGCAGGCCGGTCCGTTTGGCCAGCTCCCCGATGGTGAAAACCGCTGCGGTGCCCATATGCTTCATCGTCGACTCTCCAGTTGGTGGAGAGTCAAGCCTGCCAGGTAGCGTTGGACCATGCACTTCACCCGGCCACGTGAGCTGGCGGTGGCCGGCCTCCTGGGTCTGGTCCTGGCCTATCTGCTCTTCCAGGTCGCCTACGGATCCATCCCCGCGCTTCCGCTCTTCGCCGGAATCACGCTGCTCGTCCTCGCGCTCTGCGAGTTCGTGCTCGCCTTCATCATCCGGTCGCGGATCAAGGAGGGCCGCGTGCTCTCGGCGATCTCCGTCGCCCGATCGGTTGCCCTCGCCAAGGCCTCTTCGCTCGCCGGATCCGCCATGACGGGCGTCTGGCTCGCGGCTTTCGCGTATCTTTTTCCGCGACGTGACGAACTCCTCGCGGCGAGCGGCGACCTCCGCTCGGCGACGGTCGGGATCGTCAGCTCGGCGGCGCTGGTAGCTGCGGCTTTATGGCTCGAACACTGCTGCCGGACCCCCGAGGGCGGTGATCGGGACAGCGATCCCGAGCCGACCGGTTAACGCTCGGGAGCCACCGCTCGAAGTACCGACTAGGTCTCGTTCGGATTACTAGAAGGTACGGTGTTGGGCATGACCGGGGTGGGTGACGACTCGCGCGGCCGCCTTGCGGGTAGGCCGTGGCTTGTCGTCGGCTTGGTTCTCGCCGTCGGCGCGACTCTCGCATTGGTGCTTTCCGACGACCTCCGCTACTTGCGTCTGGGGATCGTCGCGGCGCTGTGGGCCGCCTTGATCGGCGCGTTCCTGGCGGTCCGCTACCGCAAGCACGTGTCGCAGAGCGAGGACGCCGTCGCCGAGGCGCAGGCCGTCTACGAACTGGAGCTGGAACGCGAGATCGCCGCCCGCCGCGAGTTCGAACTCGAAATCGAGGCGGAGACCCGGCAGGCCGCGGAGAGCCGCTCCCAGGAAGAACTCGAAGCGCTCAGAGCCGAGGTGAGCGCTCTGCGTGAAAGCCTCCAGTCGCTCTTCGGCGGCGAGGTGCTCCTCGAACGCGTCGCGCTCACCGCGCAGGCCACCCGGATGCGGTCCCTCGACAACAAGCAGCTGATGAGCGCGGGATCCGAGAACGGCAACGGCAAACCCCAGCTCATGGCGGCCAAGAGCACCACGATCGACGTCGACGACCGTGAGCGCGACCGCCCGACCGAGATGATCGACCGCGTCCTCGAACCCGCCTCCGCGCGGGCCGGGACGCCGCCCGCCGCTCGCCGCAAACCGGCGAACGGCCAGGTCAACGGGAACAACGGCTACGGCCAGAACAATCAGGTCCAGCGGCCGAAGCCGGTCGACGAGTCGACTCGCCGCAGTATGCGCAAGGCGGACGCCCGCGCCTCGAAGGCGGCCGAAGCGCTCGCCGCCGAAGCCGCCCGCCGCGAGCGGATGGAGATGTCGAACCCCGGGATGTCGCCCGCCGAGGTCTCCCGGCCGATGCCCAGGGTCGACGCCCAGCGCAAGACCCCGCCGCCGGTGACCCCGGCCGAGGTGTCCCGCCCGTCCATGCCGGGTGTGTCGCGCTCGGAGGTCTCGCAGCCCTCGATGCCCACCGTCGCCCGGCAGCCCCAGCGCAACGAACCGCCTCGCCGCCCGCAGCAGTCTTCGCTGCAGCAGCGGCTCGACGCCGGCACCGTGCAGCGTCCTCCCGCGCCGCGGCCCGAAGAGCAGACCCGCAAGCAGACGCCGCCGGTGAAGCCCCCCGCGCAGGCGAAGCCGGTCAAGAAGGTCGAGCCGGACCGTCCCCGCCCGAACCGCGAGCTCGGTCTGACCCGCCCCGGCATGAAGCCGGTCGAGCGGTCCCGGCCCGCCGGTGGCACGCCGCCGCCCGTGAACAAGCCCGCCGCGCCGGAGCAGATGGAGGCCACCGGCGAGTGGAAGCCGTCGTGGACACAGGAGCGCCCGGTTTCCGACCTGAGCGCGGCGTTCCCCCGGAAGGACGACTTCCAGGACCGGCTGCGTCCCACGTCGCCGCCGAAACCCCAGCAGCCCCAGCCCTCGGTCTCCCTGCCCCGGCCGGAGCCGCGTCCCGAGCCCAGGCCGGAGCCGCGCCGTGAGCCGGAGCCGCCGAAGCCGCCGTCGATCCCTCCCGTGTCCGAGCCGTCTCGCCGGGTCGAGCCCGTGCGAAAGCCGGAGCCCGAACCGGTGCGCCGTCCGGCGGCCGAGGCGCCGTCGCGGCACGGATCGCCGCCCGTCGAGGAGCCGCCCGCGGTCAACCCGACGCTGCCCGAAGAGATCCGCATGGCGCAGAACGGCGGCGGACGTCGTCGTCGCGCGGCGGAAGACTCCTCGGTTTCGCTCACCCCGGCCCCGAACGTCCCCGAACCCACCGGTGGCGGCCGTCGCCGTCGTCCGGACGGGGAGCCCCCGGCCTGGCAGAGCACCGAGTCCACCGGCGGCCGTCACGGCGGCAGGCGGGCGAAGCCGGACGACGAGGAGTCGTCCCGCAACGGGTCTTCGCACAGCCGTCCGGAGGACTCCGCTGCGGGTTCCCACGCGTCCGGCCGGTCGGTGATGGATCTGCTCGCCGCCAACGGCGCGAACGAATCCACTCCGCGGCGCAGGCGGCGTGCCGAAGACTGACCGTATCCGGATAGGTGAACCCGCGACCGCAATCGACGTCGGCAGGGCGCTCGTTGACGAGTCCCGTCGCCTTCTCGGGCCGGGCGCCCTGCCACCGCGATGGCGGGGCCTTCGGCCGGGCGGGTTCACACGTGTGGCCGGTACTGCGTCGGACTTCAGCTCCACGTCCCGCCCGTGTCCCGTACCGACGGTAGGGTGACCCGCTGTGAGCGAGCCTTCCTCCCCGGCGCCCGGTCCCGACCGGATCCGCCGGTCTCGGTCGATCACCGTGCTGCTGCCGGTGCTCGGGCTGATCGCCGTCGCGCTGTGCGGACTGTTCGTCTTCGGCACGGTGACCGAAAAGGTCGGCCCGCTCGCGGTGGGGATCGGCGTGCTCGCGGCGCTGGTCCCGGTCGCCGTGGTGGTCACCGCGTTCCTGTGGGTCGACCGCTGGGAACCGGAACCGCCGAAGCTCCTGCTGCTGGCCTTCGTCTGGGGCGCGTGTGTCGCGACGATCATCGCGCTGCTGCTCAACAGCGGTGCCGAGGCCGTCGGTGAACTGCTGCTCGGCACCGGCGTCGGCAGCAAGATCAGCGGCCTGGTCTCCGCGCCGCTGGTCGAGGAGGCCGCGAAGGCCGCTTTCATCCTGCTGCTGTGGTGGCGCCGCCCGATCGAGTTCGACGGCGTCGTGGACGGCATCGTCTACGCCGGGTTCACCGCGGCGGGCTTCGCCTTCACCGAGAACATCTACTACTTCGGCCGCGCCTTCGCCGAGCACGGCTTCGGCGACGGCACGAGCGCCGGTGTGCTCGCGGCGTTCTTCCTCCGCGGCGTGCTCTCGCCGTTCACCCATCCGCTGTTCGCCGTGATGACCGGGATCGGGCTCGGTGTCGCCGCGAGCAGCAAGGTCCGCTCGCTGCGGATCCTGGCGCCGATCGGCGGCTACATCGTCGCCGTGCTGCTGCACGCGCTGTGGAACGGCGCCGCGCTGCTCGGCGGCGCGAAGACCTTCCTGAACGTCTACTTCCTGATCATGGTGCCGCTGTTCATCGGGGTCTTCTCGGTGGTGGTCATGCAACGACGCCGCGAGCAGCGGATCGTCGCGGCCGCGCTGCCGATGATGGTCGACGCACGCTGGATCGCCCCGTCCGAGGTCGCGCTGCTGGCCAGCCTCTCCGGACGGCGGTCGTGGCGGAAACAGGCGCGGAAGCAGTCGGGACGGGAGGCGGCGAAGGCCGTCGGTCGCTACCAGGCCAGCGTGACCGAGCTCGCGTTCCTGCGGCGCGGACGGAAGCTCACCGACGACGCGAAACAGCGGCAACGTGAGCTGCTCCAGGTGCTCAAGACGTCGCGCGCCGAGGCCGTGCGGCTGGCCGACGGCGCTCCGCGCGGGTGACCACGGTCAGGTGAAGCTGGTCACGGGGGCCGGTTCAGACGCGGGCCGGAGGGTTACCCTCGCGCCGTCGTCTGGTACCCGCGACCACCGAGCGGGACTGGAACGAGTTGAGGAGTTTTCGACCATGAGCGTCCACTGGCGCACGCCATGATGAGGCCCGCTCGCCTGGCCGTCGGCGTCGTTTCCGCGGGGCGCGTCGGCAGTGTCGTCGGCGCCGCGCTCACCAGGGCCGGGCACACCGTCGTCGGCGCTTCGGGCCTTTCCAACGCCTCGGTCCGCCGGGCGGAGCGACTGCTCCCCGACGTGCCCCTCCTGCCGCCCGACGAGGTCGCCCGCCGCGCCGACCTGGTCCTGCTGGCCCTTCCGGACGACGCGCTGGCCGGGATGGTGCGCGGTTTCGTCGCCACCGGATCCCTCCGGCCGGGGCAGATCGTCGTGCACACCTCCGGCGCGCACGGTATCGACGTCCTCGCGCCCGCCGCCGAGGCCGGGGCGCTGCCGCTGGCCCTGCACCCCGTGATGACCTTCACCGGCCGCGCCGAAGACCTCGACCGGCTGGCCACCTGCAGCGTCGGCGTCACGGCGACAGAGGGTGACGAAGCGGCGTGGAACGTCGGCGAGGCGCTGACCGTGGAGATGGGCGCGGAGCCCGTGCGGGTCCCTGACGAGGCGCGAGCGCTCTATCACGCGGCGTTGGCACACGGCGCGAACCACCTGATGACACTGGTCGCCGACTGCGCGGAACTGTTGCGGGAGGCGGGAATCGCCCAGCCCGAACGCCTGGTGGCTCCGTTGTTGTCGGCGGCGTTGGATAATGTTCTGCGACACGGGGACCGGGCGCTGACCGGGCCGGTGGCCCGTGGTGATCTCGGCACCGTGCGTAAGCATCTCGCGGTGCTGGCCGAACGTGGCCCCGACATCGCCCCGAGCTACCGCGCGCTGGCCAAGCGCACGCTGGCGCGCGGCGACGCCGCCGGGCTCCTGGACGCTTCGGCCGCCGCCGAGCTCACCGAACTCCTCAGTGATCCCGCCGATCCCGCAGATCCCGCCGAAGGGCAGCAAAACCAGTGACCACACCGAAATTCGCCCGAGGCACGCTGCACACCTTCCAGCCGCCCGAGCAGGTCAGCCAGGTGACGCGTGCCCTGCACGGCGTCGGCCGCAAGGTCGCGCTCGTGCCCACGATGGGCGCCCTGCACGCGGGGCACCGCGAGCTGATCCGCCGCGCGAAGCGCCTGCCGAACACGGTCGTCGCGACGTCGATCTTCGTGAACCCCCTGCAGTTCGGGGAGGGCGAGGACTTCGAGGCGTACCCGCGTCCACTGGACAAGGACCTCGAGGTGCTCAAGGAGGACGGCGTCGAGCTGGGCTTCCTGCCCAAGGCGTCGGACCTGTATCCCGACGGGGCCACCGTCACGGTGCACCCCGGCGCGCTCGGCGACGAGCTGGAAGGCGCGGTGCGGCCGGGGCATTTCGCCGGCGTGCTGACCGTGGTGGCGAAACTGTTCAACATCGTGCGGCCGGACTACGCCTTCTTCGGGGAGAAGGACTACCAGCAGCTCGTGTTGATCAAGAAGATGGTGCGTGACCTGAACTTCGACACCCGCGTCATCGGGGTGCCGACGGTCCGGGAACGCGACGGGCTGGCGTTGTCCTCGCGCAACGTCTACCTGACTCCGGAACAGCGCGAGGACGCGATCGTGTTGTCGGCGGCACTCACCGCGGGTGCCTTCGTCGGGCGCGACGGCGCGGAAGCCGTGCTGGCGACCGCCAGGCAGACCCTCGCCGCGCGGCCCGCGGTCGAGGTCGATTATCTGGAACTGAGGGGAACCGACCTCGGGCCCGCGCCCGTGGACGGTGAGGCGCGGTTGCTGATCGCGGCCAGGGTGGGGAGTACCCGGCTGATCGACAACGTCCCGGTGGTGCTCGGCGCCGCCGCGGACCATCCGGAACACGCGCTGGACGCAGGGGAATAGGGAGAGTCCACGATGTACCGCACGATGCTGAAATCGAAGATCCACCGGGCGACGGTCACCCAGGCCGACCTCCACTACGTCGGCTCGGTGACCGTCGACGAGGACCTGATGGACGCGGCGGATCTGCTGCCGGGCGAACAGGTGTCCATTGTGGACGTCACCAACGGCGCGCGGCTCGAAACGTACGTGATCGCGGGCGAACGCGGCAGCGGGGTGCTCGGCATCAACGGCGCCGCGGCGCATCTGGTGCACCCCGGCGATCTGGTGATCCTGATTTCGTACGCGCAGATGGAGAACGCCGAGGCGGCCTCGTTCCGGCCGCGGGTCGTCTTCGTCGACGCGGACAACCGGATCGTCGAGAAGGGCGCCAACCCCGGGCACGCGCCGGAGGGCTCCGGTCTGCTGAGCGGCACCGTGACGCTGGCCGACGACGACACGATGACCTTCCCGGTCGCCGAAACCGCCGACGCCCGCCGTCTCGACGCGCTTCTGCACGCCGAAAGCTGAGCCCTTGCTGCTCACGGTCGACGTCGGCAACACCAACATCGTGCTCGGCCTGTACTCCGGGCAGCGGCTCATCGGTGACTGGCGCATGCGCACCGACGCGCGTATGACCGCCGACGAACTCGCGTTGACCATGCGCGGCCTTCTCGGTTCACACGCGGACGCGGTCACCGGGATCAGCGCGTTGTCCACGGTTCCCGCCGTGCTGCGGGAGCTGCGCGTGATGCTTTCGCGGTATTACGCCAAAGTGCCGAAGATCGTCGTCGAGCCGGGGGTGCGCACCGGTGTGCCGCTCCTGGTCGACAACCCCAAGGAGGTGGGCGCGGACAGGCTGGTGAACACCCTCGCCGCGCACCATCTGCACCCGGACACCGCTTGTGTGGTGGTGGATTTCGGGACTTCGACCAATGTGGACGCCATCTCCGCCAAGGGCGAGTTCCTCGGCGGTGCCTTCGCGCCCGGCATCGAGATCTCGGTCGACGCGCTGGCCGCGCGGGCCGCGGCGCTGCGCAAGGTCGAACTGGTGCCGCCGCGGTCGGTGATCGGGAAGAACACCGTGGAATGCCTGCAATCCGGCATCCTCTACGGTTTCGCCGGCCAGGTCGACGGCCTGGTGAAGCGGATCAAGCGCGAGCTCTCGCCCGCCGGGGCGGATCCGGTCGCGGTGATCGCGACGGGCGGCCTCGCGCCCCTGGTGCTCGGCGAGTCCGAGACGATCACCGAGCACGTCCCAGACTTGACGTTGCTGGGCCTGCGGCTGGTCTACGAGCGCAACCACCGCGTTTAGTCCTCTGAACGCGGTCCTTGCGTGTGCAAGTACCGCATTCAGAGGACTAAACGCGCCGGGAAGCGACCATCAGGACCCGCCGCGTCATGAGGTCCTGGTTCCGCAGCGTCTGCTCGAGGCTCGCCCGCAGCTGAGCCGGATCCTGTCCCGATTCCGCGGCCAGTTCCGCCACGCGCTCGAGCGAAAGCTCCATCGTCCGCCGTTGCCGCGCTCGCCAGTCCGGCGTCTCCTCGTAGGAGAGGACGTCGAATCCCGCCGCTTCCAGCAGCGGCCGATGGTCGGCCACCTGGGGCGGCCGGTTCGCCGGCTGCCCGTCGAAGTCCCAGGTCGTGACGAGCAGACGCCCGCCGGGCACGAGGATCCGCGCGAACTCCGCGCACGCACGCCGCTTGTCGGGCGCGAACAGCAGCGCGTCGACGCTCATCACCGCCTCGAACGACGCGTCGTCCAGGCCGGTGTCCTGGAAATCGCCGACCAGGAACTCGGTCGCTTCGACATCCATCGCTTCCGCGCGTCGCCGCGCCGACGCCAGTGCCGTCTCCGCGATGTCGACGCCGGTGAGCGTCGCGTAGGTCCGCGCGGCGACCCACAGCCCGGGACCGCCGCGCCCGCAGCCGATGTCGGCCAGCCGCCCGCCCGGTTCGAGCCGCGTTTCGGCCGCGATGCGGCGCAGGTCCGTCCGGGTCACGAAGCTGTAGGTGTCCAGTTCGGCGGGGTACTCGTCGCCGTACACCTCGGCCCAGATCCGCGCGGACACCGCCGACGCGGGAGCGCCGAACGTCGTCGTGAACGCCGCCTTCCAGTCGGTCATCGCTTACGCGCCCGGAAGACGGTGGTGGTGATCGGCAGGTCGAATTCCCCCGAGGCGGTTTCCGGGTTCCGGTCGAGGAATTCCCGCGCCGTGCGAAGTTTGGCCTCGCGTTCCTCCGCCGGGGCCACCAGCAGGTGCGAATGGGTGGCGAGAGTCGCCACCATGGTCTCCGCAGTCCTCGGTTGTTTGTGGCCGAACGTCTTCTTCTCGAACGGCTCGAAGGCGTCGTGTCCCGGCAGCGATTCGTAGTCGCTCAGCCAGCGCCTGCTCATCGACGTCTTGATCAGCGTGTTCAACTCCGCCAGCCACTCCGTCGACTCGTCGTCGTGGTTCCACAGCGCGGCGACGACGCCTCCCGGTTTCAGCACCCTGGCCATCTCCGGATACGCCCGGTCGAGGTCGAACCAGTGGACGGCCTGGCCGACGACCACGGCGTCCACGGAACCGCCGGGCAGCGGGATCTCCTCGGCCGTGCCGATGAGCGGGGTCACGGAAGGCAGCGCCTTCTTCAGTTCCGCGAGCATCTGCTCGTCCGGCTCCACCGCGGTGACCTCGACACCCAGCGCGAGCAGCCCTTCGCCGACCTTGCCGGTCCCGGCCGCGAGGTCCAGTACCCGTTCCGGCGCGTGCCGGGCGCCTGCCAGCCCCCAGGCCAGTGCCTTTTCCGGATAATCCGGCCGATGCGCGGCATAGGCGGCGGCCTTGGCGCCGAACGAAGCGGCGCGCCGTGCGTGCAGATCGGGTTCGATGCCAGGAGTGGATGAGTTCACGCGATCCAGGTTAAAGGACAGAAAACCGGCCGGTCCGGACCCGGAAAAGGTAATCCGGTTGGCGTAGGGAACCGGCGGGTTCGTACGCTGTGCGCCATGACTGAAATCCCCGCATCCGAGGGCGTGAGCCCCGACGAAGACCTGCCGGAACAGATGCGGGTGCGCCGGGACAAGCGCGACCGGATAGTCGCGGAGGGTATCGATCCGTATCCGGTAGAGGTGCCCCGGACGCACTCACTGGCCGAAGTCCGCGCGAAGCATTCCGGTCTTCCCGCCGACACCGCCACCGGCGAGATCGTCGGCATCACCGGCCGGGTCATGTACATGCGCAATACCGGCAAACTCTGTTTCGCGAGTCTCCGTGAAGGCGACGGCACCGAGTTGCAGGCGATGCTCAGCCTCGCGAAGGTGGGCGAGGACGCGCTCGCGGCGTGGAAGTCTCATGTCGATCTCGGTGATCACGTATTCGTCTCCGGCGAGGTCATCACCTCCAAGCGCGGTGAGCTTTCCGTGATGGCCGACTCTTGGCGGATCACGTCGAAAGCATTGCGCCCGTTGCCCGTGGCGCACAAAGATCTCGCCGAGGAAACGCGGATCCGGCAGCGTTATGTCGATCTGATCGTGCGTCCCAAGGCGCGGGACGTGGTCCGCACCCGCGCCGGTGTGCTGCGTTCCCTGCGTGACTCGTTTCACGGCAGGGGATTCCTCGAGGTCGAGACCCCGATGCTGCAAACGCTGCACGGCGGCGCGGCGGCAAGGCCATTCGTCACGCATTCGAATGCCTTCGACCTCGACCTCTACTTGAGGATCGCACCGGAGCTGTACCTCAAGCGTTGTGTGGTCGGCGGTATCGAGAAGGTCTTCGAGATCAACCGGAACTTCCGGAACGAGGGCAGCGACTCCTCGCACTCGCCCGAGTTCGCCATGCTCGAGTACTACGAAGCGTATGCGACCTATGACTCCAACGCGGTGATGACGCGCCAGCTCATCCAGGAGGCGGCGCAGAACGTTCTCGGTACTCAGGTGGTCACTCTCGCCGACGGTTCGGAGTACGACCTGTCCGGCGAGTGGACCACACTCGGAATGTACGAGTCGTTGTCCGAGGCGTTGTCGGAAGAGGTCACTCCCGAGACATCGGCGGACAAGCTGCGTTCCTATGCCGAAGCGCGAGAGCTGGAGCTCGACCCAAAGTTAGGCCACGGCAAACTCGTCGAAGAACTTTGGGAACATCTCGTCGGCGATCATCTCCACGAACCTACTTTTGTCCGTGATTTTCCGGTCGAGACATCCCCGCTGACCAGGCAACATCGCAGCAAGCCCGGGGTCGCCGAGAAGTGGGATCTGTACGTGCGCGGATTCGAACTGGCCACCGGATACTCCGAGCTGGTCGATCCCGTGGTGGAGCGTCAGCGGCTGGTGGAACAGGCTCGGCTGGGTGCGCAGGGCGATAGTGAGGCCATGAACCTGGATGAGGATTTCCTCCGTGCGCTGGAGTACGGAATGCCGCCGAGCGGTGGTGTCGGAATGGGGATCGACCGGTTGCTGATGGCGCTGACCGGCCTTGGTATCCGGGAGACCATCCTGTTCCCGCTCGTCCGACCCGAATAACCCGTCCGCGTGACAGATACCTCGATCGTTCTCGTAAACAAGATTTGCGTTATGTCTCGGTAGCGGGTATTAATGTCGCTAGACAAAGTCTTCTGTCCGGGGCATGCCCCGTACCAGATCATTCGTGTAAGCCCCCAGCAGGAGGAAACAGATGGCACAGAAGGTGCTCGTCTCGCTCGTCGACGACCTCGACGGCACCGAGGCTGAAGAGACCGTCGAGTTCGGTTTGGACGGTGTGAGCTACCAGATCGACCTTTCCGCGGAAAACGCGGAAGAGCTTCGTGACGCGCTGGCCCAGTATGTGGAGCACGCCCGTCGCGCGGGTGGCCGTAAGCGCACCGCCATTCGTCCGGTCGCCGGTGTGAAGGCCGCCGCCCGCCCCGCGACCGTGGACCGCGAGCAGAACCAGGCCATTCGCGCCTGGGCCCGCAAGAACGGCTTCCAGGTTTCCGACCGCGGACGTATCCCGTCCGAGGTCGTGGAGGCGTACCACAAGAAGAACTGAGGTCTTTCAGACCTGACGGCCGCCGGGAATCCGTTCCCGGCGGCTTTCTTGTTCTTGTACACGGTTCAAGCGGGCGTACTCGGTGGGCGCCCATCCGGTCACGGAGCGGAAATCCCGGACGAAGTGCGCTTGGTCGCTATAGCCCAGCTCTGTCGCCAGTTCCGCGTAGTCCGGCCGTTCCTCGGCGGCGATCCGTGCCGCCGCTTCGTTCAAGCGGTATACCTGAATCGCCCATTTGGGGGCGGCGCCGACATGTTCGGCGAACAGGCGTTGCAGGCTCCGGTGAGACAGGCCCGTCCGGCTTGACAGCTCGCCGACTCTGGTAATGGCCGGATCGGCCGCGATTGTTTCGACCGCGTCGACGGCCGTCCTGGCCGCGGCGGTGAGCACGGGATCTCCGCCGAGGAGCAGTTCCTCGCACCGGCGGACCATTTCGAAGTCGTCCGTCGCATTCCGTACCGATTCCGTCACCGATCCGGCACCGGGGAAGAGATCGGTGAGCGGAACGGAACCGCCGGAGATCATCGAGACCGGACCGGTGAGGAATGCCCGGAAAGCCCCCGGCCGGAATCGCACGCCGATACCGTGGTCCGTGCCCGCGACGGTGTAGCGGAAAGGTCGTTTCCCCGGGCCGAACGCGCCGGCCGCGTCGCGGAAGAACGTGACGTTCACCGCGAGATTGGGCAGAACCACCTGTTCATGGGACGGACCGCCGCCCAGGTCCCAGCGCAGCACCCAGTGGTGCTCGACGAACGGGCGCAGCGCCGGCGCGGGGCGATGCCGGACGAGGCTGAACTTCGCCTCCCGCGCGTTGACGATCCCCGCCGGGATCCGATGCCCGCTCACCGGACCAACCTAGGCCGTGTCCGGTAAGGCTGTTCGATGGACTTCGTGATCCAGGTGGTTCCTGGCAGTGCGGGCGGTTCGGCCTCGTACCGGGTTGTACTCGGCTGGACCGCCCGTGCTGTCAGGGGCCGCCTGGGCGCGAAGGCCGCGGGCAGACTTGCCGGACACGGCCTAGCTCTGTCGTGTTTCTTCAAGACAGTGCGCCGGGTCTCGTGAACTGATGCCCTCATGTCCGAACACGCTGCCCTGATCGCCCCCGCCGCCGCGGAATTCGCCAGAATCCTGCGCGGGATCGGCGAGTCCGACCTCTCCGCCCGGACCCCGTGCGCCGAATACGACGTCCGCGCGTTGCTGAACCACCTTCTCTACTGGGGTCCTTGGCTCGAAGCCGCCGGGCGCAAGGCGGCACCGCCCGAGGTGTCCTCCGGCGAGGCCGAGGCGGACCTCGTCGGCGGCGAATGGCTCGCCGACATCGAAAAGCGGACCGCGCGCCTCGTGGACGTCTTCGGCGCCCCGGAGGCGTGGCAGGGACAGACCACCTTCGGCGGCAACCCGATGCCCGCGTCGATGGCGGGGTACATGGTGCTGGACGAGTTCGTCTTCCACGGCTGGGACCTCGCGAGGGCGACCGGCGCGGAGTTCGCCGTTGTCCCCGAAGTCGCCGTCGCCGTGTACGCCATCGCGCTGGAGATCGGTGATCAGGCGCGCGCGATGAAGGTGTACGGCGAAGAGGTGCCCGTCGCGGACGGCGCGACACCGTTCGAGCGCGCCTTGGGCGCGACGGGACGTGATCCCGGCTGGACGCCTTAACGAAGTCGCGGGCAGCCGCCGCATTCCGATTCCGCGGGAAGCAGATAGTTGAAGCAGCAGCTTTCGCGGTTTCTCATCCACTCGCGGTGTCCGTCGGCTCCCGTGGTCAGCGTCAGCTTCGACGGCGATGTCAGCGGCGGGAACCGGGCTTCGAGGACCAGAGCGGCGTCCGCGACGCCGGCGCCCTCGGATTCCGGCGTCCCGCCCAGCCGCCCCGCCGACCACAGCGCGTTGTCGAGCGCGTCCGTGGCGGCCGCCCACAACTGCCGTCGCCCGAGCCTCGTCAGCGGCCCGTAGACGTCGATGAACCGGCTCGCGTGGGCGACGAACCTGCCCCGCAGCACCGCCGCCAGTGCCCGCTCGTCCGGGACCACGACGGCCCTCGGATGCGCCGAGCCCGGGTCGGTCGGCAGGCAATGGAAACCGCGGAGATCTGGGTCGAGGACGGCGACCGAGTCGGGATGGGGCCGGTCGGCGCCGATCCGGAACGCCAGCGCGGACGGCGCCAGCGACGGCACGCGGCGTCCGTGGTGGAGCAGCATCGCGCCGGCGAGGGCCGGGACGTGCAGGTACCAGGACACGATCCACTTCGCCGGGGTCCGCTCGGGGATCGCGGTCGCCTCCGGGTACGTCTCGGCCAGCCAGCCGGTGAGCCGCTCCCGCCACCGCACGAGCCGGGCCGGCTCGCCGAGCAGGTCGCCGCAGCGGACCCAGCCCGGCTCCCCGCCCGGCACGTCTCCGCGGAGCCCGGCGTCCTCGGGCATCCTGGAGAGGGAAGCCCGGAGACCGTCCGGCGGGGACGCGAGAGCGTAGTGTCGTGACACACCGGCCTCCCGTCTTTAGGTACGCCTAACCTTACATACGATCCGTGACTACTCCGGACGGGTGTCCATCCACTGGGCGGACCCGTGTTCGCGCTCAGCGGACAACCCTCGTCCGGCGGAATCCGGGCGCGCCTTCGCACGTTGGGCTTGACGTAAAGGTGCAGGGCAACCGGAAGATGAAAGAGCGCACGGCCGGAGAACGGACCGGGCGCGAACGGGCCGCAATCAGCCGTAGTGGTACGCCAGCGCGACCGCATGGCTACTAGAGTGGTCTCACGGTGCTGAATCCATCGCGGTGAAAGCACGATGGAAACGGGCCGCCGTCGCAGCAGTCGAGGGAGTGCACATGTTTGAGAGGTTCACCGACCGCGCGAGGCGGGTGGTCGTCCTGGCCCAAGAAGAAGCCAGGATGCTCAACCACAACTACATCGGCACCGAGCACATCCTCCTGGGTCTGATCCACGAGGGTGAAGGTGTCGCCGCCAAGGCGCTGGAATCGCTGGGCATCGCGCTGGAGGGCGTCCGCCAGCAGGTCGAGGAGATCATCGGCCAGGGGCAGCAGGCCCCGAGCGGGCACATCCCCTTCACCCCGCGGGCCAAGAAGGTGCTTGAGCTGTCCCTGCGCGAAGCGCTGCAGCTCGGCCACAACTACATCGGCACCGAGCACATCCTGCTCGGGCTGATCCGCGAGGGTGAGGGCGTCGCCGCACAGGTGCTCGTCAAGCTCGGCGCGGACCTCAACCGGGTGCGTCAGCAGGTCCTGCAGCTGCTGTCGGGCTACCAGGGTGGCAAGGAGTCGACCGAGACCGGCTCCGGACGCGGTGAAGGCACCCCGTCGTCGTCGCTGGTGCTCGACCAGTTCGGCCGCAACCTGACCGTGCAGGCCCGCGAAGGCAAGCTCGACCCGGTCATCGGCCGGGGCAAAGAGATCGAGCGGGTCATGCAGGTGCTGTCGCGGCGCACCAAGAACAACCCGGTCCTGATCGGTGAGCCCGGCGTCGGCAAGACCGCCGTCGTCGAAGGGCTCGCGCAGAACATCGTCAAGGGCGAGGTGCCCGAGACGCTGAAGGACAAGCAGCTCTACACCCTCGACCTCGGCTCCCTGGTCGCCGGTTCCCGGTACCGCGGTGACTTCGAAGAGCGCCTCAAGAAGGTGCTCAAGGAGATCAAGACCCGCGGCGACATCATCCTGTTCATCGACGAGCTGCACACGCTCGTCGGCGCGGGTGCCGCCGAGGGCGCGATCGACGCCGCGTCGATCCTGAAGCCGATGCTGGCCCGTGGCGAGCTGCAGACGATCGGCGCGACCACGCTCGAGGAGTACCGCAAGTACATCGAGAAGGACGCCGCGCTGGAGCGCCGCTTCCAGCCGATCCAGGTCGGCGAGCCGTCGCTCGAGCACACGATCGAGATCCTGAAGGGTCTCCGTGACCGGTACGAGGCGCACCACCGCGTCTCGATCACCGACGGCGCGCTGGTGCAGGCGGCGACCCTCGCGGACCGCTACATCAACGACCGCTTCCTCCCGGACAAGGCGATCGACCTGATCGACGAGGCCGGCGCCCGGATGCGCATCCGCCGCATGACCGCGCCGCCGGACCTGCGCGAGTTCGACGAGAAGATCGCCGACGTGCGCAGGGACAAGGAGTCCGCGATAGACGCGCAGGACTTCGAGCGCGCCGCCCGCCTCCGCGACGAGGAGAAGACCCTCCTCGGCCAGAAGGGCGAGCGGGAGAAGCAGTGGAAGGACGGCGACCTCGACGTCGTCGCCGAGGTCGACGAGGAGCAGATCGCCGAGGTCCTCGCCAACTGGACCGGTATCCCGGTGTTCAAGCTCACCGAGGAGGAGACCACGCGTCTGCTCCGCATGGAGGACGAGCTGCACAAGCGGATCATCGGCCAGGAGGACGCGGTCAAGGCCGTCTCCCAGGCGATCCGCCGCACCCGTGCCGGCCTGAAGGACCCGAAGCGCCCCTCCGGCTCGTTCATCTTCGCCGGCCCGTCCGGTGTCGGTAAGACCGAGCTGTCCAAGGCGCTCGCGGCGTTCCTGTTCGGCGAGGACGACGCGCTCATCCAGATCGACATGGGCGAGTTCCACGACCGCTACACCGCTTCGCGGCTCTTCGGTGCCCCTCCGGGCTACGTCGGCTACGAAGAGGGCGGCCAGCTGACCGAGAAGGTGCGGCGCAAGCCGTTCTCGGTGGTGCTGTTCGACGAGATCGAGAAGGCCCACCAGGAGATCTACAACACGCTCCTGCAGGTCCTCGAAGACGGCCGTCTCACCGACGGCCAGGGTCGTACGGTCGACTTCAAGAACACCGTGCTCATCTTCACCTCGAACCTGGGTACCTCGGACATCTCCAAGTCCGTCTCGCTCGGGTTCTCGCAGGGGGGCGACACCGCCAACCGGTACGAGAAGATGAAGCAAAAGGTCAACGAGGAAATGAAGAAGCATTTCCGGCCTGAGTTCCTGAACCGGATCGACGACATCATCGTCTTCCACCAGCTGACCAAGGACCAGATCATCCAGATGGTCGATCTGATGATCGCCCGGGTCGAGACGCAGCTCAAGGCCAAGGACATGGAGCTCGAGCTCACGCCCAAGGCCAAGTCGCTGCTCGCCAAGCGCGGCTTCGACCCGGTGCTGGGCGCGCGGCCGCTGCGCCGCACGATCCAGCGCGAGATCGAGGACCAGCTGTCGGAGAAGATCCTGTTCGGCGAGGTCCAGGCCGGCCAGATCATCCTGGTCGACGTCGAAGGCTGGAACGACGAAGAGGGCGAGAAGGACGACAAGGCGCACTTCGTCTTCCGCGGCGAAGCCCGGCCCTCGTCGGTTCCGGACGCCCCGCCGGTGAGCATCGGCGCCGGCTCGACCGAAGAGAACGGTGAAGCCGAGGGCGAGTAAGTCCCTTTCGGTTCCGGAAGTGCCCGTCGCGGTTCGCCGCGGCGGGCACTTTCGCGTGTTCGCCCTGCGATCACGCGAGTTACGCGCCCAAGCACGTGAGTTGCGCGCTCAATCACGCGAGTTACGTCTCCAGCCACGCGAGGTACTTCTTTCCGCACAGGGAGCCTGCGTGCGTGGAGGGCGAACTCGCGTGATCAGGCGCGTGACTCGCGTGATTGAGGGCGTAACTCGCGTGATCAGAGGCGGAACTCGCGTGATCGGGGGGCGTGAGACGATGCCTTCGGGTCCGGGAGGGGGTCAGGTGGACGTTCTGGCGATCGATTTCGGCACCTCCAGCACGGTGGGGGTGCTGTCGATCCACGGCAGGGGGGCGCAGGTCGTCGAGATCGACGGGTCGGTGACGATGTCGTCCGCGATCTACGTCGACAAGGACGGCACGGTCTTCGTCGGTCGTGACGCCGAACGCCGGGCGCGGCTGGATCCGAGCCGGTTCGAGGCGAATCCGAAGCGGCGCATCGACGAGGGCGCCCTCCAGCTCGGTGACGTCTCGCTTCCCATCGCCGACGCCTTCGCCGCGGTCCTGCGCCGGGTCGGCGAAGAGGCCGAGCTGCTCCTGCAGCGTCCGCCCGCCCAGGTGCGCATCTCGCATCCCGCGGGCTGGGGCCCGGATCGCAAGCAGATCCTCCGCGACGCGGCGCTCAAGGCCGGTTTCGTTACGACGACGCTCATTCCCGAGCCGGTCGCCGCCGCAGCGCATTACGCCTCCCTCGGCAACGGTCACCGGCCGCCCGGTCCGATCGCGGTGTACGACCTCGGGGCGGGCACCTTCGACTGCGCGGTGGTCGGTGTCAGCGCGCAGGGGTTCGCCGTGCTGGCCGAGGACGGGCTGCCCGATCTCGGCAGTCTCGACATCGACCAGGCGCTGCTGGTGCACATCGGCCGCGAGGTTTCGCATTCCGAACCCGCGCGCTGGCAACGGATCCTGCGCCCGCAGTCGGTCAGCGACCGCCGGACGCGCCGGTCGTTGCTGCAGGACGTCCGTGACGCCAAGGAAAGCCTGTCCCGCCACCAGCAGACCGAGATCCCGATGCCGGAGCCGTTCGGCGACGTGCGGGTGACGCGGATGGAGCTCGAGGCGCTCGTCCGGCCGAGTTTCCTGCGCAGTGCCGAGCTTCTGGCCACCACGATCCGCCGTGCCGGGCTGTCCCCGGACCGCCTCGGTGGCGTCTACCTCGTGGGCGGGCCGAGCCGGATGCCGTTGCTGGCGAGCCTGCTGGCGAATCAGCTCAGGATCGCGCCGACGACGCAGGACCAGCCGGAGACGGCGGTCGCGTTCGGGCTGCTCCACGTGCCCGCCGGTGGCGAGGATACGCAGCTGACGGTGCCCGCCTTCGCGCCCGTCGCGCCGCCGGTGCGGCAGCAGCAGCCGGTGCACCAACAACCGCCGCCGCGCCGCCCGCAGCCTCCGCGCTGGACGCCGCCTCCGCCACCGCCGGGCCGGAACTGGCAGAAGCCCACGGCCTACGGCGTCATCGTGCTCGCTCTCGCGGCGATCGTGACGACGGTCGTCCTGCTCAGCGGCGGCGGGGAGGAGCCGGTCGCCGGACCGGCGCCGTCGAAACCGGTCAGCTGCGATCAGCCGGGGCAGAAGGACACGCAGGGGTTCACGGACTGTCTCCGCCGGATCGCCGCCGTCATCCCGCAGCGGGACGACTGCCGGGACGCGCCGGACGCCGCCGCCACGGTGGGTGCGGCGTCGGCGGTCACCTGCGTCTTCAAGGACGACAAGGGGTCGAACGCGATCAACTACTACCAGGGCATCGCGATGACCGGCCTGGAGGACGGCGTTCGGCAGCGCATGACCAAGGGCAAGCCCGTGGAGGGAACCTGGGCGGCCGACGGGCTGCGGGGGCGCTACTTGGCGGGCGTGGGCGCGCGAAGCGGCATCGTGCTCTTCGGGACCGAAGACGCGCCGTTGAGCGCGATGCTCGTCTCGACCCGCAGCGACGGCTCCGCGCGGACGACCGCGGAGATGGTCGAGTTCTTCACGGCGCAGCTCAAGCCTTGATCAGTGCAGGGTTCCCGCCGGGGTCGAAAGATCCTCGGTCACCGACAGCGCGGTCTCCACGATGATCTCCAGCGCCTCGGCGGCGCGGTGCACGGCCAGGCTCGGCGCGGTCGTCCGCGCGGCCTGCTCCGGCGTGTACGGCACGTGCACGAAACCGCCGCGCACTCCGGGAAAGTCGTTGTCCAGCAAGTGCATCAGCCCGTAGAAGACCTGGTTGCACACGTAGGTCCCGGCGGTGTGCGAGACGGACGCCGGAAGCCCCGCGGCCTTGATCCCCGTGACACAGGCCTTCACCGGCAGCGTGGTGAAGTACGCGTTGGGCCCGCCGGGGATCACCGGGACGTCGACGGGCTGCGAGCCGGCGTTGTCCGGGATACGGGCGTCGATCAGGTTGATCGCGACCCGCTCCGGGGTGACATCGGGACGACCGCCCGCCTGCCCGACGCAGATCACCAGTTCCGGCCGGTATTCGTCGATCGCGTCGCGCAAGGTGACCAGCGAACGCGAGAACACGCACGGCAGTTCGACGGCGACGGTGTCGTGCCGACGGCCGGTGAGCAGGGAAACCGCCTGCCACGACGGGTTCACCCGCTCACCGCCGAACGGTTCGAAACCGGTGAGGAGCACTGACGTCATGCCCTCACCCTAACGTGTGACGCCGGTCAGGCGGCCGGCTTGAGGTCCCCCGGGTAGAGGAACTCGGGCGCCGGTTTGGTGTTGCCGTAGAACCACGCGTCGAAGAAACCCTGGAGGTTCTTGTGCGCGACGCGTTCGGCGAATTTCTGGAATTCCGGCAGGCTCGCGTTGCCGTCGCGGTGGAGGGCGGGCCACGTCTTCAGGATGCGGTCGAACGGCGCCGCGCCGATGTAGTTCTTCAGCGCGTGCAGCGCCACCGGGCCCTTCGAGTACACGTAGGTGAACTCGTTGCCGGGCCCCATGTCGTACAGCTTCCCGGCCCAGAAACGGTCCGTCGCCTTCTGCACGGCGGTCAGGTAACGCGCCTTGAGGTCCTGCCCCGACTTCGCCTCGGACCACAGCCATTCCGCGTACGAGGCGAAGCATTCGTTGAGGCAGACGTCCTTCCACTTGTCGACGGCGACCGAGTCGCCCCACCACTGGTGGGCGTTCTCGTGCACGATCGTCGGGACGTTGCCCGCCGCGCCCGAGTAGATCGGCCTGCTCAGCGTCTCCAGCGAGAACCCGATCGGCTCGGCGAGGAAGATGCCGCCCGCCGCGTCCACCGGGTAGCGTCCGAACTTCGACGCCAGGAAGTCGATGATCTCCGGCAGCCGCGCCTCGGCCTGCTTGGTCGCCGCGGGGGTGCCCGGGGCGTAGGCGTTGACGACCGGGGTGCCGTCGGACAGCTTCGTCCGCTCGAACTCCCATTTGTCGATCGCGACCGTCGTCATGTACGGCACGGCCGGGGTCTCTTCGGCCCAGACGTAGGTGGTGTTCTTCCCCGAAGCGAACTTCCCGCGCTCGCGGCCGTTCGAGATGACGCCCCATTCCGACGGCACGGTGACGGCGAGGTGGAAGGTCGCCTTGTCCCGCGGGGTGTCGTTGACCGGGTACCAGGTGGTCGCGGACCTCGGCTCGCCCGCGACGAACGCACCGCCGGATTTCGCGTACTGCCAGCCGTTCTCACCCAACGCCGGATCCTCGATCGGCTGCGGGACACCGTGGTAGGCGATCTCGGCGGTGAACCGCTCGTGGTTCCGCAGCGGACGCGCCGGGGTGATGACGAGTTCGTGGTCGCCGGTCCGGGTGAAGGTCGCCTTCCGCCCGCCGACCTTGACCGAGTCGACGGTCAGCCCGTGCAGGTCGAGGTTGAACGAACTCAGCGCCTGGGTGGCGCGGCCGGTGATCGTCTGGAGGCCGGTGAGCTGCTTGGTGGCGGGCTCGTAGCCGATTTTCAGGTCGTAGTCGGCGACGTCGTAGCCGCCGTTGCCGTCCTGCGGGTAGTAGCTGTCGCCCGCCCCGTCGGCGCCGGGTTTCCCGGTGCCGGCGAGGGCGGTCCCGCCGCCGAGGACACTCGCGGCCAGAACGGCGGCGATGACGGCCGTACTCCGGTACCTCATTCACACTCCCAGTCGATCGGCTGTGACTCGATCACGAACGTAGCGCCGTGACCTGGGCCGTCCGCCCGGAAAGATCCTTCGTGCCCGGATAATCCCCACTTCCGTCGCCTGGTCGGTATCCGTTTGCGGCTTCTGGAAAGCTGGGGGTCGTGCGTGTGACGCTGCTGGGCCCGGTCGGAGCGGAGGCCGGTGACGGCACCCCGGTCGACATCGGCGGTGCCCGTCTCCGCATGCTCCTGGCCAGGCTCGCGCTGGACCCCGGCCATGCCGTCCCGGCGGCGGCCCTCATCGACGGGCTTTGGGGCGCGGAGCCACCCGCCGACGCGGCGAACGCGCTGCAGTCCCTGGTCTCGCGGTTGCGCAAGGTCCTGCGTGCCGAAGACGTCGCCCTCGACTCCGGGCCGGGCGGTTACCGCCTCGACATCGCCCGCGAGGACGTCGACGTGGTCCGCTTCGAACGGCTGGCGGCCGAGGGGCGCGCGGAACTGGCGGCCGGACGGGACGCCGGTGCGGCCACGATTCTCGCCGAAGCGCTCGGCCTCTGGCGTGGTCAGGCCCTGTCCGACGTGCTCGACGCCCCTTTCGCGCAGGCGCCGGCGACCCGGCTGGAGGATCTGCGCCTGGAAGCCGCCGAAGACCGTTTCGAGGCGGAGATCCGGCTGGGCGGGCACGACCGGGTGCTCGCGGATCTCAAGGAGGCGGCCACGCGGCACCCGCTGCGTGAACGACTCGCGGGGCTGTGGATCCGGGCGCTGTGCGCGGCGGACCGGCAGTCCGACGCCCTCGCCGTCTACGAGGAGGTCCGGGCGGCGCTGGCCGATCAGCTCGGCGTCGACCCGTCGGCCGAACTCCGGGAGATCCATCTCGCCGCGTTGCGCGGTGAACTCGGCCCGCCGCCCGCGGCCGCCGATCATCTCCCGGTCCGGCTCACCAGTTTCGTCGGCCGTGACGACGAGCTGAAGCTGATCGCCGAACTTCTCGCGGGCGCGCGGCTGGTGACGCTCGTCGGGCCCGGCGGCGCCGGGAAGACGCGGCTGGCCACCGAGGTCGCGACGCGGCATCCGGCGCACGCGCGCGGACGTGTCTGGTTCGTGCCGCTCGCCGGCGTCCGCGACCCGGGTGACCTGCCCGGCGCGGTCTTCGCCGCGCTGGAGCTGTGGGATCTCGGTCTTTCGCACGGTGGGGATCCGATGCGCCGCCCGGTGGACGCGCTGGCCAGGGCGGTGGAGACGCTCGGCGCCGGTGAATCGGTGCTGGTGCTGGACAACTGCGAGCATCTGGTCGACGCGGCCGCGGAGCTGGCGAACACCCTGCTGCGCCGCGTGCCGACGCTGCGCGTCCTCGCGACGAGCCGTGAGGCGCTGGCCATCGACGGCGAGACGCTGTGCCCGCTCGGTCCGCTGTCCGTCCCGGAAGGCACGCCGACCGTTTCCCAAGCCGCCGAGGCGGGCGCGATCCGGCTGTTCGTCGACCGGGCGGTGGCCGTCCGCCCGGACTTCGTGCTCGACGAGTCCACTGTGGACGACGTCGCGCAGATCTGCCGCAGGCTGGACGGGATGCCGCTGGCGCTGGAATTGGCCGCCGCGAGGCTGCGGTCGATGACCGTCGCGCAGATCTCGCGGCGCCTCGACGACCGGTTCCGCCTGCTGACGTCCGGCAGCCGGACCGCGTTGCCGAGGCAGCGCACGCTGCGGGCCGTCGTCGAGTGGAGCTGGGACCTGCTCGACGACGCCGAACGCGTGCTCGCCAGGCGGCTTTCGGTCTTCGGGGCGGGTGCCGAGGTGGAGGCGGTCGAAAGCGTCTGCGCCGGTGACGGCCTGCCCGCCGAAGACGCCCTGTACGTCCTGGGCTCGCTCGTCGAAAAGTCCATTGTGGACGCGATGGCCGGTGACCACGGCGAGCCGCGATACCGCATGCTGGAGACCATCCGGGCGTACGCGGCGGAACGGCTCGACGAAGCCCAAGAGCGAGAACAGCTCACCAAGGCTTATCACCGCTACTACGCCGAACTCGCCGAACGGCTGGAGCCGATGCTGCGGACGGCGGATCAGCTCGTCGCCATCTCACGGTACGACGCGGAGCACGGCAACATCGTGACGGCGCTTCGCCAGGCCATCGACGCGGGTGACGCGGAAATGGCGACGCGCCTGTTCGGCAACACCTTCTGGTACTGGCTGGTCAAGGGCGACAGCGACCGGGTCGAGTCCTTCGTCGCCGAAGTGCTCGGTTTCGGTGACCGGCTGGAGGAGGACTTCGCCGCCGCGTTCCGGGCGATGGGTGAGATCACCTCGATGGTGCCGGGCGCCGGTGACCGCGAAGCCGTGCGGGAACTCATCGACGAATGCGTGCGGACCAACGCGCACACCCGGTTCGCCGGGCTGGCGATCGGCCTGCCCATGCTGGCCTTCTTCAGCCAGAACAAGGAACTCGCGCATCGCGAGGTCGAGCGGGCGCTGGCGAGCCCGGATCCGTGGGCCAGGTCCGCGGGTTCGTGGGCATACAGCTTCATCCTCGCCGACGACGGCGACCCCGAGGGCGCCGACAGGGCGCGGGACCAGGCCTACGAGGGGTTCACGGCCGTGGGCGACCGCTGGGGCACCGCGATGGCCGTGGGCATGAAGGCGAGCGACATCTCGATGTCGGGCGATCACGACGCCGCGCTCGCGCTGTACCGGCGGGGGCTCGCCCTCGCGCTCGAACTGGGGTCGCAGGACGACGTGATCCAGCAGCGCTGGCGGCTCGCGACGGAGTACGCGCGGGCCGGTGACGTCGAGACGGCGATGCGCGAGATGCGCGACGCGGAGCGCTACGCGATCGACACGGGCAACGACCAGCTCGCGGTGATGGTGCTGGTGGGCAAGGCCGATCTGCTCTGCCGCGCCGGACGCGTCGACGAGGCGCGCGCGGTCGGCGTCCGGTTCCGGGAGCTGATGGCGACGGTGCCGATGCCGGGCATGTTCGGCGACGAGTACGGCGGGTACATCGACACGGAGATCGCGCTGGCCGCCGGGGATCTGGACGGGGCCGAGCGCGGTGCCGCGGTGGTCGTGAAGTCCACCGCGGAACGCGGCGACATGCCCGATCTCGGCCGGATCGTCGAGGTTTGCGGCCTGATCCGGTTCCGGCAGGGGCGGCCGGAGGCGGCTGTCCGGCTGCTCGGCGCGGCGAAACTGCTGCGCGGCAGGCTGGACCTCGGAGAACCCGGTATCCGGCAGCTCGCCGACGATCTTCGCGAGCATTTCGGCGAGGAGCGTTACGAAGAGCTCCTCGTCCAGGACGCCGGCCTGTCGCGTCCGGACCTGGTGGCCTGGATCCGTCAGGAAGCGGGCACATGAAGAAGGGCTCCTCACCTCGGCAGAGGCAAGGAGCCCTTCACGCGCGTTCCCCCTGACCCCCGTCAGACGCGCTTCCGGTAAGCCCACGTGGCGAGCGGGAAGAAGACCGCGACCGCGGCCGCCATCCAGATCAGCGCCCCGGTCAGCGGACCGGCGACCGGCCCGCCGTTCATCAGCCCGCGCAGGACGTCGGACATCTGCGTCACCGGGCTGATGTCGGCCCACGCCTTCAGCCAGCCGGGCATGGTGTTGGTCTGCACGAACACGTTGCTGCCGAAGGTCAGCGGCATCAGCACCACGAACATCAGGCCCTGCACCGCGCCCGGGCTCTTCACCAGCATCCCGACGAACACCGAAGCCCAGCAGAACGCCAGCGCGAACGCGATGACGAGCACGATCGCCAGCGCGAACTCGGCCGGTCCGGTCTGGATCCGGTAGCCCATGATCGTCGCGACGACCATCAGCACGACCAGGCACACCAGGTACCGCACGATGTCGGCCAGTACGGCGCCGATGAGCGGTGCGGACCGCGCGATCGGCATGGCGCGGAACCGGTCGAACACGCCCTTGGTGACGTCGGTGTTCAGCTGGACGCCGACGGTCATGCTGGCCTGCAGGATGTTGAACACCATGATGCCGGGCACGATCATCTGGAGGTAGCCCTCGGTGCTGCCCATGATCGCGCCACCGAACAGGTAGACGAACATGACCAGGAAGATGATCGGCGCGAGCGTGACGTCGGCCAGCTGTTCCGGGTTCTTGCGGATCTTCAGGACACCGCGCCAGGCAAGGGAAAGCCCGTGCCGCACGCTGCTGGACGGTGAAACGCGCCGTGGTGGTGCGGGCATCGCGATGGTCGTCATACCAGGCTCCCTTCCGGAGTCGTGTCCTTTGTGGACTCGTCGGTCTTCTTGCCGGTCAGCGCGAGGAACACCTCGTCGAGGCTGGGCAGCCGCAGCGCCAGCTCGTCCGCGGTGATACCGGCCTCGTCCAGCTTGCGGACCAAGGTGGACAGCAGGACCGGGTCGGCGACGGGCGCGGTGAGCAGCCCGGTGTCGTCGTCCCGGTTCGGCCGGGCGCCGGTGAGCCCGGCCAGGATGCGCTCGACGGCGTCGAGGTCGGCGAGCGCGGACGGCCGGACCTGCAGCGTCTGGCCGCCGGTCCGCCGCTTGAGCTCGTCGGCGCGCCCGTTCGCCACGACGTGCCCGTGATCGAACACGGTGATCGTGTCGGCCAGCTGGTCGGCCTCCTCCAGGTACTGCGTGGTGAGCAGCACCGTCGTGCCGTCGGCGACCAGCGTCCGGACCACGGCCCAGACCTCGTTGCGGGCGTGCGGGTCGAGCCCGGTGGTCGGCTCGTCCAGGTAGAGCACCTTCGGACGGCCGACCAGGCTCGCGGCGAGGTCGAGCCGCCGCCGCATGCCGCCCGAGTAGGTCTTGATCGCGCGACCGGCGGCGCCGGTCAGCTCGAACCGCTCCAGCAGGTCGGCCGCGCGCTTCTTCGCGTCCGCCCTCGAGAACTCCAGGAGCCTGCCGATCAGGACGAGGTTCTCTGTACCGGAAAGGTCCTCGTCGACCGACGCGTACTGCCCGGTCAGCCCGATCATGCTCCGGACCGCCATCGGGTTCTTGACGACGTCGTACCCGAAGACGCTCGCGTGGCCGCGGTCCGGCCGGATCAAGGTGGCCAGGATCCGGACGGCGGTCGTCTTCCCCGCGCCGTTCGGCCCCAGCACCCCGACCACCTTGCCCGCCGGGACCTCCAGATCGACCCCGTCGAGCGCCTTCGTCTCCCCATAGTGCTTGACCAGGCCCTCGGCCCTGATCGCGTGAGTCATCGTTTCCTCCTGTGGATCTCGCCCCGCCGACAAAGGTGCACTCCCGGCCTGGCAGACCGCGCACAGCGGGCTGGCAGCGGCTGACAGGAGCCGATAAGCGCTGGTAGACGCGGTGTGAGGAGGTTGTGGAGGTCTTGTGGAGACGGCCGCCACCACGTTCTTGATCGGCATACTCGACGGCATGGTGATCGAAGAACGCGTGCGGCGGGGTGCCGGGCGGAAGCTGGCCGGCGGGCTGCTCGTCGCGGCGGTCGTGCCGTTCGCGGTGCTGACGGCGATGCGGCTGGTGGGCTACGACGGCAACACGTACACGATCGCGGCGCTCGCGCTCACGCCGTACGCCGGGATCGCGACGCTGCTCCTCGGCGTCCTCGCGCTGGGGCTCCGCCGCTGGTGGACCGGGGTGGTCGCGCTGGTGCTGACCGGCACGATCGCGGCTCTGGTCCTTCCCCGCGCGTTCGCGAACGAGCAGAAGGCGCTCGACGGGAAACACGTGCGCGTGCTGGCGTCGAACATGCTCGGCGGGCAGGCCGATCCGGACCGGATCGTCGGCTACGTGAAGGAGCACCGGGTCGACGTCCTGAGCCTGACCGAGATGACGCCCGAGGCGATCACCGGGCTCGAGCGGGCCGGGTTGTTCCAGGTCCTGCCCTACCACGTGCTGCATCCGGCCGAGTGGGCGTCGGGCTCCGGGCTGGTGTCGAGGTATCCGCTCACGCCGCTGAAGCTGAGCGGCAATTCGGACTACAAGCAGCCCAGCGCGAGCGTGGACCTCGGCGACGGCGTCCGGATCGAGGTCGTCGCCGTCCATCCGGCGGCGCCGATGTGGGACCGGCACGCGTGGGTCGACGAGGCCAAGGACCTGCCGTACGCCGACGCGGAGCACGACATCCGGATCCTGGCGGGCGACTTCAACGCCGGCTTGGACCATGCGCTCTTCCGTGAGCTGCTGACCAGGGGATACGTGGACGCGGCCGATCAGCTGGGGAAGGCGTTGGAGGGGACCTGGACGAACGGGCTGGTGCCGCCGGTGCCGATCGACCACGTGCTGGCGGACAAACGGACGGCCATCGCGGACTTCAAGGTGCTGGAGACGCCGGGCAGCGATCACGACGCCGTCTACGCGGAAATCGTGCTGCCCGGAAAGTGACCTTCCGCTGGCAGGCTTCCCGCTCATGAAGAAGCTCTGGGGAGTGCTCGCGCTTTCGCTGGTCGCGGCGTGCGTCCCGGGGCAGTTGCCGCCGTCGGAGGCGAAGAGCGCGCTGGGCTTCGCGGCCCGGCCCGGTGAGGCACGGTCCCTCGGCCTCCAGGACCCGGTCACCGAAATCCAGCGGCTGTTCCGGCCGGGGCCCGGCCGGACCGGGGTCGCGCTGGCCCGCGCGGGCGGAAACGTGATCGGCGTCGGCTTCAGGGAGTCCGCCGGTGAAAGCCGGTCGGAACCGATCGCGTGGGTGACCGGGGACGAAGGCCGCAGCGTGCGGGAGATCCTGCTGCCGCAGGACAGGCCGGGACATTGGGCGCCGACGGCGATCGCGGCCGACGGTGATCGGGTGCTCGTGGCCGGTGCCCTCGGCGGCGACGTACGGGTGTGGGCCTCCGGCGACGCGGGCGCGACCTGGACGGTGTCACCGGTTCATGTGCGGGGAAGCGACCTCTGGTTCTCCACGGTGCTCCGGACAGGCGGGAAATGGCTGCTGGCCGGGGGTTCCGCGGCCGGGGCGCTGGTCGTGACCGGCGAGCCCGGCGTCTGGGAGACCGTTTCCCTCGGGGATGGCCGGGTCCTCGGCGGGACTGTCGACAAGGCGGGCGAAGCGGTGTTGTTCGGCGACCGCGTGGAGTGGAACCAGGCCCAGACCTCGAACCGGTCGTGCCTGGTGGTGTGGGTCGCGGAGGGCGGCTGGCCGCGGGGTGAGCTGGGCTGTCCGGCGGATCGGCTCATCGCCGCGGCGACCCTCGACGACGGGCGGGTGATGCTGAAAGGCGACCGCGACCTGTGGATCCGCCCTAGCTGAGCAGGGCGTCCAGCGCTTCGAGCGTTTCGAGGCCGTTGCTCGCCAGCGAAACGCCGCGGCCGTGCCGGACCTGCGGCTCGCGCGGGTTGATCCGGACCAGCGCGCCGGTCGCGGCGCTGGCCAGCTCCGAGTACCGCCGCACCGTCGGCACGGCCTGACCGGCGCCGAGTTCCACCACCACGAGGTCGCGATGCGCGCGGCGCCACGCGTTCAGGTCGTCGAGCTGGGCCTGGCTGCGCTGGCCGAGCCAGTCGTAGTCGCCGAACATCAGGATGTTGGGCCGGGCGAGGCCGCCACAGCGCGGACAGGACGGCAGCGGTTCGAGCGCGCGCATGCTGTCTTCGTCGAGCGGGACCGCGACGTCGTCCGCGGGCCAGATCTCCTTGGTGCACCTGTCGAGGCACTGCAGATGGTGGATGGACCCGTGCGCCTCGGCGATGTGGGAGTAACCCGCCTTCTGGAACTGTCCGTCCACATTGGACGTGAACGCGCGGGTGCCGCCCGGTTTGCGCGCTCCCCATGACCGCAGGAGCCGGAACCCGTCGTGCGGGACGGTGGCGCGGTACAGTGCGAGCCGGTGCCCGTAGAAACCCCAGGCCAGCTCGGGGTCTTCGGCGAAATGCCGCGGGTCGGCGAGCTCGACGAAGCTGATGCCCAGCCGCTCGTACGGCGGATACGCCTTCCAGAAACCTTCGTCGCCCCGGAAATCGGGCAGGCCGGAGTCGACACCCATCCCGGCACCGGCGCAGACGAGCAGCGCGCCGGCGCCGTCGATCAGTTCCGCGGCTCGTTCGAGCTCACTCACCCGGCTTCGAAGCCTGGACGACCTCGAATTCCAGCAGGTTCGCGCCGGTGGAAACCGGCTTCGCGCGCTCGCCCGCGTGCGCCTCACGCGCCGGACCGGAGGCCCACGCCTGGTACGCCTCTTCGGACTCCCACTTGGTGTAGACGAAGTAGCGCGACTCGCCGGAGACCGGGCGGAGCAGCTCGAAGCCGAGGAAACCGGGCTGATTGTCGACGGCGTGCAGCCGCGCGGCGAACCGCTTCTCCAGCTCGGGGCCTGCGCCTTCGGGGACCTCGATCGCGTTGATCTTCACGACAGCCATGCCGCCAGCCTACGACGAAACTCTTTTGCGCCGCGATGTGATGCGTGGGACCTTCCCAAGAGTGGCAGACACCAAGATCCTCATCTCCGGGGCGAGCGTCGCCGGGCCGGCGCTGGCCTTCTGGCTCGCCCGGTACGGCTTCCAGGTGACCGTCGTGGAGCGCGCGCCTTCGCTGCGCCCCGGCGGCCAGGCCGTCGACCTGCGCGGAACAGCCAAAGAGGTCGCGCGCCGGATGGGCCTGGACGAACGCATCCGCGCCGCCTGCACGGATACGAAGGGCGAGACGCTCGTCGACCGGAAGAACCGCACGAAGGCCACGATCCGGGCCGACGACTTCGGCGGTGACGGCGTCGTCGCCGAGATCGAGATCCTGCGCGGCGACCTGACCGAAGTGCTCTACGAGGCGACCAAGGAGACGACGGAGTACCTCTTCGGCGACCGGATCACCGCGCTGGACGAGCGGGCCGACGGCGTCGACGTCACCTTCGCCGGTGGTGCCCGGCGGACGTACGACATGGTCATCGGGGCGGACGGGCTGCATTCGGGAGTGCGGGCGCTGGCCTTCGGCGAGGAGTCCCGGTTCGTCCGGCATCTGGGCTCGTACCTGGCGTTCTTCACCGTGCCGAACCGGCTGGGCCTGCGGAACTGGGCCGTCGGCTACGACGACGTCGGCCGGTCCGCCGGGATCCGCGCCGTCCGCGACGGCGACGAGGCGATGGCCTACTTCGGGTTCGCGTCGGAGAAGGTGGACTACGACTATCGCGACGTCGAGGCGCAGAAGGCGCTGGTGCGCGAGTTCGCGGCCGGGATGGAGTGGGAGTCGCCCTGGCTGCTGGACCGGATGGACGAGGCTCCCGACTTCTACTTCGATTCGTGCGCGCAGGTGATCATGGAGTCCTGGTCGCGCGGCCGCGTCGGGCTGCTGGGTGACGCCGCCTTCTGCCCCTCGCCGCTTTCCGGCCAGGGCACGAGCCTGGCGTTCGTCGGCGCGTACGTCCTCGCCGGGGAACTCGCCGCCGGTCTCGACACCGGGCTCAAACGCTACGAGGCGGTCATGCGCGAGTTCGTCGAGAAGACGCAGGAGATGGGGCGGGAGAACGCGGAGTCGATCTTCGTGAAGTCGCGGACGGCGTTGCGGATGCGCTACGTGCTGATGCGGGTGATGCGGCTCAAGCCGTTCGCCGCGCTGGCCTCGCGGAAGATGCGGGACGTGGTGAACGGCATCGACCTGCCGGACTACCCCCGCATTTAGAGGACTAAATGCGGGGGTGGGTGCACGCCCCACCTCGGCCGACGCACACCGCGGTCCGGTCAGCCGGGCCGCGTGTTGCGAAAGCCACTTTCGCAACCTTGAGCGTTGCGAAAGTGGCTTTCGCAACGCGCTCGCGTCGGGTGGCGTGGGGGACGACCGCATTCAGGTGACGACATGCCCAAGCGCGCGAAGGAGACCGCATTTAGAGGACTAAACGCGGGGGGTTTTCAGCCTCGCAGGGTGCCTGGTAGGAGTTCGGCGTCCGGCGGGATCGTCGTGCCGTGGAACCAGGCGTCGAAGAACGGCCGCAGGTTCTGCTCCGAAAGCTTGATCGTGAACGCCTCGAAATCCGCCCAGGAGGCGTTGGCGTTGCGGTACGCGGCCGGCCATTCCTTCAGCAGGCGCGTGAACGCGACTTCGCCGATCTTCCGCCGCAGCGCGTGGACGGCCAGGATCCCCTTGTCGTAGACGCCGTGGAATTCCTGCCCGACCCCCATGTCGACCAGCTTCGACGTCCAGAAATCCTGGCTGCCCCGCATGATCTCGAGGGCGGCGCGGTAGCGGTCGTCCAGGTTCTCGTGGTCCCGCGACTCCTGCCACAGCCATTGCGCGTACGACGCGAGGCATTCGTTGAGGCAGATGTCGGACCACGATTTCAGCGTCACCGAATCGCCGAACCACTGGTGCGCGGTTTCGTGCACCACGGTGATCAGGTCGGCCCATTTCGCGTAGGTCGGCCTGGTCTGGGTCTCCAGCGAGAAATGGATGTCCTCGTCGAGATAGATGCCGCCCGCCGCGTCCACCGGGTACGGCCCGAACTTCGAGCTCAGGAAACCGATGATCTCCGGCAGCCGCCTGCCGGTGTCGCGCCGGTCCTCGGCGCCCGGCGCGTACGCGTTGACCACCGGCGTCCCGTCCGGCAGCGCCATCCGGTCGACGGTGAACTTGTCGATCGCCACGGTGGTCAGATAGGACGCCACAGGTGTGCGCTCCTGCCAGGACGTCGTGGTCCAGCCGTTGGTCGCGGTCTTCTGGATCTCGCGCCCGTTCGAGATGACGGTCCAGCCGTCCGGCACCCGCGCGGTGAGGGTGAACATCGCCTTGTCGCGCGGGGTCTCGTTGACGGGATACCAGAACGACGCCGAATGCGGCTCGCCGACGATGAACGCGCCGCCGTCCTTCGATTTCTGCCAGCCGTTCTCGCTGCCGCCCGCCTTGGGCGTCGCCGACGGGTCGCCACCGTAGACGACCTTCGTGCGGAAGGCGGTCCCGTTCCGGATCGGCTCGGCGGGCGTCACCACCAGTTCGAATTCGCCCTCGCGCGCGAACTTCGCCGGTTTCCCGTCCACTTCGACGGATTGCACGGTCAAGCCGCGTAAGTCCAGGTTGTACCGATCGAGGTCCTGGGTCGCGTTCGCGATCACCGTGGTGTCGCCGTCGAGCCGCCCTTTCGCGGGGTCGTACGTGATCCCCACCTGGTATTCGGTCGCGTCGTAGCCGCCGTTCCCGTCCATCGGGTAATACGGATCGCCCGCGCCGGAAGCACCAGGAACCGGGTTCATCGGCGGCGGCGGTGGGGGCGTGGCCGGAGGCGGATCGGCGGTGCAGCCGATAATCAGGGCGCAGACGGCCCCCAGTACCAGACCGGCGGCGGGGACACGGCTGCGCATGGAGGGGAGCTTAGTGGTGATCCAGCGCGACGGGTTGATCACTTTCGGCGGCGACGGGCCGCCGATCGTCCTTCTGCACGGGCTGATGGGCAGGGCGACGACGTGGTGGCGGGTCGCGCGAAGGCTCGAGCCGTACGGGCGTGTCCACGGCCTCGACGCGCGCGGTCACGGACGCGGACCGCGCGGCGGGCCCTGGCGCACCGAGCGGTTCGCCGACGACGTCGCCGCGGTGCTGCGGACCTTCGACGAACCCGCGGTCCTGATCGGACATTCGATGGGCGGCCTGCACGCCTGGGTCACCGCGGCCACCCATCCCGAGCTCGTCCGCGCCGTGGTCTGCGAGGACTTCGCGCCGGACCAGCGCGGCCGGACCGTGGACACCTGGCGAGGGTACTTCGAATCGTGGCCGGTCCCGTTCCGTTCACTGGCCCACGTTCGCGAGTTCTTCGGCGACACCGGCGACTACTTCATCGAATGCGTCGAGGAACGCGAAGACGGCTATCACCTGATCGCGTCCCTGCCGGACCTGTACGAGATCGCGGCCGAATGGGGCAGGCGCGACTTCTGGGAGTTCGTCGAACGCGTGAAATGCCCGCTGCTCGCGATCGAAGGCGAACGGACCGCGATGCCGCACGGCCAGCAGGCCGAGCTGGCCGCACGCGTGCCCGGCGGCCTCGGACGGCATATCGTCGTCCAAGGCGCCGGGCACGTGGTGCACGACGAAGCACCGGAGACCTACCTCGGTGCGGTCGAAGCGTTTCTCTCCGACGTGCTCGGTCAGCCCTTCGCGAGCTGAGCGTCGATCCAGGCGCGCAGCCGCGCTTCGCCCGGGTAGCCGATGTTCCGCGAGGACGGCAGCTCGGCGGCGTTGCGGACACCGACCAGCGTCGGGAGGTAGCGGATGTTGTAACGCGTGGACAGGTCCCGGCTCTGGTCGACGTCGACCTCGCCCAGCAGGAACCGGCCGCCGTACTCACCGGCGAGCCGTTCGATCACGGGCTTCATCTGGCGGCACGGCGGGCACCAGGTGGCGCCGAAGTCCATGATGACCAGTTTCTGCCGCGAGATGTTCATGACCTCGGCGTAGTTGGCCGAAGTCACCGTCATCACGTTCTCGGCCGCCGGCGCGGCCGAAGCCACGCCGTTGCCGAAGCCGGTGATGAGCGCCAGCACACCGGCCAGCACGCAGACGAACCGTTTGCACTTGGACAAGACGATCTCCTTTCAGGACGAAGACCAGGTCGGCAACCCGTTCGCGACCCAGTCTTCGATGCCTTCGCGGTATTTGCGGACGTTCGTGTACCCGAGCTCCAGCAGCCGCCGCCCGACGAATTCACTGTTGCGGCACGGCGTGTTCGCGCAATAGACGACGATCTCGGCGGCCTTGTCCGGAAGCACCACCGGTGCCAGGCGGTCGGTGAATTCGGCCGCCCGTTCGTACGGGAAACCCGGAATGTTGCGCGCTTCCGGAAGATGGTCCTTCTCGAAATAGGCGATCGGCATCGTGTCCACCACGACCACCGATCCGGACTCCATCCGGGAGAGCAGTTCCGTACGGGTGATCAACGGCAGCATGGTGCCCCTTCTTTCGGCGACCGTGATTGACGATTCCCATCGTCGGGCGCCTCGCGGGACACGCTCTAGTGCCGCCTCGGCATGCCGAAGGGTTATCCGGCGGCCAACCTGCCGTGGCGGTGCAACCAGGCCCGGTACGGCGCCGTCCGCCCGGCGAGCCGCCAATATCCGGCCCTCGCCGAAGCGGCGAGCTCCGGGACGCCGGGCGCGCACCGGCCGTCCTCCCGCCAGGCCAGCACATGCCGCACGCACATCGGCGCGCCCACGAGCGGCCGGATGGCCAGCCCGTCCGCCGACGGCCGGGTCGGCTGGATCAGCCCGACGCCGTATCCGCCGCTGACCAGATCCTCCCGTGTGGTGTCGATGTCGGCGTCGTGGGTGATCCGGGGGTCGAAACCGTGCGCGAGACACATTTCGCGGAACACCACCCGGCAGCCGTCGCCCCCACTCGTCACGATCCAGTCCTCCCCGGCCAGCTCGGCGAGCTCGATCTCCTCTTCACCGGCGAGCGGGTGTTCCGCGGGGATCGCCACGAACGACGGCTCCTCCACCAGGGTCATGGTCCGCACTTCCGGCGGCACCGGGAGGCCGCGCCGGCCGCAGATCATGATCAGCGCGAGGTCGATGCCGCGATTCGCGACCTGCGCGAGCAGCCGCGTGCGCGAGGTGTCCGCGCGCGTGCGGAACGGCTCGCCCGGGCGCAGGTCGCGCAGTCCGCCGAGCAGCGAACCCGTGATGGCGCTGTCGTTCCAGCCGATCCTGAGCGATTCGCCCGTCTCGGGCTCCTGCCGGTGGAAGTCGTGCTCCAGTTCGTCGAAGGTGAGCACGATCGCCCGCGCCCGCCGCAGGATCAGGGCGCCGAGTTCGGTGGGCCGCACCCCGTGCTGGTCACGGTGGAACAGCGGGCCGCCGACCATCCGCTCGATCCGGCGCAGCTGGTGGCTGAGCGCGGGCTGGCCGAGCCCCAGTCCGGCCGCGGCACGGTTGAGGCTGCCGGAGGCGGCTATCTCACAGATCACGCGAAGATGCCGAACCTGAATCTCCATGACTTCGTATACCGCGACCCGTTCGCGCCCGGCACCCCCGAAAGTCGAGACAGCCGATTTCTCATAACCCGGTGACAACATTCGATGGCAATACCCGCACCATCCGGCCGTGGCTACGTTCGGTCGACGCCCCGCATATCACGCGAATCAGGAGCCGTCTTGCCGCGACCACTGCCGCTCACGGAGCATTGCGCTGATCCGCTGGCGCGAGCCGAGCACGTTTGCCTGGGTGTCAGCCCGTTCAACAGTCATTTCACGGTCGACCGTATCGCCGATCTCGCCCGCTGGGCCATGTCGGCCTTTCACGGTTTTCATTTCTTCGTCCCCGACGGCCCGTCCGCGTTCACCCTCGAAGCGCTCGGTTACGACCCGGTCCGCGCCGCGCAGAAGGCGCAGCGGCAGGGCAATTACACGCGGAACAAGATCGTCCGCGCGCTGGAGCAGATTTGCGTGCCGGATCCGCACGCCTTGATCCTGGATTCCGCGGCGCTCGAAGCCGACAGCGCGTACCTCGCCCTGCTTTCCGAGGCGCACCAACGGTTCGCCACCGATCCGGAGTTCGCCGAGCAGTGCCTCGGCGCCACGGGCTGGGTGCTGGACCGGCGGCTGCCCGAGGGCGAACATCCCACGCGCGACCAGTTGCGCAGCGCGGTCCGGTACTTCCTCGCCGAGTTGCCGATGTTCGTCGGCACCGTCGCCGTGGCCGGGGTCGAAAGCTCCGTGTTCGCCTATCACCAGCGGGTCGCCTTCCTCGAACGGCTCTACCGCGGCGAACTGTCGTGGCGGCCCCTGCCCGGCCAAGGTTTCGTCGTCCTCGAACAAGCCGTCCCGGAACGAGTGGAGTGACCGTGGAACACGACGACTTCTCCCTCCGCCGGGTGCCCGCCGACCGCCGTTATTCCTGGATTTCCGTCGCGTTGCAGCGGTTCGGGCAGGTGTCCTCGTTCCACCAGTTCCTGCTCGGCGCGGTGCTCGGCTTCGGCATGACGTTCTGGGAAGCGGTGCTGGCCATCACGATCGGTTCGGTGCTGCTGGAGATCATCACCATCCTGATGGGCATCGCCGGCACCCGCGAGGGGCTTTCGACGTCGGTGCTCGCGCGCTGGACCGGATTCGGCACCGGCGGGTCCTCGCTCGTCGGGCTCCTGATGACGTTGAGCCTGGCAGGCTGGTTCGGGGTGCAGAACGACGTGTTCGCCCACGGCCTCCACGCCTTGATGGGCGGCCCGCCGGTGTGGGTGTGGGCGCTCGCGGGCGGCGCGCTGGTCACCGCGATCGTCGTGTTCGGCTTCCACGCGATGGCCTGGACGGCGTATCTGACGGTGCCCGCTTTCCTCGCGCTGGCAGGGTTTTCGATCATCTCGGCGCTCGGCGACCATTCCCTGCCGGCGCTGATGGCCGAGCCGCCGCCGGGACCGTCGATGTCGCTGGCGCAGGGCACCACGCTGGTGGCCGGCGCGTTCATCATGGGCGCGATCATGACGCCGGACATGACCCGGTTCAACCGGACCGCGTCCGACGTGGTGAAGCAGACCCTGGTCAGCGTCACCCTCGGCCAGTACCTCATCGGCCTGATCGGCGTCCTGCTCGCGCACGCGGCGAAAAGCGCCGACGTGGTCGGGATCATCACCTCGTCGTCCGGTGTGCTCGGCACGCTGATCCTGGTCACCGCGATCCTGAAGATCAACGACTGGAACCTCTATTCGTCCTCGCTCGGGCTGGTGAACACCGTGCAGGTGCTGCTGTCCCGGCGGCTGGACCGCACCACCGCGACCCTGCTGCTCGGCGGTCTCGGCACGGTGCTCTCCGCGATCGGCATTCTCGACCACTTCACCACTTTCCTGACGTGGGTCGGCGTGCTCACCCCACCGGTGGCCGGCGTGGTGATCGCCGAGTACTACGTGGTCCGGCGGTGGAAACCGGAGCTGGACGCCACCCGCGCGTCCGGGGAGCTGCCGTCCACCTGCCCGTCCTGGGTGCCTTCCGCGCTGATCTGCTGGGTGGCCGGGGCGGCGGTGGGGGCCTGGCTGCCGTGGGGAATCCCCACCGTGAACTCCGTTTTGGGCGCTTTTCTCCTGTATATTCTGCTCGGCAGACGGACCGCGGCCGCGGTGTCCTCCACGGCCATGACTTCTTCCGGCGGGTCGAAAACCCGTTCGTGACAAAGGAGTTCGACGTCGTACAGCTGGATGTCCACCACCTGAGGGTGATCAGGGCGATCGCGGACACGGGAAGCCTTTCCCGGGCCGCGATCGCCCTCGGTGTCACCCAGCCCGCGGTTTCCGCGCAACTCAAACGGCTGGAGAACATGCTGGGCTACCGGTTGTTCGACCGGTGCGAGGGCGGCGTGACCCCGACGCCGATGGGCGAACTGCTCTTGCGCCGCACCGCCGCTTTGCTGCCACAGCTGGACAAACTGCTCGAAGACATCGAGCAGCGCGTCTGCCCCAGCGGCCCGCCCGACGTGGTCCGGGTGGTGGCGGTGGCCAGCGCGCTGGTGGCGTATCTGCCCTCACTGGTGACCGGATTGTGGCCCGAGGTCTCCGAAGTGCAGGTCGTGCACGACGACCACCCCGAACGGCTGCTGCCTCTGCTGGCCCAGCGGCGCGCGGAATTGGGGCTGGTCAAGGACTATCCGGGATACGAACTCGAAATCCCCGCGAACGTGGACACCGCGGTGGTGGTGACCGAGCCGACCTTCGTCCTGTTGCCGGAGTTCCATCCGCTGGCGCGCGAGAAGGTCGTCGACCTGCGCGACCTGCGGGACGAATCGTGGGTGATGGTGTCCGATTCGTCGGCGGCCACGTTCACCAAGTACTTCGCCGACACCTGCGCGCGGCACGGCTTCAGCCCGTCGTTCACCCATCAGGTGACTTCGCAGCAGGTGGCGCTGCTGGTGGTCAAGGCGGGCGCGATCGGGCTGTCGCAACCGATCTGCGATCCGCGGAACCACGGCATCGTGCCCCGGCCCCTGCGCGGGGATGTGTTGCCGCGCAGGCACATTCTCGCTTGGAACCGGGAGACGTTCGTGGCGGGGCGGCGGGAGGAACTGCTCTCCGCAGTGGTCGAAGCGTACTGGGCCGAGGCGAGGACCGCGCCCGTCTACGCCGAGTACCTGGACCGAGACTCCTGACCGACTCGGTACCGGTGCTTCCTCGCTCACCCGAGTACATGAAGGCCCCCTTCCTTGCGCCAGGCGCAAGGAAGGGGGCCTTCATGTACTGCGGGGTCCTGCTGGGCGACGTGCCCCGCCGGAGGGTTGCGAAAGTGGCTTTCGCAACGTCGGCCGCGGCCGGTCCCGGAACCGCCCTGGCGACCATGTCGCGAAAGCCACTTTCGAGACATCAGACGTCCCGAAAGTGGCTTTCGCGACACCTCCAGAACCCGGCGGAGCTACGTCCCGGGAAAGAGGAGTTCGTCCGGCGGCCGCACCGTGCCGTCCAGCCAGGCCTCATTGAACTCGCCGAGGTCGCGTTGGGTCATCGCGGAGACGTAAAGCTCGAAGTCGTGCCAGTTCTGGTTTCCCTGCGGGTTGATCATCGGGAAGCCCGCCATGATCTGGAAGAACGCGTCGTCGCCGATGTGACGGCGCAGCGCGTGCACCATCAGCACCGCCTTGGCCGTCGGCGCGAATTCGGCGCCCTTGCCAGGATCGGTGAGCTGGGGCGCCCAGAACGCCGGGTCGTCACGCACCTCGGCCACCAGCTTCCGGTAGCGACGGTCCAGGTCGGCACCGTTCTTGCTCTCGTCCCACAGCCAGACGGCGTACCGCGCGACGGACTCGGGCAGCAGCGCGTCGCGCCACATCTTGCCGCTCACCCCGGCTCCCCACCATTGGTACGCGACGGCGTACACCAGATCGGCGATGGTGGCGGCGCGGCCGTACACCGGCCGGGTCTGCGCGCCGTGCGTGTAGCCGAGGGAGCGGTCGAGGAACAGCCCGCCCGCCGCCGATTGCGGGTAGTCGCCGAACTTCCCGGTGAGGAATTCCAGGACCTCGGGCAGCCGCCCGCCGATCTGCCGCTTGTCCACGGCGCACGGGTGGTAGGCGTTGACCGCCGTCCGGCCACCGGGAAGAGCGATCCGCTCGACCTCCCAGCGTCCGATGCCGAGCATCGCCGTACTCGGCGCGAGGGCGGTCTCCTCCGACCAGGTGACGGTGTGGCGTCCCGGGCCCGCGGGCACGTCGGAGACCTGGGAACCGTTGCCCAGTACGGAGAATTCGTCCTGGACGGTGACGGAGACCTGCAGTGCCGCCTTGTCGGCTTCGGTGCCGTTGACGGGGAACCAGGTCATCGCCGAACGCGGCTGCCCGGTGGCCACGGCCGAATCACCGTAAGCGGCGAGCCAGCCGACGCGGCCCCGTGCGGTGGGGATCGGTTCCGGGCGGCCGTCGTAATCGACCACCACGGTGAACGTCCTGCCGTCGGCCACCGGGGTCCGCGGGGTGATCACCAGCTCGTGCTCGTCCGCCCGTCGGAACGTGGCGGCCACCCCGTCGACGGTGACCGACCGGACGGTGAGCCCGCGCAGGTCGAGGTCGAACCGGCTCAGGTCCTGGGTCGCCGTCGCGGTGATCGTCGCCCTGCCGCTCAACAGCATCGAGTACGGCGCGTACCGCAGCGCGAGTGAGTACTTGCCGACGTCGTAACCGCCGTTGCCGTCCTTCGGGTAGTAAGGATCGGGTCCGAGGACGGTCCCGTCGGGCGAGACGTGCACGTATCCGTCGCTGCCGGGTGCCGGCTGGGCCGCCGCGGAAGCCGGGCAGGCGCCGATCATCGTGGTGGCCAGCAACGCGGTGCACAGTGGCTCCTGCCACCGAAGCCGCACGGTCATGAACGAGCCTTCTCTCTCAAGGGGAGGATGTCCGGCCATCGTGCGTACGTGCGCGCCGCGCGCGGCACTGCCAGCCGGTCATGCCGCCGGGTTATCCCGGCCGATAACCCCTCGGCATACCCGCCAGGGACTATCGCCTGCCGCGAGAGGGAGGAGATCGTCGAGGCATGCTGCCCCTACCGGCGCTGCTCGCGCTGACGACGACGGTCTTCCTCGGCTGCCTCACCGAAGTGCTGCCCGCCGGGCTGCTGCTGGGCATGTCCGAGGATCTGGGCGTTTCCCCGTCGGCCACCGGGCAGCTGGTGACGGTCTACGCGATCACCACCGCGCTGACCGCCGTCCCGCTCACCGGCGCCACCCTCCGGGTACCGCGCAAACGCCTGCTGCTGGCGCTGATCGCCGGCTTCCTGGTCACCAACCTGGTGATCGCCGTGGCCTCGTCGTACCCGCTGATCCTGGCCGCGCGGGTCGTTTCCGGGGCGCTGACCGGGGTGATGTGGTCGCTCGTGGCCGGTTACGCGATGCGTCTCGCCCCGCCGGGGCTCACCGGCCGGGCGCTGGCGGTGGCCATGTCCGGCACGCCGATCGGCTTCGCGCTGGGCGTGCCCGCCGGTACCGCGCTCGGCGAACTCGCCGACTGGCGCTGGGCGTTCGCCGCGATGGCGCTGATCACCGTGCCGTTGCTGGTCTGGGTGCTGGTCGCGGTGCCCGCCGTGCCCGCGGATCCGGCCGGCCCCACCCGGCCGCTGGCCGCGTCACGGCTGCCGGGGATGCGACCCTTGCTCGCGACGGTGGCCCTGTTCTCGTTGGGGCACAACGTGGCCTACACCTACGTCGGGCCGGTGCTCGCCGGTCTGGACGCGGAAACGTTGCTGGGGGCGGCGTTGCTGGTGTTCGGCTGCGCCGCGGTGGGCGGGATGGCCGCGGTCGGCTCCGCCCTCGACAGCCGTCCGCGCGCGGTATTGCTGTCCTGCACCGCCGTGACCGCCGCCGCCATCGTCCTGCTGGGGGTCAGCGACGGTGTCCACGGTCTGGTGCTGGCGGCCGCCGGCCTGTGGGGCCTGGGGTTCGGCGGCGCGCCGACCGCTTTCCAGGCCGTCACCGCCTTGCTCGCGGGCCCCACGGCCGACGCCGCCCAGTCGCTCACGATCGCGGCCTGGAACGGCGCCGTCGCCGGGGGCGCGCTCATCGGCGGACTGCTGCTGCCGCTGGGAACGGGCCTGCTCCCTTGGTGCGCCGCCTTGATCGTCCTGTCGCCGCTGCTGTTCAGCCGGCGAGTCGTGCTTTCAGCGCCCGGAGATCGGTGCCCGACCCGACGATGAGCGGCCAGACGTCGGAGCCGAGGAAGCCGGTCTCGTCGGTCGCCGCGGTCGCGCCGCAGGTGTCGCGCTCCAGCCCGTGCCGTGCGGCCACCGCGGCCACTGCGTCCTTTGTGGACTGTCCGAACAGGCCGTCGGTGGGCACGGCGAAACCGCGTGCCCGCAGCAGTTCCTGTGCCATCCGCACCCGTGGCCCGCTGTCGCCGGGTTTGAGCAGCGGCCACTCCGGCAGATCCACCTTCGGCGAAGAGGATCCCAGCAGCTTGCCGACCTCGGTGCGCAGCTCGGGAAGCCGGTCGTACAACACGGTTCCCGGGCATTCGGTCGAGTTGAAGTCCCGATGTCCCTTGATGAATTCCGGGGAGATCCCGTACTGCGAAGCGATGTACGCGACCAGCTTCACCAGCGAGTCCCAGAGCGCCGGCGTGACGTCCTCTTTGCTGTAGAGGCCTTCGTTCTCGATCCCGATGCAGGTGCTGTTGTTGTTGCCCACGTTCGCGCCCAGCACGTGCTGGGTCCCGCCGCGCAGGATCTCCAGGCTGCGGTGCCGCCCTTCGGTGATGTGCCCGCCGCGGCTGTTCGTGAACTGCTGGCCGGTGTCGACCCAGCCCCGGGTGTCCATATGGAAATTCTGGATGGAGCGCGACGCCCAGAAGGCGTGTTCGAGGGTGTAGTCGGTGACGTTCCCCGGCTCGACCGTGTGGTGCACGACGATGTACGTCGGCTTGTGGTTCTGCACCTCGATCGCGCCGTTCGGCGGCCGCGCGCTCCACGCGGCCGTTCCGTAGATCTTCGGTTCTGTAACCCCGGACGCCGCGTCGGCGGCGGAAATGGTCGCTGTCCCCAGTAGCCCGACGGCGCTTACCGTCAGGCCGCCCTTGAGCGCGGTACGTCGGTCGAAGTCGGCCACGGGCGAAACTCCCATCATGCGCGTTGGCCGGAAAACTAACCCGCCATCGCGCCGATGACAACCATTGACCAACTTTTGTCGTAATGCGTTAGTGTTCGCCAGGGAGGGCGAACAGGCCGTCCCGGGTCTGTTCGAGCAGGCCGTCCACCAGCAGGGAGTCGAGACAGCGGTCGCGCTGCCCGGATTCGTGCCAGACCAGATCGAGCCGTGCCTTCTCGACCGGGCCTTCGCTGCCGCGCAGGACGTCGAGCAGCAGCCCGCGCACCTGGCGGTCGGTGCCGGCGAACTTCTGGACCTGCTTAGCGGGCCCGGCGTACGCGGGCCTTCCCGCGTGCTGCCACGCGCAGTCGTCGTAAATCGGGCAGTCCGCGCAGCGCGGCGAACGCGCGGTGCAGACGAGCGCGCCGAGTTCCATCAACGCGGCCGAGAGTTTCGCGGCGGGCGCGTCGTCCGGCGGCAGCAGCGCCTCGACGTCGGCCATGTCGCGGGTGTTCGACGGCGGACCGGCGTCGCCGGCGCCGTGCACCGCCCTGGCCACCACGCGCCGGACGTTCGTGTCCACCACCGGGGCCCGCTTGCCGTAGGCGAAGGCGGCGACGGCGCGCGCGGTGTACGCGCCGATGCCGGGCAACGCGAGCAGAGTGTCCACATCGGACGGAACGACGTCGCCGTGTTCGGCGGCGATGACGGCCGCCGCGGCGTGCAGCCGCAACGCGCGCCGCGGGTAGCCGAGTTTGCCCCAGGCGCGCACGACCTCGCCCTGCGACGACGCCGCCAGCGCCGACGGCACCGGCCAGCGTGCCATCCAGTCGAGCCAGATCGGCTGGACCCGCGCGACCGGGGTCTGCTGCAACATGATCTCGCTGACGAGCACACCCCAGGCGGTGCATTCCGGCTCACGCCAAGGGAGGTCGCGCCCCACTTCGTCGAACCACTCGGTCAGCACATCCGCGTCGACGCCCACCGAGCCAGCTTAAAACCCCTACGCGACCTCGGTGAGGCGGCCCAGCTTCACGTCGTAGACGAACCCGCGCACGTTGTCGGTGTGCGGCAGGAAGTCGCTGCGCCGGACTCGCTGCACCGACCGGCGCACGCTGTCCTCGACCTCGCGGAACGCCTCGACCGACCACGTCGGGCGCAGTCCGCTGGCGGCTTCGAGTTCGTCCTTGAAGTCGTCCTCGGTGACCATGGAGAGGCCGCAGTCGGTGTGCTGCACGATCAGCACCTCGCGCGTGCCCAGTTTCCGCTGGCTGAGCGCGAGCGAGCGGATCATGTCGTCGGTGACGACCCCGCCCGCGTTACGCAGGATGTGGGACTCGCCCTGGATCAGGCCGAAGATCTCGAACACCCGGATACGGGCGTCCATGCAGGTCAGAATCGCCACCTGGAGTGATGGCCTCGGAGACGAGCGGTCACCAGGAGTGACATCACCCAGCTCCTGGTTGCGCTTCAGCAGTACGTCGATTGAGGTCACAAGCTCATTGGAACCGACACGCCTGGGGAGGGCAATGTGTGCGGGCGCAGATCACGGCCCGAACCAGCGTTCTTCCGCCGTTCGTGGCGGCGCGGAAGTACGGCCGACCCGCAGTTCCGTCTGCAGGGTGATCACCTTCGGCCCCACCCGGTCGGCGGAGCTGAGCAGCAGCTTGCCCGCCGCCTTGCCCTTCTCGAGCACCGGCTGGTGGACCGTGGTGAGGCCGGAGCGCTCGGCCTCGGTGATGCCGTCGAACCCGGTGACCGTCAGGTCCTGCGGCACGCGCAGGCCCCGGCGCTCCGCCTCGGCCAGCGCGCCGAGGGCGAGGATGTCCGAGGTGCAGATCACGGCGGTGACCTGCGGATACGCGTCGAGCAGCTGACGTGCGGCCGACGCGCCGTCGTCCACGGTGTGGTCGAAGCGCTCGACCACCGGCACCGTCGCCCAGTCGACCCCGGCCGCCGAGAACGCGGCGGCCAGCGCCTCCAGCCGGATCCGCTGGACGTGGAAATGCGCGGCGCTCTGCCGCTGGATGGAGACGAAGTCGTCGTTGCGCTCGCGGGCCAGCCGCATGCACAGCACGCCGATCTGGCGGTGGCCCAGCGAGATGAGGTGTTCGGCCATGGCGGTGACCGCGGCCGCGTCGTCCGGGCCGACGCGGTCGACCCCGTCCACGCGGGGCTGGTCGACGATCACCGTCGGCACCGGGCGCTCCAGTACGGCACCGAGATGCGGGTCGTCGTCGGGCACCGAGTAGACGACGAAGCCGTCGACGCCGGCGCGGTGCACGGCCGCGACGTCCTCCCTGCCCGGGCTCGCCGGGACCAGGTGCAGGCCGACGCCCGCGTCCTCGCAGGCCAGCGCCAGCCCTTCGAGCACGCCGACGGCGGCCGGGTCGCGGAAGGCGTAGGAAAGGTTCTCGGTGAGCAAAAGACCGACAGCGCCGGCTTTGCGCGTCCGCAGTGAACGGGCCACCGGGTCCGGGCCCGGGTAGCCGAGGCGGCGTGCGGTCTCGAGGACGCGACGGCGCAGCTCAGGGGACAACTGGTCCGGTCGGTTGTAGGCGTTCGAGACGGTGGTCCTCGACACACCGAGCTCTGCGGCCAACGACGCCAGTGTCGCCTGCCTCCTGGTGCGGATAGGACGGCCCATCCGCAAACCGTAACGGTTCAGAACGTTTTGCAGAAGCATCACCCGACGTGTGGCAGGTCTCGATTCAGAGTGACCCTGGGTACAGCTCGGACCAGGACCGGAGGCGTCGTCATCCGGATGGGGTACAGTTGAATCTGACAACGGTTTCCATTACCCGGCATTGGGGACACCTGGCCAGGGCATCCGCAGGAGTGCAGTAAATGAATTCCCGCCGTACTAAGAGTGTTTTCGCGGCCGTGTCGGCCCTGGCCGTCCTCGCGCTCGGCGCGACGGCTTGCGCGTCGAGCGACAAGGCGTCGACGGGCACCGGTTCGCAGAACGCGTCCGCCGCGAACCCGGGCGGCGGCGAGAAGATCAAGGTCGTCGCCTCGACCGACGTCTGGGGCAGCGTCGTCACCGCCGTCGGCGGCGACAAGGTCGAGGTCACCTCGATCATCCACGACCCCTCGGCCGACCCGCACTCCTACGAGACCACCGCGAGCGACGCCATCGCCGCGAAGAACGCGAAGCTGACGCTGTCCAACGGCGGCGGCTACGACGACTTCTTCTCCAAGCTCGCCGACCAGGCCACCGGCGCGCAGAAACTGGTCGCCGTCGACATCGCCGCGACCGGCAACGAGAACGAGCACGTCTGGTACAGCCTGCCCGGCGTCGAGAAGATCGCCGACCAGGTCGCCGCGAAGCTCGGCGAGATCCAGCCCGCCTCGAAGGACGCCTTCACCGCCAACGCGACCGCGTTCAAGGGCAAGACCCAGGAACTGCTGAAGAAGGTCTCGGGCCTGGGTGCCTCGAATGCCAAGGTCGTCGCCACCGAGCCCGTCGCGCACTACCTGCTCGACAGCGCGAAGGTCACCGACGCGACGCCGCCGGCCTTCTCCGAGGCCGTGGAAGCGGAGCAGGACGTGCCCGCCGCCGCGCTCAACGAGGTCAAGCAGCTGATCTCCGGCAAGCAGGTCAAGGCGCTGGTCAACAACGCGCAGACCACCACCCCGGTCACCCAGCAGGTCGTCGGCGACGCCAAGAACGCCGGGATCGCGGTCGTCGACGTCACCGAAACGCTGCCCCAGGGTGTGACCGACTACATTGCATGGATGACCAAGGAAGTGGACGCGCTGGCGGGAGCACTGAAGTAGTGACCTCCGTACCTGCCGGAGCTCGCCCCGCGGTCCGTGTCCGCGGGGCGAGCCTCGCGTTCGGCACCAGGACCCTCTGGTCCGGGCTCGACCTCGACGTCGAGCCCGGCGAGTTCCTCGCGATCCTCGGGCCGAACGGCTCCGGGAAGAGCAGCCTGCTCAAGGTGCTGCTCGGTCAGCAGGGGCTGCCCGAGGGCACGGTCGAGATCGCGGGGCGGCGCCCCGGCGGGACGAACCGGCGGATCGGCTACATCCCGCAGCAGCGCGCCCTCGACGAGGGCCTGACGATGCGCGGGGTGGACCTGGTCGGCCTCGGCCTGGACGGGCACCGGTGGGGCACCGGGCTCTTCGGGATGTCGAAGCGGCGTCAGCTGGTGTCGCGGGCGATCGAGTCCGTCGGCGCGCAGGCGTACGCGAAGCAGCCGGTGGGGCGGCTTTCCGGTGGCGAGCAGCAGCGGCTCCGCGTCGCGCAGTCGCTGGTCGGTGACCCCGAAGTCCTGCTGTGCGACGAGCCGCTGCTCTCCCTCGACCTCGCGCACCAGCGCGCGGTCAGCGAACTGATCGACGAGCGGCGGCGTTCCGCCGGCACGGCCGTCCTGTTCGTCACCCACGAGATCAACCCGATCCTGTCCTCTGTGGACCGGGTGCTGTACCTGGTGAACGGCCAGTTCCGGGTCGGCAAGCCGGACGAGGTGATGAACTCGGAGACGCTGTCAGAGCTGTACGGCACCCGGATCGAGGTGCTGAAGATCGGCGGGCAGATCCACGTCGCCGGTGCGCAAAGCTCGCTGTGCGAGGACGAACCCCACCACATCGACGAACAGGCTTCATAGCGCCGTGGACAAGATGTTCGACTTCGCCCTGACCGGTGAACTCCTCGGTCTCGACTTCGTTCAGACGGCGTTGCTCGCCGCCGCCGTCCTCGGCCTGGTCGCCGGGGTGCTCGGCCCGCTGGTCGTCATGCGGCGGATGTCGTTCGCCGTGCACGGCACCGCCGAACTGGCCTTCACCGGCGCGGCGGGCGCGCTGCTGCTGGGCGTCGGCGTCGAACTCGGCGGCCTCGCGGGCGCCGTCATCGCCGCCCTGCTGATCGGGCTCCTCGGCGGCCGCGAGTCCGAACGCGACTCCGTGATCGGCGTGATCCTCGCCTTCGGCCTCGGCATGGGCGTCCTGCTGCTGTCGTTCTACGAAGGCCGCAGCGCCAACAAGTTCGGCATCCTGGTCGGGCAGATCATCACCATCGACTCGACCAACCTGAACCTGCTCGTCGGCGCCTCGGTCGTCGTGCTGGTGGTGCTCGCGGTGATCTACCGGCCGCTCCTGTTCGCCACGGTCGACCCGGCGGTCGCGACGGCGCGCGGCGTGCCGGTGCGGCTGCTTTCGCTGATCTTCGCGGTGCTGGTCGGGATTTCGAGCGCGCTCGGGGTGCAGATCGTCGGCGCCCTGCTGGTGGTGTCGCTGATGGTGACCCCGGCCGCGGCGGCCGCGCGGGTCACGGCGAGTCCGTGGAAGGCGACCGTGCTGTCGATCGTGTTCGCGGAGATCGCCGCGCTCGGCGGGATCATCCTCTCGCTCGCGCCGGGGAAGCCGGTGAGCGCGTTCGTCACGACGATCTCGTTCGTGATCTACCTCGTCTGCCGTCTCATCGCGTGGCTGCGCGGCCGGAGCTCACGGGTCCGCGTCGAGCCGACGGCTACGGCGCAGCCCGCCCTGCGCTAGCGGATCGCGTTTAGCCCGCTGAACGCAGGTCAGTGGAGCATCAGGAGGACCTGCAGCTCACCGACCAGGAACCCGATGAGCCCGCCCACCGCGATGAGCTTCCACTCGTCCTGCCGGAACGCGGGCCTCAGCAGCCCCTCGAACTCCAGCGGCGTCAGCCCGAGCATCCGCCGCTCGACGATCTTCGCGACGTCCATCGCCTCGGTCAGGTAGCCCTCGGCGTGCCGGATCGTCGGCGGCAGCCGCTCCAGCGCCTTCCGCGCGGCCGCCTGTTTGATCTCGTTCAGCCGCTGTCCGCCGACGGCCATCGCGACCATCGGTTTCGCGACGCTCGCCTGCTCGTCGACGGCCCGCGCCACGAGCCGCTCGACCAGCGCGTACAGCCGGTCCGACCGCGGCCCGCGCAGGACGGCGTCGAGCAGGTTCGGCACGGTGAGGATCTCGTTCGCGATCATCTCGCCGTACTGGTGCGCGACGTCGGCCCGCCGCCGCTGGAACTTGCCCTGCAGGATCACCCTGCCGACCCGCACCGGCTCGCGCGGCACGAAGATCAGCTTGATCGCGAGCCAGTCGGTGAACAGCCCGATGCAGCCGCCGAAGATCGGCAGCACCCACGGTTCCTTCGTCGCCGCCCAGACGATCGCCTGCACGATGCCGAGCCCGAAGCCGAAGTAGATCCCCGTGCGCGCGATGAACGCCATCTCCGGCCGCGACGTCTCGCGGATCAGCCGGACGAGCAGCTTCTTGTCCCTGGTGAGCCGCTGCACGGTCATGTGCTGGAAGTCGAGCACCTCGTCGAGGTTCTCGGTCAGCTCCGTCATGAACTCGCGCACCAGCCGCGGCGTCGACGCCTGGACCTGCTTGATCAGCAGCTCCTGCGCCATCGTCGGCATGACCTCCCAGAGCCGGGGATGGTGCTTTTCGAGCACTTCGCGGGCGACCTCGTCCACGGCACGCAGCAGCGGCTGCTCGATCTCGCGCGTGATGATCGCCGGATCGATCCGCCGGAAGACCTCCTTGACGTCCAGCAGATTCGACGTCAGCAGCTCGGTCGCGACGGCGGCCATCCGCCCGCCGTGTTTGGGCACCACGCCCTGCCAGCCGAGGAACGGTTTGATCCCGACGAACTCGAGCGGTTTGAACATCATCTCGATGGCGACGCGTTTGGTGACGTAGCCGATCAGCGCGGCGACGAACGGGATCGCGGCGTACAGCCACCAGTGGCGGGCGAGGTCGTCCAGGACGGCGTCCACACGACCTCCTCGCTTCGCTCAGGGAAGGAGGAAACGGTAGCGGGTGGCCGTCAGTGGAGCAGCAGAAGCACCTGAAGTTCACCGACAAGGCCCCCGATCACCGCGCCGACGGCGATCAGTTTCCACTCGTCCTGCCGGAACGCCGGGCGCAGCAGCTGCTCGAATTCGAGCGGGTTCAGCCGCCGCATTCTGTCCACAATGGTGTTCCGGACGTCGAGCGCGTTGACCGCGTAGCTCTCGGCGTGGCGGATCGTCTCCGGGATCCGCGCGGCCGCCTTCGCCGCCGCCGTCTGCTTCATCTCCTGGAACCGCCTGCTCCCGACGGCCAGCGCCACGAACGGCTTGACGACGCTCGCCTGCGCGTCGATCGTCCGCTGCACCTCACGGGTGATCATCGTGAACAGCTTGTCCGACTTCGGCCCGCTCAGCACGGCTTCGAGCAGGTTGGGGATGGTGATGATCTCGCGCGCGATCATGTCGCCGTAGTCGGCGGAGACCTGGTCCTTGCGTTTCTGGAAGACGCCCTGCCAGGTGTAGAAGCCGAAGAACCGCTTCGGCTCCCGCGGCAGGAAGATCATCTTCAGGGCGATCCAGTCGGTGAACCAGCCGATGCCGATACCGAACAGCGGCAGCACGATCGGCGACTTCGTCAGCGCCCACACCAGCAACTGCACACAGCCGAGCGAGAACCCGAACACGATCCCCGACCGCGCGATGAACCGCATCTCCGGCCGCGAGATGTCGCGGATCAGCCGGTTCAGCAAGGCCTTGTCGCGCACCAGGTTCGTCACGACCATGTGCTTGAGGTCGAGCACGTCCTCGATGTTGTCCGCGATCTCGCCCATGATCTTCGTGATCGCGCGCGGCGCCTCGGCCTGCACCCGTTTGAGCAGCAGCTGCTGTGCGGTGTTCGGGAGTACTTCCCAGAGTCTGGGCTGGTACTGCTCCATCACCTCGCGCGTGACGTCCTCGACGATCCGCAGAAGAGGCTGCTCGATCTCCTTCGCCACCTGGGCCGGGTCGAGCCTGGCGAAGATCTCCTTCGGGTCGACGAGGTTGGTCGTCAGCATCTCGGTGGCGGTCGCGGCCATCCGCTCGGCGTTGGCGGGCAGCACCCCCTGCCAGCCGAGGAACGGCTTCACACCGACGAATTCCACCGGTTTGAACATCATCTCGATGGCGACGCGTTTGGTGACGTAGCCGATCAGCGCGGCGATGAACGGCATGCTGACGTACACCGGCCAGTGCTCGCCGAGATCGGCGATGACGGCGTCCACTTCCGAGCCCCTCCCGCGTCGCGCTTGAGGGGCAACCTAGCCGCCTGTCCTCAGTGGAGCAGTAGCAGGACCTGAAGTTCACCCACGAGCCCGCCGATCACCGCGCCGACCGCGATGAGCTTCCATTCGTCCTGCTGGAAGGCGGGTCGCAGGATCCCCTCGAACTCGAGCGGGGTCAGTTGCTGCATCTTCGTGACGATGGTGTTGCGGACATCGAGCGCGTCAGTGGCGTAGCTCTCCACGTGTTTCACCGTTTCGGGGAGATACGCGATCGCCTTCTCCGCCGCGGCCTTCTTCATCTCCTGGTACTGGACCCCGCCGACGGTCAGCGCCACCAAGGGTTTCGCGATGCTCGCCTGGGCGTCGATGGTGCGCTGCACCTCGCGGGTGATCATCGCGAACAGCTTGTCCGACTTGGGCCCGGTGAGCACGGCCTCCATCACGTTCCGCACGGTGAGCACCTCGTCCGCGATCAGCGCGCCGTAGTCCTTGGCGACCGCCTGGCGGCGCTTCTGGAACATGCCCTGCCAGCTGAAGAACAGGAAACGGCGCGGCTCACGCGGGTAGAAGATCATCTTCAGCGCCAGCCAGTCCGTGACGAAGCCGGTGACGAAACCGAAGATCGGCATGATCAACGGCTGCTTCGTCAGCGCCCACGCGACGAACTGGATCAGGCCGATGACGAAACCGAACCAGATGCCGGACCGGGCGATGAAGCGGAGCTCCGGGGTCGCGACCTCCTTGATCAGGCGGCAGGTCAGCGATTTGTCGCGGACCATGGCGTTGATCAGCATCTCGTTGACGTCGAGGACCTCGTCGATGTTCGTCGACACCTCGCGCATCAGCCGCGCGACGACCTTCGGCGCCTGCGCCCGGACCTGGTCGACCAGCATGCGCTGCGCCCGGGTCGGCAGCAGTTCCCACAGTCTGGGCTGGTACTGCTCCATCACCTCGCGGGTGACGTCCTCGACGGCCTTGAGGAGCGGCTCCTCGAGTTCCTTGACCACCTCTTCGGGATCGAGCCGGGAGAAGATCTCCTGCGGATCGACGAGGTTCTTGGTCAGCAGGTCGACGGCGGTGGTCGCCATCCGGCGGGAGTTGGCCGGGATGACCCCCTGCCAGCCGAGGAAGGGTTTGATCCCGACGAACTCCAGCGGCCGGAACATCATCTCGATGGCGACGCGTTTCGTGATGTACCCGATGAGTGCGGCGATGAAGGGCATCGTGGCGTAGACGTGCCAGTGCTCGCGGATGTCTTCGAGGATCGCCGAGATGTCCAACCGGGCCTCCTCTGCTTACGACCTGTCAACAATGCAGGATGCCATGTGATCGACCCGTCGCACGCCGAGTGCAGCCGTTTGGCGGTACTGCCCGACGGGTCCCTGCTCATTAAGGTGGCCGCCATGGTCGCTCCTGAGAAGACGGCGCCTCAGGCGCCCTCAGCGAAATCGCCCCAGTTCGCGGGCTCCGTGCGTGGCTATGACAAGCGTCAGGTCGACGAGCGTCTCGGCGAGCTGGCGGCCGAAATCAAGCGGGCCTCACGCAGCCGCGACGAGGCCGTGGCGACCGCCGGTGAGCTCACCAAGGCGCTCGGCCACGCCCAGAAGGAACTGGACGAGACGAAGGCCGCCCTCGTGCGGATGAGCGCGAGCCCGTCCGGCGCCGGCGCGATGGCCGAACGCGTCCGCATGATGATGCAGCTCGCCGAGGAGGAGATCGCCGACCTCAAGGCCGCCGCGGAAGCCGACGCCAAGGCGACGCGGGCCGAAGCGGACAAGTACGCCCACGAGACGCAGCGCGCGATCGACAAGGCGGCCAAGGACGCGCAGGCGGAACGCGAGAAGCTGCTCGCGGACGCCAAGGCCGAGATCGAGCGGCTGAACTCCGAGGCGGCGCAGAAGCGCAAGGAACTGGACATGGAGAGCGTCCGGGCCCGTGCCGCCGCGGACAAGAAGGCCGAGGAGACGTCGGCCGCTCGTCGCGCGGAGGCGGAGAAGGCGTCCGCGGACAAGATCGCGGAAGCCGACCGGGTGTCCGCGGCCAAACGTGCCGAAGCCGAACGTATCTCGGCGGAGAAGATCGCCAAGGCGGAGAAGTCTTCCGCGGAGGACATCGCCGCGAAGCAGGAGCAGGTCGCGGAGGCCCTCGCCGACGCGAAGACCCAGCAGACCGAGGCTCAGCAGGCTCGGAAGCTGTCGCTGGAACTCCGGTCGAAGGTCGCCGAGCGGCTTTCCGCCACGGACGTCGCCGTCCAGGAGGCCATCCGGCTGCTGTCGCCCGCTCCTGAGGCCGCCGAGGCGCCGAAGCCCAGCCCCGCCAAGTCCAACGGCCCCCGTCCTTCCTGATCTCTCATCGCTGGGCGACGGCGAACAGCTCGTCGTCGATCCAGCCCCTGGTGTGCAGCTCGGTGCAGAACCGCCGGTACGACTCGGCGAGCGCGGCGCTTTCGCGCTCGTCGGGTTCGACCAGCATTCCTCGACCGAGCCCGGCGGAAGCCTCCGTGAGCCCGCCCGGCAGGACCCCCGCCGCGGCGAGCAGCGCGGCGCCGTAACCCGTTTCGGCCTGTGGTGACACCCGCAGGCCGAGACCGGTGACGGTCGCCCGGATCCGCGTCCACAAAGGACTCTTGCTGCCGCCGCCCGCCGCCAGCAGCGGATCGGTGATCGCGACGCCGAGGCGGCGGAGGTGATCCAACGCCAGCCGTTCGAGGAAGGCGACCCCCTCCAGCCTGGCCCGGTGCAGCTCGACCTCGTCGACCTCGCCGGACACGAACCCCTCGGCTTCCGCGCTGGCGAACGGGAAACGTTCGCCCTTGCGCCGCAACGGATACGCGACGACCTTGGCCGGGCCCAGCGCGGCCGCCGCCGCGTCGAGTTCGGGAAGGCGCTCCTGCCCGGCGACGGCCTCACCGCCGGTGTTCGACGCGCCGCCCGGAAGCCACCAGCCGTCCGGATGCCGGTGGCTGTACATCGCCCCCGTCGGATCCGGCACCAGTTCTTCGGTGACTCCCTTGAGTACATAGGTCGTGCCGAGAATGCCGACGAAGCTCCCGGGGGTGACCGCCCCGGCCGCGAGCTGGCCCGCGCAGCCGTCGGTCATCCCGGCCACGACCGGGCAGCCCGCCGGGAGCCCGGCGACCGGACGGGCCACCTTCCCCAGCACGGTGGCCGGCGCGACCACCGGCGGGAGCAGGCTTCCCGGTACCCCCAAGGCATCGAAGACCTCGCCCGGCCATTCGAGGGCGAGCGGGTCGTAGCCGCTCTTCAGCGCATGCGACCAGTCGGCGGCCACCGGCCCGCCGGTGAGTTCGGCGGCGATCAGGTCCGGCGTGTGCCGGATCCCGGCGACGCCGGGGACGTGCTCGGCCAGCCAGGCGATGCGGCCGAGCGCGGCCGTGGCGGACACGCCGAAACCGAGCCGCCGCCAGCGGTCCGCGCCGAGTTCGGTGGCCTTGCGGTTGAGCTCGGCGCCACGCCTGTCGTCGTACATCAGCGCGGGCGTGACCGGCTCGCCCGAGACGTCGACCCCGACGATCGTCCCCGACGTCGCGGCGACGGCCACCGCGGCGACCTCGCCGCCCCTGCCCGGCAGCTCGCCGGTGACCTTCGCCAGCACCGTCTTCACCGCGGGCCACCAGGACCGGGCGTCCTGCTCGCTGTGCCCGCGGCCGTCGCGGACCGGTGCGGGCAGCGGCGCGGCGGCCGAAGCGAGGACGGTGCCGCCGCCGACCGCGAGGGCGCGGACCCCCGCGGTGGCGACGTCGATGCCGATCGTGACGGGTTGGTTCACGTGGTGACGACCTTCTCTCCGACTTCTTGCAAACTTTTGTCCTCTTCGATCGCCTTCGCCGTCTCCTCGGGCAATTTCAGGTAGCGCACCATGACCGCCGCGACCAGGTACAGCGCGGCGAAGACGATCACCACTCCGGCCGCGCCCAGCGGGCCGAGGAACAGGCTGACGATCGCCGGCCCGACGAACGCCGCCGCGCCCGCGCCCAGGTTCAGCAGCGCCATCGCACCGCCCTTGTTCTCCGGGGCGAGGGAGGGGAGCAGCGCCGAGATCGGCACGAACCCGGCGAGCGTGGCGCCGTACAGCGCGCCGACGAGCAGCGCGAGCCAGTAGTACTCGGCGCCCATGGCGATCGGGACGAAGTACAGCAACAGGATCGAGATCGCGCAGCCGATCGCGCCGAACCAGAAGATGGTGGTGCGCCAGCCGATCCGGTCGCTCAGCACCCCGAAGATCAGGTTGAAGAAGATGTTCGTGCCGTAGATGACCGAGACCAGGAGCAGCCAGCGGCTCTCCCCGAACCCGATGTCCTCGATGAAGATCGTCGGGAAGAACACCAGCATCCCGAACTCGGGCGCGGTGTTGATGACGCGGACGAGCATCCCGACGCCGACGCGGGGCTTCTTCCACGCGATCGACACGCTGGACACCAGGCTCTGCACCGGTTTCACGTCCGGCGGCGCGAGCCGCGTGTACCCCGTCCGCTGCCGGACCCCGAAGATCGCCAGCAAGCCGCCGAGCGCCAGCAGCGCCACCGACAACCAGAGCGTGCCGTACTGGCCCAGCACCGGGTTCGTGAAGCTCGCGACCAGCGCGCCCAGCGTCGGCAACCCGCCGGTGAACGCGAAGTAGAACCAGCCGACGGCGGCGCCGAGCCTCGCGACCGGCGCCACCGCGGTGATCCAGACCAGGAAACCGAACGCGAACATCGGATAGCCGAACCCGCGGAGACCGTAGAACACCAGCATCAACGGGTAGTTCTCGCCCGACACCGCGACCGCGAGGAACAGCACGTCGAACACCAGCCAGACGGCCAGGCCGATCATCATCACGCGCCGCGGCCCCCACAGGTCCGACAGCGCGCCCGACAACCACGACGCCAGCATCACGGCGACGCCGTACACGGTGATCACGTACGAGGCCTTGATCTCGGTGCCCGCGCCGTTGTCCGCCATGAACGGCGCGATGAAGCCCGACTCGACCCCGTCGCCGATCATGAACAGCAGCAGCCCGGCGTAGCCGAGGAACAGCGGGGCGGGCAGGCCCCAACGGTTCAGTACGCGGGCGAACCCGCTCCCGGATCGCGATAACGTCGGTGTCATCTGGTTCATGCACGCCTCCATGACGTCGTGTTCAGCGTATCATGGATCGTGTTAACTTAACTTTCAAGATGTTACGTCGGTGGATTTTCGTGTTAGCCTCGCGCGCCCGGGTGGGTTGGGGCCTTCATGTCCCTCCAGTCACGCTTGTCGTCCGCCGGATCACGCGTGTCGTCCGGTCGGTCACGCGAAACGCCGGCATCGGTACGACCACGCTGGTGGGGCAGCCACCGCAGTTCTCCTCTTGTGAACTACGTGAAGGCCCCCTTCCTTGCGCCAGGCGCAAGGAAGGGGGCCCTCACGTACTCCGGGGGGTGTGAAGGTCGAGTTTCCTCGGCTGAGCCGAGGGAAGGGGGCCTTCACGCGCCATCGCCGCGACTGGTGGGGCTACATAGGCGTGGTTCCGAGCCCGTGAAGGCGTCTTGGCGGATTCGTCTTTGTTCACCTACCGGTTTGGTCGGTGGTCGAGTGTCCCCAATGTGGCATTGGGGACACCGAATGAGCAGTCCTTGCCCCGGGGAACAACAGGATCGATGAACCTCGTCAACTGCGTCCTGTGCTGTCTCGGCGCCGGATGGAGCCGCGACTCTGGGCAAAGTTGGCAGACGGACCGCAGACCCGCCCCCGCTGAGCCTCAGAGCTCCGCGATGTCCACTTCCACCTGGCTCCGCATCTCCTCGGCCAGGTGCTCTTCCACCCCGTCGTCGACGATCAGCACGTCGAAGTCGCTCAACGGCGCCAGCCGGTGCAGCGCCGCGCGTTCGGTCTTGCTGTGGTCCATCAGCAGCACCTTCGTTCGGGCGCTGGCCAGCATCGCGCGTTTCAGCATCACGATCTCCGGCTCCTGGTGGAACGTCATCCGCGTGTTCATCGCCGAGGTGGAGACGAAGGTCGCGTCGACGTTGATCCGCTCGATCGCCTCGAGGCTCTGCATGCCGAGGAACGAGTCGTGGGTCGCCGAGTAGTCGCCGCCGATGCAGATGAGCCGCAGGTCGGGGACGCCTTTGAGCAGTTCGATGGCGCCGAGGTAGTTCGTCGCGACGGTCAGCGGGGTGACCCGGTGCAGCATCTTCGCCAGCGCGAGGGCGCTCGTGGAGTCGTCGAGCAGGATCGACATCCCCGGTTCGACGCGGGCGAGCGCGTGCGCGGCGATGGCCATCTTCTCTTCCGAATGCACGTTCATCCGGTAGTCGGCGTTGCTTTCGAAGACCGTCGACGGCATGGCCGACACGCCACCCCGGTACTTCCGGAGCAGGCCGCGGCGGGCCAGTTCGTCGACGTCGCGGTGCACCGTCATGGTGCTGACGCCGGTGAGTTCCACCAGTTCGGTGATGCTTGAGGAGCCGGCCTTGAAGACGTATTCGGTGATCAGCTGCTGACGCGTGTTACGAGAGTGTGCGCTCGCACCGGCCGTCTTCTCATCGCTCATACCGTTCAGTATCGCGTGTGCGCCGGCTGGTTGAGGCGCAGCAGGCCGGTGCGCGTGCCGTCGATCGCGATCTCGGTGACGGCCGCGTTGTCCAGCCGCGGGAACACGGTGCGGTAGGTCTCGAGCGGGATGCCGAGCAGCGCGCAGAGGGTCAGCCTGATCAGCGTGTTGTGCGCGACGACCAGCACCGTCTCGTCCGGGACCTCGGCGGCGATCCCGCGCAACGCCTCGGCTCCGCGGGCGGCTGCTTCCTTCGGGGGCTCCGAGCCGGGGAAGGCGCCGGTCACGGGATCGGCGAGAAACCGTGCGACCGCATCGGGATCCGTCGCCGCGAGTTCGTCCCGGGTGCGCCCTTCCATCAGTCCGAAGTGGACTTCGCGCAGTCCGTCGACCACTCGCAACGGCAGGCCGAGCGCCTCGGCCGAAGGTTCCGCCGTGCGACGAGCCCGGCTCTGCGGCGAGCAGAACACCGCCGACGGCTTGACCGCCGCGGCGAAGACGGCGAGTTCGTCCGCCTGGCGCAGCCCTTCCTCGGTCAGCGCGACGTCGCTGCTGCCCGCGTACCGGTTCTCGGCGTGCCATTCGGTCTGGCCGTGCCGTGCCAATAACAACCGTGCGACCACGGGATCCCTCCTCGGGGCTTGTCCAGATCACATCATCGATGTTAATTTAACAGCATCGATGTGAAAGGAGATGCCGGATGGCACTCGCCGCGGTGGTGTTCGACCTGGACGGTGTCCTCGTCGACAGTGAACACCTTTGGGAGGAGAACTGGGTGGCGTACGCCGCCCGGCACCACACCGAATGGACGGCTGAGGACACCGCGTCCGTGCAGGGGATGAGCGCGCCCGAATGGGCCGCGTACCTCGCGAAGCGGTCCGGCACCCCGGAAAGCGCGGCCGAGGTCGAGCGCGCCGTGGTGGACGGCATGATCGCCGCGATCGAGGCGGGCGAGGCGCCCTTGCTGCCGGGCGCCGGTGAGATGGTCCGCGAAGTGAGCGCGAAGGTGCCGGTCGCGCTGGCGTCGTCGGCCGCCCGCCGGGTGATCGACGCGGTACTCGGCAAGCACGGGCTCACCGGTGAGTTCTCCGCGACCGTCTCCAGCGCCGAGGTCGCCAGGGGCAAGCCGAGCCCGGACGTCTACCTCGAAGCCGCGGCCAGGCTGGGCCGGTCCGGCGAGGAATGCCTGGGCGTCGAAGACTCCAGCAACGGCATCCGTGCCGCCGCCGCGGCCGGGCTCACCGTGATCGCGTTGCCGAATCCGGTGTACCCGCCGAAGCCGGACGCGCTGGAGCTGGCCGCCGAGGTCGCGGAGAACAACGACGACGTGCGCCGCAAGCTGCTCGCGTACCTGTCCGGTGAACTCGCGGAAGCGAGCGGACGATGACCGTCCTGGGTGCCGCGGAGACGTTCAAACGCGACTGGCTGGACGGGTTCGTCACCGCCTACGGGCGTTCGGTGCGCAAGGTGCCCGATGCCTACGGCGTGCTGCGCCGGGAGGAGTCCGCGCCCAAGGTCGCGGTGGTGATCGGCGGCGGCTGCGGCCACTACCCCGCGTTCGCCGGGCTGGTCGGCCCCGGCCTCGCCGACGGCGCCGTGGTGGGCGACGTGTTCACGAGTCCGAGCGCCGAGCAGGTCTATCGCACGGCGCGGGCCGCGGAGAGCGGCGCCGGCGTGCTCTTCGGTTACGGCAACTATCAGGGCGACGTGCTGCATTTCGGGCTCGCCGCGCGCAGGCTGGCCGCGGAGGGCGTCGAAAGCCGGACGATCCTGGTCACCGACGACATCGCCAGCGGTCCCGCCGACGCGCCGGAAAGGCGCCGCGGTGTCGCGGGCGACTTCCTGGTCTTCAAGATCGCGGGCGCCGCCGCCGAACGCGGTGACGATCTGGCCGCCGTGCACGCGGTGGCGGAGAAGGCGAACGCGAACACCCGGACCTTCGGCGTCGCGTTCGGCGGCTGCACCCTGCCCGGTGCTTCCGCGCCGCTGTTCACCGTCGGCGAGAGCGAGATGGAACTCGGGCTCGGCATCCACGGCGAGCCCGGCGTGCGCACGGTCGGCAGGCTGAGCGCCCGGGAGCTGGCCGACGAACTGGTCGACGGCCTCCTCCCGGAGCTGCCCTCCGGTGACGGCCGGGTGGTGGTCCTGCTGAACGGGCTGGGCCGCACCAAGTACGAGGAGATGTTCGCGACCTACACCCGCGTGCACGAACGGCTCGCCGCGGCGGGGCTCAGCCCGCTGCACACCGAGGTCGGCGAATTCGTCACGTCGCTCGACATGGCCGGTGTCTCGCTGTCGATCCTGGTGCTCGACGACGAACTCGCCGAGCTCTACGCGGCTCCTTGCGACACCCCGGGCTACCGGAGCACCGGTGCCGCGCTGGCACAGGTCCCGCTGGAGTCCACAGTGGACTCGCTGCTGACCGGGACCGCGCCGGGCAAGGGCATCGTGGACCGCGCGTTGACGGCGGCCCTCCACGACATCGAGGCCAACGAAGCCGAACTCGGCAGGTTGGACGCGGTCGCGGCGGACGGCGACCACGGTCTGGGCATGACCAGGGGGATGCGGGCCGCGGTGGCCGCCGCACGGCGCGACGAAGACTCCCTCTCCAGTGCGCTCCTGGCCGCTGGGACGGCGTTCGCCGACGCGGCGGGCGGGGCGTCCGGCGCGCTGTACGGGGTCCTGCTCGCCGAGACCGGCGCGGGGCTCCGGGGCCGATCCGCGGGCGAGGTCACCACGGTGGCCCTCGCGGACGCCGTCGACGGGGCCGTGGCGGCGTTCGTCGAACTGGGCAAGGCCGAGCCCGGCGAGAAGACCATGCTCGACGCCATCGAGCCGTTCAGGCTGGCGTTGCGCGAACAGGCCGAAGCGGGCGCCGACGTCCCGCAGGCCTGGCAGAAGGCGGCCCAGGTCGCGGTGAGCGCGGCCGAGGCCACGGCGGACCTGCTGCCCGCCAAGGGACGGGCGGCGCGGTTGGCGGAGCGGAGCAAAGGGCACCCCGATCCCGGGGCCACTTCGTTCGCGCTGCTCGTCACCGCGGTCGGCCAGGCGCTGGGAAAGGAAGACTGAATGCGGATCGTGGTGGCGGCGGACAACGCCGGGGTCGCTCTCAAAGACCAGTTGCGTGACCTGCTCCTCGCCGATGACCGGGTGGACGAGGTCACCGACCTCGGCGTGGCCGATGGCGCCGACGACAAGGCGTACCCGCTGCTCGGCCTCGCGGCGGCGGAGACGATCGCGCGAGGCGAGGCGGATCGCGGCGTGCTGGTCTGCGGGACCGGGATCGGCATGGCGATTTCGGCGAACAAGGTGCCCGGGGTGCGGGCCACGGTCGCGCACGACTCGTACTCGGCCGAGCGTTCGGTCAAGTCGAACGACTGCCAGGTGATCACCTTCGGCGCCCGGGCGATCGGCCCAGAGCTGGCGAAGAAGATCGTCGCCGAATGGGTCGGCTACCGCTTCGACCCGGCCTCCGCCAGCGCGAGCAAGGTCGCGCACATCACCGAATACGAACAAGCGCTGAGTACCTGATCTCAGCTCCGCCAACAATCATTGAGAACTGCCCATCAAGGGCACGGAGAGAGGACGCAGAGTTGCGGATACTCGCTGCGGGAGACCATTTCGTCGGCACCGGCCTGCTGGCCGACGCCGTCCGTGCCGAGATCGGCGCCGGGCACGAGTTCTCGGAGCTGACCCTGCTGTGGCCGGTGGAGCCGTTCGGCCCGGTCGCGAACGTGCACGAAGCGAGCGGCACCGAGGAACAGGTGATCGAGGCGCTGGCGGGAGCCGAGGTCGCGGTGACCCAGATGGCGCCCTTCACCAAGCAGGTGTTCGCCGCCGCGCCGGGGCTCAAGCTCGTCTCGGTCTGCCGGGGAGGCCCGGTCAACGTGGACCTCGCGGCGGCCACCGAGGCGGGTGTCGCGGTGACGTACGCGCCCGGCCGGAACGCCGGCGCCGCCGCCGAATTCGCGGTGGGGATGATCCTGGCCGCGATGCGCCGGATCTCGACGTCCTCGGCCGAACTGCTGGGCGGCACCTGGCGCGGTGACTACTACGCCTACGACCAGACCGGTCTCGAACTCGACGGGACCACCGTCGGCCTGGTCGGATACGGCGCGATCGGCGCGCGGGTGGCCAAGGTGCTCGTGGCGTTCGGCGCGAAGGTACTGGTCTCGGACCCGTTCGCCGACCCGGCCAAGATCGCCGCCGACGGCGCGGAGCTCGTCGAGCTGGATGATCTGCTGCGCCGCAGTTTCGTGGTGAGCCTGCACGCCCGGCTCACCGAGGAGACCCGGCACCTGATCGACGCCGCCAAACTCGCGCTGCTGCCGAAGGGTGCGGTACTGGTCAACACGGCGCGGGGCGGCCTGCTGGACTACTCCCCGCTGCCGGAAGCCCTGCGTTCGGGACGGCTCGGCGCGCTCGCTCTCGACGTGTACGACGTCGAGCCTCCGCCCGCGGACTGGGCTCTGCGGGACGCGCCGAACGTGATCGCGACCCCGCATCTCGCCGGAGCCAGCAGGCAGACTGCGGAGCGGGCGGCGCACATCGTCGCCGCCGAGGTCGGCCGGTACGTCCGCGGGGAGGCACTCGCGAATCTGGCGAACCCCGAGGTCCTGCGGCCATGATCATCGGCGTCGACATCGGCACGTCACTGACGAAGGCGGTCGTCTTCGACAAGACCGGGATGTCCGTGGCGAGCGCGTGCACCACGTCCGAGGTGCACCACCTGCCGGGCGGGCTGGTCGAACAGGATCTCGACCAGGTGCTCGGCACCGTGGCGACGGTGGTGCGCGAGGTCGCCGCCGGTCTCGACGGTCCGGTCACCGCGTTGGCCCTCACCGGGCAGGGCGACGGGCTGTGGCTGCGCGACGAGAGCGGCGAAGCCGTGCGCCCGGCGATCTCCTGGCTCGACGGCCGGGCGAACTCCCTGCTCGCCAAATGGCAGGCCGGCGGGGTGACCAGGGAAGTGTTCCGCCGCACCGCGTCGGGAATGTTCCCGGGCTGCGCCGCGGCGATTATCTCCTTTTTGGACACTCATGAACCGGAGTCGCTGGACAGGGCGGCGGTGGCGGGCTACTGCGTCGACGCGGTACTTCAGCGGCTGACCGGCGAGATCACCGTCGACGCGTCGGATGCTTCGCTGCCGTTCCTCGATCCGGCAACCCGCCGCTACGACGAAGACGCCATCGCGGCCGTCGGGCTCTCCCATCGCCGGAGCCTGTTCGTGGAGCCCGCGGCGCCGAAGACCGTCTTCCGCCTGGACGAGCGCGGAGCCGCGCTGCTCGGCCTTCCCGTCGGGCTGCCGGTCACCGCGGGGCCGTTCGACCTGCCCGCGAGTGCCATCGGCGCCGGTGTGCGACGCCCGGGCGACGGCATCCTCACGGCGGGAACCACCCTCGCGTGCCAGGTCCTGACGGACTCGGCGGAGTTCGATCCGGACGGCGAGCCGGCGGGCATGTTCCTTTGCACGCCGGAAGAAGGTGAGTTCCTGCGGGCGATGCCCGCGATGGTCGGCACCGCCGGCATCGACTGGGTGTGCCGCCTGTTCGGCATCGCGGTCGAGGAGATCGGCCCGCTGCTCGACGCGAGCATGCCGGGCGCGGGCGGTGTACGCGCGCTGCCGTTCCTCTCCGCGTCGGGTGAGCGAGCGCCGTTCGTCGACGCTTCGGCGAGGGCGCAGTTCTCCGGGCTGAGCCTGGAGAGCGAACGCGGCGACATCGTCCGGGCGCTGTGCGAGTCGATCGCTTACGCGGCAAGGCATTGCTTCGACGCCGCCGGGCTCACCGGCACGTTGTACGCCTGCGGGGGCGGGGTCCGCTCGCTCGAATGGACCCGCATCTTCGCTGACGTTCTCGGCCGGCCCATCGTGATCCCCGGCGATCCCGGGGTCGGTGCGCGGGGAGCGGTGATCGTCGCGGCGGACGCCCTCGGCGAACCCGTCGACCGGGAGCTCTGGGCGGAAAGCGCACGTGTCGTCGAGGTCCGGCCCGGGAACGTAGAGTTCTACGAGCAGGGCTACGCCGATTATCAGGCCTCACTGGCCGCGGCCCGCGGACTCTGGAGGTTGTGACGGTGATCCTGGCCAAAGAACGCTTGGCGGTCTGCGAATTCGCCCGGCGGATGACCGCCGACGGGCTCGTGGTCGGCACCTCCGGCAACGTGTCCGCGCGGCAGGGCGACCTGATCGCGGTGACCCCGACAGGAGTCGACTACGCCGCGCTGCGGCCGGAGGACGTCCCGGTCGTCGGCCTCGACGGGGAAACCGTCGAAGGCTCGCTCAAGCCGACGAGCGAACTCCCGATGCACCTCACCGTGTACCGGCAGGCGGTGGATCCCGACGGCAAACCGGTCTCCGCCGTGGTGCACACGCATTCCGTGCACGCCACGGCGGTCTCCACCCTGGTCACCGAGGTCCCGCCGATCCACTACATGCTCGCCGCGATCGGCCCGACAGCCCGCGTCGCGGCCTACGCGACGTACGGCACCGAAGAGCTCGCCAAAGTGATGCTGGAAGCCCTGGAGGGCCGCCGCGGCTGCCTGCTGGCGAACCACGGCACCATCACCTTCGGCGACAGCCTCGCCTCCGCGTACAGCCGGGCGCAGCAGCTGGAGTGGGTCTGCCAGGTGTGGCTGACGGCCCGGGCGGCGGGAACGCCGAACCTGCTCCCGCCCGCCGAAATCGAGCACGTCGTGGAGAAACTCCGCGGCTACGGCCAGCGCTGACGACACTAGGAAGCGGCGGGCTCGGCCTCGAAGTCCGTGGCGTCCACGGCGTGCACCGCGTCGAGCAGCTCGACGACCGTCGGATCGTCGACGGCTTCCTTGATGCACTGCCACAACTGAAGATTCGCCAGTGCCCAGCGGGAGTAGTTCTCCGCCGCCTTGGGGTTGTAGAAGTAGTAACCGCTGTCGTGGACGTCGCATTGTTCGCCGACGATCTTGTGCGCCAGCTCGCGGAGGCTCAACCCGTTCTCCCGCAGATAACGGTGGGCGAGGACGACGGGCGTCACCGGCAGCGCCTTGAACAGCGTGTCGGCGTCGCTCAGTGCTTGAGCCTCGAGCGAGATGTGCCGGCCTCTGGTGGCCATCTCGGCTTCGTCGATGATGTCGTCGATCCACCGGGCCACGGTCTCCTCGACACCGCATTCCCGCAGGATGTCCATCCGGAGGTCTCGTCCGGCGGCCGCGGGGGAGTTCCGGTGCACGATGTAGTTCACATCGTGCACCAGCGCCGCCACCTCGACGACGGCGCGATCCGCGCCGTTGTGGTCGGCGAACCCCGCGGCCTTGGCCCGGACGAAACTCACGTGGTGCCAGCCGTGGAACTGCAGTTTGTCCGCATAACGCCAGCACAGTCGCCGGACATGGTGATCGACGGCTTCGATGGTCTGGGAAGGAATCGTGCTCTTTCGCGCGCGCATACACCTCTCCGATCCCGTTTACAGACGGGTGGAGTAATGGTATGCGCGTTCGACGGCAGTGTGTAGTTAGATGCGGCTTGCCAGGTCCCCCAATCGGACCTCGACCGGAACGTGACGATGTCCGATCCCGGTCTTCGGGTCATAGGAAAGACTGAATTCGCTTACGGGACGTGACTTCACCAGAAATGTCATGGTCCCTTCGGTGGCTTCGGGAATCCGATGGAACTCGTCCGCGTACATGACGCCCGCCGAACCCGTCTGGCACAGCGTGCTCCGTCGTAATCGAACCGATGTGATCAATCCGGAAAGTTGATCTCGCAGGGTCGAATAGCGCTCGTGGACGTAGTTGCCACGGAGGATCGTGGTGCAGAAGTGATACCTGTGGTTGTGGATCGAATCGGCGTACCCCTCACGCCAGTCCGACGGCGCCTTGTACTCGTGAAGCCAGATCGAAAACGGGTCCGTCGGGCAATCGAGCAGGCACCAGGCGAAATGGGTGGTGGTCTCCCGGGACCGCTCGAGGACCGCGCTCGCCTCGTCCGGGCTCAGCGAATCCAAATGCCGCCGGAGGTCGTCGCGCAGCGCTGGTCTCGACGTCCAGTCGCGGAAGATCCCGTCGACGATCTGCCAGTGCTGCGTCAGCGGTAGGTCCGTGGTCCGGAGCAGCGTGGAGAGCTGGGTGAGGGGGGACAAGCGAGTGAGCAACTTCAGCTCCTCAAATCTAGTGCCGTGCGACGCCGAGAGGTCAGGGGTTCAACTCGGCGAGTGTGGTGAACTCCTTCCGGAAGGAGTGGAATTTCCCTTCCAGTTCTAGGAAGTTCTCTTCGGACAGGGGAGAGCCGGTGATCTTTTCGTACAGGGCGAGGAAATCCGCCCTCGTCGTCGTGGTCGAGATGCGGAAGTGCCGTCCGGAACGGGACTGGGACACGCGCAGGAACTCGGAGCGTTCCTTGTTGTACAGGAACGAACCTTCGCTGAACCGCAGCGTGCGCGGATACAACGTGGTCGCGCCGCGGATGTCGCTGTACAAGGTCACCCAGACGCTCTCGTCGAACACTTCGAGCCGGTCCAGTGGCGGATCGGCGACGACGGTGATGTCCACCAGCGAACACCGGCTGCGCGCCAGGAACAACCCGACGAGACCGATGCTGATCTCGTCGTTGAGCCGCTTCTGGATCGTCTCGTAGTCCATTCCCGCTTCTTCGCTGCGCAGGAGATAGCGCGCCCTGCCGCTGATCGCGCCCTCGTCGCGTGGGTCGGCGATGACCACGCGAAGCTCCCTTTCGGTGCGGGACAACAGCAATCGGGCGGCGGCGTGCCTACCGGAGAACCCGCGGAAGAAGTAGTGCCTGGTCACGTCGAGGTCTTCGGTCATGACCCGGTTGAACAACGGATCCGGATCGGTGGTCGCCTCGAAGACGTGGGTGGGGAAGAATTCCTTGTTGAGCGAACGGTATTCGGCGCTGAGCGCTTCCAGCGCCCGGCGGCTTTCCTCGATCACCGGGGTCACCATCGCGCGCTGTGACGCGGTGGCGGTGATCAGGGTCTGGCCGAAGCCGACCACCGCGGAGATCAGGGTGCCGGTGCCCAGTGAAGTGAGCAGCGTCTTGCCGGCGCCGGGATCCATCATGCTGGAGATCCACAGGCTGAAGCCCGCGACGACGACCAGTACGGTGAGCAGCAGACTCGTCCTGGTCCAGAAGATCTCTTGCAACGGGGTACGGCGGAGCCGATCGGCTTCCGCGGGCACGAAGGTCACCTCCTTGATCGGCACTCGGACGGACGAACGCAATGCGTATCTGTTCGAGTGCGGGGAGTTACTCTACGCGCATCGTGACAATGTCGAAATAAGAAATTCGGGGGAAAGCCACCAACAACGAATGTGACGCACGGCGATGCCGGTTTCGCATCGGAGGTTTCCCCGGATCGCGGAAAAACCACTCACGGAGCGTGCGGAAGGATTCCTTCGTACCACGCGGGTCCGGGCTTCGCCGACGACAAGGTTTCGACGACCGCCGAAGACGGCGCGGCGTACACCGTGGGGAAGTCGATCTCCCCCTTGCTCGGGTCGAGCGTCCACGCGAGCCGCTCGTCTTCGGGGCAACTCGCTCGTATGAAAGGAAACTGAGCGTCCGCGCCGTTTTTGTTGCCCCTCGGGTCGAGCCGGATCCACCGGTCGAGACCGGCGAGGTACACGCCGTTGAGCCCGTGCAGGACGCCGATCCGCTGATAACAGAACCCTGCCGGGATGCCTTGGCTGCGAAGCAAAGCAGCCAGCAGATGGGCCTTCGCGTAGCAGAGTCCCACTCCCTCGCGCAGAACTTCGGAGGCCATAAGAGTGACCCGTGAATCGGCGGCGTCCACCGTATGGGCGATCTCGTCGCGCACGAAGTGAAACATCGAACGAATCACGTCGACTTCGGTGCCGCCGGTCGGTGACAGCCGGTCAGCTGTTTCGCGGATCAGCGGGTGATCGTGATCGATCACCGCGTCGGCGGCGAGATACTCTTCGAGCCGCTCGGATTCGATCTTCAGCGTGATTTTCACGCGGCACCACCCAGTACTGTGTCGACAACCTCTTCGAGAAATTTCGGACCGGCTTCGCCGCCGCGCAGCAGCAGCCGGAACCAGATCGCTCCCGCGAGCAGATCCATCACCAGAACCGGATCGGCACCCGCGCGCAGTTCGCCTCTCGCGGTGGCCCGGGCGAAGATCGGCTCTTCGCGTGCCATGCGGTCGGCGAAGAAACTCCGTGACACGTCACCGAGTTCGGGGCGCCGGGGGCCCGCGGTCAGGGCCGCCGTGACGACCGGCGCGGTGCGTTCCGAGGTCAGCAGCCGGTGGATCTGCGTTGCCACGGCGAGAAGATCGCCGCGCAGGCTCCCGGTGTCGGGGACGTCGACGGCGAACAGGCCGGAATCGCGTAGCGCGGCGGCCAGGAGCGCGTCCTTCGACGGCCACCATCGGTACAACGTCGTCTTGTTGACGCCGGACCGGGCGGCGACGGCCTCGACGGCGAGCTTGTCGTAGCCGTGCTCGGCCAGAAGTTCGAGGGTGGCGGCGAAGATCGCCTCGGCCTTGCGAGGGCCGTTCCGGGTGCTCACCGGAGAACAATACAACGCACCGTTGCGTTTCGCCGTGAGGACGCGTACTTTGCAACGCAACGGTGCGTTGCATTTAGGAGGTAGTCCATGGTCCCCCTCGTCTTCGTCCACGGCATCCGGCTCAGCGGTGCCGCCTGGACCGGCCAACTGGAACGCTCGGCGCATCCCGCGACAGCGGTCGACCTGCCGGGACACGGCACCCGTCGGGGCGAGCGGTTCAGCATGGCCGCCGCGGCGGACGCGATCGCCGATGCCATCGAAGAGCCCGCTTTGGTCGTCGGGCATTCCCTCGGTGGTTACGTCGCCATCGCCGCGGCCGCGCGGTATCCGGAGCGCGTGGCAGGCCTCGTCCTCGCGGATTCGACTTACCTGCCCGGCAGAACGCTGGAGACACCGTTCCGCGTGGCGCACCGCTTGCTCATGCGGCTGCCGGACCAGGGCGAACGGCTGAGCCGATGGCAGTTCCGAAGTGTCCTGCCACCGAAACTCGCCGAAGCGGTGATCGGCGGCGGCATCGCGACCGAGGTCATCCCGGACGTCGCCGAGGCCTTCGCGGACTTCGACGTGCTCGCGGAACTCGCGACCTATCCGGGCCCCACCTGGCTCGTCAACGGGTCACACGATCACTTCCGCCGCCATGAACGCCGCTTTCTCGACGCCTGCGCCGACGGGCGCCTCATCACCGTTCCGAAAGCCGGGCACTATCTGCCGATGGTGCGGGGCAAGGAGTTCTCCCTGTTGCTGCTCGACGCGGCCCGCAGCCTGTCGAGCTCCGGTAAATCGGAGGCGCCCCGCATCACCCCCGGCTAAGGTGATCATCATGAGTTCCGTCATCCACACTTGGCAGGCCGTTCGCACCCGGTCGACGCGCTGACCTGGTGCCGCCCTCGTCGGCGTCGAGGTCCACACGTCCACCGTTCGCCAAGGGATGACAAGGATCTTTCACCATGCGCGCACTTTCGCGCCCCATTTTCGTCTTCGTTCACGGCGGCTCCAGTAATGCACGGGCGTGGGGCCCGTTGCAGAACGAACTGGCGCTGCTCGGCTACCGTTCGCACGCCGTCGACCTGCCCGGCCACGGCGACCGGGCGGACAGCCCGGCCGCCTACTACCGCCAACCCCAGGACCTCACGGCACTGGCCTCCGCTCCCTCCCCGCTGCGTGGAGTCACGCTGCAGGACAACGTGCGGCACGTCGTGGACACCCTGCGACGGCTCGACGGCCGAGCGCCGGTCGTCTTGGTCGGCAACAGCCTCGGCGGGCTGACGATCAGCGCCGTCGCCAACGCCGTGCCGGAACTGCTCGGCCGCGTCGTTTACCTCTCCGCCCTCTGTCTCAGCGACCCGGCCATGCTCACCGAACCGTGGGACGTGGTCGATGACAACCTGCTGGACGCGCTGGCGGCGCGGATCACCGTGCCGGAGGTGGATGAACCCGGCGTGGCCCGGCTGAACTGGCGCGGCGCCCACGGCGACCCGGCCCTGTTCGCCGAGTTGAAGGCCGCCATCATGGCCGACGCCACCGACCACCAGTTCCGGCTGTTGCTGGATTCTCTGGATCCGGACGAGAGCTACGCGGTACTCGAGCCCGGCGCCTTGGTTCAGGCGGACGGGTGGGGGCGCGTCCCGCACACCTACGTCCGGCTCGCCGAGGACCTCAGCATCACTCCGGCGGTGCAGGATTACATGATCCGCAAGGCCGATGAGCTGACTCCGCACAACCCGTTCGAGGTGCGCACGCTGGCCTCGTCGCACGTCGGCTACTTCAGCCGGCCTGAGATCTTCGCCGAACTGCTGGTCGATCTCGTCTGAGAAAGCGCCCTCGCCGCCGGTTTCGGCGGTGAGGGCGCTTCAGGCTCGCAGCCTGTCGATCTCCGCGGTCAGCACTCCATGTCCGCCAGGAACTCCAGCCGCCGCGGCCGCGGTAGGTCGGTCAGCCTGCCGACACCGGGAGAATCGGTCAGCAGAACACAGTAGCCCGGCAGGAACTGCGTATCGCCGATCACCGCGAAGCCCGCGTCCAGCCGCCGCAGCACCGTCGGGTTCTCCCCGCGCAGCGCCGAACCGATGCGATCCCGCTTCCAGTCGTCGGTCATGCGGCCAAGCTAACCGACCGGCAGCAGCGAACCCTCCCCGTTGGTCGGAAACTGAGCGGCCAGCCGGACCGGTGCCGCGTGGGGCGCGAGGACGATCGACGCGAACTGGGTCGACGTGTCTCCCGCGCGGCCCGTGTAGTTGGTATGCAGATGCACGCTGACATGCACATTCCGGTCAGCGGGGATTTCGAACATGACGGCGCCCCACGAGACCACGTACTGCCTGCCGTCGATGCTCGCGAGAGGCGCGAAGATCTGGGCATGGCGGACGAGCGGAATGTCGATGGTGAGCAGCCGCCGCGGGCCGTCGTGGTTGTCGACGTAGGCGATCACGCCGGGCTGTGCGGCCAGGTCGGTCATACTCGGGCTCCCTCAGAACTGGTAGTAGAGGAACGGGCTGAACGTCCCGGTCGCGATCAGGATGGCCGCGTACACCAGCCCGACGGTCATCACGCCGATCCGCAGCGCCGTCGCCGAGCGGCTCCGTGAGGATTCCAGTAGCGGCCCGGTCACCGGATGCGCGGGCAGGAACACGATCGCCAGCGCGCACAGCAGGATGACCAGCCGCTGGTTGGTCACCGCGCTCTCGACGAGGTCGGTGAGGCCCGTGAAGTCCGGCAGCACCATGTGCCCGATCATGCCGAGCGCGGACGGCAGGTCCTTGGCGCGGAACAACACCCAGCCGAAGATCACGAGCACCAGCGTCAGCGCGCGGCGGCCGATGCGGGCGGCCTGCGATTTGGGGGTGACGTCGTAGCCGAAAGCGCGCTCCACGATCAGGAGCGCGCCGTGGTAGATGCCCCAGATCAGGAACGTCCACTGCGCGCCGTGCCAGAACCCGGTCAGCACGAACACGATGCACAGGTTCCGGTACGTCTTCCCGGCGCCGGCGCGGTTGCCGCCCAGCGGGATGTAGACGTAGTCGCGGAACCAGCGCGACAGCGACATGTGCCAGCGTCGCCAGAATTCGGTGATGGTCACCGACGAATACGGTCTCGCGAAGTTCTCCGGGAGCCGGAAGCCGAGCATGCGGCCGAGCCCGATCGCCATGTCGGAGTATCCGGAGAAGTCGAAGAACAGCTGAAGCGTGTACCCGATCGCGCCGAGCCAGGCGATGGCGAAGGTCATCTGGTCCGGTGGCGTGTTGAAGCAGGCGTCCACCATCGGGCTGAGCGAGTCCGCGATGATCGTCTTCTTGCACAGCCCGAGCGCGAACCGCGGGAAACCGGCGGCGATGTCGTCGAGGCGGTGGGACCGCTGCTGCGGCAGCTGGTCGGCGATCTCCCGGAACCGCACGATCGGCCCGGCCACCAGCTGCGGGAACATCGCGATGTACGCGGTGAACGACACCGGGTCGCGCAGCGCGCGGCGTTCACCGCGGTAGATGTCCACCACGTAGGAGATGTGGTGGAACGTGTAGAACGAGATGCCGATCGGGATCACCAGGTCGGCCACCGGGAAATCGCCGCCGAACCAGTGCGTCACGGCCGCGATCTGCTGTGTCGCGAACCCCGCGTACTTCCAGATCAGCAGCATGCCGACGTTGAGGCCGATGACCCCGAGCAGCAGCCGCTTGCGCCGCTTGTTCTGCAGGTCCCACGCGTTCGGCTCCAGCGCGGGCCCGGCCAGGAAGTTGACCACCATGCAGCCGAGCAGCACCAGCGTGTACGGCCCGGCGCCGGTGGCGTAGAAGATCAGGCTGCCGACCGCGACGATGCCGTTCCGCCAGCCGCGCGGGCACACCAGCACGGCGAGCAGGACCGCCGGCATGAAGTACCACAGGAACAGCGGTGAAATGAACGACATCGGTGCGGGGTCCCCCAGGGCGGTTACGCTTTATCCGCTGGTGACCTTAGCCTGCGCGCCTGGTGGCGGAGCTGAGATGCCCCGGAAAAGTGACCACAGCCGTGAACCCGCCCTGCCGACGTCGATCGCGGACGCGGGTTCACCAAGGGACACTGCACCCCGCACCGTGTGACGAAGTGCGGGGTCAGACACGTCCCGCGATACGACGACGGCGCGCCACCTCGGCCAGCAGCACTCCGGCCGCGACCGACGCGTTGAGCGACTCGACGCCCGCCGCCATCGGGATCGACACGGTCGCGTCGCAGGTCTCGCGCACCAGCCTGGAGAGGCCGCGGCCCTCCGAGCCGAGCACGATGACCAGCGGATCCGCCGCGAGGTCGAGTTCGTCGATGTCCACCGAGCCGTCCGCGTCGAGGCCGACGACCATCAGGCCGTCGTCCTTCCACGCCTTCAGCTGACGGGTCAGGTTGGTCGCGACGGCGATCGGCAGCTTGGCCGCGGTGCCGGCGGAGGTCCGCCACGCGACCGCGGTCATGCCCGCGCTACGCCGCTCCGGCAGGAGGACACCCTGAGCGCCGAACGCGGCGGCCGAGCGGATCACGGCGCCGAGGTTGCGCGGGTCCGTGACGCCGTCGAGCGCGACGAACAGCGGGGTCTGCCCCGAGTCCTTCGCCACGGCCATCAGGTCGCGCGGGTCGGCGTAGACGAACGGCGGGACCTGCAGGCCGAGGCCCTGGTGCATGGCCCGGTTGGTTTTGCGGTCCAGTTCCTCGCGCGGGATCTCCAGGATCGAGATGCCCTTGTCACCGGCGAGCCGGACGGCCTCGTTCACGCGGTCGTCGATCTCGATGTTGATCGCGACGTACAGCGCGGTGGCGGGCACGTCGGCGCGCAGCGCCTCGACCACCGGGTTGCGCCCGGCGATCAGCTCCGGCTTGTCCGCCTTCTTCTGCCGCGCCTGTTCCTTGCGGTCACGCGCGTTCGACATGCGATACGCCTTGTGGCCGGGCCGGTCCTCGGCCTTGGGCGTCGGGCCCTTGCCTTCGAGGCCCTTCCGGCGCTGGCCGCCGGAGCCGACGACCTGACCCTTCTTCGTGCCGGGCTTGCGAATAGCGCCCTGGCGCCGGGAGTTGCCTGCCATCAGTGAGAATCCTTGAGCTAGAAACCGAGTAAGTGTCAGACGTCCTTGACGGTCCACTGTGGACCGTTCGGGGTGTCCTCCACCACGATGCCCGCCTGCTGGAGGCGGTCACGCGCGGCGTCCGCACGGGCGAAGTCCTTCTCGGCGCGGGCCTGCTGCCGTTCGGTGAGCAGCCCTTCCACGAGTTCGGACAGCGCCTGCCGGGTGGGCGTCTCATTGCCGCCCGCCTCGGACCAGCGCGCGGAGAGCGGGTCGAGGCCGAGCACGTCGGTCATCGCGCGCACGGAGGCGGCGATTTCGAGTGCCTTGGAATTGTCGGCCGCGTCGAGGGCGGCGTTACCGTCGCGGACGGTGTTGTGCAGCACTGCGAAGGCCTGCGGAGTGGCCAGGTCGTCGTCGAGCGCGGCGGCGAACCCGTCCGGGATCTCGCCGAGGTGGACCGCGCCGGCGATGCCCGCCGTGCGGCGAAGGAACTGCTCGATCCGCCGGTAGCCCTGCGCGGCTTCGGCGAGCGCTCCGTCGGAGTACTCGATCGTCGACCGGTAGTGCGGCTGGACCAGGTAGTACCGGAGTTCGGGCGCCCGGTAGTTCTTGAGCATCTCCGGGATCGAGACCGTGTTGCCCAGCGACTTCGACATCTTCTCGCCGGACAGGGTCACCCAGGCGTTGTGCAGCCAGAACCGCGCGAACGGGTCACCCGCCGCGTTCGACTGGGCGCGCTCGTTCTCGTGGTGCGGGAACACCAGGTCGACGCCGCCGCCGTGGATGTCGAACTCGGCGCCGAGGTACGTGGTCGCCATCGCCGAGCATTCGAGGTGCCAGCCGGGACGGCCGGGACCCCACGGCGTCGGCCATGACGGCTCGCCCGGCTTCGCGGCCTTCCACAGCGTGAAGTCGCGCGCGTCGCGCTTGCCCTCGCCGAGGCTCTCGCCCTGCTGGACCTCGTCGAGCTTCTGGCCGGAGAGATCGCCGTAGCCGTCGAACGCCTTGACCGAGAAGTACACGTCGCCGCCCGAGGCGTACGCGTGCCCGCCGTCGATCAGCCGTTGCATCAGCTCGACCATCTGCGTGACATGCCCTGTCGCCCGAGGGGCGATCGAGGGCGGCAGGCAGCCGAGGGCTTCGTACGCCGACTCGAAGGCGCGCTCGTGCGTGGCCGCCCACTCCCACCAGGGACGATCCGCCGCGGCGGCCTTGGTGAGGATCTTGTCGTCGATGTCGGTGACGTTGCGGACCATCAGCACGTCGAGTCCACTGTGGACGAGCCAGCGGCGCAGGACGTCGTAGTTCAGCGCGCCGCGGACGTGGCCGATATGGGGAACACCCTGCACGGTGGCACCACACACGTACATGGACGCCGTTCCGCTACGGGCGGGATGGAATTCCCGCACGCTCCGGGTCGCCGTGTCATAGAGGTGTAGTGCCACCCTAAAAGGGTACGGGGTCGGCGTGAGCGGTGTCGCAGTGACCGTATTACAGCACGTTATGGGCACGCATGACGCTGAGCAGGGCGTCCGGCCGCTCGGTCGTCGGCAGCGGCTCTACCAGCGCGAACGCGCAGCCGATCGCGCGTGCGGCGCCGTCGGCCTCCTCGCTGTCGCCGACCATGAGCGTTTCCGCCGGGTCGACCCCGAGCCGCTCGACGGCCGCGCGGAAGATCTCCGGCTCCGGCTTCACCGCTCCGACCTCGAACGACAGGATGAACTCGTCGACGTAGGCGTCCCAGCCCCGGCGTCCGAAGGCGGGCCGGATGTCGAAGGCGATGTTGCTCAGCACGCCGAGCTTCACGCCCTTGCCGGAGACGCCCTTGAGGACGGCTTCGGTGTCCGGGTACGGCGTCCACTGGGTGGGATCGATCAGCCGGGTGTAGAGCGCGACCGCCTGGTCGGCGTGCGGCACCCCGGACTGCTTGAGGACCTCGAGGTACACCTTCCGGTGCAGCACCGGGTCGCGGTCGCGGTGGTTCCAGGCGTGCAGGTGCTCCTCGTCGAGATCGACGACCTGGCCGACCGGCGCGGTCATCCGGCGCATCAGCTCGGTCTGGGCCTCGATGTCGAGGCTCTCGCCTTCGTGGTCGGTGAGGTCGGCGAGCCAGGTCTCGTCCTGTTCGAGCCGGAAGACCGTGCCGGAGAAGTCGAACAACACAGCGCGAAAGGTCACGAGCCCCACATTAGCCACGATCGTGGGGTCCTCGCCGCCCCTCGCGTGTGAGATGAAAGGCCCCTTCATGGCGAATTTCGCAAGGAAGGGGCCTTTCATGGCGTGTGTCAGGCGGCGTTGCCGGTGATCTTGGTGGGCGTGATCCGGACCAGCACGCGGACGACGTCCGCCGGCTCCTCCGGGTAGTCCTTGCCGAGGTACTTGTGCGAGAGCTCGTTGATCAGCTCGCGTCCGCCCTCGTCGGTCATCTCCACGGTCCCGCGGATCTCGACGTAGTCGTACGGGTTCTCCTGGTCGAAGACCGAGACGGACACCCGCGGGTCCCTGGCCATGTTCCGCTCCTTGAGACGGCCGCGGACGGTCGCGAAGATCACCGTGTCGCCGTCCCGCTTCGCCCACAGCACGGACGTCTGCGCGGAGCCGTCGGCGTTGATGGTCGCGAGCACCGGGAAGTTGTTGCCGTCGAGGAGTTTCTTGGTCGCGTCGTTGAAGGTCACACCCATGCCGGAAGCCTAATCACCGGACGTTCCCGGCGATCCGCTCGACCCGCAGGCGGACGATCACCCGCTGGACGTCGTCGCCCTCCGGCGGCGGGTCCTGGCCGAGGTACTTGTGGCTGAGCGTCTTCGGCAACGTCTTCCCGGGATCGGGGGTGATCGTGACCGTGCCGCGCAGTTGCGTGTGCCGGTACGGATTCTCCGCGTCGGTGATCGACACGCTCGCGCGCGGATCGCGCCGCAGGTTCCGCACTTTCAGCCGGTCTTCGGTGGCGCTGAAGACCAGATCGCCGTCGTCGAGGCCCACCCAGATGACCGAGGTCTGCGGGCCGCCGTCGGCGTCCAGCGTGGCCACGGTCGCGAAGTTCTTGCCGTCCACCAGTTCGCGGACCGGTTCGGGAAGTGTGACTGCCATGACAGCCCGAACCGGCTCCCGGCGGCGGCTATTCCTGCGAAGGCAGGAGCAACGCCGTCGCGAACGCCGCGATGCCCTCGCCGCGTCCGGTCAGGCCGAGCCCGTCGGTCGTCGTCCCGGAGACGCTCACCGGCCCGCCGACGGCCTCGCTCAACACCTTCTGGGCCTCCTCGCGGCGCTTCCCGACGCGCGGCGCGTTGCCCACGATCTGGACGGTCGCGTTCCCGACGGTCCAGCCGCCCGCCTCGACCAGGCGCCGCGCCTCCGCGAGGAATTCGACGCCGTGTTTGCCCGCCCATCGGGGGTCGCCGGTGCCGAACACCGCGCCGAGATCACCGAGCCCGGCCGCGGACAGGAGCGCGTCGCACAACGCGTGCGCCGCGACGTCGCCGTCCGAATGGCCCGCGCAGCCGTCGACGCCGGGCCAGAGCAGACCGGCGATCCAGCATTCGCGGCCCGCCTCGACGGGGTGGACGTCGACGCCGTTGCCGATCCTCACAGCACTTCCTCTTTCCCGGCCACCGCGATCGCCTCGGCCAGTTTCAGTTCGAACGCGTTGGTGACGCGCATCGCGTCGGGATGTCCGGCGACGGTGTGCGCGCCGTCGAGAGAAGGCTCGGCGGCATACGAGAGAAAAGTCTCACGAGTGAAGCCGAGCGGGGTTTGGGCCGTGCGCAGGTATGCGCGGTCTTCCGTGCCTGTGATCACCTTCGCCGCGTCGGTCACCTTCACGGTGTCCGCCATCGGCAGCACGGGAACCACGAAAGGCGAGCCCGCACGGACCGCGTCCGCGACGGCACGGATCGTGTCCGCGGGGGTGAAGGCGCGCAAGGCGTCGTGCACGAGGAAGACCGGATTCCCGGTGATCTCCTTTTCGACGGTGTCGAAAGCATGCGCGAGTGACGCGCCGGGTACTATCCGGCAACGCTCTTCGAAGCCGCTCAAAGCGGCCGAAAACAAATCAGCACACCGCTCGGGGGCCGCTACGACCACCAGATCGAGATCCGGCAGAGCGAGCAGCCCCCGCACAGTGTGCGTGAGTAGCGCTTCACCATTGACCGGCGCGAGAGCGAGCTCCGCGTCGGAGGCATGGTGTCGAACGACAGTGACGAACACGATTGTGCTCATATGGACGGTGCTCATATGTGCGCGATCGTAGAGGTATCCCCCGCAGCCTCACCTGGCGTGGGACACCCGCCGGTTCAGACTGCCGCGGTTTCCAGAACTTCGTCGAGGAGGACTTCAGCCTTGTCCTCGTCGGTGCCCTCCGCGAGCGCCAGCTCGCTGACCAGAATTTGCCGCGCCTTCGCCAGCATGCGCTTCTCGCCGGCTGAAAGTCCTCGGTCCTTCTCTCGCCGCCAGAGGTCGCGCACCACTTCGGCCACCTTGTTCACATCGCCGGAGGCGAGCTTCTCGAGGTTGGCCTTGTACCGACGAGACCAGTTGGTGGGCTCTTCGGTGTGCGGAGCACGCAGAACGTCGAAAACCTTGTCCAGTCCTTCTTGCCCGACGACATCACGAACACCGACGATCTCGGCGTTGTCAGCGGGCACGCGAACCGTAAGATCCCCTTGCGCGACTTTGAGGACGAGGTACTTCTTCTCCTCGCCCTTGATCACGCGGGTCTCGATGGCTTCGATGAGTGCGGCACCGTGGTGCGGGTAGACGACGGTCTCTCCGACCTTGAAAACCATGTGTCCTCTGCCCCTTTCGCTGAATTCATCTTAGCACGTGCCGACGAGCCCCACCTAGCGGCCCGCGATCGTCGTCGCAGGTCAGCGGCCTGACGGTGCTCCGCCCGGGGGTTGACAAACCCAATTCGCCCATGCTCACGCTGGTGAGAAGCGAACGATTTCCAAATCCTTTGTGGACGGTTGATCTTGGGCACGTCACCGCATTGGTGGGGTGTCAACACGCACCGGGTTCTCCGCCCGCTAAGGCGCCCGGCTAGTCTTCGCGGTGAAGAGGCCGTGAGATGGAAGGACTCCGACGTGAGGCTGCAGAATCGTCGCGTGTTCGGCGCAGGTGTGCTGGCGCTCGGCGCCGCGCTCGTGCTCGCCGGCTGCGGTGCTGGTCAGATCACCCAGACCGACTCGCAGCAGCCCGCGGTCAACGGGACGTACGCGCAGGCGAAGGACCTGGTGCTGCGGAACGCCGCGCTCCAGTTCCCGACCGAGGGGCAGGCGTACCCGGCCGGTTCCGCCGCGCCGCTGACGCTGACCATCGTGAACCAGGGCAAGCTGGACGACGAGCTCGTCTCCGTCTCCTCCGAAGCCGCCACCGGGGACGCCAAGATCGCCGGGTCCAAGGTCATCGCCGCGACCCACGCGCTCGTGATCGGCCCGTCCGACTCGGTCGAGTCGACCAAGGAGGTCGCCCCGACGAGCGCTTCGTCCTCCGCGCCGGCTTCGTCCTCGGGCGCGCCGTCGTCGTCGGGTGCCCCGTCGTCTTCCGGTGCCCCGTCGAGCTCCGCCGGGACGGTCACGCCGTCCGCGGGCCCGGAGACGACCAACGCGCCGGACCAGGTGGGCAAGGCCACCATCGAGCTGCAGGGGCTGAAGCAGCCGGTGTGGGCGGGCCAGACCATCAAGGTCACCTTCGTCTTCAAGAACTCCGGCTCGATCACGGTCGACCTGCCGGTCGCGGCGCCGTCGCACCCGGGCAGCCGGGCGCCCGCGCCGGAGAAGGAAGCCAAGGGCGGCGGGCACTAAGCCTCCGCAGCCGAATAAGCCGAGCCGAAGGGGCCCTTCACCGCATGTCATGCGGTGAAGGGCCCCTTCGCTGCGTCACATGCGGGGAAAGTCCCCTTCAGCCCGTCGTTGCCGGGGTTTGTCGGTGGTGGCCGCTAGCCTCGCGGGGTGGTCAAGAAAGGCAGTACCTACCGCTGCGGTGAATGCGGATACGAGGCGCCGAAGTGGGTCGGGCGCTGCCCGGAATGTCAGGCCTGGGGGACCATCGAGGAACGCGGTGACGCCCGCCCCGCGATAGCCAGGGTCGCGGCGGGAGCGCCCAGCGCGCCGGCACGCCCGATCGGCGAGGTCGACGTCGAGACGGCGCGCGCGAAGCCCACCGGCGTCTCCGAGCTGGACCGGGTGCTCGGCGGCGGGTTCGTGCCGGGCGCGGTCATCCTGCTCGCGGGCGAGCCCGGTGTCGGCAAATCGACCCTCCTGCTGGAGGTCGCCTACCAATGGGCGGCCACCGCGGGCCGGGCGCTCTACGTCACCGGCGAGGAGTCGGCGGGGCAGGTGCGCCTGCGCGCCGAGCGCACCGGCAACGTCCACGACGAGATGTTCCTCGCGGCCGAGAGCGATCTCTCCGCGATCCTCGGGCACGTCGACGCGGTCAAACCGGGCGTGCTGATCGTCGACTCGGTCCAGACCATGGCCTCGCCGCAGGTGGAGGGGGCGCCGGGCGGCGTCACCCAGGTCCGCGCGGTCACCTCCGGGCTGGTCGCGCTGGCCAAGGAGCGCGGGCTGCCGATCGTGCTGGTGGGGCACGTCACCAAGGACGGGTCGGTCGCCGGGCCGCGCGTGCTGGAGCACCTGGTCGACGTGGTCCTGCAGTTCGAGGGCGACAAGCATTCGACGCTGCGGATGCTGCGCGGCATCAAGAACCGGTTCGGCGCGGCCGACGAGATCGGCTGTTTCGAACTGGTCGAGGAGGGCATCGTCGGCGTACCGGATCCGTCGGGGCTGTTCCTCAGCCACACCGCGGAGCCGGTCGCGGGCACCGCGGTCACGGTGACCATGGAGGGCAAGCGGCCGCTGCTGGGCGAGGTGCAGGCGCTCGTGTCGGCGACCCAGTCACCGCAGCCCCGGCGCGCGGTGAGCGGGCTCGATTCGGCACGTGTCGCGATGGTGCTGGCCGTGGTCGAGAAGCGGGCGAACATCAAGGTCGGCGACAAGGACGTCTACGTGGCGACGGTCGGCGGCATGAAGATCACCGAACCCGGGATCGATCTCGCGGTGGTGCTGGCCCTGATCTCCTCGGCGAGGGACACGCCGCTCTCGCCCAAGCTCGTCGCGATGGGCGAGGTCGGGTTGTCGGGCGAGGTCCGGCGGGTGCCGAGCGTCGGGCGGCGGCTCGCGGAGGCCGCCCGGCTCGGCTTCACCTACGCGCTGGTGCCGCCGGACTCCGGCAAGATCCCGCCGGGGATCCGGGTGCTGGAGGTCCCGGACGTCGGAAGCGCGCTCAACGCCGCAAAGCACGCGCGCTAGCCGGGTTTGGGGCCGCGGTCCTCGGTGATCACCACCGAGATCGACGTGTCGAACAAGGTCAGCCCCGGCCAGCCCTCGTCCTGGCCGCTGGACCGGACGGCGCGGTTCCCGACGACGGCGGCCGTCGCCCGGTCGACGACGAACGTGCGCGTCCGGTCCGGCAACGCGACCGTGAAGGACACCGCGGGCCGTCCGCCGGGTGTGACCACGCTCGCCACGTCGACGCCGGGCATCCTCGCGAGTGCTTTGCACAGTGCCACCCGCAGCGCGCCGAAGCCCTGGGAGGAACGGAGGACCTTGAAGGCCATCTCGAACATCTCGGGGGTGGAGTTCATCTGCTCCGGTGAGCGGCCGTCCGGCCAGAGGCCGTCACGGCGGAGCCGCTCGGACAGCTTCGTCGGGTCGGCGGGCAGTTCGGCGAGGAACTCCGGGGTCGGGTCGGTCCACCCGCTTTCCGACGGCAGCCGATCCTCGGAGGTCTTCACCGGCGGAGGCACCTGTGCCGTGGTGGTGGTCCGCGGCGGCCGTGCGTCCGCCACGGTGACGTGGGACGACGGGCCCGGAAGTGTTTCGCCATGGCTCTTGGCCGTCTGGTAGTCGCCCTTGACCCAGCGGATCTCGCCGGTTCCGGTGAAGCGCGTCTTGATCGGCATCCAGCTGCGCGGCGGCAGCCATCGTTCGAGGATCTCGTGGGTTTGGTAGACGAGCCCCGTCTTGGTGACATGGGTGGTCCACGTGGACTCGGTGACGAGCCGGAACTGGTCGTCCCGGATCGGGAAGTCGTCGCCGTGGAGGGCTTCGAGGGCGGCCTCGCCCTGGGCGACGGCCGAGTGGGCCGCGGGGTCCGGGCCGTCGTCGGCGGTGAAGACGTTCGTCGCGACGATCCCGCCGCCGGACACCAGCGCCGCGGCGGCCGCGGCCGCGATCCATCGCCACGCGCCCGGCCGCTTCTTCACCGGGGGCGCGGTCGCGGGTAGGAGTTCGTCCTCGACGTCGCCGGCGGCGCGCAGGAGCGCCGCCCTGGCGCGGGAAAGTTCGTCCTGCCGGGTTTCCGGCTCGGCGTGGAGTCCGGCCAGCGCTTCGTCGAGTTCGGCCTCGGACCACACCTTCCGGATGCTACCGCCGTGCACTTTCGCCCTCCTCCTCTTTCCTTGAATCGTCCTTTGTGGACTCCGGCGCGTTGGCGCGGAGCCATCTCCGGATCCGGTGCAGGCGTGATCTGACCGTCCCGGCGGGAATTCCCAAGGCCTCGGCGACCTCGCCGGGGTCCAGTCCCGCCCAAGAGACCAGCAGCAGGGTGTCGCGGTCCGCGACGCTCAGTTCAGCCAGTGCTCCCGCGAGCTGGGCCGCGCGGGACTGGGCGTCGACCCGCTCGGCGACGCGGCCGTCGTGTCCGGCCGAGACCGTCGTGTCGGCGGCCGCGAGCCGGGCCGTCGCGTTGAGTGCCCTGGTCTCCGTGCGGACGTGGTGGCGCAGCAGGTTCGTCGCGATCCCGTAGAGCCAGGCACGCGCCGTGCCGGCCTCGGGACGATACGTCTCACGTCGCCGGAGCGCCACGAGGAACGTCTCGGCGACGAGGTCGTGCGCGGTCTCCGTGCCGACGCGGCGCGCGAGATAGCGCTGCAGCGGGGCCGCGTGGGCGTCGAAGAGCAGGCCGAAGACGGGTGCGGGATCCGGACCACCGAGATCCGGCCTGTCCAGCCCGCGCGTGCCGGCCTGCTCGTGATCGTCTTTCATCACCTGCACGATCGCTATTGCCCGATGACGCCCGGAGCGTTCATCCGATCCTACTTTCGTCGTGGGCCGAACGGGGAAAGCGCAGGTGACACCGCAGACAAAAGCCGTGGGACCGGAGATCCTGTTCAGTATTCACCATTCAAACGTGAAACTGGGGAAGGATTACCATGCGTCGACTCAGGACCGCGGTCGTGGCCGCGCTCGCGGTGTCCGCACTGATCACCGCTCCGGCGGCGGCCGTCGCCCAAGGCGACTACGTCGTCCCCGCGCCCGACTTCGTGAAGTCGATGGCGCCGCCCGCCAAGGTCGAAGGGGTCAGGGCGGCCGCGGAGCTCAACATCCAGTACCAGATCCAGGAGACCGGGTACTGGTGCGGCCCGGCCGCCACCCGGATCGCCATCTCGGCCAAGAACGGCAACCCGCCGAGCCAGCAGCAGCTCGCGAACGAGCTCCCGACCAGCACCAACGGCACCGACTGGATCGGGCAGGTCACCCGCGTCCTCAACAACCACGTCGCCGGTGGCTGGTACGAGACCAAGGAGATGCCGAACGACCCGCCCACCCAGGCACAGCGTGATCTCCTGTGGCGCGACATCGTGCTGGACGTCGACAAGGGCTACGCGATCGTCGCGAACATCGTCGCCCCGGCGAACAACCACCCGCCGGGCTACCCGAACTACACGATCTACCACTACTTCACGATCATCGGCTACAACAGCGACAACATGACGGTGAAGATCGCCGACCCGGCCAACTTCGGCGGCAACCAGATCTACTGGCTCACCTTCAATCAGCTCGCCACCCTGATCCCGCCGAAGGGCTACTCGGCCTGACCTCGCCGCGTTTCGTCCTCTGGACGCGTTCAGAGGACGAAACGCGCGGGTTGTACGAATCTTGTACGGGAGGGCTCGAAGCTGACGGTCATGCGCATCAAGACGCTCGGTCTGCTGGCCGCCTCGTTGCTGGCCCTCATCGCCGCGCCGGCCCAGGCCGCCGACGGCAACCCCCTTGAGAAGACCAACGGCTTCTACGTCGACCCGAACTCCAACCCCGCGATCTGGGTGAAGGATCACCCGGGCAGCACCGCCGACAAGATCAAGGCCGCCATCTCCACCAAGGCGGGCGCGCGCTGGTTCGGCAACTGGAGCGGGAACGTCAAGACGGCCGTCGACGGCTATACCTACGCCGCCGACGTCGCGGACAAGCTGCCGATCCTGGTCGCCTACAACATCCCCGGCCGTGACTGCGGCGGTCACTCCGGTGGCGGCGCGGGCAGCCCGGAGGCGTACCGCACCTGGATCTCGAACTTCGCCGACGGTATCGGCGGCAAGCCCGCGGTCGTCGTCATCGAGCCGGACGCGCTCGCGCAGGTCGACTGCCTGCCGGTCGGCGAGCGCCAGACCCGCCTCGACCTGCTCAAGTACGCCGCCGAGCAGTTCGCCGCGAAGGCCCCGAACACCTGGGCGTACATGGACGGCGGCAACTCGACCTGGATCCCCGCCGCGACCATGGCCGACCGGCTCAACGCCGTCGGGGTGAAGTCGATCCGCGGTCTCGCGATCAACGTGTCGAACTACAAGACCACCACTGACTCGGCGAACTACGGCAAGGCGGTCAGCGCCGCGCTGTCGAGCAAGTACGGCTACACCAAGCCGTTCGTGATCGACACGAGCCGCAACGGCAACGGCCCGCTGGGCTCCGAGTGGTGCAACCCGGCCGGACGCAAGCTCGGGGCGACCTCGCAGACCGGCGGCGGCGCCGAAATGCTGCTCTGGGTCAAGGTGCCCGGTGACTCCGACGGCAAGTGCGGGATCGCGCCGAACGTCGAAGCCGGTCAGTTCAGCCCCGATCTGGCACTGCGCCTGATCAGCGGCACCTGACCTCTCCCCTCAGACCCGTCGCGCCGGCTGTTCGTCTGTGACCCTCGTTCTCCCGAGAAGGCGAGGGCCACGACCCCTTGGACAGCAGCCGGCGCGACGCCTCCATTTCCCCGCCTCCGGTAGTACGGTGACCTGAGTCACAGTGTCGACCGAGAGGATGGCGTCGTGGAGTTCCAGCTGGGGATCGGTACCAGGAAGGGCTTGTTCCTCGCCCGCAGCGAGGACCGCGAGAACTGGGAGATCTCCGAACCGAAGTTCCCCATGGAGGCCGTCCGGGCGGTCGCTTTGGCCCCCACGAAGGTCTACGCGGCCGCGGTCAACGAGCATTTCGGGCCGACGATCGCGACGTCGGAGGACTTCGGCGAGACTTGGTCCCAACCCGATCACGCTCCGGTCGCCTTCCCCGCCGACACGGAGACCGCGCTCGAAGGCATCTGGCAGATCGTGCTCGCCGGTGACGTCGTCTACGCCGGTGTCGAGCCGTCGGCGCTGTTCCGGTCCGAGGACGGCGGCGAGACCTTCGAACTCGTCCGCGGGCTTTGGGATCACGAGCACCGTCCACACTGGACTCCCGGGGGCGGCGGCCAGATGATCCACACGATCCTGCCGCATCCCACGGATCCCGGTCGGATCACTGTCGCCATGTCGACCGGCGGGGTGTACCGCACCGAGGACGGCGGCAAGAGCTGGACGGCGTCGAATCGCGGGATCAGCGCGGGTTTCCTGCCCGACGAGGAGCCCGAATTCGGGCAGTGCGTGCACAAGGTCGCGATGCATCCGTCGCGTCCCGAGCGGTTCTTCCTGCAGAACCACGGCGGCGTGTACCGCAGCGACGACGACGCGAAGACCTGGCAGTCGATCGCCGGCGGCCTGCCGAACGACTTCGGCTTCGCCATGGTCGTTCATCCGTCCAAACCGGACACCATCTACAACTTCCCGTTAGTGGCGGACGTTCTCCGCTTCCCGCCGGAGGGCCGCTGCCGGGTCTACCGCAGCGAGGACGCGGGCGAGACCTGGACCGGGCTCGGGAACGGCTTGCCGGACAAGGGTTTCTACGCGGGCGTGCTGCGGGACGGGATGTGCGTCGATTCGTGGGACGGCGTCTACTTCGGCACGCGATCCGGTGAAGTGTGGGCGAGTCCCGACGAAGGCGACACCTGGCATCAGGTGGCCGCGCATCTGCCGGACGTGCTGTGCGTGCGGGCCCAGGTGGTCTAGGTGGTCCGGGTCCTGCTGCCCGCGATGCTGCGGCCGCTCGCGGACGGCCGCGGCACACTCGAAGTCGAGGCCTCGACGCTCGACGGCGTCCTGGACTCGCTCGGCGCGGAGTTCCCCGCGCTGGAACGCCGTCTGCGCGACGAAACCGGCGCGCTGCGGCGCTATGTGAACTTCTATGTGGACGGTGAGGAGTGCCGCCGTCTCGACGGTGCCAAGACCTCACTCGCCGAGGCGAAGGAAGTCCAGATCATTCCGTCGGTCGCCGGCGGCTGAGGCCGTGAAGGCCTCCTTCCCTACCTTGAGTGCATGGTCCCGGCAAAGTCGCATAGCCGCTGGTCAGGTGAGTGTCGAGGGATGACTCGGGTGCTGGTGAGGGGCCCGTCAGAGTGTCCTGACGGCTTCTCGACTGTCCACAGGAAACACTTCCCAGGTAACGGTGCCTGATTCGGGCGTTTTGTGAAGGGGTCGTGAGTGGCAATGATCGTTAGAACGATCATTGCCACTCACGACCCCTATCGAGAACCGCGCATCTAGCCATCAATCAGACATTTCACCGGCAGAAAGTGTCCCTTGTGGACACTCGGGGGCTTGACGCGCGTCTCGAGTAGCTCGCGACCCTGAACCCGAACAGCGGCTATGCGACTTTGCCGGGACCCTGCCGTGAAGGCCTCCTTCCCTACCTTGAGTGCAGGGAAGGAGGCCTTCACGACCTTGAGCGCTACTGGGAAAGCAGGTTCGCGCAGCGGATCAGCCCGATGTGCGAGTACGCCTGCGGGTGGTTGCCCAGCGAGCGCTCCGCGATCGGGTCGAACTGCTCGGGCAGCAGCCCGGTCGGGCCCGCGGCGTCGACGATCTGCGTGAACAGTTCCTCGGCCTCGGTGCGCCGCCCGGTGAGCAGGTACGCCTCGATGAGCCAGGCCGCGCAGATGTGGAAACCACCCTCGCCGCCGGGAAGGCCGTCGTCGCGGCGGTAACGGTACACAGTGGACCCACTGCGCAGTTCCGCCTCGATTGCGGTCACCGTGGACTGGAACCGCGGGTCGGCCGGATCGATCAGCCCGGTCAGCCCGACGAACAGCGACGCGGCGTCGAGATCCGTTCCGTCGTAAGCGGTCGTGAAGGCCTGGACCTCTTCGTTCCAGCCCTTCTCCAGGACGTCCGCGGCGATCTCGTCGCGCAGCGAAGGCCACGCGCCCGGCACCTCGCGGCCGTAGACCTCGCCCAGTTTGATCGCCCTGTCGATGGTCACCCAGCACATCACCCGCGAGTACACCCGGTGGCGCGGCACGTGCCGCTCCTCCCAGATGCCGTGGTCCGGCTCGTTCCAGCGCCGCGTGACGGCCTCGGCCATCGCGCGCACCATCTGCCAGTCCTCGTCGCGGAGTTCGCCGCGCGCCGCCGCCAGCGTCTGCACGAGCTCGACGACCGGGCCGAACACGTCCAGCTGGACCTGGTGGTTCGCCAGGTTGCCGACGCGGACCGGCCGCGAACCGGCGTACCCGGGCAGCGACTCGATGACCGCTTCGGCGCCGATCACGCTGCCCGCCAACGTGTACAGCGGGTGCAGCCGTTCCGGACCGGCCAAAGTGGACAGTACGCCGTGCAGCCAGCGGAGGTAGCCTTCCGCCTCTTCGGTCGAGCCGAGGTGCACCAGTTCGCGCACGGTCATGGCCGCGTCACGGATCCAGCAGTAGCGGTAGTCCCAGTTCCGGACGCCGCCGATCTCCTCCGGCAGCGAGGACGTCGCCGCCGCGAGCACGCCGCCGGTGTCGGTGTTCACCAGCCCGCGCAGCGTGAGCGCCGAGCGGCCGACGAGGTCGGTCTGGACGCTGGGCAGCTTGAGCGTCTGTGCCCAGGTGCTCCAGTAGTCGCCCGCACGGGCCCGTCGATCCACTTCGGACAGTTCGTGCGCGCCGAGATCCGAGGTGCCGCAGCGGAGTTCGAGCACCACCGGGTTTTCCGGGGTGGGGGTGACGAGCGCCGTCGCGGTGTCGTTCATGCCGTCGGAGGTGATCTCCCACTCGACGCCCGGCGAGCGCAGCGCGAACGGTTCCGAGGTGCCCTGCACCAGGAGCCCGTCGCCCTCGGCGACCAGCTTCACCGGCACACCACCGAATTCGGGCCGCGGCGCGAACACGATCTCCGCCGCCGCCTCGCCCGAGATCACCCGGACGAGATCCGTGCGGTGCGCGGGGCTCTCCGGCTCCAGGTAGTCGGTGACGAGCAGGCGCGACCAGCGGGTCTCGACCGTCATCGTGTTCGGCAGGTACCGCTGCCCGAGCGGCAGGCCGTTGCGGTGCGGCTTGATCGAGAAGTGTCCGGCGCCGGCCCCGCCGAGCAGGTCCGCGAAGATCGCGGGCGCGTCGGGTCCGGGGTGGCACAGCCAGGTCAGCCGGGCGTCCGGCGTGACGAGCGCGACCGAGCGTTCGTTGGCCAGCATGGAAAGCCGCTCGATCGGCGGCGCCTGCTCGCCGTAGAGCCAGTTGCGCCGCTCTTCGAGGAGGAAGGCGAGCGCCATCGCGACGTCGACGGTGTCCGGGACCCGGTACTGCGCGAGGCTTTCCCCGTCGCCGACCTTCACACCGAGGTCCGGGCCGGAGATCCGGGCGAACGCCTTCTCGTCGGTGACGTCGTCGCCGAGGAAGACCGCGGCCGTCGCGCCGACCTGGTGGCGCAGGGTGTCCAGCGCGCGGCCCTTGTCCGTCTGGACGACCGCGAGCTCGACGACCTCCTTGCCGTCGGTCGTGGACACGCCCTCCCACTGCGCCGGTCCATTGTGGACGTCACGCAGGACCCGGCGGCCCGCCTCGTGCTCGGCGCGGCGGACGTGCACCGCGATACTCGCGGGCTTGACCTCGAGCGAGACGCCCGGCACGTCGAGCACCAGGTTCTCCAACTCGGCTTCGAGCCGTCTGTGGAGCTCGCGGGCCTTGTCGTCGAGCGCGTGGATGAAGCCGATGTCGAATTCGGACCCGTGGCTGCCGACCAGGTTCACCTCGGCCGGGAGACGGGACAGGGTGGCGAGATCACGCAGCGCGCGGCCGGAGATGACCGCGGTGGTCGTCTCGTGCAGGCCGGCCAGCGACCTCAGTGCGCCTACCGATTCGGGCAGCGGCCGGGCTTCGTCCGGGTTGGCCGTGATCGGAGCCAGCGTGCCGTCGTAGTCGCAGGCGACCAGCAACCGCGGGGTGCGCGCGACCTGGACGATCGCGCGCCGCAGCTCGGCGGGCAGTGCCTCGGCGGTCAACGATTTCTCCTCGGGAACGTAGCGGGGGTTGGGGAATCAGTCGGCCGGTTCGGCACCGAGCGCTTGGAGGAACGAGCGCGCCCAGCGGTCGACGTCATGCGTGAGGACCTGTCGACGCATGGCGCGCATACGGCGGCGTCCCTCTGCGGGGTCGAGCGTAATGGCAGTCTCCAAGGCGTTCTTCACCCCGTCCAGGTCATGCGGGTTGACCAGGAGCGCGCTGGTGAGCTCCGCCGCGGCGCCGGCGAACTCCGAAAGCACGAGCGCGCCGCCCAGGTCGTGGCGGCAGGCGACGTACTCCTTGCAGACGAGGTTCATCCCGTCACGCAGGGGAGTGACCACCATGACGTCGGCCGCGGAGAAGAACGCGGCCAGCTCCGTCCGGTTCACGGACTGGTGCAGATAATGCACGACCGGGTGACCCACGCGGGCGAATTCGCCGTTGATCCGCCCGACCATCTGCTCGATGTCGCCGCGCATCCGCTGGTAGTGCTCGACGCGCTCGCGGCTCGGCGTGGCCAGCTGGACGAACGTGACGTCCTCCGGGCGGACGCGGCCTTCGTGCAGCAACTCGTGCAGCGCCTGCAACCGCAGGTCGATGCCCTTGGTGTAGTCGAGCCGGTCGACGCCGAGCAGGACCTTCTTCGGATTGCCCAGGTCGCGCCGCAGCTGGGCGGCGCGTTCGGCGACGCCCTTGGTCTTGGCGAGTTTGTCGAGGCCGATGGCGTCGATGGAGATCGGGAACGCGCCGACCCGCACCGTGCGGTCGCCGACCTGCATCAGGCCGGGGCGGGTGCGGATGCCGACCGCGCCGCGGCTGGACTCGAGGCCGGCCAGCTGCCGCGCCAGCCAGAGGAAGTTCTGCGCGCCACCCGGCCGGTGGAACCCGACGAGGTCGGCCCCGACCAGGCCGCGGACGATCTCGGTCCGCCACGGCATCTGCATGAACAACTCGACCGGGGGAAACGGGATGTGCAGGAAGAACCCGATCCGGAGGTCGGGACGCAGTTCCCGGAGCATCGCCGGGACCAGCTGCAGCTGGTAGTCCTGGATCCACACGGTCGCACCCTCGGCGGCGACCTTCGCGCTCGCCTCGGCGAAGCGCCGGTTCACCCGGACGTAGGACTCCCACCAGCTCCGGTCGAACACCGGCCGCGCCACCACGTCGTGGTACAGCGGCCAGAGGGTCGCGTTGGAGAAGCCCTCGTAGTAGTCGCGGACGTCGTCCGACGTCAGGGAGACCGGGTGCAGGACCAGGCCGTCGTCGTCGAACTCCTCGACGTCGACGTCGGGCACACCCGGCCACCCGACCCAGGCCCCCTTGCGTGACCGCAGGAACGGTTCGAGCGCGGACACCAGCCCGCCGGGGCTCGCCGTCCAGCGCCTGCTTCCGTCGGCGGTCCGTTCGAGGTCCACCGGGAGCCTGTTCGCCACCACCACGAAATCCGCGGAGGCCGTTCTGCTCGTCTCGGCAATCACTTCGTCCACCAGCCGCTCCCTCGATTCGCGGGTCGCTGCCCTAAGCGGAAACCCTATCGCGCGAGGAGGCCACGGCCCGTCGGCGAGCGATCACTCCAAGCGTCGTTCGGCGGGTTCCATCGGGCCCGCCATCCTCGGCCCGGCGAACTTGCGTTCGAGCCTGCCGAGCCCCGTGCGCACCGGCTGCGCGAGGTATTCGCCGAGTACCACACCCGCTGCCAGGGCAAGCCCGATCGCGACCGCGGTCATCAGCGTCGAGATGTTCCCGCCGGGCTCGACGCCCAATTGGTATAGACCACGATAGGTGGAGAGACCGGGGAGGAGGGGCGTGATGCCGGACACAGCCACCACGAGCGGCGTCACCTTGAGCCGCCTGGCCAGCACACCGCCGCAGAAACCGACCAGCGTGGCGGCGACGGCGGACGAACTGACCGCCTGGAAGTCGGTCAGCATCAAGGCGCCGTAGACCGCGCCGCCGATGGCGCCCGCCGCTCCCGCGACGATCATCGCGCGCAGCGTCGAGTAGGAGGCCAGCGCGAAGCAGGCCGACGCGCCGATGCTGCCGACGATGATGATCGGAAGTTGCTGCGGCGTCGAGGAGACGACCTCGGGCAGCGGCGTCAGCGGAAGGCCGAGCAGCACCGCGATCTTCAGCGCGAGCACCACCCCCGCGATCAGCCCGGCACTCATCAGCGCGGTTTCCGTCGTGCGCCCGGCCGCCGTGACGTAGTAGCCGGTGATGGCGTCCTGCACGGCGGAAACCGTGGAGAGGCCGGACAGCAGCACGGTGACCGCCGCCGCGACCACCAGCGTGGGTTTGTCCGTGGTGAGCAGATTGCTGCTGACTATGGCCATCGCCGACAGGGTCGCGACCAGGCCACCGATCACCTGCTGGAAGAAGAACGGCAGCGCGAAGCGGTTGAGGAAGCGGCCGAGGCGGTCGATGACCGCGCTGATCACCAGCGCGACCAGCGCGACGTCGATGCTGCCGCCGAGGATCAGGGTGATGAACGCGGCCAGCCCACCCCAGGCGGCCGTGGCCACCCAGCGGGGGTACGGGTGCGGCGCCGTCGTGATCCGCTGGAGTTCCTGCTGCGCCTCCTCGGCGCCGATGTTGCCGCGGACGATCCGGCGGACCAGCGTCTCCGTCTGGGTGAGCCGCGTGTAGTCGAGGCTGCGCGAGCGGACCACGCGCAGCGCCGTCACGGGCGCCATGTCGGTGCCGCGGTGGCAGGTCACCGTGATCGACGTGAAGATCACGTCGACCTCGCAGTGCGGAAGGCCGAGCGCGGAGGTCAGCGCGATGATCGTCGCCGTGACGTCGGAGGCGCCGGCGCCGCTCGACATCTGGACCTCGCCGATACGCAAGGCGAGGTCCAGGACGAAGTTGACCGTCGTGTCGTCCGGCGGCTGCGGGCCGATCGCCTCTTCGACGTCGACGGCGGGCTGCTCGGCCGTCGGCGCTTCGAGGATCTGCCAGGCGCGGCGGCGCAGCAGATTCGGCCGGTGCGAGCGAGTCTGGGGGATCGATCGCTCTCCGTCACGCTGGCGTGGCGCTTCCAGCAGCCATTCGCCACGTTCGGGTGTTTCGTCCTGGTTCTTTTCGGCACCGTGTTCGCCGCGTCGGGCTCCCTTGGTGTGCTCGTTGATCTTCATGATCGATCCACCTCCTCACTCTGGTTCGAGGGACTTTCCCGAGGAGCATCGGGGCCGGTGCCTCGACCGTTGCAGGAAACCCGAAGTGGCGTCCACCACGTCGGAGGAAGATCGTCGCGGGCGCGCCGGTTTACGGCACACTGCATGCCATGGCGTCCTCTGTGAGCAGGAGATCCGTTCTTCGCGCGGCGGGCGTCACCGCCGCCGGAACCGCGGCGACGTTCACCCTTTCGGGTGCATCTAGCGGGGCGGAGGCCCCGGTTTTCGCGCACGGGGTGGCCTCGGGCGATCCGATGCCCGATTCGGTCCTTCTCTGGACCCGTGTCACGCCCTCGCCCGACGCGATTCCGGGATCCGGAAAAGGGGCGGCGGCGGACGTCCGGTGGGAGATGGCCGAAGACGCCGGATTCGCGCGCGTCGTCGCTCGCGGTCACGTCCGGACGGGGCCGGAACGCGACCATACGGTGAAGGTGACGGCGGGCGGGCTGTGCGCGTCGACGGAGTATTGGTACCGCTTCACGTCTCAGGGGCAGGTCTCGCCGTCCGGGCGGACACGCACCGCGCCTTCGCACGAAGAGGACGTCGCGAGCCTGCGGTTCGGCGTGGTCTCGTGCGCCAACTGGGCTGTCGGTCACTTCGCCCCCTACGGCTATTTGGCCGACCGTGACGACCTCGACGCCTTCATTCACCTGGGTGACTACCTCTACGAAGGGAATCCCAACCCTGCGGGTGATCTTCGGCCTTCGGTACCGCCCAACGAGTTGATCACCCTGGGGCACTACCGGCAACGCCACGCGATGTACAAGACCGACGAGCACCTCCGGCGGCTGCACGCCCGGCACCCGATGGTCGCGACCTGGGACGACCACGAGGCCGCGGACAACGCCTGGTCCGGCGGGTCGCCGTCACACGACCCGGCGACCGAAGGAAGCTGGCACGACCGGATGCGGGCCGCGCACCAGGCGTACTTCGAATGGATGCCGGTGCGCCATCGCGGCGACCGGCTGTACCGGCGGCTGAAGTTCGGGCTGCTGGCCGACCTCACCATGCTGGACCTGCGGACGTACCGGACCCGGCAGCCCGGCGCGGCTTCGGTGGAGGGAACCATCCTCGGCGCCGAGCAACGGCGGTGGTTCCTGGACGGCCTCGCGCGCGGGACCGCGTCCTGGAACCTGATCGGGAACTCGGTGATGGTCACGCCGATCAAGATCCCCGCGCTGCCCACCCGTGAACGGCTCGCGCTCGACGACCTGCTCACCGACCAGCCGACCACGGTCAACACCGACCAATGGGACGGCTACACCGCCGACCGCCGCCGGGTCCTCGACACCATCGCCGCACAGGGCCGGGGCAACACGGTGTTCCTGACCGGCGACGTCCACTCGTCGTGGGCGAACGACGTGCCGCGGGACGGGACGAGCGTCGCCGTGGAGTTCGTGTGCCCGTCGGTCACCTCGGACAACATCGACGAGCAACTCGGCGTCCCGCCACGGACCGGCTCGCTGAAGGTGGAAGCCGCGATCCGCGCGCTGAACCCGCACGTGCGGTTCGTCGAGCTCGACTCGCACGGCCCCGGCGTCCTCGAAGTGACCCCGGAAGCCGTCCGGATGAACTGGTACTACGTCGCCGACCGCCGCGACCCGGCGACCGCCGTGACGTTCGCGCACGCCTTCCGGGCGGTGGCCGGGGAGCCCCGGGTGCGCCCTGCGGACGGCTGAACGGGCGCCGATATACTGGCCGTGCCCGGGCTGCCCTGGGCACGGCCGCTATAGCTCAGCTGGTAGAGCATCTGTCTTGTAAACAGAAGGTCAGGGGTTCGAGCCCCCTTGGCGGCTCAAGATCAAACCTCTCCCTGACCAGTCAATTCCGGTTCAGGCAAGTCCTCTTGCGTGTCATGAAGTGGATCTTGGTCCACGGTTTGGTCCACCGGCCTTGCTAGCCTGAGATGCGTGGTGACCACGGGTTCGATCGAGGGCGGGCGACAGCGCGGCAGCATTCGCCGCCATCGTGACTCCTTCCAGGTGCGAGTGTCCGCAGGGAAAGACCCCGCGACGGGGGAGCGGATCGTTCTCACGGAATCGGTGTCGATCGAGAGGCCGGGAAACGAGCGGTCCGAGCGTGCAGCACTGAAGGAAGCTGAGAAGGTCCGGACGCGGCTCCAGCATGAAGCGGACTCCTTGAAGGTCGCTCGGACAAGGTCGACCTTCGGTGCATTCCTTGATCAGTGCTTCCGCAGGCGGAGATCGATCCCACGACCCGCATGAACTACGAGTGGATGATTCGGGATCACATTCGTCCTGTGCTCGGCGATCTTCCGTTGGTCCTGCTCATGCGAGACGCGCCCGAGCGCCTGGAGAAGTTCTACGCGGACCTGCGGCGCTGCCGACAGCGTTGCGACGGGAAGCCGTTCGTCGAGCATCGAGTCGCCGGAAAGCACGAATGTCGAGTCGTGATGAAACATCGGCGGAGAGCTGGGCGACCGACTGCCGATGAACTGGCTAACCACGACTGCGTATCGACAGGCTGCGAAGTGGTTGAGTGCCAGCCACATGTGTGCAAGCCCTACTCGACCTCCTCGATTCGCTCGATCCACGGAGTCATTAGCGGTGCGCTAAGTGCCGCAGTGCGTTGGAAGCGGATCCCGTACAACCCGGCGCCGAGTGTTCGCTTGCCCACCAAACGAAAATCGCAACCTCGCCCGCCGTCGAGTCAGGAGATGGCCCGAATCATCGAAGCTGCGCACGAGGTCAGCCTTGAGTGGGGGACGTATGCCTGGCTGTCCGCAGTGACCGGTGCTCGCCGCGGCGAGGTTGCAGCGCTTCAGTGGGAAGACGTCGACCTCGACGCAGCGGTCGTGACCCTCGATGAGAACTACGTCCGAGGGCCGGACGGGATGATCCTCAAGGACACCAAGACTCACCAGGGAGACGAGTCTCGCTCGACCCTGAGACCGTGCGCTTGCTCGAACAGCTTAGGGCGGCGACGATTCGGCAGCTGGCGAGCCTGGGGCTCGCGCTGAGTGGTGAAACCTGGGTCTTCTCGGCGCAACCCGACTTCAGCAAGCCCCGGGACCCCAGTTCGCTAACTCGCCGGTATGGCCTTCTCGTCGGGAAGCTCGGCGTGAAGACACAGCTCAAGGAACTCCGTCACTGCTCAGCGACCCAGCTGCTTACCGCCGGCGTGGACCTTCGGACAGTAGCCGGTCGACTCGGACATGGGGACGGCAGCACCACGCTTCGGCACTACGCGGCGTGGGTCGGAGCTGCCGACAAAGCCGCAGCGGAAACGATCGGTAGCACGATGCCGAAGCTCCGGCGGTCCGGGTCCACATCCGACAACTAGGGCTTACAGAACGACTGCCGCCAAGGCCTTGTCGTCGCTGACCTTCGCTCGCGGGAGTGCGCGGCCGTTCGGGTCGTCTCGTTTCTCCCAAGCGGCGCAGATGTCAAGCAAGTTCCCCAGCTCAGCTTCACTTCCGTGTGCCAAGTGTGCCCAGTTCGCGAGTCCTAAGTGGAGCATTGGACTATAAGCTCCGTCGGTCGCGAGGACCGCCCACGAGATTTCCTTCCGTGGAACGGTCTCCACCATTGCCTCAAACGCGGCATCTGGGTCTGCCTCAGCTATCCAGTACCCGCCCGGGCGATTCCGCCGCTTCCGCTGCTCGCGTTGCAACGCCGCGAGCAACTCGCGTTGCCGAGAGTCGTAGCCGTAGCCCGCTGCCACTCTTTCGCGGTACGCCTGGTGCTCAGGAATCCCAAGCTTCGACATTCGAGTGTCGGCCAGCATGCTGACCTCATCGCTGTCCGCACCGTAGTAAATCGCACTGTCGCCCAAGCAGAGCAGGTCAATATGCCTTTCGCGGGCGCGGAGCAAGCTGACCGTGCTGGACGGCGAGTTGCCCGGGTGAAGTCCGAGTCTGTTTGCGGTGTCTCGGATCGCACCAGCGACGACCGTTCTCAGGTCGACGTCCTGCTCCTGCTCGAGGCGGGTTTTAATGGCCGCTGCGAGGTGGTCGACGTAGAGACCAGTCGATACGTCAACGGGTTCGAACGCGCTGGCTCCGTCGAGAACGAGCGCCATGTTCTCACTCGCCGCGACTCGGTCCTGGCTTTCCGAGGAGCGCGGCGTCTGGGCTGTAACCGTCCGCATCCGCGTCACCACCTGTAGGGGCCTGCAACAAGTTCGCTCGATGTAACCGTTGTGTCGCTTGAAAAGCCGCACTTGACGATCATGCTGAACGAGACGTCACCTTGCTTCGTGAACAGGTCTCTCACGTTCGTTTGCAGGTAGTGCAGTACACCACTGGAGCCAACCGCGGTGATGCCCGCAACGTGGATCACTACGCGATCTTCCTCGCGGCGGCGCGCGAAGTAGCCGAACTCTTCGTCGCGAGGAGGCTCTTGGAGCCGAGGTGAGAAGTAGCGTTCGCCCGAGTCGTGATCGTCGGTCCGCCAGCGTTCTTTCTCACGTGTGAAGCCAAGGGGTTGCGTCCGTGCGTGCCTGTCGCCCACCTCCACAAGGGCTATTCAAGCCTGTCAAGGGGGCACACCGCACACACGCTCACCACCGCAGGAAAGCGCCCCCCTTGACAGACTTGATCGGGCTCACGCCAGGTCGACGAGATGGACGAAGAGGCCCCCACTTGTAGGTAGAGGAGCTAACAACCACGCAACAGGGCGGTTCGAACCTGGCCGCGTGATCGTTCGCTCCTATCTGTTGCTTGCACAGGACTGACCGAGGAAGGTGTGCTGTTGTGTGAACCGCCGGGTGGAGTTTGCAGCTCCACCCGGCAGCGCAGGGTGTTACTTGAGGTAGTGCTGCACGATCGGGCTGATCAAGGGAATGAGCACGATGAGCAGCTTCAGGTACTGCGTTTGAAGCTCGACGAGGTTGCGTCGGCCAGGGCCGTTACCCCTGGTTCGGCGCTCCTTTCGTCTTGCCGGGTGTTTGGGCACTACTGAACTCCAGTTGGAGCCAGGCCTCTGGTTGAGGCCGTCGGTGCTCCGGCGTTACCGGTCACGTCGGAGCGAGAGGCAACCGCACGGTGAGCTTGTGGCTCTCGAACGGCTGGTCGACATGTTGGAGCGTTCGGCTGGACCGGCGCAATTTCGCCTGGGGGCCATCCTGTGGACAACCCTGTGGAAAACCCCTCTTTTGAGGGTGAAACAGGCCCCGTGCACGGGGCCGACTTTCCTCGGCGAAGAAAACAGCTGGTCAACGAGCCGTCGGCCTGTGGAGAACTTTCTCCAAGTCAAACCGGCGTGTCGGGCAATACGACCTCTTCGGCGTGTCGTGGATACGCGGCCTAATCGCTTGGCGTAGCCGTATATGTGCTTTGCGCTACTGCGGTAGGGCCGCGGCCTCAGAGCGTCCGAGAATGACCCAGTGCTAGGTTACGACCTCGCGATGTCACGGCTGGCTCTCTATGGCGGAGGTCAGACCTCGGCGGCGCTTCATCAACTTGTGGAGCAGGTTTTCGGCCCACGCGCTCCGTGATATGGAAGACGTATCGCCTCGGAAGGGCTGGTCGCTGCCGGTGTAACATCTGCAGAGCTGGCTCACGTTTTTCCTGTGGCCGGAGCTTCACTGCTGACCTCGGACCCTAATCCAGCGCATTTGCCACTCTTTGATGTCCGTCTCGTTGATGTAGATGGCCCTCAGGATGCGTTCGACGATTTCCCATCGAGGCAGCCTGAGAGCTCTGCTGTTCACGATGCTACTGAGAGTGCCCATTGACACTCCTGAACGGCTGTTGATCACTTGGTAGGAGTATTGATTTTCTATGATCAGTGCTCCTAGATCGCGAATAAAAATCGCTCTCTCGATGCCACCGTCGCTCGCTGAAAGAGTGTCGTTGCTTCCGCGCGGGTTTTGCCAAGTTACTCCGGCGTGTTGTAGCTCGTCCCATGTAACGCCGGAACTGGCCCCTGCTCGTGTTTCGCCTGGGCGGATTGGTTTCTCCAGTAGTTGACGAGCAGTACTAAGCACGTTCTCAAGAGCTGTTCGTTTCGCTGCCCACTCGACTTGGTCCCCGTTCCACTGCTTGACGATCGCGGCGAGCACGTCGCGGCTTGGCACGCGTTTGCCTGAAAGGGCCGCATAGACGGTTGTGCGGTGGATGCCCTCCCGAGTAGCGATGTCGTCCGGCGTGGGCGCGGTCGGCCCATGGCGGTCTCGCATGGCTCTGAGTTCGAGCGCGAAGACCGCCAGCGGACCGTCGTCGGGGCTGAGCGGACGAGGTCGGCGAGGCATCAAACCTCCTTTGTAGCGCACTAGATGAACATAGTAGCGCGATGTAGCGCCCAGTTTGAACACTGGTATCAGGCTCTGGTTCTGTGAGAGCACGGTGCCGAGGGCGTCTCGGATCGACCGACCAAAGGAGCAACTGCAATGACAGCGGCGAATGGGACCGGCGACCCCGGTGGCGCGAACAGCGATGAGCGACTTCCGCTCAGGTGGGCGGTCATTCTCACGATCGCGGTCGGGGCGGGACTCCTCGCGGGGTTCCTCGGTGGGCCGCTGGCCGGCCTTGGCGTGGGGATCGCTGTCTGTGGTCTGCTGACCCAAATCCTGGGGCACTGACCTCGAATAGTTGATCAATGGGAGTCACGGTGGGTGCGAACCTCAGTCGGAAGCATCCAGACAAGCCAGTCCAGACACGCCCTGGTTCAGGTCAACCAGCGGTAGACGCCTCAGATGTCGTCGACCAGCACTTTTGCAAGGCGACGTTAGTGGGTTGCGACAGGGTTTTACGCATCGGGGGGGTGGTCTTCCAAAACAGGGAGATTGGATAGTTCGTCAGTTAGCAGGGCTAGCAGATCGTTTGAATTATCAAGTGCTTGGAGATAAACATCAGGGCGCTGCTCGGCGAGTGGGCGTCGGATCGCAACGGCTTCGGTGATGGCCTCGAGCGCGTCTTTGGGTCGCTCTAAGGCGCCGAGCGTTATCGCGAGGTTGGTGAGGCTCTCAGCGAGATCGGGTAGGAAGGCGTCGGGGCGCTGCTTGGCCAGTTGGCGTCGGATCGCGACGGCTTCGGTGATGGCCTCGAGCACGTCTTCCAGGCGTTCCAACTCAAACAGGAAATTTGTGAGGTTGGTGAGGCTTACAGCGAGGTCTGGGAGGAAGGCGTCGGGGCGCTGCTTAGCCAGTTGACGCTGGATCGTGATGGCTTCGGTGATGGCCTCGAGCGCGTCTTCGGGTCGCTCTAGGGCGCCCAGCGTTATCGCGAGGTTGTTCAGGCTCGCAGCGAGGTTAGGGAGGAAGGCGTCGGGACGCTGCTCGGCGAGTTGGCGTCGGATCGTGATGGCTTCGGTGATGGCCTCGAGCGCGTCTTCGGGTCGCTCTAGGGCGCCCAGTGGGCTCGCGAGGTTGTTTAGGCTGGTGGCGAGATCGGGTAGGAAGGCGTCGGGGCGCTGGTTGGCCAGTTGGCGTCGGATCGCAACGGCTTCGGTGATCGATGTGAGCGCCTCTTCTGGGCGCCGCAGCCCATACTGGGCATTTGCGAGGTTGTTTAGGCTGGTGGCGAGATCGGGTAGGAAGGCGTCGGGGCGCTGCTTGGCCAGTTGGCGCTTGATCGTCACGGCTTCGGTGATGCTCTCGAGCGAGTCTTCCAGGCGTCCTAGGCTGTTCTGGGCGCGCGCGAGGTTGTTCAGGCCCGCAGCGAGGCCCGGCAGGAAGGTATCGGGGCGCTGCTCGGCGAGTTGGCGTCGGATCGTGATGGCTTCGGTGATGGCCTCGAGCGCGTCTTCGGGGCGCCCCAAGGCACTCAGCCGAACCGCCATGTTATTCAGGCTGGTGGCAAGGCCTGGGAGGAAGGCGTTGGGACGCTGCTCGGTCAGTCGGCGGTGAAGTGTGACAGCCTCAACGTTGACCTCGAGCGAGTCTTCCAGTCGCCCCAGGGCGCCCAGTCGTACCGCGAAGATGTACAGGCTGGTGGCGAGATCGGGTAGGAAGGTATCGGGGCGCTGCTCGGCGAGTTGGCGTCGGATCGCGACGGCTTCGGTGATGGCCTTGAGCGCGTCTTCGAGCCGCCCCACGGCACCCAACCGCACCGCGAGAGCAGTCAAGCGTTGAGCCAGACGAGCACTGCCAAGAATCGGGTCGTTCGCAGGGATGCTCCGCTGACGGTCAACCAATATTTCGCCGACCGCGACAGCGGCTTCGGCGAGAATCTGACTCTGCTGTGGAAAGGCCCGTCCCATACGCTCTAACAGTGAGGTATGCACGCCGTCTGTAGCGGCGACCTGGTTGATAGCTCGCACCAGCGGCAACGGTTTTTCAACTCGTGTCGCGACGATGATCGCTGCCACGGCGAGTTTGTCTGCCTGCTGAACACACAACCGTGTCACCCTGTCGCCGACCCGACTGCCGAATACGGTGTGTGCTGCTGCCCGCGTGCAAACCGTCAGCAATCGCCCAGCATCCTCGGCCCCAGCCTGCGCTGCTAGCCGTGTCACCACACCGCTACGTCCAGCCTCTAAGATTGATTGGCCGACCAGCCGCTCAGCTAGTCGGTCCGGCATCAACCCTTCGAACGCGCCGTCGTCACCAGGGGGGTACACGCTCAACAGCCATGCGCTGGCGGCGTTCTGCCGGTCCACTGGCTGATCGGCCAGCCCCGGAACCCGCGCTACCACATTGCCTACATCGTCAAGAGAGCACGGTCCAAGCACTGCGGCGGCGATCACAAGGTCGGTCAATGTCGCCAATGTCAGGCCCGGCAGAAGCCCCTGGGCCGTCGCCGTAGATTTCCAGTACCCGCGTTCATGAATCAGCACCCGATCCTCAAGTCCAGACTCAACGTCACGATCAGAGGAAGTGGAGGTCGCTCCGTCAAGCAGGTCTGCCAAGGCAGTCATCTGGACTGCCAGTACCGTCGAGGCGACACCAGTCGGCTCAGGCAGCGCGGCGGCGATCTCAAACCACGGCTGGTCGGATAGGCCTTGCATTGTGCGCAGCGCTGTCGTAAACGCGGACACCGCCGCCTGGTAAGTCAGGGTGCATGCCTGCGGTGTCGTATCCAGCGCAGGCAGCGATTGACGCCGGGTCAGCTCTGCGATGTCGCGGACGATATCACCGCCGGTCGCGATTACTTCGTCCCACCACGCGCCCGCGGTCCGGGCTAATAACAACACTTTCACCGTGACAGCAGGACTGACTCGGGCTAAGGCGGTGAACAGGGCGGTAAGCTGCTCAGCGCGGTTCTCCGCGTAGTCCACCACGACCAACGTCGCAGACGACAGCGCCGCCAGCACTCCAATACTTGTGGCATCCGCCGCAGAATTCAACCAGATCGTCGTCCAAGCCTGGTCCTCGTCTCGTAGTCGGTTAGCGAACTCGTGCGCGAGGCGCGTCTTGCCTTGACCTCCCTGGCCATACAGCAACCACATCCCAATGCCCGGCCCCTTTGCCCACGCATGCAACTCACTCAAGACCTCGTCCCGGCCGCGGAACGGCAGCACCGCACGGTGAGCCGTCAGCAACGCCGCCGGCGAACGGACCGGTTCTCCTGCCGACAGGCGGCTTCTGCCATCGGAGAGGAGCTGGAGTTCGATGGCCTCACATCGCAGCGCATCTCCACCACCGTCGGCTAACACCGACACGAACGTCTTGTCGTGGAGCAGGACGTAGGCTGGCACCGCCTCCAATGCCGCGTGTCGACGGTGAGCGGGGTCGACCGCGACGACTCCGGCGAGCAGGTCGCCGCAGAACACCGCCGCGCCAGACATCCCCGCCCACGGCGAGTCGCCCTCGGGTGGGAACTGGTCGAGTTCGATCAGGTATCGGTCGGCGACGATACTGCTGCCCGGGTTGAGGGAGCCGGTGATCTGGCTTATGTCGGTTGGTCGGCCGTCGCGTTGGGCGATCCGTGGTCTGCCCCAGGCGCGGCAAGCGATCCCGGGTCGGTAGGTGACGGTGCGCCCCCACATGATCGGTGTGTCGGGTAGTGGTGTCCACGCTGGGTCATCAATGAGCACTAGCGCGGCGTCGTCTCGCCCTGCCGGGGTTCCGCACCACACCGGGCGTGCAGTGACGGTGCCGGGCACGCCGGGCCGAAACACTGTGACCGACGCTTCGAGGCCGGTCACGACGTGCGCCGAGGTCAATACAAGCCGCGGCGCGATGACGTAGCCGGAGCCGTCACCCCCCAGGCCGGACACGGCCACAACCCGCTCTCGCTCCACCCGTCAAGTCCCTCCCGTGAACTGTCGCCCGTCAGCGGCCGATGTGCCCGGTCACGTCCCCAGGACCGTCCTTGCCAGCAGCTCTATTTGACACGATCATGTCGCCACCGCCGGGTTTGCGCGGGTTCAGTGTCACAGTGACCTTGTGCTTGGTCGTGTGAGACGCACTAGCCTCGGCGTCGGCGGACACCACCCACGCCTTGAATCCGGCCTTGGCCTTGCCGTCCTTGCGCAACTCCACGGCGAATTCCAGCTCGATCGGTCCCACCGCGAACTCCACCTCGGCCGTCGTGGCGCGATCGGCAGCGTCCAGCAGTTCGTCCCGTAGGGCCGCGACGGCGTCCCCCAATTCGATGTTCATGACCACAGTGTCGTCCCGGCAGTTCGGCCCGCTACACCGACCTCACGGGAGGTACTCCGGACGGAGCTCGCGCAGTCCGCCGGCATCCGCGCCCGCGTCCAGCGCGAGGGCGTCCGCGTCGTCATCGGCCAGGCCCGCTTCGACGACGAAGAGGCCGGGCTCGCTACGCACAAGGTCGCCGTCACCGCCCCCGACGGCTCGACCGAGGTGCTCGACGCCGACGTCGTCCTCATCTCCACCGGCGCCACCCCGCGCGTGCTGCCCGGCGCCGTGTCGGACGGCGAGCGCATCCTCGACTGGCGCCAGCCAGCGCTGCCCCACAGACAGCCGACGCGGGCTATCGCGTTGATCTTGGTCCACGTTCCGGTCCACGAACTGCTGCTCAGCTACACTGATCACGCCCATTTCGCCGCCTCTGATGTCCAACAAAACCCAGGTCGCCACCGATCTGTAGGTCGGCGCTGGAACTTGTAAACAGAAGGTCAGGGGTTCGAGCCCCCTTGGCGGCTCACTTTTACGCTTTATGCCCGCCGCGGTGGGTGAAAGCGTTTCGCAGCTCCGTGGCCGCGAAACGCTTCAGCTCCGTGACCAGCTGAAGGACGGCCGGCGAAGCGTCACTGCGATACAGCGCGGTGATGACCCGGGATCCGGGGTCCATGATGACGTCGCAGACGCGGACGTTCGATGCCGGATTCTGGCGCAGGGCGAGCGACGAGACCACAGCCGCGCCCAGGCCATGTGAGACGAGCGCGATCAGGGTCGACGCGGAACCGGCGCCGATGTCATGGGCGTCGAGCTCCACCCCGTACTGGCGGCACAGCCGCTCCAACTCGTCCCGTGTCGCGCTGCCCGACGATGTCGTGACCCACGGGCGTGCCAGCAAAGCCGCCGGGCCGGTGTCAGCGGTCCAGGTCCCGGGAATGACGACCTGGAACGGATCGCGCACCAGATCGATTTCCGTGAGGCCCGGCGCGCGAGCGACGCCGTCGGCTTTGGCGCGTTCGCTGAGCAGGACGTCGATGTGTCCTTCGATGAGTTTGGGGACACCTTCGCTGTCGGTGAGTTCGTAGATGCAGGGATCCATGCTCGAATCGGCGGCCGCCATCCTCATCGCCACGGGAGCGACGAGTTCGCTGAGCACGACGGAGACACCTCCGACTTTCAGGGGGCCGGTAGCTCCTTCCCGGAACTGCTGAAGCCCCCGCTCGGCTGCCGCCAAGGCCTCGGCGAGGCGCTCGGCATGCTCGGCGAGCGCCTTGCCCGCCGGCGTGAGCTGGACGGACCGCCCACCACCTCGGCGATCCCGGTCGATCAGCGCTAGTCCGGCCTCTGCCTCGAGCTTTCCCAGATGCTGGGAGATACCGGACGGTGTCAGGTGGAGCGCGCGAGCAGCGGCCAGCACGCTGCCCGTGCGTTTGACCGCACGCAGCAGCAATAAGCGGCGGGGGTCAAGGGGCATGCACGAATTCTAACTCAATGCGGTACGACAAGTAACTTTCCAACAGATCGAGCCTTCGGAAGACTTGGCGTATGACTCGATCAGTGAAGCTCCATCGAGAATCATCGACCGAGCTGTGCAGAGTCGCGCGTGACGCCCTTTTCCTGGCTGCCAGAGGCGGTGCGTGTGATCGGCGGGGGTACGACGCATATCAGATGCTCGGCACTCTCCGTCAAGTCGTTGCCGCACTTGAAACCGCCCTCGATGCTTTTTCGCGAACGCTTCGGGAAGAGACTCGAGCCGGCGAGATCGCGGTGGTCGAAGGACCGTTCCTCGGCGATACCGCCGGAGCTGTCGCGACAGCGGATCTCTGGATCGGAAGCGCGCGAGACGCTCTCGGGGGCGCCACCACGAACGCGATCGACAATGCTCACATCGCCATCTCCGGTATGGCGCAGCCGAACAACGGCAGGCCGCATGGCTCTCCGCGGTGAGGCCTGCGGCATGCCTGAAAACAGGAAATCGGGAAACTTCGCCGACGAAAAACAGGCCTTGATTCGCGCTTGTCGCAGCAGTGCGAGCACAGAGGAGCAGGTCCCTTGGGTACCCATCTGGTGAACCGCTGCTTCGAGCCTGAGCCGAAGGCTCGAGTAGGTTTTCTTCTACTGGACACCGACCATGGTTCGGACCGCGAAATTCTCTCTTTGGTGCCCGATGAGGTCCAGGTCGGTATCAGTCGTGTACCGAACTATGAGAACATGACCTCGGCCGAGTATGAGCGTGAAATCGCCCGGTCCGCGAACATGATCTACCCGGATTCGCCGGTCGACGCTTTCGGCTACGCGTGCAGCTCGGGTAGCTTCGGCGCGGTCGGCGACCGTATCGAGGCGGGGTATGTGACCTCCGGGCGAGCTCCGATGGTCGATACGCGGGAGGCCATTTTCGCGGCCTTGGACACTCTGGCGCCGACCGGCATCGCCTTGCTGACCCCGTATGTCGAGGAATTACACGAGATTGTTCGAAAGCAACTCGGTGCACGCGGATTCGACGTGGCTCTCAGCTGCGCGCTGGCGGTCGAATCGAATGATATGATCGCGCGTATCTCCCAAGAGGCACTCCTTGATATCGCAGGGGCGATGCTGAAGGACGATCGAGTCGATTCACTTCTCGTCTGCTGCAATGCGCTCAGGATAGTGTCATTGATCGACCGGTTGGAAGAAGAATACGGTAAGCCGGTGGTTGCGAGCAATCAAGCGTTGGTTTGGCGGGTCCTCCGGCGAGCCGGCTGTCGCAGCGAAGTCGAGAACGGTGGAATTCTGCTGCGCGCCTGATTTCCATCGGAGTGTCGCGGGCGAACGCCACGAAGGTCTTGGTGGGTCCAAATCAAAAGACGGTTGGTTGGCAGATGAACTTAGGGCAGATGCTGGGTGTGGCCGCCGCCGGGTTGGGCGCCGGCGTGCTCAACACAGTCGTAGGTTCCGGGACACTGTTGACGTTTCCCGTTCTGCTCGCGGTCGGCGTTCCACCGGTCCAGGCCAACATCGCCAACAACATCGGACTCGCGCCCGGCTCGATCAGTGGAGCGATAAGCTATCGGTCAGAGCTGTCCGGCCCTCGTTGGAGGGTGATCGCGTGTTGTACGGCGGCGGCCGCGGGGGGAGCGATGGGAGCGTGGCTCCTGCTCTTTCTGCCTGCTCGCACGTTCGAGGCGATCGTCCCCGTGCTGATCCTGCTGGCCGTCTTGCTGCTGGCCATACAACCGCTGGTTTCGAGGTGGTCGCGGAGAGAGCGGGATTCGCGACATGGACAGGTTCCGCGCAGAGAAATCCTGCTCATCGTCTCGGTGCTCTTGGCAAGCCTCTATGGAGGTTACTTCGGGGCCGCGCAGGGTGTCATACTGATCGCGGTCATGTCGTTGCTGATCAAGCAGCGACTGCAATCCATCAACGCGTTGAAGAACGTTCTGCAGGGCGTCGACAACGGGGTTTCAGCGTTGATCTTGACTTTCGCGTCGCACGTCGACTGGTTGATAGTCGGGCTGCTCGCGACCGGCTCGGTGGTTGGCGGAAAAGTCGGCGCGCTGGTCGGGCGAAGGGTGCCTGACCTCTGGTTCAGAGTCGTTATCGTCATTGTCGGGGTACTCGGTTTGGTCGTGTTCATCCGTGGATGAGAAGGAGGACCATCCCATGCTGGATTGGCTGCGGCGCCGGCGGTCGGAGCTGACTGTGACAGGGAATGACCCGGATTCCACCGATTACGAAGGAACCGTCATCGTCGATAGCGACGGTGACGCGGTCAGACTGCGATGGATCATTGATCACGGTTGCCGCCGAGAGACCCTGTTCGGTGTAGGAATCGAGCAGAACGGAAACCTCTGCGTCGCGCGTAGCCGTTCTGTGGACAGTGCCGACCTGTCGACCTATCCGGGTGTTGTCAACTATGACATCCAGACCAAGGGGCGCCTGCCTGCCATCTGGTACCGCCCGGACCTCGACGGAGAGTTGGGTGGCGGACTGTCCACCGACGGGCCCACGGATCGGATCTGCGGTCTCTACCGGGCCGACTACGGGGCGAACGGCACGGAATTCCCGACCCTCACCAAGGAGATCACCGACCGTCACGGGCGTCTGCACATCCGATGGCTCCAAGGTGATCAGGTGGAGTACGGCGGGCTCGGCTTCGTTTGGGGCGGCCACAACCTGGTCGCCGCCTGGTCGCAACCGCCGAGAGATGACTTGGACGTCATGCTCTGTTCGAAGGCGGACGAGGGAGTCGTCGACGTCACGTGGTTCGGTCTCTCCACTGAGGCGACGGGGGCCACGGAGACCTGGCAGGCGCGCTAGTCGCGCTTCTTCCGATTCGGGCGAAGCCAATCTCGTATGCGTGACCGTAAGGCATGAAACTTTTCTGTCGGAATGGGAAGAAAGCGACAGATCGGCAACTTCGGCATGCTCGCCGTCGGCAACGAGGCGGCAAGTCGTCTTCGATCGATACGCAAACCGCACCATGCCGGGCTCCGAGATTCGGTTTTCGATGCCACGCCCTCTGGTCGATAGCTGAATTAATGGGCTTGATCCGGTCGATCGGGACTTCGATCCCGATCACTGGGAGTTCTTTACAGAAACGGTCGGCAGTGCTAATCTTTCTCACATTGTGGAGCCGTGATCCATGGTCCGCGATCTGATGACAAGCCTGGCGCGTCCCCGGTGTTCAAGTCGCTTTGAGGACGGCCGTCACTTTGCTGCTGATTCCATTGCCGCCATGTGTCCACTTCCGTGAGGCGTCACAGAGGGGAAGAGGCTATGCGTATCTTCGAAGAGATGTCCCGGTTCGATCTGATCAGGAAAAAATCGCACTGGCAGGTCTCGGGTCTGGGCGTGGTGCAGTCGGAAGTCGACTATGACCCTGCCTTGTTGCGGACGGTTTTGGACAAAGCTCGGCGAATCAAGGACGAGATGAGCAGGAAGGAGCATCTCAACCTCCGCTTCATCCGGGAGGCCCACGTGGTGATACCCGAGATCCTCGAACTGGTGCATTACCCGGGGCGACTCGATCGGCTCAGTCGGCAGGCGGGTACCGAGCTCGAGCCGTACCCGGTATCGGTGATCAGCGCGACCATAACCTTCATGGGAGCCGACCCGGACGACGGTACGGCCGCCTGGCACGCGGACGGGGTGCCCGTCACCGAGATCGTTCCGCTGATCATGGACGACGTGGTGGGTGGCGAGCTGCAGATCTACCGAGGTGACTATGAAGCCGGGTTCGTTCTGCTGGACGAACAGGGAACCTTGCCCGAGCGTGACGTGATCACCGTTCCGCATCGGATGGGGGCGAGCACCCTGGCGCAACTGATGCGCGTCCTTCATCGAACCGCCCCTATCGAAAGGGGCTATCGGGTCAGCCTCAACATGAACCTGCGCGCCCGTGACCGGCCCTATATCGATGACAACCCACTGTATTACCTGGCCGCGGACAACCCCGACTTCAAGTGGATCGACCAATATGTCTCGGATGTGCGCTCGCGGCAGGTTCCCGCCTATCTGGCGTCGCAACGATACGAGAAGGCATGAAGAGGCCGTCCGCAGGGAAGGTACACGATGACCGAAACGCAAGCGGAGTTCAATCAGGCCAAGAAGAATTTCGATGAAGAATACGTGTCCGAAGACCCTCATGCCTACTATGCCGCAATGCGAAAAGTCAACTACCAGATCCCGCAGAACGCGAATCATTTTCTGGTCCGCGTCATGGACGAGATTCGCACTGCTCGCCGCTTGAGCGAGGTGTCGGTTCTGGACATCGGATGCTCGTATGGTGTGAACGCGGCGCTCCTGAAGTACGAGCTCACCCTGGATGTCCTCTATGAATATTATGCGGGGGATCGTCGGGGTTCGTCGGCTCAGGATGATCGAAAATTCTTCTCGCGCTTTCAGGAGCGTCCCGGCGTGCGGGTTCATGGTATCGACATCTCCAGGCAGGCGATCGATTACGCACGCGAAGTACGGTTATTGGACTCGGCTATCGCCGTCAATCTCGAAGAAGACAGCGTTCCTGTGAATATTCTGCAAACGCTGCCGAAGGTCGACCTCATCATTTCCACGGGGTGCATCGGGTATGTCACGCACCGGACCTTTGCTCGCGTTCTCGACCATCTCGCGCCGGCCGAACCGCCATGGATCGCTGTCACGGCTTTGCGCACTCTGGACTTCGCTGTCTTTGAAGAACACTTCGAGCGTTATGGGCTGTTCACCGAGCGCCTGGCCGGACCGCTCAGGCAACGCGAGATCGCGAACGGACGCGAGCGGGCCGCCGCGCTCGCCGCTACCGACGCACGCTGTGAACGAAATCCGACACCTGAGGAACTGGGGTTCCTCGCCGCCGACTTGTACCTGTCGCTACCGGGGGCGGACGCCGCGCGGCGCGAGATCATCCACGGGGCACCCGGATTCGTCGTTCGATGACCGCTCCGCCGATCGCCGAGACCAGGACGTCCGCCGGTCGCACGTGAGCCGGCACTCGGAGGACGACGTCGCGGGCACGGGACTGTCTGGACGTAACCGATGTAGGTCTTCGATCTGATTGAGCATTGGTCACATCCGCCGCCTCGGCACGGCGAACGCCGCACCGCTGCCGGAAAAGGGCGGATCATCGGTCAGGCGTTCTGGGCCGCCGCTTCCCGCGCCGGCCGGATCCGGCTCAGTTGCAGGAGGCTGAACCCGAACAGCAGGACACCGAGCGGGACGTGGACCGCGGTGACGTGCGCGAGCCCGAGGAACACCTGTGCCAGCGTGAGCCCGAGGAACACGGCCGCCGGCAGGATCGGCTTGGGGGAGCCGCCGCCCGGCCGCCACACGAGGATCGCGGTGAGCACGTGCAGCGTCACGACGATGAACAGCGTGTAGGACGTGGCGCTGTGCAGCGCGTGGCCGCTCGGCACGGTCAGCAGGAGACCGGCGGAGATCGGGGTGAGGAAGACGGCCAGGGTCTGCACGGCGATCGCGACGCGCAACGGGGTCGGCATGGGAACTCCTTCGGGTGGAAGTCACCACTCGACGAGGTAGCCACCGGAAACGTGACAGGACGGCTTCACCCGAGCCCGGATTTGTAGACGCCTTGACATGCAGCCGCTCGGCTGCCTAACCTGCAAAGGCAGCCGTGAGGCTGCCTATCAGGGAGAGCGGCAATGGACGAGGTCTTCAAGGCATTGGCGGACCCCAGCCGTCGCCGGTTGCTGGACGACCTGAACGCCCGCAACGGGCAGACCCTGCGTGAGCTGTGCGCGGGGCTGGACATGGCGCGGCAGTCGGTCAGCAAGCATCTGGGCGTGCTGGAGGCGGCCAATCTGGTGACCACGGTGCGTCGTGGCCGCGAGAAGTTGCACTACGTGAACGCGGAGCCGATCAACGCGATCGCCGAGCGCTGGATCGACCGCTACCACCAGGGCCGCGTCGACGCGCTCGCCGACCTCAAGAAGGCATTGGAGCAGGAACCCATGAGCACCGACGAATTCGTGTACACCAGCTACATCAGGACGACGCCGGAGCGGCTTTGGCGGGCACTCACCGATCCGGTCTTCACCAAGCGGTACTGGGGTTGTGAGTTCACTTCGGATTGGAAGCCCGGGTCGACGATGGCCTGGGAGCAACTCGGCGTGAAGCTGGAGGACCCCGAACAGGTCATCCTCGAATCCGACCCGTACCGGCGGCTGTCCTACACGTGGCACACCTTCACGCCGGAGTTCGCGAAGTCGGTGGGCCTCGAAGACGACGTGTCGGCGAAACTCCAGGCCGAATCGCGGTCGAAGGTCACCTTCGATCTCGAACCCGTCGGTGACACGGTGAAACTGACCGTGGTGCACGACGGTTTCGACCCGGGCAGCACCGCGCTGGAGATGGTCAAGGGCGGCTGGCCGTCGATCCTGTCCAGCCTCAAGACGCTGCTCGAGACCGGTGAGCCGCTGCCCGGCCCCGCGTAACCCGGTCGACGTCGCCGGGGTGATCGGGCACGATGCGCAGCGTGCCCCTGGAGATCGCCTGCGACGAGTCCGGGTCCGAGGGCGAGAAGCTGATCGGCGGCCAGACCGACGTGTTCGCGCACGCGGGGGTCCGGCTGAGTCTCGACGAGGCCGCCGCCTGCCTGGTCGAGCTGCGGCGAAGGATCCGTTCGCCGGCGGTCGAGTACAAGGCGAACCACCTTCTGCGGACGAAGCACCGGCGGGTCCTCGAGTGGTTCCTCGGGCCGCTCGGTCCGGTCCACGGGCGGGCCCACGTGTACCTCGTGGACAAGAAGCGGCTGCTGGCGAACGAACTCCACGCGCTCGCCGGTCCGGACATCCGGCCGGACGACGAACTCCTTGCCGCGTTCAACGACGTGCTGCGGGCCAGGAATCGCCGGGATCCGGCGACGGGGTCGTTCTTCGCGATGGCCGGGGACACCGCGGAATTGAGGGCGAAGGTCGCCGAAGCACGTGACGCCAAGGTCCTCGATCCGCTGGTGCCCGCGATCCTCCGCGCCGTCGAGTACTGGAGCGAAGGCGGGGAGCAGGTTTTTCTCGTCCACGACGAACAACCGTCGCTCAAAGGGGACCGGCTCGCCCGGATCGAATCGAGTCCGGGATTGGCCGGGGTGAAGTTCGTGGATTCACGGACGGATCCGCGGGTGCAGGCCGCCGATTTCCTGGTCGGCGTCGCCCGCCGGATCGCCGAAGACGCATTGAACGGGAACGGCGACCGGATCTTGACCGGATTGCTCGCGCCGTATGTCGATTCGGCGTCCCTCTGGTCCTGATTCACTCCATGGCACACCGAATCGCTCGGGTGGACGGTTGCCCGGTGCGGCCGCGGGCTGGAAACGTCGGAACGGTTCCGACACCGGCCCGGGAGGCACTCGCAGATGCAGGCTTTCACCTTGCCCGAGTTCTACGTGCCGCATCCGGCCAGCATGAATCCGCACCTCGAAGCGGCGCGGACGCACAGTATGGCCTGGGCGAGGCGAATGGGGATGCTCGATTCACCGTCGCCGTCCGGCGAGGTCGTCTGGACCGAAGAGGCACTGGCGAAAATGGACTACGCGCTACTCTGCGCGCACACCCATCCGGACTGTGACGGGCCGTCCCTCGATCTGGTCACGGACTGGTACGTGTGGGTGTTCTTCTTCGACGACGATTTCCTCGCGCAATTCAAGTACACGCGGGACATCGAGGGCGCGAAGGCTTATCTGGACCGCCTGGAACTGTTCATGACCGGGCCGGGGGAAACGTCGCCGGAGCCGGGAAATCCCGCCGAAGCCGGGCTCGAAGACCTTTGGGCGCGCACCATTCCCTCGATGTCGGAGGCGTGGCGACGGCGTTTCGTCACCAGCACGCACAACCTGATGGTCGAATCGCTCTGGGAACTGGACAACATCGACCGCGGCCGGATCGCGAACCCCATCGAATACATCCAGATGCGCCGCCGGGTCGGCGGCGCGCCGTGGTCGGCGAACCTCATCGAATACGCCGTCGGCGCCGAAGTACCGGACCGGATCGCGGCGACCAGGCCGATGGAGGTTCTGCGCGACACGTTCGCCGACGCCGTCCACCTGCGCAACGATCTCTTTTCCTACCAACGTGAAGTGCGGGAAGAGGGGGAGAACTCCAATGCGGTCCTCGTCTTCGAGAAGTTCCTCGATTGCCCGACGCAGGAGGCCGCCGACCTCACCAACGACCTGCTGACCTCGCGGCTGCAGCAGTTCGAGAACACCGCGCTCGTCGAGGTTCCCGCGCTGCTGGCCGAACGCGACGTCTCGCTGTCCGAGCAGATCGCGGTCGGCCTTTACGTCAAGGGCCTGCAGGATTGGCAGTCCGGCGGGCACGAATGGCACGCGCGGTCGAGCCGGTACATGAACGAGGGCGTGACCGAGCCGACGGGGCTCTCGCCGAACCGGCTGGGGCTCGTCCAGCGGGTGCGGCAGCAGGCGCCCCCGCCGTTCGCGAAGGTCGGACACCTGCCCCTGCCGGAATTCCGCATGCCGTACCCCGTGCGCACCAGCCCCCACCTCGCCGCCGCCCGCGAGTACGCGCCGGGCTGGGCGCGGGAGATGGGGATGTTCGAGGAAGGCGGGATCTGGGACGAGCGCCGTATGCGCGGCATCGACCTGCCGCACTGCGCCGCGATGATCCACGCGGACTCGGATCTCGATCAGCTCAAGCTGTCGTCGGACTGGCTGACCTGGGGAACCTACGGCGACGACTACTTTCCGCTCGTCTTCGGGATGAGAAGGGACCCCGTCGCCGCGAAACTGTGCAATGACCGGCTTTCCCTGTTCATGCCGCTCGACGGCGAGCCGGTGCCGAAGCCGTCGAACTCGGTCGAGCGTGGCCTCGAGGACCTGTGGAACCGCACCGCCGGACCGCTGACCCCGCCCGCGCGGGCGGAGTTCCGGCAGGCGATCGAGAGGATGACCGCGAGCTGGGTCTGGGAAGTCGCGAACCAGGCGCAGAACCGGGTCCCCGACCCGGTCGACTACGTGGAGATGCGGCGGCGGACGTTCGGTTCGGACCTGACGAAGAGCCTCGCCCGGCTCCGGCTCGGCGAGGTCGTGCCGCCGGAGATCTACCAGAACCGGGTGCTGTTCGAACTCGACACCGCGGCCCAGGACTACGCGGCTTTCGCCAACGATCTCTTTTCCTATCAGAAGGAGATCGAGTACGAGGGCGAGGTGCACAACCTCGTCCATGTCGTCGAACGTTTCCTGGATGTCGGCCGGATCGAGGCCCGTGACATCGCGGCCCGGCTGATGAACGCGCGGATGGACCAGTTCGAGCAGCTCGCCGACGAGGGGCTGCCGCGGATGTGCGACGACCTCGGGCTCGACGACGACGTCCGCGCGGTGCTGACCCGATACGCGGACAACATGAAGGACTGGATGGCCGGAATCCTGGAATGGCACCGGAAATGCGTGCGGTACACGCCGGAGGAGCTGGAGCGCCTCAGCACTCCCGAACCGCCGCCGACGTTCTCGCTCGTGCCGAGCGGGATCGGTATGTCGGCCTGGCGGATCGGGAGTGGGGCGCGGTAGGTGCTCGCCGCGGCCTGGGCATGTCGCGAAAGCCACTTTCGCGACGTCTGATGTCCCGAAAGTGGCTTTCGCGGCAGGAAGACCAACAGAGCAGAGGTGAAGGGCCCTTTCCCCGCATCCGATGCGGGGAAAGGCCCCCAACGCCAGGTCCCTAGAACGCGGTGAGGACGATCCGCGCGGTCCGCGGGTCGCCGTCGTGCACCAGCGACTCGAAGTGCCCGACGTCGTCGAAGGCGAATCCGTACGCCTTCCCGTCGACCATCTGCTCGTGCACGATCCGCGAGTAGTGGTCGGTCACGGGCTGCTTGTAGAACTGGCCCGCGTCGTAGGTCGGCTGCGTGTGCAGGGTGCCGAGGGTCGAGCGGTGCAGCGCCGCGCACAGTGTCCGCGCGATCGGGCCGACGACCTGGTCGTTCGGCGCGTGCAGCCGTCCGTCGCAGTTGAAGACGTCACGGGTGCTCGGCTTGCTGAACGACGCCACCGTGGCGCCCGAGGTGTCGGTGAAGCGCAGGACGTCGTCCCCGCCGGTCCGGCCGGTGAACTTCTTGCCGGGTTCGGCCTCGAAGGGGACCACGGTCAGCGGTGTCGACTTGTAGGCGTTCCAGGCGCTCGTGACGTAGCCGTCGAGGTAGGTCCCGCTGAACTTGCCGGTGTCGAGGCCCTTGCCCGGCGCGAGGACCCGCAGCCGGTCGCGCACCAGGTTCGAGAAACCGGACTGCCCCTGGACGGCGTTGAAGATGGCTTCGCGGCCACCCGCCTTGAGGCGCCCGGCCTCCTTGTCCGCTCCCGCCCCGTTGGTGAGCCCGACGGCGTGCGGCACGCTGAACATGTCGACCTGCGAGCTGTTGATGAACAGCCCGCCGTTGTCGTAGGTGAATTCGCTCCAGTCGAACAGGATGTCGCGGTTCGGGTCGCCGTCGGCCCACGGCGCCGGCTGCACCAGCCCGTCCGGGGTCAGGAAGAACTTGATCTTCTGCCCGAACGACATGTAGACGCGGCCGGAGAGCATCCGCGGGATCCGCAGCGTGGTCGAGCCGCCGTTGCCGGGGCCCGCGATCGAGACGTCCGGAGCTGGGCTCGGCGGGTTCGCGCCCGCGGGCCACGGGGTGAAGGTGCCGCCGGCGTCGACGTAGCCGAGTTTCCCGGTATTGAGGTTCGTGCCGAGCACGTAGAGGTGGACCGCGTCGGAGCGGTTCGAATTGTTGGTCACGGTCAGCGGCAGCGGATCGGGGCCGTCGGCGACCGCGGTGGGTGCCGAAAGCGCCGATACTCCGGTGACCAGGGGGAGGGCGACCGCCAACGCGGTCAAGACGCGCCGGATCTTCTTGCGGATGCGCACAGTTCACTCCTCGGCGGAATCCCGCCGCGGAGCGTGGACGCGCCGCGGCGGTGCTTGCGGATGTCGGCCGGGGGCGCGTTCCCGGCCTGGGCGTGACCTTGGCGAGGGGTCTCAGCACGGGAAGTTACGTCGCCGGACGCGGAGATGTCCAGACCACTGGTGGGAATCTGTCCGGTTTTCCGCCGGGCCGGACAATTTGTCGCGGGCCTTTCGTTGATTGAGGTGGCCGGATTCGTCGACTACCGTGGGTCGGGTTCCGTCCTGGACCCCGGCGGCCGGGTTTTCTCATCCGTGGGGAGCGGGACATGAGCGACGAGTTTGCGATGCGAAGAACCGGCGGCGGTGAGACGTGGATTTCCCCTGCCTGCTGGGACGGCCTCGCCAAGGCCGCGGTGGACGGCGAGCCGCACGCCATGGACGACCTCATGGCCGCCCTCATGTCGTGGGCGCGGCAGTACGCCGAGACCCGCCTCGGCGGCCATGAGCTGACCTATCTCGAACCGGCCGACGTCGCGCAGGAGATCTGCCTCGCGGTCTTCGTCGCGGTCCCCGGATACGGCCGCCGCGGCGGCTCTTTCCTGTTCCTCCTGCGCGCCATCGCGGCGAACAAGGTCGCCGACGTCTTCCGGAAGGCCGCGCGGAGCAAACAGGTGCTGACCGGCGAGCTCCCCGAACGTCCGGCCGGGGCAGCGGAGGAACCCGAGCAACGCGCCCTGCGGACCGACCTCGGCCTCCGGCTCGGCAGGCTGATGCGGACGCTGCCGATGTCGCACCGGGAGGTGCTGGGAATGCGGGTGATCGGCGAGCTGACCTCGAACGAGACCGCGGCGGCGCTCGGGACGACGTCGTCACGCGTGCGGGTGACGAAACACCGCGCGATCAGCAGGCTGCGCGCCTGCGCTCAGCGCCAGGACGCCTTGAGCTGAATGCGGATCAACAGCCGGACGAACGGGTTCTCCCGTTTGGCCCGGGTTTCGAGAATGCGAACGCACATGGCCCCTCCAGAGCTCGCGGACGAGTGCCGTTGCCGGGGGCCGGGACAAGCGGTCTCGGATTCCACCCTAGGCGCGGACCGGTGAGCCGGTACCGGCCGAACGGACCATTGGGACCGAGTGATTCGTCACTGAAAGAGTGAAGAATGGCGCCGGTGCGGACAAAGTCGGTCGACGCCGGACTCATCGGCGGAGGTGGTGCGCGGCGGTATGCTCGGCGTCGTAACCGATGTGACCAGTTCGGAGGCGTCACTCCGATGGCCGATATTCGCGCCGGAGGCGATTGACCGGAGCGTGAAATCGATCATCGCGGTGCCGATTCAGGCCGGTGCGATCAAAGTGGGCGTTGTCGACTGCTATCGCGAATTCGCCGGGGCCCCGGCGACGGTGGGCCGGGGCAGGCCGGAATGATCGATCGCGTATTCACCGGCCGTCGCGACCGGGTGCGTCAGGCCGCGGGCATGGTGTCGGTCCAGCTCGGCATCGGGCTCGCGGACGCGCTTGCGCCTACGCCGACGACCGGAAGCTCGACGAGGTGGCCATGGACGTGGTGCTTCGCCGGGCCACGTTCCGGCCCGGGCCTTGACGGACGTGAGCCTAAGGAGACAGCGGAGACGATGACCGACCTGACGGCCGGCTTATGCGAGACCTTCGTCCAGTTGGCGGACACCCTCGTCGACGACTTCGACCTCGTCGAGTTCCTCGATCTGCTCGCGTGCAGATGCGTCGAACTGCTCGGTGTCGGCACCGCCGGGCTGATGCTCGCCGACGCGCGCGGCACCCTCACCATGGTCGCCGCGTCCGACGAAAGGACCCGCCTGCTCGAATTGTTCCAGCTGCGGAACTCGGAGGGTCCGGGCCTGGACTGCTACCGGTGCGCCAAGCCGGTGGACTGCCCGGATCTGGCGCGAGAGGGCGAAAGCTGGCCCAAGTTCTCCCGAGAGGCGGAAAACGCCGGATTCCGTTCTGTGTACGCCTTGCCGATGCGGCTTCGTGAAGAGGTGATCGGTGCGCTGAACCTTTTCGACACCCGCCCCGCGTCGCTCGATGACGACGGTTTGTACTTGGCGCGAGCGCTCGCGGACGTCGCCACGATCGGCATCCTGCATCACCGGACGTGGCAGCGGCAGGAGATCGTCACCGCGCAGCTCCAGACCGCGTTGAACAGCAGGGTGATCATCGAGCAGGCGAAAGGCGTTCTCGCCGAACGGCTCCGGGTTTCGGTGGACGACGCGTTCGGCGTATTGCGCGCCTACTCGCGGAGCAACAATCGCAAGATCCTTTCCGTGGCGAACGGGATCATCGACCGCACAGTGGAAATCCCGCGCTGAACGATACCGATTCGGCGCTTGTCCGCCCTTCGGCGATACCTAGACTGGCTGGGTGTTTTCCTTGGAGCAGCTGGTGAGTTTCGTCGCGGTGGCCGAGGAACTGCACTACGGCCGGGCGGCGGAGCGGCTCTCGATGACCCAGCCGCCGTTGAGCAGGCGGATCCAACTGCTGGAGCGCGAACTGGGGGTCGAGCTTTTCGACCGGACGCACCGCGCGGTCCGGTTGACCCCGGCGGGGCGGGTTTTTCTCGCCGAGGCAAGGAAGATCCTTCGTTCGGCACAGGAGGCGACGCTGTACGCCCGGCGGGCGAAGAAGGGCGAGGCCGGGGTCGTCACGCTCGGTTTCACCGCCACGGCGGCGTATTCCTTTCTCGAACGCGTCATCGCCGTGGCGAACGCCGAAGCGCCCGGTGTCGATCTGGTGCTCCGGGAGATGGTGACGGCGGCGCAGGTGGAGGAACTGCTGGCGGGCGGGATCGATCTCGGCATGATCCGGCCGCCGGTCACGGGAGCCGACGTCGTGACCCTGCCGCTGTGGCGGGAGCCGCTGCTGGCGGCGTTGCCGTCGGCGCATCCTTTCGCGCGGCGCAAGAAGAATCCCGACGTCCGCGACTTCGATGGCGAGCCGTTCATCATGTATTCGCCGTCGGACGGCCGCTACTTCCACGACCTGGTCGTGGCGGTGTTCCGCACCGCCCGGGTGCTGCCGGAGTACACGCAGTACCCCTGTCAGGTGCATACGGTGCTCGCGCTGGTGAAGGCGGAACTCGGGGTCGCGCTGGTGCCGGCAGCGGCCGCCGCGCTGCGCTTCGAGGGAGTGGTGCTCCGTCCGGTGGACGGGGTCGAGAACCGCCCGGTCGAACTCGAACTGATGTGGCGGCGGAGCAACGACAATCCGGCGCTCGGCGCGTTGCTCGCCGCCGTCGGCAACCAGGTGCGCCGAGGTCGTCAGTCCACTGTGGACTGAGTGGGCCAGGCGTCGCCCCATTCGGCGTCACGGGCCGCGCGGTAGGCCGGGCCGTGCCGTTTGGTGACGATCGTTTCAGTGAGCCCGGCTCCGGCGCAGAGGGAGAGGCCGACCATGCCCTTGCGTTTGGCCGGATGCCGCAGGATGCGGGCTTCGGCGCGTTCCGGTGCCGTGCGCGACGCGACGACGTAGGAGAACTTCTCGTCCTCGAAGCCGAGCGTCGCGGACTTGAGCTGGCGGTGCAGGCCGGTGCGCGGGAGACGGGCGGAGAAATGGCACCAGTCCTTGCCGCGCGGGATCGGGCACTCGCCCTCGTGGGGACAGGGCGCGACCAGGGAGAGCCCGAGCCCGACGAGCTGATCCCGCGCTTCGACGATCCGTTCGTAGCCGGCGGGGGTGCCGGGTTCGATCAGGACGAGCATCCCGGCCTTCGCCGACAGCCAGCGGACGGCGTCGGCCCGGCGGGCGTCGGGCAGTTCGCCGAGGACATAGGAGAGGGTCACCAGATCGGCCTCCGGCGCGGGCGCGGCCGGGTCGATCAGGCCACGACGCCAGGTCGAGCCCCGGACGGCCTTGCCATCGGCGTTCCCCGCGAGCCGCCGCCCCAGCGCGATCGCGCCCGGGACCTGCTCGACGACGGTGCTCTCCTCCAGCGACGGCCACACGTCGGCCGCCGCCCAGATCGCGGCACCGGTCCCGCCGCCGACGTCGATCTGCGTCCGCGGAGCGAACCCGGGAGCGCGGAGGGCCGCTTCGGCGAGGACGGCGTGTACGGCCGCGTACGTGGCCGGCATCCGGTAGCCCGCGTACGCCGCGATGTCGACCTCGGAAGAGAGGATGGGCGCGCTCGCGGGGTTGTTCTCGCGGTAGCGCGTGCTGAGCCGCTCGACGGACTGCGTCAGCCTGTTCTGCGGGTACTTGCCCAGCTCTTCGTCGAGGGCGGAGCGGAGGGTTTCGGGGAGTGCTGCCACGGGAGCGGATTCTCCCATGCGTGCTTGACCCGCGGTTTTCCGGCTGCTCGAATGATCGCGGAAAAAAGTTCGGGGACCGTGTCGAAACCGGGGATGCCCGATCGACGCGTAGATGTGGCGGGGACGAGCCCCGCCGGGAACGGAGACTTCGAATGCGGTTCATGGTGATTGTCAAGAGCGACGAGAAGACCGACGTGGCCGGTGCGCAGCCGAGCGCCGAGGACCTTCAGGAGATGGGGAAGTTCAACGAGGAACTGGTGAAGGCCGGCGTCATGCTCGCGGGTGAAGGCCTGCTCCCCAGTGCCGAGGGATTCCGCATCCAGTACTCCGGCACCACCGAGGCCAGGGTCGTCGACGGGCCCTTCGCCGAGAGCAAGGAGCTCATCGCGGGTTTCTGGATCCTGCAGGTCAAGGACCGGGCCGAGGTCGTCGAATGGATGAAGCGCGCGCCGTTCCGCGAGGGCGAGATCGAGATCCGCCGGATCGCGGAGATGGAGGACTTCGACAACGCGACCCCGGAGATCGTCGAGCGCGAGCAGAAGCTGCGTGAGCAGGCCGAGGCCAACTAGTGGTTGCGGTCGTCGCGCCGACGATGTTGATTGGTCGGCGTGACGGCAACAGCAGACCCCCGTTCGGCGATCGACGCGGTGTGGCGGATCGAATCGGCCCGCCTCATCGCCGGCCTCGCGCGGATGACGCGCGATGTCGGACTCGCGGAGGAACTGGCGCAGGACGCGCTGGTCGCCGCGCTCGAACAGTGGCCTGAGTCGGGCGTCCCGAGGAATCCGGGCGCCTGGCTCATGACCACGGCGAAACGCCGCGCCGTCGACACCTTCCGGCGCAACGAGCGGTACGAGAAGAAGCTCGGCGAGATCGGCCGCGAGCAGGAGTTCGAGGAGGATCCCGACTTCACCGCGGGGCTCGACGACCATATCGAGGACGATCTGCTGCGGCTGGTGTTCACCGCCTGTCACCCGGTGCTCTCCACCGAGGCCAGGGTGGCGCTGACGCTGAAGATGATCGGCGGGCTCCAGACGCACGAGATCGCGCGGGCGTTCCTCGCCAAGGAGACCGCCATCGCGCAGCGGATCGTCCGGGCGAAGAAGACGCTCGGCGACGCCAAGGTGCCGTTCGAGGTGCCCGAGGGGGAGGACAGGGTCGCGCGCCTGTCTTCGGTGCTGGAGGTCATCTACCTGATCTTCAACGAGGGCTATTCGGCGACGGCCGGCGAGGACTGGATGCGGCCGGCGCTGTGCGAAGAGGCGCTGCGGCTCGGCCGGATCCTGGCCGGGTTGATGCCGAAGGAGCCCGAGGTGCACGGGCTCGTCGCGCTGATGGAGATCCAGGCGTCGCGCTCCGCCGCGCGCGTCGGCCCGAACGGCGAACCCGTGCTGCTGATGGATCAGGACCGGACGAAATGGAACCGGCTCCTGATCGGCCGCGGCCTCGCCGCGCTGGAGCTCGCCGAGTCGCTCGCGGACGGAGCTTTCGGCGTCTACGCGGCGCAGGCCGCCATCGCCGCCTGTCACGCGCGGGCGCGAACGGGCGACGAGACCGACTGGGCCCGCATCGCCGTCCTGTACGAAGGGCTCGGGAAGCTGAACCCGTCGCCGGTGATCGAACTGAACCGCGCCGTGGCGCTGTCGATGGCCGTCGGGCCGGAGGCGGGGCTGGAGGTCGTCGACAAGCTGGTGTCGGAGCCCGCGCTGAAGTCGTACCACCTGCTGCCGAGTGTGCGCGGCGACTTTCTCTCGAAGCTGGGCCGTCTCGACGAGGCCCGCGCCGAATTCGAGCGCGCGGCCGAGATGACCGGGAACGACCGCGAGCGCACCCTGCTGCTGAACCGAGCCGCGGAGTGCACCCTTCGCGATTAGTCCTCTGGATGCGGTAGTGCGTGGTGCGAACCAGCGCGTTCAGAGGACGAAACGCGTCAGGCGGGGGTGGGGCGCAGGGCGCTCAGCGCCCGGTGCTGTCCCAGCCGGACGGCCTGGACGGAGCAGCCGAGCGCCAGCGCGGTGTCGTCGGCGGAAAGCCCGACGAGCGACCGCAGCACCATGATCTCGCGCTGCCTGCCCGGCAGCCCCGAAAGCGGATTCGGCAGTTCGGCGGTGGTCCGGTGGAAGTCGTCGACCAGCCCGCACGTGACGTCGTAGGCGAACCTGAGGAGCGCGGGAGCGCCGGCCGCCCCGGCGAAGATCTCGTGGCAGCTGTCCTTCGCGATCGCGTCGGCGATGTCGTAGGTGCCCGAACGGCGGCCGATCCGCGCCCGGCAGTAGCGCACGACCAGGACGCGGATGGTGTCGACGAGTTTCGAAGCCGTCTCCATCCGTCCCTCGGCCTCCTCCGGCCGCCGTGAACCGTGTCCTCGCATCGGCTCCCTCTCCCACCTTTCAGATGAGCACGGCGGAAGGGGAGGGAGGTACGGTGTTTTTGCCGACACGGGGCATGGTTCAGGCCTCGATGAAGACGATCCGCTCGGGCTCGATCGTCAGGTTCACGGTCTGCCGCTTCACGCTCACCAGGGTCTCGAACTCCGTGGCGTGCCCGTCCGGGACGGTGAACAGGCGGTCGTTGCGGGAATCGAGGAAGTCGGAGAAGCCGCTCAAGGAGACCCCGCCGCTTTCGTCGAGCGCGAGGTAGTCGACGAGCCTGCGGAACAGTTTCGGCAGGATCACCAGTTCGTCGGCCAGTTGCCGCCGCGACGAGAGCTTGAACCCGGAGTTCGTCACGTCCTGAGGCCACAGCCCGAGCCCGTTCTGACGTGCTTTGACCGCCGCTTCGGCCAAGGCGTCACGCAGATCGGGGTAAAGCAGTGAATAGAACGTCGGGTAGACGAGCCCGTCCGCGACCTGCCGGTAGTTCGCGGAGTTCTTCAGCGTTTTGACGTCGAGATGGACCTGGGAAAGGTCCGCCGACCGGCCCGGCCGTTGCCCGGGAAAGGCGAAGGCCACCGCCCGTCCGTATTTGTCGGCGAATCGCGTCAGTATGTGACCGGGTACCTTGATCGGCGTCGACGAAGTGACCGTTCCCCGTTCATCGCGTTCGACCTTCTTGAAGCCGAGTGCCTTCAGCAGGTTCGCCGCGGCGGCGTCCGCGAATTCGGCAGGCTGATGCCACATCCCGCCGGTTCCCCTGGCCTGGTAATGCGTTTCGAGCGCGTCGATCGCGTCGAGCCGCAGTTGCATCCCACCCCGCGAATTGAGCCGGACCTTCAGGCCCGCCTTCTTGGTCGCCTGGGGGTCTTCGGGATAGAACCGGACCGAATCGCCGTCCGGTGAGGCTCCGACGAGCTGGAACGTACCTTTGATCAGCGTCATGGGCATGAGGACAACGGTAGTTCCCATTCCGGTGAACGAACCTGGTGTTCATCCATCCAGCCCAATGGCCGGTAAAGATAAGATGACCACTGTGGACATTCCCGCATTCTCGTTCACGACGGGATCATGAACTCCAGCACGGTCGCCTGCAGTAACGCGATACCCCGACCACGGCGGTCAGCACGACCGACCACAGGAAGGTCTGCCGCAACAGTGCGCCCTCCTGCCCGGACCGCCCGATCGCGGTGGCGCCGATGGACAGGTTCTGCGGCGAGATCATCTTGCCCATCACGCCGCCGGAGGTGTTGGTGGCACCGGCCAGGATGGGGTCGACGTGCAGCTGCTGAGCCGAAATCACCTGCATCGGCCCGAAGAGACTGTTCGTCGACGCGTCCGATCCGGTGAGGAAGACACCGAGCCAGCCGATGTAGGCGGAGAACAACGGGAACAGCACCCCGGTGGTCGCCAGTGCGAGGCCGAGGGTCTGCGTCGCACCCGAGTAGTTCATGACGAACGCGATCGCGAGGATCATGAAGATCGTCGCCAGCGCCCAGCGCATCTGGTGCAGCGTCCGGCGGTAGGTCGCCAGCAGCAGCCGCGGTTTCGCGCCCATCAGGAAACCCGCCGCGATCGCCGCGATCAGGGCCACCGTTCCCGGCGAATAAAGGAAATCGACGGTCAGCGTGGCCGCGTACGGGGTGTCCTTCGGCGTGATCGGCGCGTGCTGGACGACCTCCTTGTGCAGCCCCGGCCATGCGAACACCCAGTCGGCCTTGTGCAGCAGCTTCGTCAGGTCCAGCCATTCGGGCAGGTTCTTGAAGATCGTGCCGATCCGGGAAAGGAAGATCGCCGCGATCAGGACGATGTACGGCGCCCACGCGTACAGCGCGCCGCGTCCGGCCTTCGCCGCGCCGAGGCTCGCCCCGGCCCGCACCGGTTCTTCGCCGTCGAAACGCCAGACCGCCGACGGCTGCCAGAACCGCGTCAAGATCCACAGCGAGGCCATCGCGGCGAGCGCGGCGACGACGTCGACGAGGCTCGGGCTGATGAAGTTCGAGGTGACGAACTGCATGACCGCGAACGACAGCCCGGCCGTCAGCACGGCGGGCCAGACCTCGATCATCCGTTTCCAGCCCGCGAGGACGACGATCAGGAACCCGGGAACGATCAGCGCCAGGAACGGGAGCTGGCGGCCGACCATCGCCGAGAACAGTTCCGTCGCCTGCTCCTGTTTCAGGTCGAGGATCGGCGCGGTCAGCCTGCCCAGCACGATCAGCGGATTGCCGAGGCCGCCGAACGCGACCGGCGCGGTGTTCGCCAGCAACGCGAGCACGACCGCCTTCACCGGCGGGAAACCGAGCGCGGCCATCATCGCCGCGGTGATCGCGATCGGCGAGCCGCCGCCCGCGATCCCTTCCAGCAGCGCGCCGAAACCGAACGCGATCAGCAGCGCCTGGAGGCGGCGGTCCTCGCTGAACCCGGCGAGGACCGCCTTGATGTCGTCGAATCGTCCCGTCGCGACGGTGACCTTGTGGAAGTACACGGCGTGGAACGCGATCCAGGCCACCGACCACACCCCGAACACCAGCCCCATGGCCGCGGAATCGAAGGCGAGCCCGGCGGGCATGCGGTACAGCAGAACCGCGACCAGCAGCGCGGTGATCAGCGCCAGCGCCGCGGAGAGATGGGCGGATCTGCGCAGGACTCCCAGCGTCACCAGCAGCACGACGATCGGCAGCGCCGCCAGCGCGGCGGACACCCACAGCCCGCCCGCCGGCTGGTAGTCCTGGATCCAGCCCACATCAGCCCCTTTGCGCGCGGACGTAACCCAGCCGGAGCGACAACGCGGCCGCGGTGCCCGCCACCGTCGCGCCCAGTTCGTCGGTGCGGCGGAGCACCCGGCCGGCGGGGCCCGCGATGCTGATCGCGGCGATCGGCCGTCCGGTGTGGTCGCGGACGGCGGCGGCCACGCAGCCCACGTCCGGTTCGTTCTCGACGTCGTCCACGGCCCAGCCGCGCCGGCTCGTCCTGGCCAGGTCGTCGAGGAGCCGGGCAGGATCGTTGATCGTCTTGAGCGTGAGACTGTCGAGTTTCATCCGCCGGATGCGTTCGACACGGTCCTGTTCGGGCAGTGCCGCCAGCCACGCCTTGCCCAGCGACGTCGCGTGCTGAGGGCGGCGGGTGCCGAGACGGCAGGCCAGGGTGACGGCGTTGGCGCTGCGTTCGGTGGCGACGTAGACCATCGTGTCGTTGTCCGGCACGGCGAGATACGTCGTCTCGCCGCTGCGTTCGGCGAGCGACGCGAGATAGCGCGGCGCACAGCGGTGGAGATCGGTCGCCGCCATCGCGCGGGCGCCGAGTTCGACCAGCCGGGTGCCGAGCCGCACGCGGCCGGTGGCGCGATCGGCTTCGAGGTATTCGAGGTTCTTGAGGGTGCCGACGATGCGGTACGCGGCGCTCCGGGAGAGACCCAGTTGCCTGGCGATCGCGTTGGTGGAAATCTCCTGGTTCTGACCGACATGCTCGAGAACCGCGAGCCCGCGCTCGAGTGTGCCACTGGAATCCAGGCCGCGTGGTGTGCCCACTTCGCCCTCCGTTGGGGACCGGGGTACCGATGGACGGCACCTGTTTCCGCTAAGCGGATTCGGACGTTAACAGCTCGCCCGACCCTTGGGAAGGTTTCTTAACAAACTGGCGACCGGACAAGTTTTCCCAGTTCGGAGGCTTCTCGTCAAGATCACCGATTTGGACCAATCCGGTCGGCTGATCAGAATCGGTGTATGACTTCAAGGGGTCGTTCTTTTGTTCACGGATATGAACGAACCCCCGCCGGAAAATCGCGGCGAGGGTTCGGCGTGAAGTGCGTTTCTAACGCACAGACAGATTCGCGACCGCTCGGACGACGGCGGTGCAGCGGTCTTCGACGTAAGCCAGCCCGGCTTCTTCGGCGATCCGGCGGGACTCGGCGGAGACGATGCCCTGTTGCAGCCAGAGCGCCTTCGCGCCGATCGCGACGGCCTGTTCGGCGATCGGCGGGGTGTCCTCGGACGGCCGGAAGACGTCGACGATGTCGACCGGCTCCGGGATGTCGGTGAGCGAGCGGTAGACCTTCTCGCCCAGCAGCTCGTCGGCCGTGGGATGGACGGGGATGATCCGGAACCCGTGTGCCTGCAGCACGGCGGCGACCCCGTGCGAGGCCTTGGCCGGATCGCGGCTCAGCCCCACGACGGCGATCGTCTTCGATCCGGCGAGGATCTCGGTGGCGCGATCGGTCATACCGGGTTCAACGACGGCGGGTGGCCGCGCATTCCTACAGCTTCCAGAGCCGCAGGCCCCGCACCCGGTACACCGGCCAGACGACGTGCCAGGCGCGGCGGCGCAGGAAGACCGCGGAACAGGTGAGCACGCTGCGCGCGGACGTCGTCGCGACGTCGTGGCGGTCCGGCCAGCTCTCGCCGTGCCGCCCGGCGGCGATCCGGAAGACGTTGACCAGGCCGCGGCCCTGCAGGTCGAATTTCGCCCCCGTGTCACCGGAATCCGGGGTGAGGGAAGCGATCTCCGGACCGAACGCGGCGGCGGGCGCCGGCCCCGCGTCGGCCGGGAGGTCACCGACGGTCGCCGAGACCGCCTTGCCGTAGAGACGGCGGGTGTAGCGCTGGAGCAGCAGCCGCTCCCACAGCGGCAGGACACGGCGGTGCTTCAGCAGCGCCGAACACTCCGCGTGCCCGATGGCGAAGATGTCAGTCAGCTCGTCGTAGGCGTTGTGCGCGGTGGGCTCGTTGAGGTGCACCCGCACCTCGTAGCGGATACGCGCGGTGAGCTCGTCGAGCTCTTCGCGGCGGTCGATCCTGGCCTTCGCCCGTGAGAGCGTCCAATCGGACATGGGAGCAGGCTAGGTGATGATCGGGGTCGTGCGAGACCCTTTCGGCCTAATCTCTTCGTACCGGCCAGTGGAACGGGCGTCTTGTGCGGGCACAGGCGACGGGGCAGAGTTCGGCTGTCGGAAGGAGCCCATGGACGCCAGCACGCTGCAGGAGGCCGCGGCCGCGCTGCTCAGCGCGTACGAGACCGGCAAGCCGATCGCGCCCCTCATCGAGACGTACCCCGCCGCGACCCTGGAGGACGCGTACCGCATCCAGCAGCGGCTCGTCCGCCACTGGGCCGAACGCGGCGACGAGGTGCGCGGGCACAAGGTCGGTCTCGCGTCCGCCGCCATGCAGCGGCAGATGGGCGTCGACCAGCCCGACTACGGCCATCTGACCGCCTCGATGTTCCACCTCGAACACCAGCCGATCCCGATCGGCGGCTTCCTGCAGCCGAGGATCGAGCCGGAGATCGCGTTCGTGCTCGGCTCGCGGTTGCGCGGCCCCGGCGTCACGGTGGCGGACGCGCTGCGGGCGGTGGACTTCGTCGTCCCGGCGCTGGAGATCGTCGATTCCCGTATCCAGGACTGGAAGATCAGCATCGTCGACACGATCGCGGACAACGCGTCCTCGGGCGGTGTCGTCCTCGGCAGCAGGCCGACCGCGATCGGCGACATCGACCTGCGGCTGGTGGGTTGTGTCCTGCATCAGAACGGCGAGATCGCCGCGACCGGGGCGGGCGGCGCGGTGCTCGGCTCGCCGGTGAACGCGCTGGTGTGGCTCGCGAACACGGTCGGACCGCTCGGTGTCGCGCTCGAACCGGGGCACGTCGTGCTGCCGGGTTCGATGACGCGGGCGATCCCGGTGAGCCCCGGTGACACCGTCGTGGCGACGATGGCGGGGCTCGGCAGTGTCACCGCGAAGTTCTCCGGGGAGGAACGGCCGTGAGCCTTGGTGTGCGGGAGGCGGCGGAAGCGCTGCTGTCCGGGGAAGAACGCGAGCCACTGACGGACACATGGCCCGCTTTGGACGTCGATACCGCTTATGCGATCCAGGACGAGGCCCTGCGGCTCCGGCGGGCGCGCGGTGAGACGGTGATCGGCGTCAAGCTGGGTTTGACCTCGCGCGCGACGCAGCGGCGGATGGGGATCGACTCGCCGTTGCTCGCGTGGCTGACCGACGCGATGGTGCTGCCGGCCGGCGTCCCGGTGCCGTCGCTGATCCACCCGCGCGCGGAACCCGAGCTGGTCTTCGTGCTGGGTGAGCGGCTCGCGGGCCCCGGTGTCACCGCGGCGACCGCGATGGCGGCGGTGGACCGGGTCCACGGCGGCATCGAGATCGTCGACAGCCGCTACCGCGACTACCGGGGCAAACTCCCGGACGTCGTGGCGGACAACGGTTTCTCGGCGTATTTCACGCTGGGCCCGGTCGGCGTCGAACCGTCCACAGTGGATCTTTCGCTGGAGGCGGCACTGCTGGAGGTCGACGGTGCCATCGTCGACACCGCCACCGGCGCGGCCGTACAGGGGCATCCGGCGGAAGCGCTGGCGCTGGCGGCCAACACCCTCGGCGCGCGAGGGCTCGCGCTGGAGCCGGGCTGGATCGTGCTCACCGGCGGGATGACCGACGCGGTCGACGTGCGCCCGGGTTCACGGGTGGCGGCGCATTTCTCGCATCTGGGCTCGATCACGCTCGCCGGGTCTTGACGTCGGCGCGGTCGGCCGTCCGGACCAGACCGCGCGTCAGCCGGGGCCAGATCGCGCGCGGCAGGTCGTGCCCCATCCCGGGGACGATGTCCACTTCGGACTCTCGCAGCGCGCGGGCCGTCGCCCGGCCGCCGGAAACGTGCACGAGCGGATCCTTCGAACCGTGCACGACCAATGCGGGCACTTCCACCTTCCGCAACGCGCGGAAGCGATCCCGGCTCGCGACGATCGCCGCCAGCTGCCGCGCGGTCCCGCCGGGATTGACGCCACGATCGTAGGACCGTTCCGCGCGTTCCCGCATCCGCGCCTCGTCGAAGGGGTAACCGGGCGAGCCGATGACGCGGAAGGTGCGCACCAGGGAATCGACGTACTCCTCGCGGCCGCGCGGGGGCGCCGAAAGCATCATCGCCATCGCCTTGGCGCTCGGCCGCCCGACGAACCGGTTGCCGGTGGTCGACATGATCGACGTCAGCGACCGCACCCGCGACGGATACTCGATGGCCAGCGTCTGCGCGACCATCCCGCCCATCGACGCGCCCACGACATGCGCGCTCCCGACGCCGAGTTCGGTCAGCAGTCCGGCGGCGTCACCCGCCATGTCCGCCAGGGAGTACGGCGCCGTGCGCAGGGCGTACGCGAGCGGCAGGTTCACCCGGCCGGACATCCGGCTGGACCGGCCGGCGTCCCGGTTGTCGTAGCGGATGACGTGGAACCCCTCGGCCGCGAGGCTCTCGCAGAGTTCGTCGTCCCACCAGATCATCTGCGACGCCAAACCCATGATCATCAGCAACGGCCTGCCGTCCGGCGGACCGAACGTCTCGTGGCACAGCTGGATGCCGTTCACTTCGGCGATCTTCTCCGGCATCAGGACAGTGTGACCGGCCAGGGCGAAAAGAGCTACGCGTCCTCGATGTGGACGGCTTGGCTCTCCGGCCCGGCGGCTCGCTGCGTGCCCTCGTCTTCGGCGATCTCTTCCGGCTCGGTGTCGCCCGGCTCGCCGCCGTCGGGCCTGCTGAGCTGGACGGCCTCGTCGGCGGCGTCGGCCGGGCTCGGGCCGTCGGCTGCTTCGCGGTCTTCCTGGTCGGACATGCTTCCTCCGGTGGATCGGGTCCTTGCCGTCCACCGGTTACCCGCTCACTCGCCGCGATACGCACGGGCTTGGATTTCGTAAAGCTCGTGGTATAGGCCTCCTTCCTCGATGAGTTCGGCGTGCGTGCCCTGCTCGATCAGCCGTCCTTTCTCCAGTACCAGGATCCGGTCCGCGGAGCGGATGTTGGCCAGCCGATGGGTCACCAGGATCGTCGTGCGCCTGCCCGCCCCGGAAACGCTCGCGTGCCTCAGCCCCGCGAAGACCCGGGCCTCGGCCTTCGCGTCGAGCGCGGCCGTCGGCTCGTCGGCGACCAGGACTGCGGCGTCGCGATAGATCCCGCGGGCGATGCCCATCCGCTGCCATTGCCCGCCCGAAAGGTCCTGCCCGTCGTTGAACTTCTTGGACAGCACCGTTTTCTCCTTGGCGGGCAAGGAATCGATCACTTCGTCGGCGCCGGAGGAGGTGATCGCGTCCTGCCACGCGGCGCGCTCCGGGTCTTCCCGGCCGAGCCTGCCGACGGTCACGTTGTGCTCCGCCGTCATCGGCCATTCGGCGGGATCCTGGGCGATGACGGCGATGTTGGCATGCACCGACTCGTGATCGGCACCGGCGAGATCGACGTCGTCCCAGTACACCTGCCCCTCCGAAGGCGGATAGAGCCCGGTGAGGAGCTTGCCCAGCGTGGTCTTGCCCGAACCGTTCTCCCCGACGAGGGCGATCACCTCGCCGCGCCGGATGGTCAGCGAAACCTCGCGCAGCGCGGGGTTCTGCTGTCCGGGATAGGTGAAGCCGACGTTCTCCAGCCGGATCTCCGCCGGATCCGGCGGAGCGGCGACCCCGTCCTTCACCGGACCGCGTTTCCCGGATTCCACCAGCAGCCGGTGGAAGAAGGCGATGTAGAACGACTCCTCGTACAGGGAGTTCACCGCGTGCATCGTGATGGACAGCGAATTCGACGCCGTCCGCATGGCGAGCGCGGCCGTGCCGGCGAGGGCGAGTTCCATCTGCCCGGTGTAGAGCAGGAGACCGAGCACCAGATACGCGATCGCGGTGCCCACTCCGGCCGCCGCGCGCCCGGTCAGGCGGACCATGTTGCTGCGATGCGCGAGCCGGACCTCTTCGCGCATCAGGCTGTCGGTGATCCGCCGGTACTCCCCGAGCAACGGCTCCTGGAGGGTGAGGGCGTGCCGTTCGAGCGCGAACTCGCGCCACGTCGCGACCTCCTCGACGATCCCTTTCCGGATGTTGCGGCCGACAGTGTCGAGATAGTGCCGGTAGTTCAGCTTCGCGACCTTCGCCGCCGCCCAGCCGTCGGCCACCGCCGCGAGCAGCAGCACCGGCGCGAGCCACGGATTGAGCAGACCCGCCGCCACCAGCGCGGCGACCAGCGAGATCAGCGCCGACGTCAGGTCCGCGAGCCAGCGCAGGCTCATCTCGATCGACCGGACCCCGTACCGCGCGCCCTGCCTCGCCAGCTCCCGGAAATCGGCGTCCTCGAAGGCCAGGAGACGGACGCGGACCATCGCGGCGGTGACCTCGTCGCCCGCCGAAGTCACGACCCGCGGCCGGAGCGCGCCCTCGACTGCGGCCACCGCCGTGTCGAGCAGCGCTCGCAAGGCGTACGTGCCGACGACGATCAGCAGCGCGGGCAGCGATTGCAGCACCCTGTCCGGCGTCGGCCCGTTCTCCAGCAGCGCGATGAACACGTTCGCCGTGGCCAGCAGGCCGAACGCCGTGACACAGCCGGAAAGGAGGTGGACGACGCCGGCGAGCAGGGTCAGCCGCGGCGACGTCCGCCAGGCCAGGCGCAGCACGATGGCCACGGCGGACGGGAGCGTGCGGATGGCCTTGACCATCCCCGCGGCGGCCACGGTCTCGTCGACCGTGGCCCATTCGGGCATCTTGATGTTCTCGACCCCGATCAGGGGCACGGTCGCTTCGGGCACCCCTCCTTCTCTACGCGTACCCACCGACATTTTTGAGAGCCGAAGGGGTGCGAAGGCCGGGTGGCCGAGTGGTAGCAAAGGTCCCTTGCTCCCTCAGGTGACTGTGTGGGTTTTGGGACGTCAGATGTCCCAAAACCCACACGGTCGGTCAGGGGCGTTACACAGGGTGAGGGGTGTGTGGAAATAGGGACACTCAATGTCTCTATTTCCGCACACCCACCTGTCGTCGGGCCAGTCACGCCTCGCGGTAGCAAAGGTCCCTTGCTCCCTCAGGTGACTGTGTGGATTTCGGGTCATCCAACGCCCCAAAATCCACACGGTCGGCCGGCGCCCCTCCGGTCACGCCGAGCAGGACCAAAGGTCCCTTCATCTCGCGCCCGCCATGGTCTACGCTCTCGCTAGAGCGATCTATCAAGTCGCAAAGGGGGCGAACATGGAAACTCTGCAAGACCGGGGACTCACCGCGTTACGGCTGATCCTCGCCTTCACGCTGCTGTCCACCACGCTGCACTACGCGCACAACGTGATCCGGGCTGCGGACTATCCGCAGGTCGAAGGGATTTCCGTCGGCATGGCCGCCACCCTGGTCGTCGTCGCGTACGTCCTCTTCACCGTGTTCGGCGTGCTCGGCTACCGCGACTACCTGCGCGGACGCTATTGGCGGGCGCTCGCCTTCCTGATGGTCTACTCGCTCTCCGGTCTCGCGAGCCTCGGGCACTTCCTGGTCGCCGTGCCGCAGATCCCGGCCTTTTGGTTCGCCACGATCTACACCGACACGGCCGCCGCGCTGGCGCTGTGGGCGTTCGTGACCTGGGCGGCGACGAAACTCAACCGGGTACCCGTGCGCACGGCCTAGCCGCCATAAGTGATGCCGTGGGGCGCGGCGACTTTGTTGATCTTCGCCGGATCGATCGCACCGTCGGTGAAGACGGCAGGGCCTGCCTCGAACAGGTCCTCCAGATAGTGCTCCCAGCCGCCGGGGGACGAGATCTGCAGAACGCGCGGCGGTTCGGAGACTCGACGCAGGGCGTGGGGGACGCCGCGCGGCAGCAGGACGAAGGTGCCCTTCGTCGCGATGTGGCTCTCGTCGTCGAACTCGATCCCGAGTTCGCCTTCGAGGACGTAGATGCACTCGTCGGCCTCGTGATGCACGTGCCGCGGGATGTCCATGGCGAGGGTGACCTCGAGCAACGAGAACCTGGTCTCGGTGTCCTCGGTCATCGCCTTGACGCTGAACGCGGACGGCAGCCGCACGCGGCCGGGGCGGGCCTCGCCGGGCTTGAGCAGGAGGAATCGGTCCTTCGACATGCTATGCTTCCCTTCATTCGGAAACGGACTCCGTTTCCACTTAATCCGAGGGAGGGCAGCTTGTCAACCAAGCCGCGAGCCGACGCGGAACGCAATCGGACCCGGGTGGTCGATGCCGCGCGCGCGTTGTTCGTCGAACGCGGGGACGACGTGCAGATGCCGGAGATCGCCCGCGCGGCAGGCGTCGGCGTGGGGACGGTGTACCGGCACTTCCCGGATCGCCAGGCGCTGGTCGAGGCCGCGGCGGAACATCGCTTCGCGGAGATCGAGGAGTACGCCCGGGCGCGCTGCTTCGGTGAAAGCTCCGGCCTGGAGCGCTATCTCCGGTTTGTGGGCGAGCTGTTGTCCCGCGATCGCGGGCTCACCGCGGCCATCGACTCGGCCCGCGGGCGGCCCGGAAGCGAGCCGCGCGGTACCGCTCGCGAGCGGCTGGAAACCGTGGTCGCCGAAATCATCGCCCACGATCAAGCGGCCGGACTCCTCCGTTCGGACTGCACGGTCGCCGACGTCTATCTCCTGGTCGGCGCCCTGTCGTCCGTCATCCGCAAGGGTGGTGACTGGGCTCGTTTCCTCGACCTGCTCCGTGACCAACTTTCTACATAACATTGACGCTGATCAGTGCACTGTAGACAATCGGAAGAGTGACGCGGACCACATCGGTGACGTTCGAACGTCATCCCAGCGGCTACCGGCACTGGAAACTGTCCACCGACGGCGACGTCGCATGGCTCGAACTCGACGTCGACGCGGACGGCGGTCTCGTGCCGGGGTACGAGCTCAAACTCAATTCGTACGACCTCGGCGTCGACATCGAGTTGTACGACGCGACGCAGCGGCTGCGGTTCGAACATCCCGAGGTCCGTGTGGTCATCGTGACCAGCGCGAAGGACAACGTCTTCTGCGCCGGCGCGAACATCCGCATGCTGGCCTCGTCGTCGCACGAGTGGAAGGTGAACTTCTGCAAATTCACCAATGAGACCCGCAACGCCATGGAGGACGCCGCCGCGCACTCCGGGCAGAGCTACGTCGCGGCGGTCAACGGCACCTGCGCCGGCGGCGGCTACGAGATCGCGCTCGCCTGCGAAAAGATCCTGCTGGTCGACGACAACTCCTCGACCGTCGCACTCCCGGAGGTGCCGCTCCTCGGCGTCCTGCCCGGCACCGGCGGGCTCACCAGGGTGGTCGACAAACGCGGCGTGCGGCGGGACCTCGCCGACGTCTTCGCCACCCGCCCCGATGGGGTGAAGGGGCGGACCGCGGTCGACTGGCGGCTCGTCGACGAACTCGTGCCGCGGCAGGGTTTTCGCGAAGCCGTGCTGGCCAGGGCGAAGGAGTTCGCGCGGACGAGCGAGCGGCTCGACGGCGAAGGCGTCGAGCTGAAGCCACTCGAGCATCGCTACGTCGACATCGCCCGCGGCAAGACCGAAGCGACGATCACCGTCAAGGGCCCGGAGGACGACGACGGCTGGTTACTGGACGTCACCCGCGAACTCGACGACGCGATCCTTCGCCTGCGCACCAACCAACCCGAACTCGGCACGTGGGTGCTCCGCACCGAAGGCGATCCGGCGAAGGTCCTCGACCACGAACGCGCCGTATTCGACGCGAAAGACTGTGTGAGCAACGAAATCGTCCACTACTTCAAGCGGACGCTGAAGCGGCTGGACGTCACCAGCCGTAGCCTGATCGCCCTCATCGAGCCTGGTAGCTGTTACGCCGGGCTCCTGCTGGAACTCGCGTTCGCCGCGGACCGGCAGTACATCTTGGACGGTCCGCCGATCGACGACGAAGAAAGCGATGAACGTGCGTCGATCACGTTGTCGGAAGCCAACTTCGGCCGCTTCCCGATGGGCAACGGCCTGACCCGCCTGGAGTCCCGGTTCTTCGGCGACCCGGAGCACGTCACGAGGCTCGCGGAGGTACGCGGCGGACCGCTGAGCCCGGCGGAGGCGAACGAACTCGGCCTGGTCACCGACGCCCCGGACGACCTCGACTGGGAGGACGAGATCCGGATCGCGCTGGAAGGACGGGCTTCACTCAGCCCCGACGCCTTGACCGGAATGGAGGCGAACCACCGGTTCGTCGGTCCCGAGACGCTGGAAAGCAAGATCTTCGGCCGCCTGGCCGCTTGGCAGAACTGGATCTTCACTCGTCCGAACGCATCCGGCCCCGAGGGCGCGCTGCGTCGCTACGGTACCGGTCAGAAGGCCGTCTTCGACAGGAAGCGGGTTTGAACAGCCCATGCCGACCAAGATCGATTACGACGCCAAGATCCCCAACAACGTCGACCTCTCCGGCGACCGGCGCCTCCAACGGGCGCTGGAGGGGTGGCAGCCGAAGTTCCTGGACTGGTGGGGCGAAATGGGCCCCGCGCTGCGGACGCAAGGGGTCTACTTGCGGACCGCGATCAGCGTCGGCCGGGACGGCTGGGCGCATTTCGACCACGTCGACGTGCCCGACTACCGGTGGGGGATCTTCCTCGCGGAGCCGGATCCGGACCGGGTCATCGGCTTCGGCGAGCACAAGGGCGAGCCCGCCTGGCAGCAGGTGCCCGGCGAATACCGCGCCGACCTGCAGCGGCTCATCGTGATCCAGGGCGACACCGAACCCGCGTCGGTCGAGCAGCAGAAACTGCTGGGCCTCACCGCGCCGAGCCTCTACGACCTGCGGAACCTGTTCCAGGTCAACGTCGAAGAAGGCCGCCATCTGTGGGCGATGGTGTATCTGCTGCACGCCTACTTCGGCCGCGAAGGCCGGGACGAAGCGGAAGGATTGCTGCTCCGGAATTCCGGAAGTCCGGACGCGCCCCGGATCCTCGGCGCCTTCAACGAGGAGACCGCGGATTGGCTCGCGTTCTACATGTTCACCTATTTCACCGATCGTGATGGCAAATATCAGCTCGGCACCCTCAAGGAAAGCGGTTTCGACCCGCTTTCCCGCACTTGTGAATTCATGCTCAAGGAAGAGGCGCACCACATGTTCGTCGGCACCACCGGGGTCGACCGGGTGGTCACCCGCAGTGCCGAACTGATCCGCGAGCACGACACCTTCGACATCGCCGGGCACGGCGGGATCCCGTTGGACGTCATCCAGCGTTACCTCAACTTCCACTACACCGTGTCGCTCGACCTGTTCGGCGGCGAGACGTCGACCAACGCGGCGAACTACTACACCGCCGGGCTGAAAGGCCGCTGGCAGGAGGCCCGCCGCAAGGACGACCACAAGCTCACCGACGCGGCCGGATCGCTGTCCCGGCCGAGGGCCGACGGCACCTGGGAGACCGAGGAACTCGCGGCCATCCTGCTGCTGAACCTCGACCTGCGGGAGGAGTACCGCGCCGACTGCCAGACCGGAGTCAACCGCTGGAACAGGATCCTGGACGAGGCGGGCGTCGACTTCCGATTCGTCCTCCCGCACCCTGGATTCAATCGCGAAGTCGGCATAAACTCCGGCCACCATGTGACGCCCGACGGCACCGTTGTCGACGAGCGGACCTGGCTGGCCGGCAAACGCAAGTGGCTGCCCACCCCCGAAGACCTGACCTTCGTCCGATCGCTGATGCACCCGGTGTACGAGCGAGGAAAGATCGCGAGCTGGGTGGCACCGCCACGTCAGGGCATCAATGGGAAACCGTTCGACTATGAATACGTTTACCTGAGCTGAGCCGAGAGAAGGTGTGCCCGTGTCCGCTGCCGCCACCGGTTTCAACGCGGCGAGCTACCTGCTCGACCGGCATCTGGCGGAAGGGCGCGGGGCGAAGGACGCGGTCGTTTCCCCGAGGCGGAGCCTCACGTACGCGGGGCTGGCGGCCGAAAGCCGCCGGGTCGCGGCGGGGCTGAAGGCGATCGGCGTCCGCCCGGAGGAGCGGGTCCTGTTCTGCATGGCCGACGACGTCGAGCTGCTCACCGGGATCCTCGGCGCGATGCTGGCCGGAGCGGTCGCGGTGCCGGTGTCCACCATGGTCACCGGGCTGGACCTCGGCAAACTGCTCGCCGATTCGCGGGCCAGGGTCCTGTGTGTTTCGGGTGAGTTCGCCGCGCAGGCGACGGTCGCGCTGGGGCTGGCGCCGGAGGTCACGGACGTCGTGCTGGACCGGGCCAAGGTGGCCGATCTGCCGTCCGGGGTCCGCGCGCACGAGTGGGGCGAGCTGTCCACAGTGGACGATGACGGTTTCGAACCGGCGCCGACCTGGGAGGATTCGCCCGCGCTCTGGCTGTACACGTCGGGAACGACGGGCAAGCCGAAGGGCGCGATGCATCGGCACGCGAGTATCCGCGCGGTCTGCGAAACGTACGCGCGCGGCGTGCTGGACATCGGGCCGAACGACCGGTTCCTGTCCGTCCCGAAGCTGTTCTTCGCTTACGGGCTGGGGAATTCGGCGTTCTTCCCGCTCGTGGCCGGCGGGACGACCCTGCTCGAACCGGCGAGGCCGACCCCGGGGCTGATCGCCGCCAGGGTCCGCGCGGAGCGGCCGACGTTGTTCTTCGCCGTCCCGACGTTCTACGCCGCGCTGCTCGCCAGCGACATCCCCGACGACACGTTCTCCTCGGTGCGCCAAGCGGTTTCGGCGGGCGAGCCGTTGCCGGCCGTGCTGTACGAACGGTTCCGCGACCGCTTCGGCGTCGAGATCCTGGACGGGATCGGCTCGACCGAGGCGTTGCACATCTTCCTGTCCAACCGGCCGCGCCAGGTCCGCCCCGGGAGCACCGGGGTGCCGGTGCCGGGCTACGAGATCGCGCTGCGCGACGAACACGGCGAGCCGGTGCCGGACGGGCAACCCGGCGAACTGTTCGTCGCCGGACCGTCGATCGCGACCGGATACTGGGCGCGGTACGAGACGACGAAGCACGTCTTCCAGGGCGAATGGCTGCGGACGGGCGACAGCTTCGTGCGCAACGCCGACGGGAGCTACACCTGCCTCGGGCGTTTCAACGACATGCTGAAACCGGGCGGGATCTGGGTGTCGCCCGCCGAGGTCGAGGACAGGCTGCTGCAGCATCCGGCGGTCGCCGAGGTCGCGGTGGTGGCCGCCTTCGACGCCGACGGTATCGAGAAACCGGTCGCGTGCGTGGTCGGCGTGCCCGGCGGCAGGCTCGACGCGGACGAGCTGATCGAGTTCTGCCGGGCCGGGCTGGCGTCGTTCAAACGGCCGCGGGGCATCGTCGAGCTGGGCGAACTGCCGAAGACGGCGACCGGGAAGATCCGGCGCAACGTCATCCGGGAACTGGTGCGGGACATGTACGAGGTCCGGACCTATCAGCCGGACCCCACGTCGCCCCTGCCCGGCTGACCCCGATCTCGCGCGAGTTCGCTTCCTGATCACGCGAGTTCGCCGGTGCCGCAAGCCAGGCTCGCGTGAGCGAACGGACGACACACGTGATCAGGCGGACGACACGCGTGATCAGAAGGCGATCTCGCGTGATCAGAAGGCGATCTCGCGTGATTGAAGGCGTCAAGCGCCGTTGACGGTGCGCAGGGTGCGCATGGCCTCGGCCAGGTCGTGCGCGCCGTCGCCGAGCGGGGTCAGGACGATGCGCCGCAGGATCTCGGCACACGCTTCCCGCGCCTTCTCGGCGACGTCGAGACCGTGGTCGGTGAGCGCCGCGAACGTGACGCGGCGGTCGTCCGGGCTGGGTACGCGGCAGATCAGGTCCGCGGCGACCAGCCGGTCCGCGACCTTGGTGAACCCGCCGCTCGACAGTGCCGCCTCGACGGCCAGCCGCGTCATCGGCATCCGGTGCTCGGGCGAGCGCACGAGCCGCAGCAGGATGTCGAACGACGCCGGCGCCAGGCCGAAGCGTTCAGCGATCTCGCCCATCAGCTTGTTCTGTGTGGCCAGGTAGCCCTCGATCACCAGGCCCCACCACGTGACCACTTCGTCGTCGTTCGGTTCCTCCGCTTTCACCACTGTCACGCGAGCGAGGGTACCGCAAAAACTCTTCCTGGAATATATCTTGCGCGCGAGAGGTTATCGGGTTAGCTTGAGTCCACCGGCTCCAGAGGAGGGGCACCATGTCGATCAAGACTTCGGGCCTGCACCACGTCACCGCCATCGGTGGCGACCCCCAGCGCAACGCGGACTTCTACACCCGGGCACTCGGCCTCCGGCTGGTGAAGACCACCGTGAACTTCGACGACCCCGGCACGTACCACCTTTACTACGGCGACGGGTCCGGCAAGCCCGGCTCGCTGATGACGTTCTTCCCGTGGCGGGACGCGCCGAAGGGCCGTCACGGCACCGGACAGGCGACCACGACGTCGTTCTCCGTGCCGGAGACCTCGCTCGGCTGGTGGAAGGCGCACCTCGCCGAGAACCGCGTCGAGACCGGCCAGGTCCGCAACTCCGACGGTGAGGAGACGCTCACCTTCCTCGACCCGGACGGCCTCGAACTCGCGCTCGTCGCGCATCCGCAGGGCGACCCGCGTGACCCGTGGGACACGAAGCTGGTCCCCGCCGAGCACGCGATCCGCGGGCTGCACTCCGTCACGCTGTCGGTGTCCCGAGAGGACGCGACCGCCGGGATGCTGACCGACGGCCTCGGCCTGACCTTCGTCCACCAGGATGGCGACCGCCTGCGGTTCTCCGCCGGCGAAGGCGGCCCCGGCGCGCTCGTCGACGTCCTCGTGACGCCGGACGCCCCGCGCGGGCTGGTGGCGGCGGGCACCGTGCACCACGTCGCCTGGCGCGCGCCGGACGAGGGCACCCAGGCCGCCTGGCGCGACGAGCTGATCGACGACGGCGTGAACGTGACGTCCATTTTGGACCGTCAGTACTTCCGCTCGATCTACTTCCGTGAGCCGGGCGGCACGCTGCTCGAGGTCGCGACCGACGAACCCGGGTTCGCGATCGACGAGCCACTGCTGGAACTCGGCCGCGCGCTGAAACTGCCGCCGTGGCTGGAGCCCAAGCGCGAGGACATCGAAGCCATGCTGCCGAAACTGGACCTGCCGAGCGAGAACAACCCGCGATGAGCACCTTGGAGCACAAGTACGTCGAAGGGGCGCCCGACGAGCCGGTGCTGCTGCTCCTGCACGGCACCGGCGGCGGCCCGGACGACCTCGTGCCGCTCGCCCGGCAGCTGAGCCCGGGGTCGGCGCTGCTCGCGCCGGCCGGGCCGGTGTCGGAACACGGTGCGGCCCGGTGGTTCCACAGGCTGGCGGAAGGCGTTTTCGACCACGAGGACGTCGTCTTCCGCGCGAACCAGCTGGCCGACTTCGTGCTCGCCTCGCGTGAGGAGTACGGCCTCGGGAACCGGCGGCTGGTCGCCATCGGGTTCTCCAACGGTGCCAACATCGCCGCCGCGGTGTCCCTGCTCCGTCCGGACGCGGTCAGGGAGGCCGCGCTGTTCGCGGCGATGTCTCCCGTTCCCTCGCCGCCGCCGACCGATCTGTCCGGAACCAGGGTCTTCCTGTCGAACGGCGAGCACGATCCGATGGCGCCGCTGGCTTCGGCGGAGACGCTCGTCCGTGCCCTGCGCGAGCGCGGCGCGGACGTCGTCGCCCATCGGCATCCCGGCGGGCACCAGGTGACCGGCAACGGTTTGGTAGCGGCCGCGGGGTGGCTGAACCCGTAGCGGGGAGAGCAAAGCACGCGAACGTAGCATCGTCCGATGACTAACGGGGACCTCGTCCGCGCCCAGGCCCTGCTCGACAGGGTCCTCCTCGCGGACGGGCACAACGATCTGCCATGGGAGCTGCGGGTCACGACCGGGCCAGATCCGGTCGAGGCCGTTGCCGGCACGGATCTCACGGTCCGTCAGCCGCATCTGCACACCGACTTCCCGAAGCTCGCCGAAGGCAGGCTCGGGATGCAGTTCTGGTCCGTCTACGTGCCTTGCCAGTTCGAGGGCCACAGCGCGGTGACGGCGGTGCTCGAACAGATCGAGATCGTGCACCAGATGGCCGAGCGTTACCCCGATCGCCTGGCCCTCGTGGACACCGCCGACGAGGCGGAAGCCGCTTTCCGCGACGGCAAGATCGCGTCGCTGCTGGGCGCCGAGGGCGGCCACAGCATCGCGGAATCCCTTGGCGTGCTGAGGATTCTGCGCCGCCTCGGTGTCCGCTACATGACGCTCACGCACAACTACAACACCACCTGGGCCGACTCCGGCACCGACGAACCGGCGCACGGCGGGCTCACCGAGTTCGGCCGCGACGTCGTCCGCGAGATGAACAAGATCGGCATGCTGGTCGACCTCTCGCACGTCGCGCCGAGCACGATGCGCGCCGCGCTGGAGGTCAGTTCCGCGCCGGTGATCTTCAGCCACTCCTCGTGCACCGCGGTCAACGACCATCCCCGCAACATCCCCGACGACGTCCTGGAAACCCTGGCGGCCAAGGACGGCGTCGCGATGGTGACGTTCGTGCCGGGCTTCATCTCGCCGAAGGTCGCCGAGTGGGACGACCAGCTGCGCCAGGACATGGAAGCCGCGGGCAAGGACTACCGGAACATCGACCAGCGCACGAAGTTCACCGCCGAACGAGGCGGCCCGGAGAAGCCGAAGGCGGGCATCGACGACGTCGTCGCGCACATCGAGCACGCGCGCGAAGTGGCGGGCGTCGACCACATCGGACTCGGCGGTGACTACGACGGAGTCGCGACGCTGCCCGAAGGCCTCGAAGACGTTTCGAAGTACCCGGTGCTGTTCGCCGCGCTGCTGGAACGCGGCTGGAGCGAAGAGGACTGCGCGAAACTGGCCGGCAAGAACACCTTGCGCGTGCTGCGCGCGGCGGACGAGGTCACCCGTTCGGACGCTTGAGAGCGCGATCAAGCCCGCTTCGGCGGACACTGTGCTGCATGACGCAGCCGGAGGAGGGCACCGCCGAGGTTCCCGTCAAGCCGTCCGACACCGCGGGCGGCGCACGCCACGCCGGTAAGTTCGAAGCCGGCCCGAAGCTCAAACGGACGCGGGTGAGCGGCACCTGGATCGCCGTCATCGTCGCGTTGATCGTGCTGGTGTTCCTGCTCGTGTTCATCCTGCAGAACCAGGACACGGCCACCGTGCACTTCCTGGGCATGTCCGGCAGCATGCCGCTGGCGGTCGCGATGCTGTTCTCCGTGATCGCCGGTGGCGCGCTGGTCGCGCTCGTCGGCGGCGCCCGGATCCTGCAGTTGCGCAAGCAGGCCAAGAAGTCGCGGCATCAGCTGCGCTGACGGAACTCGCTCGGATTGACGCCCCGCACGCGTTTGAACGCCGCGCTGAACCCGAACGCGTCGGAATAGCCGACGGTGCGGGCGATGTCGGAAAGGGTCGCGGATTCCTTGCCGGTCAGCAGATCCGCCGCGAGCGTCATCCGCCAGCGGGTGAGGTAGGTCAGCGGCGGTTCGCCGACCAGGTCGGCGAACCGTTTGGCCAGCGTCGATCGCGACACCCCGGTCCGCCCGGCCAGCGAGCCGACGGTCCACGGTGCCGCCGGTTCCGTGTGCAGCAGGCGCAGGGCGTCGCCGACCACCGGATCCCGCTGCGCGGCCCACCACGCCGGGGGCCTGCCGCCGGGCCGGTCGAACCATTCGCGCAGGGAACAGACCAGCAACCAGTCCAGCAGCCGGTCGAGGACCACCTGCTGCCCCGGCGCGTCGATGGCGACCTCGGCGGCGACGTGCTCCAGCACGGGATCACCCGGGCCACCGGCGTCCACCCGCAGCACGGCGGGCAGCGCGTCCAGCAGCGGACGGCCGATCTCGCCGCGCACCGGGTACGCGCCGACGATCAACGTCGTCTCGCCGCCCGGGGCGTCGATCCAGCCGAGCCGGTGCCGCGTCCCGCCCTGTCCGGGCGTCGCGCAGTGCTCGCCGCACGCGACCGGTTCGGCCGCGGTGCCGATCTCGTCGACGAAGGTGAACGTCGCGGGGCCGCGCACGATGACCGACTCGCCCGCGCGAAGCGGCTCGGGCGGGCCGTCCTCCGGGACGATCCAGCCCGCGCCGGTGAGCACCGCGCACAGGGTGAGCGGCGCGCCGTCCACGAAGTGCAGATTCCACGGCGGGGAGAGGGTCGAACTGCCGAACAGGGAACCGTGGGAGCGCACCCCGCGGATCAGGTCACTGAACACGTCCACCCCGGCGAGATTAGACGAATGCACAGGCGATCCGGCCTTTCACCTATGGGCACGTCCAGGTCCGCCCGGTTGAATCGAGCTCATGCTGACCACTGACGACCTCGAATTCCTCCGCCGCCCCCTGCACGGGTTCCTGACCGTGGCCGGCGGCCCGGTCCGGCCGGTGTGGTTCGAGGCCGCCGGCGACGGCACGATCCAGCTGTTCACGCCCCGCGAATCGCCCAAGGTCCGGCGGCTGGACGACGATCCGCGCGCGTCGATCATCGTGGCCGCGCCGGTGGGCGAACGCGAGCGCTGGGTCTCGGTCTCGGGCGGCGTCACGGTGGAGCCCGACGGGGCGCACGAACTGGCCGCGCGCCTCGCCGAGCGCTACTGGGACCTCGACGACCCGGCCCACTCGGGCGAGCTCGCCGGGATCCAGACCCTCGATCTCGTGCGGCTCGTCATCCGGCCGGAGAAGGTGAGCCGTTACCTGATGTGATGATCGACGTCATCCCGAGCAGGGCGGCGCAAACGTTTTCGTTGCCCTCGGCGGTGACCCGGCCGCGGTCCGCCGGGTTCCGGGTGCACAGCCGCCAGAAGGTGTCCGCGTCGGTCGTCACCGAGGCCAGCGGCGAGCGTGACGTCGGCGCGGCCCGGTCGAGTTCCCAGCCGTCGGCGGTCCGCCGGGCCGTCCACTTCCCGCCGCCCTCGCCGGTGACGGTGTAGGCGACCTGCCTGCCGGTGCGCGCGTCGACGTCACGCAGGGTGTGCGGCAACGCCCGCATGAAGGTGTCGATCACCGGACCGCGGAATTCCTTCTCATCCAGCATCCGCGCGCCCACGGCCTCGCGGATCTGCTGCTGGTGCACCCAGAACTCGGTGTACTCGCGGGCGACGTCGAGCCAGACCGGCGCGGGTTCGTCCCCGGCCCAGCTCACCGGCTCGCCGATGGCGTCGAGGTCGGCGCGGCCCCACATCTCGGCGATCTGCGAGGTGCTGTCCACCAGCATCGCGAACAGCACCTCGGGGGACAGCCGTCGGCACGCGACCACCCATTCGTCGTTGATCCGGTCGATGAAGTCCCCGAAGCGTTCGCCCTCGCGCGGCGCCGTCTTGCGGTAGTCGTCGCGGTCGCGGGACAGCCTGCCGAGTTTGTCGCCCAGGATGTGGGCGGCGAGATCGTGCACCGTCCAGCCCGTGCACACCGTCGGCGCGGCCCACTGCTCCGCGGCCAATCCGGTGAGCACGTCGAGCAGAGCCTGCTCCTCCCGCGCGAACAGCGGGAGGACGTCGATCGGTGGACCCCAGCGCGTGAAGCTCATGTCTTCATCAAAACACCCTCGTCGATCACAATTTCGGCCATTCGGCCTACTCGCAGGTAGCATCAGCGCGAACGTGAGGGGAGTGCCCGTGAGCAACGACCGACCCGCCGGTGACGACCTGGCCGCTTTCGCCAAACGCGCGGGACAGCTGGCGGGCTGGGCCGCGCGCACGGGCTTCGAGTTCACCCGCAAACTCCCCGGTGTCGAAATCGCGGAACAGATCGTCAAACAGGGCGAGCGGCAGCTGCTTTCGGAGCTGCGCCGCCGTCTCGACGAGGTCGACGACCCGTACCACGCCGCGCTCACCGCCGCGTCCGCGATGAACCGGCCCGACACCAACGGTTCGCGGCCGGTCGAGGCGACCGTCACCCTCGTGCACACCCGCGCCCAGCTCGAACCGCTCCGTGCCGCGATGGCGGAACTGCTCAACCACTCCATCGGCTTCGGCCGCGAGCGGGCCCGCGAATACCTCTACGCGATCATCCTGCGGCAGCTCACGCCGGACGAGGCCCGGATCCTTTCCGCCCTTTCCGACGGCTCGCCGTTCCCCGCCGTCGACGTCGCCGAGCGGACCAGCCTCGGCACGGCCGGGCGGTTCGTGCTCCGCAACGCCTCCACCGTCGGCAAGGCCGCCGGGGTTTCGCTGCCGGACCAGGTGCCCGGCTACCTCACCAGGCTGATCGGGCTCGGCCTGGTCGAGCTGGACGAAGAGGTGCCCGCGCTGGAGACGCAGTACGAGATCCTGCTGACCGACGAAACCGTGCGCGAGGCGGAGAAGTCGGTCAAACGGGCGAAGTTCGTGAAGCGCACGGTCCATATTTCCCGCCTCGGCGCCCAGTTCTGGCAGGCCTGCGACCCGAGCGCCGGCTGACCTCGGCATGGGTGCGTTCCTCGACGGGATCCTCGCCGATTTCGGCGAGCACTGGCCGCTCTACGTCTCCATCCCGGTCGTCGCCGCCCTGATCGGCTACACCACCAAACTCGTCGCGATCCGGATGATGTTCCAGCCGGTCGAGTTCGTCGGCATCAAACCGTTCCTCGGCTGGCAGGGCATCGTGCCCAAACGCGCCGCGCGGATGGCGAGCATCGCCTGCGACACGATGACCGAGCAGCTGATCAAACCGGCCGAGGTCGTCGCCAGGCTCGATCCGCAGAGAATCGCCAAGGAGATCGAAAAACCGCTCCAGGCGGCCGTCGAGGACATCGTGCGCGACGTCGCCGCCCACTACCAGCCGGGGCTGTGGGAATCGCTGCCGGTGGGCATGCAGCGGCTGGTGATCCAGCGCGTGCAGGCCGAGACGCCGCGGATGGTCGCGGCCGTGCTGGAGCTGATCAAGTCCGATGTGGACAGTGTTTTCGACCTCAAGGGCATGGTGGTCACCGCACTGGTCAAGGACAAACGGTTGCTGAATCGGATCTTCCAGGAGGCGGGCGACAAGGAGTTCAAGTTCATCGCCCGCTCCGGCATCTTCTTCGGCGGGCTCATCGGCGTGATCCAGATGGTCGCCTGGGTGCTGTTCAAGTTCCCGCTGATCATGCCGCTGTTCGGGCTCTTCACCGGCTGGTTCACCGACTGGCTAGCGCTGCGGATGATCTTCTATCCGATCGAGGAACGCCGGTACTTCGGCGTGCGCTGGCAGGGCCTGTTCCTGAAACGGCGCGGCGAGGTCGCGGAGGCGTACGGCTCGCTGATCGCGAAGGAGATCATCACCCCGCACAACGTGATCGAGGCGGTGCTGCACGGGCCGTTGTCGGACCGCGTTCTCGGGCTGATCCAGCGCCAGCTCGACGAACAGCTCGGCCGCCGCGTCGGCGTCGGGAAACCGCTGGTGGTGTTCGCCGTGGGCAGCAAGCGGTATCAGGACATGAAGCTGAACATCGCCGAGAAGATCATGGCCGAACTGCCGGACACGATGCGGTACATCGAGGACTACGCGACCGACGCGATGGACATCCGGAACGTGCTGGTGACGAAGATGAAGGAGCTGTCGCCGCGCGAGTTCGAGGGCCTGCTGCGGCCCGCGTTCCAGCAGGACGAATGGATCCTGATCGCGACCGGTGCCGTCCTCGGCTTCGCCGTCGGTGAGGCCCAGGTCCTCCTGCTGGAGCACTTCGCCGCCTGACGCCCCGCAATTCGTCACCTACATGCGAGACTTCGCGTTCGCGGCCATCGCATGTAGGTGACGAAATGCGCCAGGTCCGGTACATGAAGGCCCCCATCCTTGCGCCTAGGTACAGGAAGGGGTCCTTCATGTACTCACGACCCCCTGTGCCGAAGGGCCATCGAGCTCCGGGGCGAAATGCGGTCCTGGGCGTATCCAGGCGCGGCGACCGCGCACCTGATTGCGGGGGCGTGAAACCGCCCTTACGGGCGAACGAATTCCGGCACTAACGGTGGTACACCGGTTCGCCCGTCCGGTCTAAGGTGCTCGGTGCACAAAGCCTTGGGGAGGGCGCATGGCCGACGCGGGGAGCCCGTGGCCGCAGGAGATCCGGCTGGCGATGACCATGGTGGGCGGGGCGAGCCTCGCGGTCTGGATGGGCGGGGTCGCCACCGAGACCTCGCATCTGCTCCAGGCGTCGAGAACGCCGGAATCGAAAAGCCCGTACCGGGCCTTGCTCGATCTGCTCAACGCCACCGTCTCGCTCGACGTGCTCACCGGCACGAGCGCGGGCGGTATCAACGCGGCGTGCCTCGGGCTCGCCGAGGCGTTCCGGTCGAGTCCGCAGGTGCTGCGGGACACGTGGATCAGCACGGGATCGCTCGACAACCTGATCCGCGACCCCGGCGAGAAGGAGCCGCGGTCGTTGCTCGACGGCGACAAGGTGCTGCTCGGCGATCTCAAGGACGCGTTGCACCGGATCACCGACAAGGCGACGGTGAAACCCGACTGTCCCGACATCACGGTGCTGCTCACCGGCACGATGATCGACGGCGAGACGACCAGGTTCGACGACGCGCTCGGCAATCTGGTGCGGGACACCGAACATCGGCTCCTGTTCCGCTTCGATGGTCCTTTGTGGACGGACGACGTGGTCGGCCCGCTCGCGCTCGCCGCGCGGTCGACCGCGTCGTTCCCCGGCGCCTTCGAACTTTCCCGGATGCCGATCGGCGAGAAGACCGGACCGCTGCATCCGGACATGACGAAGTACACCGACGTCACGCGCTCGCATTGGCTCACCGACGGCGGGGTGCTGCTGAACAAGCCGTTGCGCCCGGCGCTGCGGGAGATCTTCGAACGGCAGTCGCATTCGGACGTGCGGCGGCTGCTGCTGTACGTGGTGCCGACGGCGGAACGCGAGGCCGAGCGGGTCGTGGTCGATCCGGAGCGACCGCCGCTGCTGGGTACCGCGATGAGCAAGGTCGTCGGCACCGTGCTGAGCCAGACGATCAGCGCCGAACTGGAGGACCTGACCAGGCACAACGACGCCGTCGTCCGGACAAGGGGGACTCGCGTTTCCCTTGCCGCGATGGGGGTTCGCGGCGGCCCGGACTCGCTGGTCGACCAGCGGCTGATGAACGACTACCGCGACCGGCGGGTGCAGGAGGACGCCACCGCGCTGGTCCGCGAGGCGACCCGCAGGCTCTCACTGTCCGATGTGGAGGACCAGGGCCGTCAGTGGGCGTCCGGCACGGCGGCGCAGCTGCGCGCGGCCGCGGCGGCCGGGCTGCGTGACGGCCTGCCCGCCGAGCCGCCGAAGGACACCTGCGAACTCGCGGATCTCGTCGCCTTCCGCACCACCGCGCTCGACGATTCGGTCGCCACCGGGCTGCAACTGGTGAACGCGGGCTTCCGGCTCGACCCGTCGCCGGAGCAGGCGGTGCAGCTCAACCGATGCCGGGTGCTGCTGCACGAAGCACGGCACAAGGCCGCGCGGGGGAAGCGGCTCGCGGGCTGGATCACCGAACAGGATCCGCCTGCCTCCGACGTCACGCTGGCGGTCTGGATCGAAGGTCTCGCCAAGGAATGGGCCGCGCTCGGCCGCTCGGACACGCTGAAGGAGGCGTGGCCGCTCGTCGTCGCCGCCCTCCGGCAGGCCACCCCGATCCTTTTGCCGCTGGCGCAGGCGAAACCCGACACCGAAGCCGCCGACACGGTCAGCACGCTGCTGGCCTGGACAGGGCTCACCGTCGATGAATCGAGCGCGGCCGATCCCGTCGTCACCTCTCGGCTCGTACGCCTGCACATCGCGACCCGGGGCCTGCTCGCGCAGCCGCCGTCGGTCGACCAGCGGGTCGATCTCGTCCAGGTGAGCGCGGATTCGCGGACGCTGCTGGACATGAAGCGACGCCGTTCGTGGGACAAGCTCACCGGGATGCAGGCCGACTACTTCGGCGCGTTCTACAAGGCGTCCTGGCGCGCCAACGACTGGATGTGGGGCCGGGTCGACGGCGCGGGCTGGCTGGTGCAGTGCCTGCTGGACCCGAAACGCCTGCGCCTGCTGCGCGACGTCGTCGGACGGGAGGAGTTCCGGACGCGGGTGCGGGACACCTTCAAGGCGATCGGGTGGCGGCAGCCGGGTACGGAAGACGGGCTGTCGCAAGAGGAAGCGGAGGCTCTGCGCGCGCAATTGGCCGGTGAGCTGGCTTTCCTCGGGCTCGACGGCGAACTGGCCGATGTGGAGGGCGAAACAGGCCTCCCGATCAGCATGCCGGTGACGGCGATGGTGCTCGCCAGGGTCCGGCAGCTGGAGATCGCCCGCGAGGAGCTGCCGTGTGTCGGCCTCCACTGCGGACACGACGCGAAAACGGCCAGGGGGAACGGAAAACCGTCGGAACGGTTCAGGAAACTCGTCGAGAACGAGCCCGAAAGCGACGAGCAGACCCAGCGCGCGTTCCAGGCGTGCCAGGTCTCCGGCGAACGGTTCGAGCACGAACGCGGAACCATGCTCCTGACCAAGACGCTGGTCAAGGCCGGCGCCGCCGGGCTCAACGCGGCCGCCGGGGCGACCCGGGTGCCGAAGTCGGTCCAGCCCGCCGCGACCTTCGCCAAGGCCGCCGGGCGCAGCGCGTGGTGGATCACGCGCGGCGCCGCCACCCTGCCGTCACCGTGGAACGTGCTCGCCGCGCTGATCACCGTGCTGGCCGGGTTCGTCCTCGGCGGACAGGGCGGTCCCGTCCTGCAGTGGGTCGGCGTGCCGGTGGCCGCCGGCGCCATCGTGTTCCTGGTGGTGAGCCTGATGACGTTGCGCAAGACGTGGCGGATGGTGCTCACGGTGCTCGGTGTACTCGTGGTGGCGGCCCTGCTGTTCGCCGCGTTCCTGCCACCGGTGCGCGACCCGCTGTTCGGCTGGCTCGGCGGCGTCGTCGCGGGCTGGCGGCGCGGCGAGGCGCCGGTCTGGTGGCTGGTGGTCTGCCTGCTGCTCGTGCTACCCGCCATCTGGACGCCGCTCGGTTCGCTCGCGGGTCGCAAGCGGCGTCGTGAATAGCGGAACCGGGCGTCGAATAGCGCCCTGACCCTGCGACGAAGCGGTAACGGTTGGTATCGTCACATGCAGTGAGACCGCAGCGAAGCGGCCTTGCCCACAAGTGCTGCGCTTTAAACGTTACCGTTACCTTTGTCACGTGTGTTTCAGGGTTGTTGCAGGTAGCCGCGTTGCCGCCGCCGCGCTGATCTGACCGCGCCCGAATCCTCCGGTACGTTTCTTGGACATGTCCGGAAAGCACTTGATCGAAAATCCGACCAAGGCAGACGGTGCCGCGCTCTGGAGAATCGCCCGCGATTCGAAGAAGCTGGATCTCAACACGCCTTACGCCTATTTGCTGTGGTGCCACGATTTCGCCGACACCTCGGTCGTCGCGAAAGTCGACGGCACCCCGGTCGGCTTCGTGATCGGGTACCGCAAGCAGGACGTCGGCTTCGTCTGGCAGGTCGCGGTCGACGCGTCCCAGCGAGGAAAAGGCCTGGCCGGAGCTCTGCTCGACGAGCTGTTCGGCCAGTTGACCGCCCAGGGCGTCCGGTACCTCGAAACGACGATCACCCCGGACAACGAGGCTTCGATCCGGTTGTTCGCCTCGTTCGCCAAGCGGTGGGACGCCACCGTGGAACGCCAGGATCTGTTCTCCGCGACGGATTTCCCGGCCGAGGAAGGAACGCATGAGCAGGAGGACCTGTATCGAATCGGTCCGCTCAGCAGTCAATAGAACGTAAATCCGGGGATCTCAGGGAGAAAGAAAACGTGATGAGCATTTTCGAGGAACTCGAATCCGAGGTACGCAGTTACAGCCGCGGCTGGCCGGTCGTGTTCGACAGGGCGCAGGGGAGCTACCTGTACGACGAGGACGGCAAGGCGTATCTCGACTTCTTCGCCGGGGCGGGCGCGCTCAACTACGGGCACAACAACCCCGCGCTGAAGCGGGCCCTGATCGACTACATCGCCCGTGACGGCGTGACGCACGCGCTCGACATGTTCACGGTGGCCAAGCGGGACTTCCTCCAGACGTTCCAGGAGAAGATCCTCCGCCCGCGGGAGCTCGACTACAAGGTCGTCTTCCCCGGCCCCGGTGGCGCGAACGCGGTCGAGGCCGCGCTGAAGCTCGCCCGCAAGGTGACCGGCAAGGAATCGGTCATCAACTTCACCAACGCCTTCCACGGGATGACGCTGGGCGCCCTTTCGGTGACCGGTAACTCGATGAAGCGCGGCGGCGCGGGTGTCCCGCTGGTGCACGCCACCCCGATGCCGTACGACAACTACTTCGACGGCTCCATCCCGGACTTCCTCTACTTCGAGAAGCTGCTCGAAGACTCCGGCAGCGGCCTGAACGAGCCCGCCGCCGTGATCGTCGAGGGCGTGCAGGGCGAGGGCGGCATCAACGCCGCGCGCGTCGAGTGGCTCAAGGCGCTGGACGACCTGTGCAAGAAGCACGGCATCCTGCTGATCCTTGACGACGTCCAGATGGGCTGCGGCCGCACCGGCCCGTTCTTCAGCTTCGAGGACGCGGGCATCAAACCCGACATCGTCTGCCTGTCGAAGTCCATCGGCGGCTACGGCATCCCGATGGCGCTGACGCTGATCCGCCCGGACCTCGACGTCTGGGAGCCGGGCGAGCACAACGGCACCTTCCGCGGCATCAGCCCGGCGTTCGTCACCGCGACCGAGGCACTGCGCGTCTACTGGAGCGACGACGAGCTGGAGAAGTCGACCAAGGCCAAGGGTGAGCGCATCGCCGCCGCCTTCCAGGGCATCGTCGAGGCGTACCCGGACGCGAACCTCTTCGCGAAGGGCCGCGGCCTGGCCCGGGGCATCGAGTTCGCCAACGGCGACCTCGCGGGCAAGGTCTGCGCCGCCGCGTTCGAGCGCGGGCTGCTGATGGAGACCTCCGGCCCCGACGGCGAGGTCATGAAGGTCCTCCCGCCGCTCACGCTGACCGACGACGAGCTCACCAAGGGCCTGGCGATCATCGACGAAGCCGTCGCCTCGGTCCTCAACTGACCTGAACCGACCGCCCTCAACCAGGAACGAGAAGGAGTTTTCCGTTGCTTGTCAGAACACTCGACGAGGTCACCGACACCGACGCCGACATCAAGACCCCGAACTGGCGCAGCAAGCGCATCGTGCTGGCCAAGGAGGGCGTCGGTTTCTCGGTGCACGAGACCACGCTGTACGCCGGGACGGTCAACGACTTCTGGTACGCGAACCACATCGAAGCGGTGTTCATCACCTCTGGTGAGGGCGAGCTCGAAAACACCGCGACCGGCGAGGTCTTCCAGCTGAAGCCGGGCACGTTGTACCTGCTCAACGACCACGACAAGCACCAGGTCCGGCCCAAGACCGAGATCAAGTGCGTCTGCGTGTTCAACCCGCCCATCACCGGCCGCGAGGTCCACGACGAAAACGGCGTGTACCCGCTCGTCACCGAACCCTAGAAATCGCTCGAGGAGGCGACTGCATTGACGCTGACCGACACCCGAGTCGACGACAGTTACCCGACCCGCATCACGGGTAAGCCCGAACACCTGCCCAGGACGCACCCCACCGTCTGGGGCACCGAGGTCGACGGTCCCCTGGACGCGGCCACGCTCGCGAACCACGAAACGCGTGGTTACACCGTCGTCGACCAGTTGTTGTCGCCCGGCGAGGTCCAGACCTACTGGCAGGAACTCGTCAGGATGTCGTCGGGGGACCACCGCGACGACGAGCGCGTGATCACCGAGGCCAAGACTGGTGAGGTCCGCTCCATCTTCGACGTCCACGAGACCAGCGAGCTGATCGCGGAGCTCGTCCGCGATCCCCGTGTGCTCGACCGGGCGCGGCAGATCCTCGGCTCCGAGGTCTACATCCACCAGAGCCGCGTGAACTACATGCCCGGCTTCAAGGGCACCGGGTTCTACTGGCACTCGGACTTCGAGACCTGGCACGCCGAGGACGGCATGCCGGTGCCCCGCGCGGTCAGCTGCTCCATCGCGCTCACCGACAACTACCCGTTCAACGGCGGGCTGATGGTGATGCCGGGTTCGCAGCGGACCTTCGTCCAATGCGCCGGGGAAACCCCCGAGAACAACTACAAGAGTTCGCTGAAAGAGCAGCGGGTCGGCGTCCCGAGCGAGGAAGACATCACCGCACTCGCCGCCGAATACGGAATCGACCAGTTCACCGGTCAGGCCGGTTCCGCGCTCTGGTTCGACTCGAACGTGATGCACGGTTCTTCGAACAACATCACGCCGTATCCGAGGTCGAACATCTTCGTCGTGTTCAACAGCGTCGAGAACGCGCTCCAGGAGCCGTTCGCCGCGATCGAACCGCGTCCGGCGTTCATCGCCGGCCGCGACTCGACCCCGTTGACGCGCTGACGAAACCGCAGGTCGCGAAGGCCATGGCGGGGCGCTTGTAGCCGTCGGTGTGCGCCCTGTTACGTTGTCGCCACGTGAGCGGGCCAGTGGGCTCGCTCACGTAGGTGTTGTCGACGACCGAACGGGTTCTTCGCTCGGGGTGAGCCCACCCGGACGGACGTGGACGCCGATGTCCGGTGTGGGTCGCGCCCCCAGGCGGCCCAAATCGGACATCTCCCGGCTCCGTGCCATCAGATCGGGACTGATGGCACGGAGCCTTTTCTTTTTCGTGAGTGATTCCTCTTGGCGCGCTTTTCGTGAGCCCCCAAGTACATGAAGGCCCCCTTCATTGCGTCTAGCGCAATGAAGGGGGCCTTCATGTACTTGGGAAGGTCGAGTTCCTCGGCTGAGCCGCAGGAAGCGGCCTTCACGAGCTATCCGCGGCGACTGTGTGGCTCCGGCAAGCCTGTCTGTGTCCTGAGAGCGCCGGTCACCGGCAACCGAAGTCCACAGTGGACGCAACCCGCCCGCTTAGCGCCCTTTGTCCGTATCGCCGAGGTCGTGAAGGCCTCCTTCCCTACCCTGAAAGTAGGGAAGGAGGCCTTCACGACCTCGTGCGTCCTGGTTGGCGGCGTCTCCGCGCGGTAGGTTGGCTACTCCGGTAAGGGGAGAGATCGGAGGAGGGGGGCTTGTCATGGGCGAAAGCGGTTCCCCTGCCCGCTTCCAACTCCTCGGTCCCGTACGTCTCCTCGACGGCGAACGGCCGGTGCCCGTCGGCGGTCCCGGCGTCCGCGGCCTGCTCGCGTTGCTGGCGCTGAAGGTCAACAAGGTCGTCGCGCTCGACGAGATCATCGACGCGCTCTGGGGGCACGACCCGCCGGCCACGGCCCGCACGATCGTCCACGGCAACGTCTCGCATCTGCGGCGCGTGCTCCGGGGCATCCAGGGCGATCATCCGCACGGCGCCCGGATCCTCACCGCGCCGCCCGGCTACCAGCTCACCGTCGAACCCGAGCGGATCGACGTCCACCGCGCCCGGTCCCTGCTGGAGCGGGCTTCGGCGGAAGAGCCGGAGAAAGCGGCCGAACTGCTCACCGAGGCCCTCGCGCTCTGGCAGGGGCCCGCGCTCGCCGGGGTGCCGGGGTCGGTCCGCGCTCCCGAACTGGAGGACCTTCGGCTCGCCGTCCACGGCGCCAGGGTCGACGCGGACCTCGAACTGGGCAGGCACGCGGAACTGATCGTCGAGCTCAGCCCGCTCGTCCGCGCGAACCCGCTCGCCGAGCGCACGGCCGGTCAGCTGATGCGCGCGCTGTACCACGCCGGCCGCCGCGGCGACGCGCTCGAGCTCTACCGCACGGTGTCGAGGGCGACCCTGCGCACGCTCGGTGTCGAACCCGGCGCGGACCTGCGCTGGCTGCACGAACGCGTCCTCAACGACGACCTGCCGGTCAAGGTCGCCGCGGAACCGAAGGCCGAGGCGGCGCCCGTCCAGCAGCTGCCGCCCGCGGTGCCGAACCTCGCCGGACGCGAAGCCGATCTCGCCTGGCTGGACGAACTCGCCGAGCGCGCCGAAGCGGGCGAGACGGCGGTCGGCGTGGTCACCGGGACGGCCGGGATCGGCAAGAGCAGTCTGGTGGTGTGGTGGGCGCATCGCGCGGGCCGCCGCTTCCCCGACGGCATCCTTTTCGCCTCGCTGCGGGGTTTCGACCCGCAGCATCCGCCGCTGGAGCCCGCCGACCTGCTCACCCAGTTCCTGCTCGGGCTCGGCGTCCCGGCCGAGGGCGTCCCGGACCAGGTCCACGAACGCGTCGCCCTCTACCGCTCGATGATCGCCGGACGCCGGATGCTGGTCATCCTCGACAACGCCCGGAGCGCCGAGCAGGTCCGGCCGTTGCTGCCGCCCGGTTCGCGGTCGATGACGCTGGTGACCAGCCGCTCCCGGCTCGACGGGCTCGCGGTGTCCAACGCCGCCAAACTGCGCGTGCTCGGCACTCTCGCACCCGGTGACGCCGTCCGGCTGATCGAGGAACTCGCCGGGCCCGCCGGTTTCGACCTCAACCACGCGCTCGCCCGGCTCTGCGGCTATCTCCCGCTGGCGCTGCGGATCGCGGGCGCCCGGCTCGCCGCCAGCGCGCAGTGGTCCGCGCAGGATCTGGTCGACGAACTCGGCAACGAACGGACCAGGCTGGCCGCGCTCGACGTCGAGGGCCCGGACGACGGCGTCCGCGCGGCGTTCGACGTCTCGTTCCGGGGACTGCCGCCGGAGGTCGCGAACACGTTCCTGCGGCTCGGTGTGGTCCAGTGCGTTTCGGCCGGTTCGCATCTGACGGCGGCGATCGGCGGGATCACCGTCGCCGAGGCGCGGCGGCATCTGCGGGTGCTCGCCGCGCACAACCTGCTCGCCGAAACCGGCCGCGACTCCTTCGTCCCGCACGATCTCGTCCGCCTGTTCCTCCGTGAGCTGGCGGAGAACGAACTCGACGAGGCCGACCGGGAAGACGTCCTGTCGCGCTCGGTGCGGTTCTATCAGGCCGTCGCCGACCGGGCCCGGCGCAAGATGCTGCGGATCGTCGACCCGCTCGACTTCACCGGGGCGCTGACCGACGCGCAGACGCCGCCGATCGGCTCCTTCGACGAGGCGCAGGACTGGTTCACCGCGGAATGGGAGAACCTGATCGAGGTCCTCGAAGCCGCCCGCGCCGCCGGACGCCACGACGACGTCTGGCGGCTGGCGAGGGTCGCGCACACCTATCGCGCGGTGTATCCGTTGCTGGACGAGTGGACGCGGCTGGTCGCGATCGGGCTGGAGGCCGCCGAGCGATCCGGCGACGTCCTCGGCCGGTGCTGGATGCTGATCTCCCGCTGCGCCATCGCGCTCACCTTCGAGCTGCCGCAGGGTTGCCTAGCCGACGCCGAACGCGCGCTGGAACTCGCGACCGCGATCGGTGACGACCGGTTGACGGTCTCCGCGAACATCCACCTCGGCTCCGCGCTGACCTTGCTGGGACGGCACGACGAGGCGATCAGGACGCTGCGGCGGGCGGTCGAGGAGACCGAGCGGACCGGCGATCTCGAACTGCGCGGGCAGGCGCTCAACAACTGCGCCGAGGCCGAAAAGCGGGCCGGGCGGTTCATCGAGGCGATCGGGCATCAGGTCGCCTCGCTGGAGATCGACCGGGCCCTCGGCGACGAAAGCTACGTTGTCGTCTCGCTGAACAATCTGGCCGAATTGAGCATGCGGATCGGCGAACTCGCCGCGGCCGAGCGGTACGTGTGGGAAGCCGTGGACCTGACGATCAGCAGACGGTTCGTCCTCCAGGAGGGCGTCCTGCGGCTGACGCTGGGCAGGGTGCTGCGGGCCGGGTCGGATGTGGACGGTGCCCGCGAACAATTCGCGCTCGCGCTGAAGATCCTCGCGGACGCCAATCCCAAGCTCGCCGCACTGGTCCGTGCGGAACTCACGGACCTCGACGAAAGTCCGTGAGTGATCCTTAGCGGATTCTTAGTGGCCTCGCCGCGCACGCGCGTAGGGTCCGATTCAGTGTCGATCGAGCCCTAGGGGAGGGGCATGCGGTAGTGATCGGCGCTCGGGCGGATCCGGTTCCGGGTCCGTCTGAAGAGCCGCCAGGAGCGGCTCGTGGCGGTCCGGCCGGTGGAGGTGGGGGCGATACCGGCCGGCCGCCAGGCGGGGATCAGCCGGTGCCGGCGGTGCACAGGGCGATGGTCTGGCCCTTGTTCTCCGCCACCTTCTTGCCGTTGACCAGGATCGTGCAGGCGATCTGGTTGCTGACCGTCGAGTTCCGGGTGTCCGCGGTGACGGTGAGCAGGTAGTCGCCCGAGTTGAAGGACGCCGTGCCGCGCCATTCGTCGGTGCTGGCCGGGGTCGTCTCGGTCCGCTGGTCGTTGAGCGAGCCGTACCGGATGGTCGCGCCGCCGGAGGCGCTGACGACGAACTCGACGGTGTTCTTGTCCCCGGCGACCGCCGGGACGTGCAGTCCCGACTCGCCGGTGGCGAAGAAACTGGTGTAGACCAGTAACCCGCCCGCGGCCAGCAGTCCGGCGATCGAAAGCGCGAGCCCCGCGATCCCCATTCCCTTCTTGTCCGCTTCACCCTTCTTGATTTTGGTCAAACCGATCACGGAAAGAATCACACCGGTCACGGCGAGCGGCCATGCGGCGATCCCGGCGACCGGCACGAAGGCGACCCCGAGCGCCGCCAGTCCCACCAGGAAACCCGCGATGACCAGGCCGTTCTTGGGTTTGCGGTGGCGTGTTCCGTGCGCGGCGAACCCAGGGCCGTAGCGGGTGGCAGGCGGGTGCGGGACAGGTGGATCGGTCGGCATACATGCCCTTTCGGAGGCTTCCGTCCGAAGACGTTAACCCATCGTTCGGGGCAATGGCCGAAATTGTTACCTGCCGGAAAAAGTCATTATTCAACGATGATCAAGCGGTCACCGATATTTTCTGACGAGAATTGTGGTATCGCCGAATGTCGGAAACCCGATCACTGATCGAACAGGCTGACTTCCGGGGTGATCTCCAGCAGTTCGTGCACCGGGCGGCCGCGGCGGCCGTCGATGGTCGTGGTGCGCACGACGCGCAGCCGCGCGGTCACCGGCCGGTCCAGGTTCTCCTTGATCTCGTCGAGCAGATCCGGCGCGACCGCGCCCTGGATCGTGCCGCCCGATTCGCGTTCGAGATAGAAGATCCGGCGCCGCGTGCGGACGCCGTCCAGCCTGCCGCTGACCGTCTCGTAGCCGACGGCCTCACGCGACTCGCGCAGGCTTCCGGACAGGATCCGGGCCTGTTCGGTGGTCATGCTGCGGGTCAGCTCGTCGCCGGCGGTCGGGGTCAGCGCCATGCCGATCCCGGCGTGCTTGCTGACCGCGTTGACGATGTCGCTGACCGCGTTGCGGACGGTGTCCCGCTGCAGCAGCACCGCGTCGAGCGCGCCGTCGTCGGAACCGTTGGCGGGCAGGAAGTCGCACAGTTCCTTGACCGCGCGTTCGGACAGCGACTCGATCCCGTCGTGGATGAGCGCGTCGTCGAGCGCCGGTTCCGGGAAGCCGAAGAAGATCGCGTTGCCCGCCTGCCCACGCTGGATCAGCGGGGCCTTCTCCCGGTCCGCGGGCTGGACGAAGGTCACCTCGCCCGACGGGTTCCGGATGATGTGCCCGATCTTCGCCGTCGCGTCCTGCAAAGCGCGGCTGATGTCGGAGAAGGTGTACGCGTCCAGATGCGACTCGCCGAGCACGGACACGCGAAGCAGCGGCGACCGTGAAGTGCGCTCGAACTTCGCGTATGCGGCCATCGCCGACGCGCGTGCGAGGTCGTCGAGCCAGGTGCCGCCGGGGATCTCGTCGGCGATACGCCGGAATTCGTTCCTCACCAGATCACTTCCGGAATTCCCCTGCCACCCGATGCCCACACTTCTTCCCAGATCTCCTCGTCGCCGGGGCGGCAGAGGAACCCGTCGAGCATGCCGCCGACCGGCTGGACCTGGTCCAGGTACATGGCGGGCTGGCCAACGATGACCCCGCGCAAGGTCAGCAACCCGTACAGCGCCGAGCGGCCCGTGTCGTCGAGCCGTTTGAGCGCGCCCCATTCGTCCGGGATCAGCACCACGTCGAGCCCGAGCGGCGCGTGCGGGGTCCTGGCGGTCAGATCGCCGCCGATCCACGCGCGGCCGGTCGGCATGATCCGCCGGGCGACACCGAGGTAGCTGTTCAGTGCGCTGAACAGGATTTCACGGTCGTTCTGGTGCGGCGCGTCGAAGACCAGCCGTTCGTAGACGTCGGCCAGATCGGCGGGATGGCGGCCAGGAGGCAGCAGGTTGTGCGGCGTCCAATAGGGGAGCGCCAATCGGAGCCTCCTTCGTGTGCCGGAGCTCCCGATCGAAGAAACGTACCCGGCGTCCCGCTCACAGTGCGTAGCCGAATTTACCAGGCGAGTGTCAGCCGCCCTGCCCCGGCCGGTGTCCGGCGGGCGGCCAGTCCTCGTCGCTCGGCCAGACGGGTTCGGGTTCGTGGCCGCCCTCGCCGTTGCGGGCGGCCGGTTCCGGCGGCTCCGGGTGGTAGGCCCGCACCGGTTCCGGCGTCAGCTGACCCTCGCGATGGCCTTCCGCCTCCTGGTCGTACGGCTCGTCGTCGTCCTGGATCCGCGCGGGCGGGAGGAACTGCGTCCGTTCGGTGGAGAGCAGCTCGGGCACGGGTTCGGGCTCCGGCTCGGCCGGGACCGGTGCCGGGCGCTCCGGCTCGCGGGCCACCGGTTCCGCGGCCGGTCGCTCACGTCGTTCGCCGCGCATCAGCAGCCAGGTGACGCCGCAGCCGAGTGCGAACGAGATGAGCAGCCAGAGCCAGATCTGCCCGAAGAGCCAGAGCATCAGGCCATCACCTCTGTTCTGCCGTGATGTCGACGCGGCGGCCCTCGCCGTTCGCGCCGTCGGAGTTCCTGCGCTGGGTGGAGTACGCCTGGTCGCGTTTGACCCCGTTGCGCTCCAGCAGCCGCTCCACCGTCAGCGCCCGGTTCATCGAGAGCTTCCGGTCCGAACCGGTCGCGACCTGCCCGGTGATCCGGAACCTCAGCTCGCGGGGCGCGTCCGTGAGCAGCTTCGCGATCTCCAGCGCGCCGCGTTCGCCGTCGGCGGTGAGTTCGGTGGTGTCCGGTTCGAACGTGATCGGCGTGGCCGCCAGCAGGCGGTCGATCTCGGCCTGGAAGCCCGCCTTGTCCACCGGCTTGGCCGACGTCGGCGCGGGGCTGGGCGGCGGGCTCGGGGGCGGCTGGCTCGGCGGCTCGCCGCTGGTCGTCACCGGGCCCGCGGGCGGGGCGGTGTCGCCGGAGATCTCGACCGTCCGGACCCCGTCGATCCGCTGGATGGCGTCCATCGCCTGCGCGGCCTTGTCCGGCGGGAAGCCGGTGAGGTTCGCGTCGCGGCCGGAGAAGCTCACCTGGCCGCCGGAGACGCCGACGTCGGCGAGCGCGTTCTTGGCGCGCGCGGTCAGCTCGGCCTCGATGTCGTCCGAGGCCGACCAGACGGAGATCGCCGTCAAGGCGAGCGTGACCAGCAGCGCTGTAGGCAGCAAGCGGCTCCAGCGTGTACCGGGCATGAAGGGACTGTAAGCCGCGTCAGACCGGTTGGCGAACCGGCCGGACCCCGGTCCACCACGCACATAACCCGATCGGGTGACTTAGATGCCGAAGGGGCCCTTCACGGCATCAGATGCATTGAAGGGCCCCTTCGCGGCGCCAGATGAGGGGAAAGTCCCCCTTCAGCTCGCGTGGTGGTGGATCTCCCGCAGCGGCTCGGCCGGGAGGGTGACGCCCGTCGTCTCGATCTGCTCCAGCGGGAGCAGCGGCGCGAGCTGGGGACGCTTCGGGGACAGTCCGTCGCCCATGGACTCGCCCTTGAGCTGGCGGCGGATCCACGGCAGCAGATGCGCCTTCGTCCACTCCAGGTCAGAGCGGCGCGAAGTGATCCAGGTACTCGGCTCCTCGGACGCCGGCCACGGCTCACGCCAGTCGTCGGCGACCGGGACGCCGAGGACCTCGGCCGCGCGCAGCGCGATCCGCCGGTGGGCCTCGGGGGTGAAGTGCAGCCGGTCGTCGCTCCAGGCGCGGCGGTCGTGCAGCGGGGCCATCGCCCACATGTCGACCATCTTGGCGCCGTGCCGGTCGGCGATCGCCCACAGATGCGCGTTGTAGATGCCGACCTTCCCCCGCAGGACGTGCATCACGGACAGGTACTTGGTGTCCGGCCCGTTGAAGATCAGCACCGGGATCCCGGCCTCGCGCAGCTTGGCGACCCCCGCCTCCAGCCGCGCGGCGACGGCGTCCACGTCCGCGCCGGGCACGATGATGTCGTTGCCGCCCGCGCACAGGGTGACCAGGTCGGGCTTCACCGCGAGGGCGATCGGGAGCTGCTCTTCGAGGATCTCGTCGAGCATCTTCCCGCGGAGGGCGAGGTTCGCGTACTGGAAGTCGGGCCTGCCTTCGGCGAGGATCTCCGCCAGCCTGTCCGCCCAGCCCCTGAAGCTGCCGTCGGGCAAGCCGTCGTTGAGTCCTTCGGTGAAGCTGTCACCGATCGCCACGTAGCTGTCGAATCCGTACACGTTGGGTCCCCTTCCGTCCGTGTGCCCCCGGTTGGTACTTGTACACCACAACTAACAGCTGAGAGCGCCCCTGCAATCCCACCTGACCGAAACCCGTGGTTCAGCCCGTTGACACAGTCTCTTATTTTGTCGGACGTCCATGCATCTCCATTACTGGGATGTACACTCCTGGGCTGCGTAGATTCCCCTCAAGTGGGCGTAAACCGGACAGGGTATGTGGCGAACGTCTCCCCGCCCGGGTGTTCGGGCTCATAGATCCGGCAGGCTGTAAGGGTGACCTCACGACCCTCGCGCGAGTCGCTCGCCCAGATCCTCGGCGGGCGGCGAGGCGCCATCGACGCGAGCATCCCGCCCGCGGCCTTCGTCCTCGGCTGGCTGATCGCCGGCCAGTCGATCGCCTGGGGCGCCGGGGTGGCCATCGGGGTGGCGGTGCTGCTCGGCGGGTACCGGGTCGCGCGCGGCGACAAGGCCCGCGCGGTCTTGGTGAGCCTCGCCGCGGTGATCGCCGCCGCGCTGATCGCCCTGCACACCGGCCGTGCCGAAGACTTCTTCCTCATCCAGCTGCTGTCCAATGTGGCCAGCGCGCTGCTGTGGGCGGCCAGCATCGTGGTCCGGTGGCCGTTGCTCGGCGTCGTGGTGGGGCTCGTCATCGGGCAGAAGACCCGATGGCGCCGCGATCCCGAGCTGCTGCGCGCGTATTCGCGGGCGAGCTGGGTGTGGGTCTTCCTCCAGTACACGCTGCGGGTGGTCGTGTACGGCTCGCTGTGGTGGAGCGGGCAGGTGGTCGCGCTCGGCATCGCGCGGACGGTGCTCTCGTGGCCGCTGGTCGCGGTGACGGTCGCCGTGAGCGGCTGGGTGCTGTACCGCACGTTGCCTCCGGAACATCCCGGTCTGCGGGTGGTGGAGGAGAACGGGGACCCCTCGGATTCCGCGCCCGGCGGGCTGCCCAGGACATAAGGCGGCCCCCGGCGAGGGGGGAGGGTCCGGGGGCCGGGTCCTACGGTACCCGGAGTTCGGCCCCGGAGTCGATGGTTTGGTCTTTTAGGGCTCGTTTTTGGTGTTTTTCCAGGGTGGGGCCGGCCGCGGCGCCCCTTCTCCAAAGGCGTCGACGGCGGCCAGCCAAGCGGCGCCGAGCACGCCGTCGGTGCTGGTCAGGACCTCGATGCCGTCGAGTTCGGCACGGACCTTCGCCCCCACCGGCCCCTCCGGCGACAACACGCCGCCCACCAGGACGACCGGCGTGTCCTCCCCCGGATCCCGGGCGGCCATGACGTTCGTCACCAACAAGGCGGCCGCGCGGGTGGTGATCTCGTCCGCCGCCGGATCGCCTTCGCGGTAGGCCTCGCTGACGAACGGGGCGAACCTGGCGAGCCGGATCGGGGCTTCGGCGTTGGCGCTCGTGATGAGCGCGCGCCACAGCGGCGACCGGTCGCTCGCCGGGTCCACTGCGGACGGTCCGAGTGCTTCGGCGAGCACGGCGCGCGCGAGCGGACCGGGATCGCCGCCGCGGCCCAGAACATCCAAAGTGGAGCGAACGGCTTCACGGCCGAGCCAGTACGCCGAACCCTCGTCGCCGAGCAACCAGCCGTAGCCGCCGACGGTGGACACCATCCGCCTGCCGCGGATCCGGCCGGCGATCGACCCGGTGCCCGCCACGAGCACCGAACCGTCCGGCGCGGAAGTCGCCGACGCGTAGGCGACCTCCGGGTCGGGGACCGTCCGCACCGGACTGATCCCCGTGTCCTTCCAAGCGGCTTCGAAGATCTCCGCGATCGCCGGATCGCTCAGTTTGCTGACGCCCGCCATGCCGACGACGCACGCCGCGGTCTCGGCCGGGTCCAGCCCGCCGAGCGCGCCGGTGATCGCGCTCGCGATCCGCGCCGCGGCTTCCGACGGCGGATGGGAGTTGGGATTCGCCCCGCCCGCGCGCCCGGTACCGAGGACGGCGCCGGAGGCGTCGACGGCGATCGCTCGCGTCGACGTGCCTCCGGCGTCCACACCTACGACGTGGGTCACCGGGTCTTGGTCACCTTGAGCAGCCCGCGCGGGCTGTCCGGGTCACCGCCGCGCGCCAGCGAAAGGCCGAGCGCGATCCGCTGGATGGGCAGGATCTCCAGGATCGGGGCGACCTCTTCGGCGGACGGCGCGACACCGATCCGCAGCGCCGCGGGCACGTCGGCCGAAGCGGAGCCGACCGCGAGCACGTCCGCGCCGCGTTTGCCGACGGCTTCGAGGACCTCCTGCATCGCGCCCACTCCGTGTCCCTGGCTCGTCACGGCGAGCACCGCGGTCTCACCGTCGACCGCGGCGACCGGACCGTGCAACAGGTCCGCGCCGCTGTACGCGCGGGCCGCGAGGTAGCTGGTTTCGGCCAGCTTCAAGGAACCCTCCAGCGCCGTGGCGTAGGAGTAACCGCGGCCGGTGGTGAGCACCCGGTCGACGAAGCGGTACCGGTCCACCGCGCGCTGCACGCCTTCTTCGGAGCCGTCGAGGGTGGCCTGGGCCAATTCGCCGAGCTTCTCCGCGTCCGCGCCCTTGCCGCCGCGGACCGCGTCGATCAGAAGGTAAAGCGAAAGCAAGGTGGCCGAGTAGGTCTTGGTGGCGGCCACCGCCTTTTCCAGTCCCGCGCCGATGTCGACACCGAGTTCGGCGGCGGCGCGAAGCGGCGACTCCGGGGTGTTGGTGACCGAGACGGTCAGCGCTCCCTGGCGACGCGCGGTTTCGGTGACCTCGATGAGATCCGGGGATCCACCGCTTTGGCTTACTGTGATGAAGAGAACGTCCCGCAGATCGGGACGGGCGCCGTACAGAGTCGCGGTGGACGGTGAGACGAGACCGCAGGGGAGACCGAGGAGTACTTCGATCAGGTACTTCGCATACAGGGCGGCGTGGTCGCTGGAGCCCCGGGCGGCGAGGAGTGCGAACCTGGGCGGGCGCTTGGAGATGGCTTCGGCCACCTCGGCGATTTCGGCCTGTCGCTCCACGATTCCTGCCAGAATGGCGGGTTGCTGGGAGATCTCCGCGGCCATGTGCTCGCCGGGGCGCTGTTCGGTCATCTCGTTCCCTTCCACCGGGACGTACTTCGTCCCCCGAGTAGGTCTAGACCAATGCTAGCCCGAATGGACGTTTGTGGTGAAGGGTACGTTTCCTAGCGGGGACGGTGCGCGTTTGAGTGGGAAGGCTTAGGGAGTCGGTCATGTTGGAGACAACCACCGCGAGTGAGGCGGGCGCTACGGCAGGGATGCGCGGACAGCGCGAACCCAAGTACTGGGCGCTGAAACAGCATCTGCTCGATCTGCTCGACGCGTTGCCGCCCGGCTCGCCGATTCCGACGGAACGGGCGCTGGCGGGGGAATTCACCGTTTCGCGCACCACGGTCCGGCAGGCGCTCGCCGACCTCACCGCCGAGGGCAGGCTCCACCGCGTGCAGGGCAAGGGCACCTTCGCCGCCGAGCCGAAACTCGCGCAGCGCCTGCAGTTGTCGTCCTACACCGAGGACATGCGCAAGCAGGGGCTCAAGCCGTCGTCCAAGCTGCTGGAGATCGACGAACTGCCCGTCGAAGCCGATCTGGCGAAACTGCTCGGAATCCGCGTCGGCGCGAAGATCCTTCGCCTTCGCCGTCTCCGGCTGGCCGATTCGCAGCCGATGGCCCTCGAGACCACGCATCTCCCGCTCGGCCGCTTCCGCGGTTTGCGCAAACACGTTTCCGCAGGTGGTTCGCTGTACGCCGTGCTGAGGGAGCACTACGGCGTCGAGCTCGAAAGGGCCGAGGAAACGATCGAGACCGCCCTCGCCGGACCGCACGAGGCGGAGATGCTCGGCGCCGACGTCGGAATGCCGATGTTGCTCCTTTCGAGGCATTCCTTCGCCACCGACGGAAAACCGGTCGAGTTCGCGCGCGCGATCTACCGGGGTGACCGTTACAAATTCGTCACCACGCTGCTTCCCTGACGAGTCAGGTAATTCCGGGAAAGATCGCCTTTCCGGAATTCCTCCCGATTTCGCGGTGGCCCGGGCCCGGTCGTCGTGATTCAGTCGTCCCATGACTGACACGGCGGCGGGGATCCGGTGGGGAACGCCCGTGGCGCGCGGCGTGCTCGCGACGACGATCGTGGGCTCGGGCATGGCGATGCTCGACGGGACGATCATCAACGTCGCGCTCCCGAGGATCGGCGACGAACTCGACGCGTCCGTCGCGGGCCTCCAATGGATCCTCGACGGCTATCTGCTCGCGCTCGCCGCGCTGATCCTCGTCGCCGGATCCCTCGGCGACCGCTACGGCCGTCGCCGCATGTTCATCGTCGGCGTCGTCTGGTTCGGCGTCGCCTCCGGGCTGTGCGCCGCCGCGACGACCACCGAGATGCTCGTCGCGACCCGGATCCTCCAGGGGATCGGGGGAGCTTTGCTCACGCCCGGCTCGCTCGCGATCCTCCAAGCCTCCTTCGCCCACGAAGACCGGGCCCGCGCGATCGGTGCCTGGTCCGGGCTCGGCGGTATCGCGGCGGCGATCGGCCCCCTGCTCGGCGGCGTCCTCGTGCAGGTGTGGTCGTGGCGGCTGGCGTTCCTGATCAACCTGCCGCTCGCCGCGGTCTGCGTCCTGCTCGCCCGGCGCTACGTGCCCGAGTCCCGCGACGAGGAGGCGACCGGGCATCCCGACTTCCTCGCGGCCGCCGTCGGCGCGATCGGGCTCGCCGGGCTGACCGGCGCGCTGGTCGAGGCACCCGGACGCGGTATCGGCGACGTCGTCGTCCTGGTCGCCATCGTGCTCGGCGTCGCGGGGCTGGGGTCGTTCCTGGTGATCCAGCACCGCTCGGCCGATCCGCTGGTGCCGCCGAAACTGTTCCGCGACCGGACGTTCAGCCTCGCCAACGCGCTGACCTTCGTCGTCTACGCGGCACTCGGCGGCGTGATGATGCTGATGGTCATGCAGCTTCAGGTGTCGCTGGGCTACTCGCCGACCGCGGCCGGGCTCGCCGGGCTGCCGATCACCGTCATCATGCTGCTGTTCTCCGGCCGGTCCGGCGCACTCGCGCAGAAGATCGGGCCGCGTACGCAACTGGTCGTCGGCCCGATCCTGGTCGGCGTGGGCATGCTCCTGCTGATGCGGGTCGGGCCGGGATCTTCGTACCTGGGGTCGGTGCTGCCCGCCGTCGTCGTCTTCGGCGCCGGGCTGGCGACGGTCGTCGCGCCGGTGACCGCGACGGTGCTGGCCGCCGCGCCGGACCGGTACGCCGGCGTCGCCTCCGGGGTCAACAACGCCATCGCCCGGTCGGGTGGCCTGCTCGCGATCGCCGTCCTGCCCGCCGTCGCCGGGCTGTCCGGCGCCGCCTACGCCGATCCGGTGGCGCTCACCGCGGGCTGGCGGACGGCGTTGCTGGTGTGCGCGGCCCTGGCGATCGGCGGCGGGCTGATCGCGCTCGGCATCCACAACGGCGTCCTCGACACGTCCTCGGCCGAGGAGACCGACGAGTCACCGCACCCGGGTGAATGTCTCCACTGCGGCGTCGACTCGCCCCCGACGCACGTCCACCCCGGCCGACACGCGTGAGTTACGCCTCCAATCACGCGAGTTACGCCCCCGATCACGCGAGTTACGCCAATAGGCCGGCCAGGGTCGCCGGGTCCAGGTTGCCGCCCGAAACGACCGAAACGACCTTGCCCGGCGGTAGCGCCTCCCGGTGGGAGAGGAACGCGGCGGTGGCGGTGGCCCCGCTCGGCTCGGCGACCAGGCGGGCCCGGTGCGCCAGCGTCCGCACGGCCTCGCGGATCTCCTCCTCCGAAACGGTGATGACGTCGTCGAGCACCGCCTGAAGGTGGGCGAACGTCAGGTCCGACGGCTGGGCGCGCAGGCCGTCGGCGCTGGTGCGCGCCCGCAGGTCCATCGGCCACTCGATCCGCCTGCCCGCGCGCAGGCCCTCGGCGGTGTCGCCCGCCAGCTCCGGCTCGACACCGATGATCTTCGCGTCCGGCACCAGTTCCTTGATCGCCGTGCCGACGCCCGAGGCCAGCCCGCCGCCGCTGAGCGGCACGAGCACGACGCCGGCGTCCGGCAGATCTTCGGCGATCTCCAGGCCGACGGTGCCCTGCCCGGCGATGACGTCGCGGTGGTCGAACGGCGGGATCATGGTGAGCCCGCGTTCCTCGGCGACGGCAAGCGCGGAGGACTCCTGCGCGTCGATCGGGACCTCGATGACTTCGGCGCCGAGCGCCTTGGTGGCCTCGACCTTGGCGCGCGGGGCGACGTCCGGAATGAGGATCACCGCGGGGATCCCGAATCGCTTCGCCGAGTACGCGACCGCTTGCGCGTGGTTGCCACTGGAAAACGCGACGACGCCGCGAGCGCGCTGATCTTCGTCCAGCGCGGCGATCGCGTTGTAGGCGCCGCGCACCTTGAAAGCACCGATCGGCTGGAGGCTTTCCGGTTTGAGCCACAACGGCGCCCACCCTTGTTCCAGCAACGGGGTGCGCACCGCGACGCCTTTGACACGGCTCGCCGCGTCGCGGATTTCCTCGATCGATACCAGGTTCATCTGCCCGATTATGTCAAGGATTCGTGAGCCACGGACAGTCCTTTTTGGACAGAGAGCGTGGCGCTGCTCACGTGCGGACAACGCGGGGAGCATCCCGTGCGCCTTATTCGTTAGGACCGGTGAGGACCGACTAGCAGCAGAACGGGATCATGACCAAGGAGAGCACGGAGAAAACCGAAAAGACGGAAAAGCAGGGCCGGATCATCCAGGTGACGGCGGCCGCGATGGCCGCGATCACCGCGGCGCTGCTGGGTTCCACCCTCGGCGTGGCCGGAACGGTGGCGGGCGCCGGGCTGGCGAGCGTGATCACGACGCTCGGCGGCGAGCTGTACCTGCGTTCGCTGCAACGGACGAAGGACGCGGCGCTGAAGGCGCGAGTGGTGCTGACCGTCCCCGCACGCCGCAAGGTGCTCGACCCGGCGGAGCAGGAGACCGTCCGGCTCACCCCCGCGGAGGAGGAAGAGCCGTCCGGGCGGAAGTTCAAACCGCGCTGGGCGGTGATCGCCGGCGTCAGCGTGGTGGCGTTCGCGGTGGCGCTCGTCGCGATCACCGGCTTCGAGGGGGCGACCGGGAAGACCTTCGGCGGGGGGACCGGGACGACCATAGGGAAGATCATCGGCGGCGGTCAGGCGCAGGATCGGCAGGACAAGCACGACACCCCGCCGGCGACGACCCCTACCGAGACTCGGGACAACCAGCCCGAGAAGACGCCGTCGACCACGCCCACCCCGTCGACGACGCCCACCACTACGCAGGCGCCCCCGACAACACCGACAGCGCCGTCTCTGACGCCCTCGACCTCCCAGGCGCCCCCGACGACCCCCTCGGCCCCGCCTGCCTCGAACACCCCCGTGCCCTGACCCTCTTCCCGCATTTCGTCCTCTGGATGCGGTAGTTCGCGCTGCCGACTACCGCGTTCAGAGGACGAAACGCGTGGCGTCAGGGGAGGGCCGAGCGGAGGGTGCGGGCGGCCGCTTCGGGGTCTTCGGCCTCGGTGATCGCGCGGACGACGACGATCCGCGACGCCCCCGCGTCCAGCACCTCGGGCAGCCGCTCGGCGTCGATCCCGCCGATCGCGAACCACGGCCGCGTCGTTCCCAGGCTCGCGGTCGAGCGAACCAGGCCGAGCCCCGGGGCGGTCCGGCCGGGCTTCGTCGGCGTCGGCCAGCACGGGCCGGTGCAGAAGTAGTCCACGCCGGGTTCTTCGGCGGCGGCCGCGGCCTGTTCGGCCGAATGGGTGGACCGGCCGATCACCACGTCGTCCCCGAGCACGCGGCGGGCGAGCGACACCGGGATGTCGTCCTGGCCGAGGTGCAACACGTGCGCGCCGACAGCGAACGCGACGTCCGCGCGGTCGTTCACCGCCAGCAGCTTGTCGTGTTTCTCGCACGCCTCGGCCAGCACTTCCAAGGCGGCGATCTCGTGTTTCGCCTCGATCGGCGCACCGCCGGTCTTGTCCCTCAGCTGGATGATGTCGACCCCGCCCGCCAGCGCGGCGTCGGCGAATTCGGCGAGATCGCCGCGGCCGGACCGGGCGTCGGTGCAGAGGTACAGGCGGGCGTCCGCGAGCCGGGCGCGGATCAGCGAACCAGACAGGGTGGGCATGGCGGCGACGGTACTCGCGCGCTACGGTGGGGTGGTCCGCACGGGAGCCCGAGGACGGGCTGAGAGGGAGCCGAGACCGCTCCGACCGTGGAACCTGATCCGGGTCATGCCGGCGCAGGGAGCGTGATCTCATGAGAGAACTTTCGGTTGTCGGCGGCGGGGTCATCGGCCTCTCGGTCGCTTGGCGCGCGTCCGCGCGCGGTCATCGCGTCACCGTGTACGACCCCGAGCCGGGGCGCGGCGCGTCGTGGCTCGCGGGCGGCATGCTCGCGCCGGTCACCGAGGCCTGGCCCGGCGAGGAGGACGTCCTCACGCTCGGTGAAGCGTCGCTGCGGCGCTGGCCCGATTTCGCCCGTGACCTGGCCGAAGAGGGCATCGATCCGGGTCTTTCGCCGCACGGCACGCTCGTCGTCGCGCTGGACAGCGCCGACGCGGGCAACCTCGAAATGCTCGCCGCGTACCTCGCCGAACTCGGCCGCGAGGTCGAGCAGCTGACCGGCCGCGAGGCCCGCCGCGCCGAGCCCGGTCTCGCCGGATCCGTCCGAAGTGGACTGCTCGTGCCCGGTGATCTGGCCGTGGACAACAGAAGGCTGCTGCACGCGCTCCGGCACGCCTGCGGCACGCACGGTGTCGAGTTCCGCCACGAGACGGTCACCGACCTCGAAGGGCTCGGCGACGTCGTCCTCGCCGCCGGTGCCTGGACCGGGCGGCTGCATCCCGCGCTCGACGGCGCCGTCCGCCCGCTCAAGGGCGAGATCCTCCGCCTCCGGCCGCGACGGGGTTGCCTGCCGCCTCCGAAACGCACGGTCCGCGCGATGGTCGAAGGCCGCCCGATCTACCTCGTCCCGCGTGACGACGGTCAGCTCGTGCTCGGCGCGACCCAGTACGAGGCCGGTTTCGACGAGACCGTCACCGTCCGAGGCGTTCGTGAGCTGCTCGAAGGCGCGGAGCGCGTCTTCCCGGGCCTCACCGAATACGAACTCGTCGAGACCGCCGCCGGGCTTCGCGCGGCGAGTGTCGACACGATGCCCTTCATCGGTGAGCTGGGCGAAGGCGTCTTCGCCGCGACAGGCCACCATCGCAACGGTCTCCTGATGGCCCCGGTCACCGCGGACGCCGCGGTCGCCTGGCTGGACGGAGTGCCGTTGCCGGACGAGGTCGCGGCGGCAACGCCGTCGCGGCGAAGCGAGGAGCGGGTGTGATGGAGATCCAGGTCAACGGCCAGTGGCGCGAATTCCCCGACGGGACCACCGTCGAGGGCGTGCTGGAGGCACTGGGCACGGCGACGAAAGGTGTCGCGGTCGCGGTGGACGGCGTGGTCGTCCGGCGCGGCGACTGGCCGGAAGCGGTGGTGCGCAAGGGCGCCAGCGTCGACATCCTGACCGCTGTGCAAGGAGGCTGAAATGGACGGCGACCACCTCGTCATCGGCGAGCACAAGCTTTCGTCGCGGCTGATCATCGGCACCGGCGGCGCGGGCAACCTCGCCGTGCTGGAACGCGCGCTGGTGGCGTCCGGCACGGAACTGACCACCGTCGCGATGCGCAAGGCCGACGCCGAAGGTGGCTCCGGTGTCCTCGACCTGCTTCGCCGACTCGGCATCCGTCTGCTGCCCAACACCGCCGGCTGCCGGACGGCCGCCGAAGCGGTTCTCACCGCGCAGCTCGCCCGCGAAGCGCTCGAGACCGATCTCGTCAAGCTGGAGGTCCACGCCGACGACCGCACCCTGCTGCCGGACCCGTTCGAGACCCTCGAAGCGGCCGAACAGCTCGCCGCGGACGGCTTCACCGTGCTCGTCTACACCAACGACGACCCGGTGCTGGCGTTGCGGCTGGAGGAGGCGGGCTGCGCCGCGGTGATGCCGCTCGGCGCGCCCATCGGCACCGGTCTCGGCATCCGGAACCCGCACAACATCGAGCTGATCGTGTCGCGCGCGGGGGTTCCGGTGATCCTCGACGCCGGGATCGGCACGGCTTCCGACGCGACGCTCGCGATGGAGCTCGGGTGCGACGCCGTCCTGCTCTCCACCGCCGTGACCAGGGCCGCGGACCCCGAACGGATGGCGTCGGCGATGCGGGCCGCCGTCACCGCGGGACGGCTGGCGGCCGGCGCGGGGCGGATCCCGCAGCGGTTCTGGGCACACGCGTCGAGCCCGCCCCGGTAACCCTTTTGTACGGTTCACGGCCTTCACGGCGAGTTCGCACCGGAAGCCCGTATGGTTGACGGCACCTTTCCGGAGGCGCACCCGCCGCCGTGTACCCAGAGGAGCCAGTGGTGACCACGTCAGCGGTCCAGGACGTTTCAGGCAGGTTGTTCCTGGCGGTGGGCAGGCTGTCCCGGTCACTGCGCCAGGCAGGTGTACCCGGGCCCGGCCACGGCGCGATCTCGGCGCTCGCCACGCTCGTGCATTACGGCCAGCTCCGCCTGGGTGATCTCGCGGCGAAGGAAGGCGTCGCCGCGGCCACCATGTCGAGGATCGTCGCTTCGCTGGTCGAAGCGGGCTACGTCAGCCGTGAGTCGGACCCGATCGACAGGCGTGCCTGGCTCGCGGAGGCCACCGAAGAAGGCGAGAGGCTGGTTTCCGGTGTCCGGTCGACGCGGGTGAACGAACTGGGCAAACGCCTCGAACGGCTGACCCCGGAGCATCAGGCGGCCCTCGCGGCGGCTCTGCCCGCGCTCGAAGCGCTCATTGCCGACGAAGAGCGCTGACTTCGGCGCGAAGGGCGCGGAGCTCGTCGAGGATCTCCTTGTTCGCCACAGCCTGGGTTTCGGCCTGCTTCGCCTCTTCCTCTCGGATGTCCTGGCGAAGCTCGTCCTCCATCCCGCTCACCACGACGGCGATGAAGAGGTTCAGCACCGCGAAGCTGGACACGAGGATGTAGACCACGAAGAACACCCAGGCCATGGGTGCTTCCCGCATGACCTCCTTGGCGATGTCCGGCCAGGCCTCGCCGGTCATCACCTGGAACAGCGTGAACAGCGAAGTGCCGAGGTCGCCGAAGTTCTCCGGCGAGATCGCGCCGAACAGCTTCGTCGCCATCACGCCCGCGACGAAGATGATGAGCGCGAGGAGCGCGGCGATCGACGCCATGCCGGGGATCGCCGCGAGCAGGCCGGTGACGACCTTCCGCATCGACGGCACGACCGAGATCAGCCGCAGTACGCGCAGGACCCGCAACGCCCGCAGCACCGCGAACGGGCCGGTCGTGGGGATCACCGCGATACCGACGACGACCAGGTCGAAGATGTTCCACGGGTCGCGGAAGAACTTCCCGCGATAGGCGTAGAGCTTCGCGCCCAGTTCGAGGACGAAGATCCCGAGCGCGACGTAGTCGACCGTGTGCAGCAGCGACCCGTGCTCCGCGACCATTCTCGTCGAGGTCTCCAGGCCGAGCGTGACGGCGTTGAAGACGATCACCGCGATGATGAAGTTCTGGAAGCGGCGGTCTTCGACGACCCTGGCCACCGTTTCGCGTCCGGTCACGGCGCAGATCGTAACCGGACGGGTGCTCAGTGCTCCGGCGCAAGCCGCCAAAACGCCGAAACCGGACCGACCTTCGCGCCCATCGGGTAGGCGTTTTCGACCGCGTGTGAAACGAACCACTTGCCGTAGCGCGCGGCCTCCACGACGGACATCCCCTTCGCGAGGCCGGCCGTCAGGGCCGACGCCATCGTGTCCCCGGCGCCATGCGTGTGCTGCGTCGCGAACCGCTCGCCCGGCAGTTCGACGAACGTGGAACCGTCGAAGAGCACGTCGACGCACTCCGGGTCGGACACGAGGTGACCGCTCTTCACGAGCACGTACTTCGGCCCGAGCCGGTGCAGGACGACGGCCGCCTGGTGCATCTGTTCGCGGGTGGTCACGGTCATCCCGGTCAGCAGGCGGACCTCGTCGAGATTCGGCGTGAGGACGGTCGCCCTGGGCAGGAGCTCGTCGCGCAGGGCCACCAGCCCGGCCTCGTCGAACAGCGGATGGCCGTGCATCGACGCCGCGACCGGGTCGACCACGAACGGCACCTTGGCGTCGCGGCCGATCTCGGCCTTGTCGCACGCCGCGGCGACGGCGTGGATGATCTCGGCCGAGGCGAGCATGCCGGTCTTCGCCGCGTTGACGCCCATGTCGGCCGCGACGGCCTCGATCTGCCCGGCGACGATGCTCGCCGGGATGTCGGTGCGGTCGTGCACGCCGAGGGTGTTCTGGACGGTCACGGCGGTGACCGCGACCAGCCCGTGCACGCCACAGGTGAGGAACGTGCGCAGGTCCGCCTGAAGTCCGGCGGCGCCGCCGGAGTCGGACCCCGCGATGGTCAGCGCCGACGGCGGGCTCGGGTTCTCGCTCATGGGTTCATTTTCCACGCGCGATCTCAAGGGAGCCCGTCGGCTGAAGTCCTTCGCGGCGGCACGCGGACTTCATCGGGAAGACAGTTCGGCGCACTAACTTGACGAACAATTGGTTCGAACAAGTTATCTGGAGGCTCACGTGCGCAGAACGCTTTCCCTCCTGTCGGTGCTGGTGGCCGTCGCCGGATTGACCTCCGGTGTGGCCACCGCCGCGGCCAAGACGCCGAAAGTCCTGGTCATCGGCCTGGACGGCGCCCGGTTCGACAAGCTGATGGCCGCCGACACCCCGAACGTCCACGGGCTGGTGGAGCGCGGCTACGCCTCGCGCAGTTCGCTGTACGGCAGCGGGATGGCGCCGACGGTGAGCGGTCCCGGCTGGTCCACGATCCTCACCGGGGTCTGGCCGGACAAGCACAAGGTGAAGGACAACTCCTTCACCGGCAACGACCTCGCCTCGCATCCGAGCTGGCTCGCCCGCGCCGAAACCGCGAACCCCGTGCTCGACACGTACGCGGCCGTCGACTGGACGCCGATCGGCGACCGGATCCTGCGCACCGGCCAAGACCGCAAGTTCGTCCTGAACGGCGACAGCGACGGCTACGAAAAGACCGACGAGCAGGTCGCCGTCGACGCGGAGAAACACCTCAAGCAGGACAAGGCCGACGCCTCGTTCGTCTACTTCGGACAGACGGACATCGCGGGCCACGACCACGGCGCGGATTCCCCGGAGTACGAAGCCAGCCTGCGCACCGACGACGCGCTGATCGGCCGCCTGCTCGCCGCCGTAGACGCCCGCGCGGACCGCGCGAACGAAGACTGGCTGATCATGATCTCGTCGGACCACGGCCACACGCCTTCGGGCGGCCACGGCGGCGACACCCCTGAGGAGCGGATGACGTTCGTGATCGCCGCCGGCGGTGCGGTCCCGGCCGGAACCCCCGCCGTGGCACCGAAGATCGTCGACATCGCGCCGACGGTGCTGCGGCACCTGGGCGTCGCGGCTCCGGCGGTCTACGACGGCTACGCGCTCGGCGCCGCGCCTTCGGACGTCTTCGACGCGGCAGTTTTGAAGCCCAGGCAGGACGAAACCGGTGTCCCGGCGGGAGTCCTCGGCTGGACGCACGACGCGCCCGGCGGCTGGAGCGTGCGCAACGCGTCCGGCATGCCGACCGGTGTGACGGAGTGGCAGGGCTGGTCCTTCACCACCGATGACTTCTGGACCCGCACCGCCCCTGGCCAGCAGCGCGAGGCGAACGCGCGGGCGCGTGGCGTCTTCGCGGTGGCGGACGCGGACGAGTGGGACGACAAGGGCTCGCCCTCTTCGCGGGGCACCTTCGACTCTTCTCTTGTTTCGCCTTCGCTGGACGTTTCCGGGAAGTCGGGGGTGGACGTCTCGTTCGTGTCGCACTACCGGCAGGACGGGACCCAGCGGGGTGCGCTGACGGCGTCGTTCGACGGTGGCCCTGAGCAGAACGTGCTGGCCTACGGGCCGGAATCCGGTACGGCGAACAAGGGCGGCGACGTGCTTTCGGTGCCGACGTCGGCTTCGGTCAAGGTGCCCGCGGGGGCTCGGTCGGTGAAGCTGACCTGGCGGCTCTACGCGGCGGGGAACAACTGGTACTGGGCGGTGGACGCGCCTCGCCTCGCCGTGCGGTAACGCGTGCAATGAAGGGGCCTTTCATAGCAAATTTTGCTATGAAAGGCCCCTTCATTGCAGGCCTCAGGCCTTCACGCGCCGCCGCTGTGACTGCTGAGGTTGCTGGGGCTGCGGGTGGCGATCGCGTAGTCCGTGAAGGCCTCCTTGCCTACCTTCAGGGTAGGGAAGGAGGCCTTCACGGACCTGCGACCACTGCCGCCACTTACCGCAGCCGCCAGAACGGCGACACAGGCCCCACGCCCGCCCCCAGCGGATACGACTCCGCCACACAGCGCTCAATGAACCGCTTCCCCTCGGCGACCGCCGTCGGCACGTCCGCACCCTTCGCGAGCGAAGACGTGATCGCCGAAGCCATCGTGTCCCCGCCGCCGTGCGTGTTCCGGGTGTCGAAGCGAGGCCCGCTCAGCTCCACCCACGATTCGCCGTCGGACAAGAGATCCACGCAGTCCTGAGCCGCGTCGAGGTGCCCGCCCTTCACCAGCACCCACTCGGACCCGAACTCCAGCAACGCCTCCGCCGCCTCGCGCTGGGTCGCGGGCCCGGTCACCTCCACGCCGGTCAGCAGCCGCACCTCGTCGAGGTTCGGCGTGATCAGCGTGGCGCGCGGGAAGAGCTCGGTGCGGATCGCCTCCAGCGCCTCCTCGCGCAGCAACGCGTGCCCGGTCATCGAAGCGGCGACCGGGTCGACGACGAACGGCGTGTCCGACGAGCGTCCGATGTGGACTTCGTCGAGGGTCTTCGCGACGGCGTTGATGATCTCGGCCGTCGCGAGCATGCCGGTCTTCGCCGCGTCGACGCCCATGTCCGTGGCGACGGCCTTGATCTGCCCGGTGACGACGTCGACCGGGATCTCGCTGAACCCCTGCACGCCCAGGGAGTTCTGCACCGTGACCGCGGTGAGCGCGACCATCCCGTGCACTCCGTTGGCGAAGAAGGTGCGCAGGTCCGCCTGGATGCCAGCACCACCGCCGGAATCCGATCCGGCGATGGTGAGGGCGGTCCTGGGTGTGGCTGTCACTGATTGACCACCGGCAGGTACACCTTGTTGCCCTGCTCGGCGAATTCGTTCGACTTCTCCTCCATGCCGGCTTCGATGGCCTCCACAGTGGACAGTCCGTGTTCCTCGGCGTACTTGCGGACGTCCTGGGTGATGCGCATCGAGCAGAACTTCGGTCCGCACATCGAGCAGAAGTGCGCCGTCTTCGCCGGTTCCGCGGGCAGCGTCTCGTCGTGGTACGCGCGGGCGGTGTCCGGGTCCAGCGACAGGTTGAACTGGTCGTTCCAGCGGAATTCGAAGCGGGCCTTGGAAAGCTCGTCGTCCCATTCCTGCGCGTACTGGTGCCCCTTGGCGAGGTCGGCGGCGTGCGCGGCGATCTTGTAGGTGATGACGCCGGTCTTCACGTCGTCGCGGTTCGGCAGGCCGAGGTGCTCCTTCGGCGTGACGTAGCAGAGCATCGCCGTGCCGTACCAGCCGATCTGCGCCGCGCCGATGGCCGAGGTGATGTGGTCGTACGCCGGCGCGATGTCGGTCGCGAGCGGGCCGAGGGTGTAGAACGGCGCCTCGCCGGTCAGCTTCTCCTCGAGTTCGACGTTCTCCTTGATCTTGTGCATCGGCACGTGGCCGGGGCCCTCGATCATCACCTGGACGTCGTGTTCACGGGCGATGTGCGTGAGCTCGCCGAGGGTCTCCAGTTCGGCGAACTGCGCGCGGTCGTTGGCGTCGGCGATCGAGCCGGGCCGCAGGCCGTCACCGAGGGAGAACGTGACGTCGTACTCGCGCAGGATCTCGCAGAGTTCGGCGAAATTGGTGTACAGGAACGATTCCTTGTGGTGCGCGAGGCACCAGGCCGCCATGATCGAGCCGCCGCGCGAGACGATGCCGGTGACCCGGCGCGCGGTCAGCGGGATGTAGCGCAGCAGCACCCCGGCGTGCACGGTGACGTAGTCGACGCCCTGCTCGCACTGCTCGATGATGGTGTCGCGGTAGACCTCCCACGACAGCTTTTCTGGCTCCCCGTTGACCTTCTCCAGCGCCTGGTAGATCGGCACGGTGCCGACCGGCACCGGCGAGTTGCGGATGATCCACTCGCGCGTCTCGTGGATCCGCTTGCCGGTGGAGAGGTCCATGATCGTGTCGGCGCCCCAGCGGGTCGCCCACACCATCTTGTCGACCTCCTCCTCCACGGAGGACCAGACGGCCGAGTTGCCCATGTTGGCGTTGATCTTCACCAGGAACTTCTTGCCGATGATCATCGGCTCGGTCTCCGGGTGCTTGCGGTTGGCGGGGATCACCGCGCGGCCGCGCGCGACCTCGTCCCGCACGAATTCCGGCGAGCAGCGCTCGCGTGCCGCGACGTACTCCATCTCGCGGGTGATGACGCCCTGTTTCGCCCAGCCGAGCTGGGTGTTGTGCTCACGACCGTCGGCCCAGCCTGCGCGCAGCCGATGCAGTCCACTGTGGACATCGATCTGCGCGTCGTCGTCGGTGTACGGGCCGGAGGTGTCGTAAACGTCGAAATGCTCGCCGTTCGAAAGATCGATCCGCCGCGCGGGGACCCGGAGACCGGATTCCGTCTGGTGATAGACCTTGCGGGAACCGGTGATCGGCCCGGTGGTCACGGTCGGCGTGATGCCCTGGGCATTCTCAAGCGTCGTCAACGACGTTCACTCCCTACGCCGGCATTACCCGGTCAGGTTCATGCGGTCGGCGGCGCCGGGTCCCCTAGAAAGACTCCAGCCGCCCTCTCAGCCCGCCATGGCGCGAGCTCCCGCGGTTGTTTGGTTGTGCCCCGACCATGCCACGCCGGGGCGCGGACAATCAACCCTCCAAGGCGACGGTCACTCCGAAGCCGACCAGGACGCCGCCGGACGTGCGCTCCAGTCACAGCTTGACGCGATCGCGGCGCAACCACTCACCCAGGCGTGTGACCAGCAAGGCGAGCGACGAATACCAGACGATGTCGACGGCGATCCACACCGCGACGCACAGCAGCAAGGGCCACGGCCCGGCGTCGGACGGGACGAACTGGGGGAGGAACGAGATCGCGAACACGCCCGCCTTCGGGTTACTCACGTTGATCAGGAAGCCGGAACGGAAGCCGCGTCCGGCGGGTTCGACAGCGTCGTCGGCGCCTTTGCGGAAGAAGAGCGCCTTGACGCCGAGGTAGATCAGGAAGACCGCGCCCGCGATGCGCAAGACGTCGTAGGCGACCTGCGAGGCGATGAGGAGCGCGGTGAGACCGAACACCGCGGCGAGTCCCCAGAACGCGACGCCCGCCTCGATGCCCGCGACGGTGGCGAACGCGTTCCGGCGTGAGCCCTTCGCCGACTGCTTGATCAGCATCACCGTGGCCGGGCCGGGGACCATCGCCATGAGGAACGCGGCGGGGATGAACGCCAGGAGGTTCGGCATTTTCCGATCGTCGGGGACGGGGACTGCCGCGAGCAACGCGATTTCCGGGCCGACATGTCGACAGCGTTAGCGGTTCACCGGTTTGGAGCATGTGCGCGCCGGGGATTCACGACAGAATCCCGGAGGTTCTGCACCGTTACAGAAGTCTGGGGTGGATATGCGAAAACTCGTGCTCCCGGCACTGGCAGGCGTACTGATCGCGGGGCTGGTCCCGGCGGTGGCCGCGGCACAGGGCGGTGAGGCGCCCGGAGCGCCCGGCGCCCATCCGAGCTGGCTTCCGGCGGACAAGACCGGCTTCGGCACCGCCCGCGAACGGGCGAGCAACGTCTGGTTCACCCTGCAGGGCGGCCGGATGTCCGAGGTCTACTACCCGGATCTGTCGACGCCGAGCGTCCGCGCGCTCGACCTCGTCGTCACCGACGGGACGAGCTTCGCCACCGTCGATTCCTCGGCGAAGGCGCAGCAGGTGCGCCGCACCGGTGGCCTCACCTACGAACAGACGATCACCGACGACCAGCGCCGCTGGAAGCTCCGCAAGACCTACGTCACCGACCCGGCGCGCACGAGTGTGCTGATCGACGTCGACTTCGTTTCGCTGACCGGCCGCCCGTACCAGGTGTACGCGGTCGCGGATCCCGATCTCACCAACGAGGGCTCCGACGATTCCGCACGCACCGAGGGGGTGAACGCGGTCGCGTCCGACGCGAAGACCGCGGCCGCGCTGGCGGCGGAACCGGCGTTCTCGCGTAGTTCCGTGGGTTTCGCGGGTTCCTCCGACGGCATCACGCAGCTGACGAAATCCTTCACCCTCAAGGATTACGCGACCGCGGCCAAGGGCAATGTGCTGATCACCGGGCAGACCTCCGCCGACGGTGTCCGCTCACGGGACTTCACGCTTTCGCTCGGCATGGGCGCGAAAGACTCCGACGCGCTCGCCAACGCGAAAGCCTCGCTACGCCGCGGATTCTCCGACGCGGCCCGCGCGTACGACCGGGGCTGGAAGCAGTACCTCCGACAGGTGAAGGACGCGCCGTCGTCACTCAAGACCAAGCAGGAACGGGACCTCTATCAGGCGTCCGTGCTCATGCTCGCGGCGAGCGAGGACAAGATCCACCAAGGAGCGCTCATCGCGTCGCCGAGCATGCCGTGGCGGTTCGGCGACAACGACCCGGAATGGTCGCCGTCGGGCACCTATCACCTGGTCTGGCCGCGGGACCTCTACCAGATCGCGACCGGTCTGCTCGCCGCCGGCGACCGCGACGCCGCCAACCGGTCGATCGACTACATGTTCGGGACGCAGCAGCTGCCGGACGGGCATCTGCCGCAGAACAGCCACGTCGACGGCACGCCGTACTGGACGTCCATCCAGCTCGACGAGACCGCGCTGCCGATCGTGCTCGCCCAGCAGCTCGGCCGCACCGACGCCAAGACGTGGCAGGGTGTGCGCAAGGCGGCGGAATTCCTGTTGTCCTACAAGGCGGACAACGGGCACGCGTCGCCGTACAGCCAGCAGGAACGCTGGGAGGAACAGGACGGCTACTCGCCTTCGACGATCGCCGCGGTGATCGCCGGACTGGTCTGCGCGGCCGACATCGCCAAGGCGAACGGCGCCGCCGCCGACGCGAAGCGCTACCTCGGCACCGCCGACGCGTTCAAGGCGAAGCTCGCCCAGTGGACGGTGACCACGAACGGCCCGCTGTCGAAGGACCCGTACTTCGTCCGGCTGACCAAGGACGGCAACGCAGACAACGGCACGAAGTACAACCTCGGCAACTCCAGCGTGACCATGGACCAGCGTGCCGTGACCGACGCGGGATTCCTCGAACTGGTGAGGCTGGGCATCTACCGCGCCGACGATCCGGTGATCCGCAACAGCATCAAGGTCACCGACGCCGACATCGCCTTCACCACCCCGACGGGTCAGTTCTGGCACCGGTACACGAAGGACGGCTACGGCGAGAAGGCCGACGGGTCACCGTGGGACTACACGTTCCCGGCGGAAAGCCGGACCACTTTCGGGCGACTGTGGCCGCTGCTGGCGGGTGAACGCGGCGAGTACGACCTCGCCAACGGTGACCGGGGTACGGCCGCGAAGCGCCTTCGTGACCTCGGGCGCGTCAGCAGCTCCGGCGACACGATGCCGGAGCAGGTCTGGGACGAGAACGCGCCTTCGGGGCAGCCCGGCTTCCCGGTGGGCACTCCGACCGCGTCCGCGACGCCGCTGGCTTGGACGCACGCGCAGTACTTGCGGCTCGCGTGGTCGGTGCAGGCCGGGAAGGTGATCGAGCAGCCGCGGGTGGTGCGGTGCCACTTCCTGGGCTGCTGACCCCGGCTCGCTAGTGCAATGAAGGGGCCTTTCATAGCAAAATTTGCTATGAAAGGCCCCTTCATTGCACGCGGAGCGGGTGCGAGAGGGTCAGTCGTCGGCGGACTCGGGCTGAGCCTCCGGCAGCCACGAATTGCCCGGAACGCCCCATTTGTTCGCCTTGAGCATCTTCTTCGCCGCACGGGCGTGGCGCCCGACCAGCCGGTCGAGGTAGATGAAGCCGTCCAGGTGATCGGTCTCGTGCTGCAGGCAGCGCGCGAGGTAGCCGGTCCCTTCGACCTCGATCGGATTGCCGTCGACGTCGAAGCCGGTCACCTTCGCCCATGAAGCGCGGCCGGTCGGGTACGACTCGCCGGGCGCCGACAGGCAGCCTTCCCAGTCGTCGTCCGGATCCGGCATCGTCTCCGGGATCTCCGACGTCTCGAGCTTCGGGTTCACCACGACACCCTTGTGGCGCGTGCCCTCGTCGTCGGGGCAGTCGTAGACGAACACGCGCAGGTCGAGGCCGATCTGGTTGGCCGCGAGGCCCACCCCTTCGGCGGCGTACATGGTCTCGAACATGTCGTCGATGAGCGTGCGCAGCTTGTCGTCGAACTCGGTGATCTCCCGAGTCGGGTTGTGCAGCACGGGCTCGCCGGCGATCACGATGGGATGGACGGTCACGCGCGCAGTTTAGTCGGACCCGTCTGGTACACCCTTACCCATGACGCGCCGACGTCGTTACCGAGGCCGGGCGCCGCATCCGTGGTCTAATGGCGCCGCGGAATGACAAGCCTGTGGTTTCACGCCGCCGAGCACTGACCTGATTGCGAGGAGTCGGATGGACGCCGCGGAGTCGATGGCCGAGCCCGACCAGCCGTCCCCGTCGGAGACCGTGAACGGCCTCAGCGAGCGCGAGCTCGACATGCTCGCGTTCGAACGTCAGTGGTGGAAGTACGCCGGCGCGAAGGAACAGGCCATCCGCGAACGCTTCTCTATGTCGTCGACGCGCTACTACCAGTTGCTGAACCGGCTGCTCGAGAAGACCGAAGCCATGCAGGCCGATCCGATGCTGGTGAAGCGCCTGCGAAAGACGCGAGCGGCCCGGCAGCGCAATCGCGCGGCCCGGCGACTGGGGATCGATCTCTCATGAGTCTGTTTTCGGGTCTGTCCCGGCCGATGAAGGCCGCCGGACTGGCCTTGGTCGGTGTCGCCGTGATCGCCGCCGTGATCGGTGGCATCACCCTGACCAGCGGCGGCGGTGACTCGGACACCGCGACGCCACCCGGCAGCACGCCCACCTCCTCGGACGGCGCGACGCAGCCTTCATCGCCGGCGCCGGGTTCATCTTCCGCCAGCACGCCGCCTGCGTCGTCGGCACCGCCGTCGAGCGCGCCCGCGAGTTCCGCGCCGCCGGCGAGTCAGCCGGGGCAGACGGGTCAGCCCGGTCAGCCGGGTCCGGGTCAGCCCGGCGGTGATCAGCAGGCGTCGCACAAGTGGGTGACGGTGCGCGTCTACAACAACAGCACGATCCAGGGGCTCGCCGATCAGGCCGCGAAGGATTTCCGCGCCTCCGGCTGGAACGTCTCCGAGGTCAAGGGCTACCCGGGCAGGCTCCCCGAGACGGTGGCCTACTACCGGCCGGGCACCGACGAGGAAGCGGCCGCGAAGGCGCTGGCGCTGGAGTTCGGTTTCCGTGCCGAGCCGAGGTTCAAGGAGATCGAGAACATCGGCCCTGGCGTGATCGTCATCCTCACCAAGGACTACAAGACCAACGACAAGGACGGCTCCTAGCCGATCCGTGAAAGGGCCCCTTCCTCGCGAGGAAGGGGCCCTTTCACGTACTTCAGACCTGCGTCTGCGCGTAGGCCTCCAGCGCCGCGAGCTGGGCCGGGTCGAGCGACGGACGCACGGCCTTGGCCGCCTTCGTCAGATGCTCGGCGGTGACCTCCTTGGCCTCCAGCGATTCGCGCATCGCGGTCAGCGCGGCCTCCCGGATCAGCGCCGCGCAGTCCGCCGCCGAATAACCGTCCAAAGTGGCCGCATACGCCGCGAGGTCCACATCGGACGCGAGCGGCGTGTTCTTGGCGCTGGCGGCCAGGATCGCCTTGCGCGCGTGCGCGTCCGGCGGCGGGACGTAGACACGACGCTCGAGCCGTCCCGGTCGCAGCAGGGCCGGGTCGACCAGCTCGGGGCGGTTCGTCGCACCGAGGACGACGACCTCGCGCATCGGCTCGACACCGTCCAATTCGGTCAGCAGGGCCGCGACGACCCGGTCTGACACGCCGGAGTCCGAGGACTGGCCGCGGCGCGGGGCGAGCGCGTCGATCTCGTCGAGGAAGATCAGCGACGGCGCGGCCTCGGCGGCACGGCGGAAGAGTTCCCGCACCGCGCGTTCGGACTCGCCGACCCATTTGTCCATCAGTTCGGCGCCCTTGACCGCGAAGACGTTCAGCGCGCCGGTGCCCGCGAGCGCGCGGACCAGGAACGTCTTGCCGCCACCGGGCGGCCCGTACAGGAGCACGCCGCGCGGCGGGTCGACACCGAGGCGGGCGAACGAGTCCGGATAGCGCAGCGGCCACAGCACCGCCTCGGTGAGCGACTGCTTGACGTCGGTCATGTTCCCGACGTCGTCCAGCGTCAGCCCGCCGGTCGCCAGATTGTCCGAAGTGGACATCGAAATGGGCCGGACGGTGGTCAGCGCGTCGAGCAAGTCCTGCTGCGAAATCCGAGGTTCGTCGGCTTCGCGTTGCCGCAGCGCGGCGCGGAGGGCGGCGTCGCGACGGAGCGCGATCAGGTCCGCGGCCACGAAGCCGGGAGTGCGCTCGGCGATCGGGCCGACGTCGACGCCGGTCTCCAACGGGGCTTCGCGCAGAAGCACGCGCAGCAATTCCGTGCGGGTCTTCGCGTCGGGGAGCGGCAGGCCGAGTTCGCGGTCGAGCAGGTCGGCGGCACGCAGCCGCGGATCGGTGGACTCGGCTCGCCCGGTGGTGGCGACGACGGCGAAACCCTTGTGGCGCAAGGCTTTGCGCAGGTCGTCGAGGACGACCGTCGCGAGCGGCGGCGGCTGGGACGCGGGCAGCAGCGCGTCGATGTCGGTGATCAGCAGGACAGCGGGGTCTTCGTCGCGGGTGGCCTGCTCGATCGCCTCACGCAGGCGCGCGGCGGCGACGTTCGGTTCGAGGACGGCGATGTTCGGCGCGGCGAGCGACACCACCCGCACCTTCTCGGCCTGCGCCACGGCGCGGACCAGCGTCGCCTTCCCAACACCTTCCGGCCCGGACAGCAGGACCCCGAGATGCGCGGACGTGCCGAGTTTCGCCAGCAGCTCCGGACGGTGGAACGCCAGGTCGAACCATTCGGCGAGCTTGCGCGCGGCCGCTTCGGAACCGGCGAGGTCCGACAACGGCGGCACGGATTCCTCGGCCACCTCGTCGACCCGCTCGTCTTCGACGATCTCGGCGTCGATGAAATCCTCGTGCGGCGTGGAGGGCGTGCTGCGCACCAGCGTCGTCCCGGCGCGGGCCGGGGCGGCGGCGGGCGCGGCCTCGCCGGTGCGGGCGCCGTCACGCCAGCTGACCACAGTGGACGGTCCGACGGCGACCGGCCCCGACGGCTCGGTGGCCGTGACGGTGAGCAGCTCGTTCGTCCAGGTCATGCCGATGGCACGGGACAATTGGCCGCGGACCGCGGAGACGTCGGAGCCCGGCGCGGGCGCGAGATCCTGGGGGAGCAGGGAAACGGCGTCGCCGACGGTCAGCACCTTGCCGATCAGGGCGAGCCGCAGGGTGTGCGGGGAGAGCGACACGCTCGCCATCCTCGAACCCGACACGGTGACCGTCTTCGCGGCCGACACCTCGGCCGGCGCGACGACCACCTCCGCTCCCTCGGTCACGCCGAGGTTCGACATCGTGACGTCGTCGAGGAGGATCACCCCTGGGATCCCCTCCGCGTCCGAGGGGGCGGCCAGCGCCGAGCTGACGCGCGCGCCGGTGACGCGGACGGCGTCCCAGGCCATCAGGCCGAGCGCGTCGAGGACTTCGGGGTGCAGCCGGACGACGCCGCGGCGGGAGTCCAGGGCGGACGGGGTGTGCCGGACGGTCAGCGTGATCTGGGGTGCGCTCACCCCGTCACCCTATCTACGCGGCGTGCTCCCAGCGGTCGAAGGACAGGATCTCCCCGGCGGGTCGCCGGGCGGCGGGGGAGAAGTCGCGCTGGGTGGTGTAGGCGACGGCGAGCAGGCTGATCTGCGTGACGTCGCCGGGAATCCCGAGCAGTTCCGCGACCTCGGCCTCGCGCGCGGGCAGGTGGTACGCGCACATCGAACTGCCGAGCCCCTTCGACCGCAGCGCGAGCTGGAAGCTCCAGATCGCCGGGTACACGGAGCCGTAGTAACCGTTCTGGATGACGGGATCCGACGGCGGGCGGCCGATCATGCAGGGGACGGCGAGCGCCGGGACGCGCCCGAGATTGTCGACGAGGTGCCGGGCCGACCGCATGACGGCCTCGCTCGCCAGGTGGCCGTACTTCGCCATGGTCGGGATCGCCTCGGCGCGGACGATGTTCGCGACCTCCGCCCGCAGTTCCGGGTCGCGGACGATCACCCACCGCTGGGAATCGAGCAGCATCCCCGCGGCGGGTGCCTGCTGCGCGATGCGGACGCAGTCTTCGAGAAGTCCTTCCTCTACCGGCCGGTCGAGGTCGAGCTTGCGGCGGACCGAGCGGGTGGTGGTGAGCAGCGTTTCGGTGTCCATGACGTCCCTCCAGGTGACTTACGACGTAAGCATACGATGTAAGTACTTACGGCGTAAGGGGGTGCCGGTAAACTGGAACACATGGCGCTGAGCAGGGAGAAGGTGCTCGACGCCGCGTTGCGGCTGGCGGGCGAACACGGACTGGCCGGATTGTCGATGCGCAAACTCGCCGCCGACGTCGGCGTGGAAGCGATGTCGCTCTACAACCACGTGGCCAACAAGGGTGATCTGCTCGACGGGCTGACCGCGCGCGTCTTCGAAAGTGTGCCGCTGCCGGGGCCCGGGCCCTGGGACGAGCGGCTGCGGGCGCTCACCCATGGTCTGTACACGGCCTTTTCACGGCATCCGGTGGTGGTCCGGGCGCTGGCGACCGACGCGGCGAACCCGCGTTCGGCGGGCGCGTTGAAGTTCATCGACGCGATGTTCTCGGCGCTGCTGGACGCCGGGCTCGACGAACGTGGCGCGGCGCGGGGCTACCGGTCGCTCATCGGGCTGGTGTTCGGCGCCGTGCTGACCGAGACGGTGGGGCTGTCCGGTGTTCCGGACGTGGCCGATCTGGAGCGGGCCGAGCCGGTGGTCTCGTGGTTCCAACGGTCGGTGACGTCGGACGGGCTGCCTTCGCTGCACCGTGCGCTGCCGTCGCTGATGGAAGGCGACTGCCTGCGGGACTTCGAGTTCCAGCTGGACCTGGTGATCGGCGGGTTGCGGGCTTCGGTGGGCTGAGCGGCCCAGCGCCCCTCGCGGAGGTGTCGCGAAAGCCACTTTCGCGACGTCAGATGTCCCGAAAGTGGCTTTCGCGACACCCTGGCTTACCTGTTGTCCCCAAGTTGTCCACAGGGTCACCCACTTGTGGACAACTCCGGCCCCCGACCCCCGTTTACCCAGGTCCCGTCGGACACCCCCGATACGCTGGGCGCGGGGCCGTCCCCCAGGGACGGGTGGGGGGCTGGGGTGGCGCGGGTCAGCGCTTTCGCAGGCCGATCCGGCGCCATGAGCGGCGTCGCGGGCCTCGGCCGTTGTCGCGGTCCTTGTCGGTGCTGATGGTGCGCGGAGTGCGCGCGACGTGCTGTTCGCCCCGCTGGAGCCGGACGCGCTGAGCGGCGCCGGCCACCACCCGCCGCAGCGGCGGGCGCAGGCCAAGGCGGCGGCGGCTCGAACGACGCCGGATCGCGCGCCGTTCCCGCGGCGGCGCCATCCACGCCTCCGGGTGGTTCGCCAGCCACCGTTGCCGGTACACCGAGTACGGGATGTGCGCCAGGTACAGGATCAGCGCGATCGCCAGCGCCACCAGCGGGAACTGGATGATCGCGGCGGCCAGCAGGCCCACCCCGACCAGCAGCGGCGCGATCGCCTTGGGCGGCGCCTTCACCGTCTTCAGCGACAGCGTCGGGATCCGGCTGATCAGCAACGCGGCGACGGCGATCGTCCACACCCACACCACGTACTGGTGCGACCACCAGCCCTGCCCGAACTGCAGTTCCAGGATCAGCGGCAGCATCGCCAGCAGGCCACCGGCGGGCGCGGGCACACCGACGAAGAACTCGCCCGCATACGGCGGCTGCTCGGTGTCCTCGATCAACGTGTTGAACCGCGCCAGCCGCAGGATCATGCAGACCGCGAAGATCAGCGAAGCGACCCAGCCGATGCGCTCGCCCTCCGCGTGCCAGACGTACAGCACCAGCGCGGGCGCGACACCGAACGAGATCCCGTCGGACAGCGAGTCGAGCTCCTGCCCCATCTTCGACGTCGCGTCCAGCAGCCGCGCGATCCGGCCGTCGAGACTGTCGAGCACCGCGGCGATCCCGATCGACGCGATCGCCATCGGGTAGTTGCCGATCAGCGCGAACTGCACCGACGACAGACCGGCGCACAGGGCGAGCACCGTGATGGCGTTCGGCAGCAGCCGCACGCCGGGAGTGGTCACGCGGACCATGGATCAGCCTTCCGGGTGCGGCGCCGTGGGCAGCTCGGCGATCGGCGTCTCGCCGCCGATCGTGCGCTGGCCCTTCGAGACGAGGACCTTGCTGCCCGGCGGCAGGTACAGGTCGACTCGCGAGCCGAAGCGGATGATGCCGTACGTCGCGCCGACGCCGACCTTGTCACCCTCGCGGATCTCACAGAGGATGCGCCGCGCCACCAGCCCGGCGATCTGCACCACGACGAGCTCGTGGCCGTCTTCGGTGCGCATGAGCACGGAGTTGCGCTCGTTGTCCTCGCTCGCCTTGTCCAGGTCCGCGGACAGGAACTTCCCCGGCCGGTACGCGACCCGCTCGATCACACCCGACGCCGGGATCCGCTGGACGTGCACGTCGAACACCGACAGGAACACGCTCACCCGCATCCGCGGTTCGGCGGGCAGCCCCAGCTCGGGCGGCGGCACGGCCTCTTCGATCAACGAGACCAGACCATCCGCCGACGCGACCGCGAGCCCGGACCGGGCGGGCGGGACACGCTTCGGCTCACGGAAGAACGCGGCCGTGGCGGCCGTCGCGAGCGCGCCGAGGACGCCGAGGGGCTTGGAGAACCTCCGCAGCACCAGCGTCGCGGCGAGGCCGCCCGCCACGAACGGCCTGCCGGCCGGGTGCATCGGCGGGACGGTCTCGCGGGCGAGTTTCACGGCGTGCGCGAGGGGGTTGCCAGTGGCTTCCGGCCGGTTGCCGCTCATTGGTCGGGTTCACCGCAGTTCGTGTCGGGGGGTCGGGACAGGAAGAGCCACCACGCTACCGCCCTGTCCGGAGACAGGCCGTGGCCTCCCCCGGAAGGGTTTCCCCGGGCCGGGTGGGAGGGGCCACATCCCGGTAACGGTAGGTGGAAATAAGCGATAACTCTAGGTAGTTGATGCCGATCGCCGACCTTGAGGACCCGCGAATGCCCGCCAGCCCGGACCCCGCAGGCGAGCGACTCGCCGAGCTGTTCCGCGCCTGGAAGAGGGACATTTCGGCGGCGCCGATGCCACCGCTCGTCGATCCGGTCCGTGCCGCCTCGGTCATCGCCGAGGCACGCGCGTCCGGGCGCATATGCCCCCCGACGGCACATGCGACCGGACGCGGCCACTGGAACTGAGCGAAACTCCCACTCTAGTTCGCCGGACACCCGTGATCACCGGTCGCGAGAAAACCGTTACCAACGGTTACTCCATCGGTCATCGGCGGTAGGAGTCGCTCCGCCCGGAGCCGCGCACCAGCCGCAACAGGGCGAGCAGCACGATCGAACCCAGAATGGCGACGCCGAAGCTGGGGAAGTCGAACTCGAAGGTCCGCTCGGTGCCGGTGGCGAGCCGGTAGATGAAGCCGCCGAGCGCCGCGCCCAGCACGCCGACCAGGATGCTGAACAGGCAGCCGCCCCGCCGGTCCGGGCCGCCGACCACGACATTGGCCAGCCACCCGGCGATGGCGCCGAACACGATCCACGAGAAGAAACCCATGCCGTCGAGGTTACCGACCCGGATGGAGTAGCGCACAAGGGGACTTGTACAAGGATCCTTGTGCAACTACTGTTGTGCGTTATGGCCGACCGTGAGGTACACGAAGTCCACGATTCGAAGGTGCTCGCCGCGATGTCGCATCCGCTGCGCCGCCGCCTGCTCGACGTACTCCGCCTCGACGGCCCCAGCACGGCGTCCGTGCTCGCCGAGCGGACCGGGCAGGCGGTCGGGAACGTCAGCCACCATCTGAAGGTGCTGGCCGCCAGCGATCTCGTCGAGGAAGCGCCGGAACTCGCCCGCGACCGCCGTGAGCGCTGGTGGCGCCGCGTCGGCTACGCGGTTTCCTGGTCGCCGTCGGACTTCCCCGACGACCCGGTCGCGGCCGCCGCCGAATCCCTCGCCCTCGAACGTCAGGTCTCCATGGCGCGCCAATGGTTCGCCGAACGCGAGACCTATCCGGAGGAGTGGCATCGCGCCGCCTTCGCCACCGACAGCTGGGCGAAGATGTCGGTCGCCGAACTGGCCGAACTCGAACGAGAAGTCCACGAGCTGATCAAGTCCTACAGCGGCCGTGAGATCCCGGACGACGGCCAGGAGCGCCGCCCCGTCTTCATCGCCACCCGCGCCGTCCCGGCCCGCCCGTGACCACCCGCGAACGCGGCGGTTTGCTGCGCTCACGCGATTTCCGGCTCCTGTGGACCGGCGAGACGACCAGCGTGCTCGGCAGTTCCATCGCCGTCGTCGCGCTGCCGCTCGTCGCGGTGGTCACCCTGCAGGCGAGCACGTTCGCGGTCGGGCTGCTGACCGCGGCCGCCTGGCTGCCGTGGCTCCTGATCGGCCTGCCCGCCGGCGCCTGGGTTGACAGACGGCCGAAACGCCCGGTCATGCTGGTGTGCAACGGCATTTCGATGCTGGTGTTCCTGAGCGTCCCGGTCGCCGCGTGGGCGGGCCTGCTCACGATGACCCAGCTGATCGTCGTCGCCTTGGCCGGCGGCGTCGCGAAGGTGTTCTTCAACGTCGCGTACCGGGCGTACTTGCCTTCGCTGGTCGAAAAGGAACAACTCCAGGAAGCCAACGAAAAACTGCAGGGCAGCGAATCCGCCGCGCAGATCGGCGGCCCCGGGCTGGCCGGTCTGCTGGCACAGGGGTTCGGCGCCGTCGCCGGAGTGCTCGCCGACGCCATCAGTTTCGGGATCTCCGCACTGTGCCTGCGATCCATCCGCCACCGAGAGCCCGAACGTCCGGCGAAGACGCGGTCACGGCTGCGGGACGAGATCCGCGACGGCCTCGCTTTCGTCGTCCGCGACCCGTATCTGCGTGTCCTGGCGGTCTTCGGCGCGATCTCGAACGTCGCGCTCATGGGCTACCAGTCGATCGAGGTCGTCTTCCTCGTCCGCGACCTCGGCGTGGGAGCGGGCGCCACCGGCCTCGTGCTCGCGCTCGCCGGCGCGGGTGGCGTCCTCGGCGCCGCGCTGTCGGGCAAACTCGCCGCGCGGATCGGCACCGCTCGTGCCTTCGTGCTCTGCGAGGCCTTCGGCGCGCTGATGATGCTGCTCGGCCCGCTCGCGAACGGCGGCTGGGGGCTCGCCTTCTTCGTCGCCGCCGGGTTCTCGCTCAGCGCCGGCGTCGTCGGTTCGAACGTCCTCAACGCCACCTTCAAGCAGCGGTACGTCCCGGCGCCGATGTTCGGCCGGGTCACCGCGAGCATGTCCGTGCTCAGCTTCGGCGCGATCGCCCTCGGCGGTCTGCTCGGCGGGATCCTCGGCGAGACCGCCGGCGTCCGGCAGACGCTGGGCCTGATGGCCGGGCTGGAGGTGCTCGCCGTCTTCGCGCTGCTGTTCACGCCGATCGGCCGGTGCCGCGACTTCCCCACAGATCGCGTTTAGCCCGCTAAACGCAGGTCAGAGCAGGAGGACGGTCACCTCGTCGCCCTGCTCGACCGAGTCCACGTCCTCCGGCAGCACGATCAGGCAGTTCGCCTGCGTGAACGACGCCAGCAGATGCGAACCCGGCCCGCCGCGCGGACCGACGATCCCGGTGACCTCGCCTTCGGAATGCGTGTAGAAGCCCCGCCGGAACTGGCGTCGCCCGGCGGGGGAGGTCATCGCCTCGGTCAGCCGGGCCCGCACCTGCTGCCGGTCGACGCCCGCGTGCCCCATCGCCGCGAGCAATGCCGGGCGCAGGAACGCCTCGAAGGAGACGAGCACGCTCACCGGATTGCCCGGCAGCGTCACCACCGGCACGCCGTTCCAGCGTCCGCAGCCCTGCGGCCCGCCCGGCTGCATCGCGACCTTCCGGAACTCCACGCCCTGTCCGGTCAGCGCGTCCTTCACCACTTCGTACGCGCCCGCGCTGACCCCGCCCGAGGTCACCAGCAGATCCGCGTCCGCCAGCCGCGGCTCGATCACCGCGCGGAACTCGTCCACGTCGTCGACCACACTGCGCACGACTTCGGCCTCGCAGCCGAGCGCGCGGATCGCCGACGCCAGCATGATGCTGTTCGACTCGTAGATCTGCCCGTGCCGCAAGGGTTCCGGCGCGTCGACGAGTTCGGTCCCGGTGGACACGACGAGCACCTTCAACGGCCTGAACACGGGAACCTCGGCGAGCCCGACGGCCGCCGCGAGACCCAGTTGCGCCGGGCCGAGCACGGTCCCGGCGGGAAGGGCCACCGTGCCCTCGACGACGTCTTCGCCCCGGCGCCGGATATGCGCGCCCGGGACGGCTGTCCTGAGAATCCGGACGTCCGTCACACCGCCGTCCGTGTGCTCCACCATCACCACGGCGTCGGCGCCGGGCGGCAACGGGGCGCCGGTCATGATCCGGTGCGCGGTGCCCGGCTCCAGCTTCGTGATGTCGACGCGGCCGGCGGGGATGTCCTCGGCGACCGGCAGCGTCACCGGCGCTTCCGCGATGTCCTCCGCGCGGACCGCGTAACCGTCCATCGCCGAGTTGTCGAACGGCGGCAGCGAGACCCCCGCGCGCACGTCCTCGGCCAGGACGAGCCCGGCGGCGGAGGCGAGCGGAAGGCTGATGACAGGGGCGTTTCCGAGCAGGCCGGTGACGGTCTCACGGTGGGCGTCGACGGAGATCACCGGACCATCCTCCTCGGTCGGGGGTCGCATGCAAGACTCTGCGCGTCACAACCACCACCGGGGAGAAGAAGAACATGCAGGTTCAGATCCGTCACCAGCCCTCGTTCGCGGTGGCGAGGCTCATGCTCGCCCCGGGTGAGCCGGCGCAGGTCGAGTCGGGCGCGATGATGGCGACGAGCTATGGCGTGCAGGTCCAGTCCCAGGCGCAGGGCGGCATCATGAAGGGCCTCGGCCGCGCCTTCCTCTCCGGCGAGTCGTTCTTCATCTCCACCTACACCGCCCCGCAGAACGGCGGCTGGGTCGACGTCGCCGCGAACCTGCCGGGCGACATGCAGATCATCAACCTCGACGGCCGCACCGGCTGGTGCGTCACCCGAGGCTCGTGGCTCGCGTCGTCGCACGGCGTGCAGACCGAGACCAAATGGGGCGGGCTCAAGAACCTCGTCGGCGGCGAGGGCGGCTTCCTGACGCACGCGACGGGACAGGGCCCGCTGGTCGTGGCCTGCTACGGCGCGCTGGAGACGGTGACCCTGCAGCAGGGCGAGGTGATCACCATCGACACCGGGCACGTCGTCGCGTTCGCCGACACCCTGCAGTACCAGATCCGCAAGGTCGCCACCGGCGTCATCCAGTCGATGAAGAGCGGTGAAGGCCTCGTCTTCGACTTCGCCGGTCCCGGCCAGCTGCTCACCCAGACCCGCAACCCGTCGGCGCTGTCCGCCTGGGTGATCGCCCAGGTCCCCTCCCGCTGAGCCCATGCGGGTCCAGACGAGGCACACCCCGAACTTCGGGGTCGCACGAGTGCTGTTGTCCCCCGGCGAGGCCGTCCAGGCCGCCGGGGACACCATGCTCGCCAGCAGTTTCGGCATCACCGAAACCGTTCCCTCCCGAGGTGGTTCGCGGGCGGGCAAGGGCACGCCGTCGGTGTTCACCGCGCCCGAGGGCGGCGGTTGGATCGACTTCGCGCCGTTGGCGGCGGGCGACGTCTACCCGCTGGAATTCACCGGCGTGGGCGGCTGGTGCGTGAGCCGGGACGCGATCCTCGCCCGGCCGGCGACCGTCCGGCACGACGCCGGCTGGGCGCCGCTGCAGACGCTCTTCGGGTCCGACTCCGGCTTCCTGGAGCACTACAGCGGAACCGGGCCGCTCGTGCTGGCCGCGCAGGGTCCGGTCGACGCCTTCGAGCTCACCGCCGGCGAACTCGTCACCGTCCGGCCGGACTTCCTGCTGGCCTACCCGGACACCGTGCAGTGCCGTCTCCGCGCGGTCGACCAGTCCGGTCCGCAGTCGGTCCGCACCGGCGAAGGGCTCGCTTTGGACTTCGCTGGACCAGGACGCGTCCTCGTGCAAGCGCGCAATAGGCGGCTTTCCCGCGGATGACCTTGGGACGAATTGAGCATTGCCGACGCCGGTAATTCGGGTAGCGTGAACTGCACTCGAAACCGCCGGCCGGGGCAGAGAAGGCCGACGGATCCTGTGCTGAGGGAGTGCGCCGTGGCAGTCGGCACCGTCAAGTGGTTCAACTCGGAAAAGGGCTACGGATTCATCGAATCCACCGAAGGGCCCGACGTCTTCGTCCACTACTCGGCCATTCAGGCCGACGGATTCCGGACGCTCGACGAGGGTGACCGCGTGGAATTCGAAGTCCAGTCCGGCCGTGACGGGCGGAGCCAGGCGGCGGACGTCCGCAAGGTCTCATAGGCAGACTTCGGGCGACCCCCGGCGGCCTCGGGAACTGGCGCGTTAGGCTGCGCTGCGTGACAGGCGATGAGTCGGGGGACCTGACCGGTCGCCGGCTGGGCAACTACCGCATCGACGGTGTGCTCGGCAAGGGCGGCATGAGCGTGACCTACAAGGCCACGGACGTGCGGCTCGGACGCAAGGTGGCACTGAAGGTCATCGGTGATCACCTCGGGGCCGACGCCGAGTTCCGCGAACGCTTCGTCGACGAGGCGCGGAACACGTCCGCGATCGACCATGCCAACGTCGTGCCCTTGTACGACTTCGGCGAGCTCGAAGGCATGCTCTACATCGCCATGCGGATGGTCGACGGCGGCGACCTCGCCGGGCTGATCTCCGGCGGTCCGATCGCGCCCGCCCGCGCGCTGAACATGCTCGACCAGGTCGCCGACGCGCTCGACACCCTGCACAACCGGGGTCTCGTGCACCTCGACGTCAAACCGGCGAACGTCCTGGTCACCAGCAAGGAGACCTCGCGCGAGCACGTCTACGTCGCCGACTTCGGCCTGACCCGCCGCGGCGCCACCGGGCACCGGACCCGCGGCGGCGACTTCCTCGGCTCGCCCACGTACGCCGCCCCCGAGCACCTGCGCGGGGAGCCGCTCGACGGCCGCACCGACCAGTACGCGCTCACCTGCGTCCTCTACGCCTGCCTGACCGGCAGCCCGCCCTTCAAGGGCGACGTGCAGACGGTCATCAAGGGACACCTGAACGGCGAGCCCCCGGCCATCTCGCGGATCGTCGGCCTGCCGGCCGGCATCGACGAGGTCATCCGGAAGGGAATGGCGAAGAATCCCGCCGAGCGCTACCCCAACTGTGTTGAGATGATCGCGGCCGCCCGGCGCGCGCTCGGTCCGCTCGCGACTTCGAACGAGCCCCCCGGCCCGCCCGGGGCCGCGGCGCCGGTCCAGCAGAGCGCGCCACGGCAGAACACGCCGCCACAGGGAGAGGGGGGCCCCGTGCACCCGTACGGAGGACAGCAGCCCGGCTACGGCCAGCAGGGACCGGGACCGCAGGGTCCCCCGCCGCAAGGCCCGCCCCAGCAGGGCCCGCCGCCCGGCTATGGCCCGCCGCCGCAGCAGGGTGGCTTCCAGCAGGGCGGTTTCCAGCAGGGACCGCCCCCGGGTTACGGCCCGCCGCCGCAGCAAGGCGGGTTCCAGCAGGGTGGTTTCCAGCAGGGGCCGCCCCCCGGCTACGGCCCGCCGCAGCAGCAGGGCGGGTTCCAGCAGCAGCCCAAGAAGGGCGGCGGCGCCAAGTGGATCTGGATCATCGTCGGCGCCCTCGTGGTCGCGGGCGCGATCGTGGCCGCCATCTTCATCTTCGGTGATTCGAGCGGCGGCAACGGCCCGCAGACCACCGCGCCGAACATCCCGGTCGGCCCCGGCGGCTCGCAGTCGCAGGCTCCCGGATCGTCGCTGAAGGCGCCGCCGTCGTCGATCCCCATCAAGCCGAGCAACTGACACCCGGGGGTGAAGGACGCTTTCACCGCATGCGACGCGGTGAAAGCGTCCTTCGCCGCGTCTTATGAGGGCATGGTTCCCTTCGGCCACGCCACCGCGCTGACCTGCGGTTCTTGCACTCTCCCCGGGAGAGTGCTAAACACGACATTGGCACTCGACGCCGTCGAGTGCCAGGCAGAGCGGTCACCGATCGCTCGCCTGAAGGTCGGGACGGTGAGGCCGCACCCTTGATCGGGTGGGTCGTCCGTCGCGGGCACCGAGCCTGGCCGAGGAAGAGTCCTGCCGCCGCGCTGTAGTAGGCGTGCGGCGGCGCCCAATACCGGAGGACCACACCGCAATGGCCAAACTGATCGCGTTCGACGAGGACGCCCGCCGCGGTCTTGAGCGCGGCTTGAACACCCTCGCCGAAGCCGTCAAGGTGACCCTCGGCCCGCGGGGCCGGAACGTCGTGCTCGAAAAGAAGTGGGGCGCGCCGACGATCACCAACGACGGTGTCTCCATCGCCAAGGAGATCGAGCTCGAGGACCCGTGGGAGAAGATCGGGGCCGAGCTCGTCAAGGAAGTTGCCAAGAAGACCGACGACGTCGCGGGTGACGGCACCACCACCGCCACCGTGCTCGCCCAGGCTCTCGTCCGCGAGGGTCTGCGCAACGTCGCCGCCGGGGCCGACCCCATCAGCCTGAAGCGCGGCATCGAGGCGGCCGTCGAGGCCATCACCGAGCAGCTGCACAAGATGGCCGTGCAGATCGAGACCAAGGAGCAGATCGCCGCCACCGCGTCGATCTCCGCCGCGGACCGCACCATCGGTGAGCTCATCGCCGAGGCGCTGGACAAGGTCGGCAAGGAAGGCGTCGTCACCGTCGAGGAGAGCAACACCTTCGGGCTCGAGCTCGAGCTCACCGAGGGTATGCGCTTCGACAAGGGCTACATCTCCGGTTATTTCGTGACCGACCCGGAGCGTCAGGAAGCCGAGCTCGAGGACCCGTACGTCCTCCTCTTCGGCTCCAAGATCTCCACCGTCAAGGACGTCCTGCCGCTGCTGGAGAAGGTCATCCAGTCCGGCAAGCCGCTGCTGATCATCGCCGAGGACGTCGAGGGCGAGGCCCTGGCCACCCTCATCGTCAACAAGATGCGTGGCACCTTCAAGTCCGTCGCCGTCAAGGCCCCGGGCTTCGGTGACCGCCGCAAGGCGATCCTGCAGGACATCGCGATCCTGACCGGTGGCCAGGTCATCTCCGAGGACGTCGGCCTCAAGCTGGAGAACGCGGACCTTTCCCTGCTGGGCAAGGCGCGCAAGGCCGTCATCACCAAGGACGAGACCACCATCGTCGAGGGTGCGGGCGACGCCGACCAGATCCAGGGTCGCGTCAACCAGATCCGCGCCGAGATCGACAACTCGGACTCGGACTACGACCGCGAGAAGCTCCAGGAGCGTCTGGCGAAGCTGGCCGGCGGCGTGGCCGTCATCAAGGCCGGTGCCGCCACCGAGGTCGAGCTGAAGGAGCGCAAGCACCGCATCGAGGACGCGGTGCGCAACGCCAAGGCCGCCGTCGAAGAGGGCATCGTCGCCGGTGGTGGCGTCGCTCTCATCCAGGCCGCCGAGGCCGCCTTCGCCGGTCTGAAGCTCGAGGGCGACGAGGCCACTGGTGCCAACATCGTCAAGGTCGCCGTCGAGGCGCCGCTCAAGCAGATCGCGATCAACGCCGGCCTCGAAGGCGGCGTCGTGGCGGAGAAGGTCAAGTCCCTCCCGCAGGGTCACGGCCTCAACGCCGCCACCGGTGTCTACGAGGACCTGCTCGCCGCCGGCGTGCCGGACCCCACGAAGGTCACCCGCTCCGCGCTGCAGAACGCCGCTTCCATCGCGGCGCTGTTCCTGACCACCGAAGCCGTCGTGGCGGACAAGCCGGAGAAGGCCTCGGCCGCTCCCGCCGACCCGTCCGGTGGCATGGGCGGCATGGACTTCTGAGTTCGAGCCTGTAGCACCACCGGAAAGCCCGGACGCGCCTCGCGCGTCCGGGCTTTTCTTTTGCCCGTTCGCGAGTTCCGCCTCCAGACACGTGTGATTCGCCTCCAATCACGCGAGTTACGCCTCCAATCACGCGTGTTCCGCGAAAGGGAAAGGCCCGGGCATCCCCATGCCCGGGCCTTTCCCCTGTCCCCCTGCCCCATCGGGCGCCGCGCCCCCTGTGCGCGGCGCCCGCCCCGCTCAGGATTCGCCCGGCTGTTCCGGAGTCAAGAGCCACGCGGCGGCGTAGAGCGGGATCGCGAATCCGGCGGTGAAGAAGACGCCTGCCACGAGGGCGATGCGCAGGATCGCGGCGTCGACGCCGAGGTAGGCGGCCCAGCCGCCGGCGACGCCCGCGAGCATCTTGTCGGTGCGGCTGCGGTAGAGCTTCTTGGTGGCCTGGGGGGTGTACACGCTGTTGGTCATGGCTCAATGTTCGCCCCGGAACGACCCCTGGCACATCGGGGAACGGCCCCGACCCGACCCTGGAATCCGACCCTGAGGGGCCGGAAAACCGGATGCTGCCAGGTCGGGTCCGGTCTGCACGGTACCGCCGTGCTCGGCCAGGACGACCGCGACGAACTCGGCATCTGCGTCGAGCCGCCGGACCACGTCATCGGCCTCAAGCGGTTCGAGCAGTACATCTTCCGCACGCAACCCGAAGGCGTCCGGTCGGGTCCCGGCGACCTCGACCTGATCGTCTACTCGTTGCGCAAGTGGCTGCGGCTCGTGCTCAACGGGAATCCGACGGTCCTGCTGCCGTTGTTCGCGCCCGAGTCGGAGATCGTGGTGATCGACGAACTCGGCGCCGAACTGCGCGAGAACGCGCACCGGATCGTCTCGCGCCGGGCGGGCCTGCGGTTCCTCGGTTACTCCCGCGCCCAGCGCGAGCGGATGCTGGGGTTGCGGGGCAAGGCCGGGCGGCCGGAGCTGATCGAGAAGTACGGCTTCGACACGAAGTTCGCCATGCACATGGTGCGCCTCGGAGTCCAGGGTGTGGAGCTGCTGGAGACCGGGCGGATCACGTTGCCGGTTCCCGAACCGTGGCTCGGTTGGCTTCGCGATCTGAGGCAGGGCAAGAAAACCCGCGAGGAAGCCTTGGAAGCGGCCGAGCTCCTCGAGCGCCGTCTCGACGAGCTCGGCCGCGGGGCGTCGCCGTTGCCGGAGGAGCCGGACACCGGCTGGGTCGACGCTTGGCTCGTGCAGGCCTACCTCAGGGCGTGGAAAATGCCTTGATGACGATCAAGGCGAAGGTACTCACGTTCGGGGTCGCGGTGCTGACCGTGCTGGGAATCGGCACGGCCGGCGCCGCGCCCGAAGGTCATGGCGCGCAGAGCAGGCTCGACGTCGTTCAGGCCCGCGGCGAGATCCGCGTGTGCTCGACGGGCGACTATCGCCCGTTCACCTATCGCGACGCGGCGGGCGCGTGGAGCGGGATCGACATCGACCTCGCGGGCGACCTCGCGAAGCGGCTCGGCGTCCGGCTCCAACTGGTCCAGACCACATGGAAGGCGATCGCCGACGACGTCGGGCGGAAATGCGATCTGGCGATGGGCGGGGTCTCGGTGACCTTGGACCGCGCGAAGAAGGGTTTCTACACCGTTCCCTATCTTCGTGACGGCAAGACCCCGATCACCTTGTGCGAGAACGAAAAGCGGTTCCAGACCCTGGAGCAGATCGACCAGCCGGGCGTCCGGGTGATCGTGAACCCCGGCGGTACCAACGAACAGTTCGCCGATGCCAACCTGAAACGCGCGACCATCGTGCGGCATCCGGACAACAACACGATCTTCGCCGAGATCCTGGCAGGCCGGGCGGATCTGATGATCACCGACGCGACCGAAACCCGGTGGCAGGCAAAGCAGAATCCGCGGCTGTGCGCGGTGCATCCCGACGAGCCGTTCACCTTCTCGGAGAAGGCGTACCTGGTGCCGCGCGACATCGTGTTCAAGGAATGGATCGACCAGTGGCTGCATCTCGCGCTGAACGACGACACCTACGCGCGGATCGCGAAACCCTGGCTCGGCTGAAATCGGTTTGAACCACTTCCGTTACCCGGCCGTATCCATGGATGTGGGTGAGGAGGAACCAGACCGGAGGAAGCACCGATGATGAACAGCGCCGGGAAACACCGCAAGCGTGCGACGATCGGCATCGCGTCCGTTCTCGGGGTGGCCGCCATCGCCGCGGCGATGTTCGCGATCAGCACTCCGGACGGGCAAGCAGCGGAAAGCTGCCAGGGACTGGACACCGCCCTCCGAAACAACCTGGATTTCATCGCGGGCCAGCAGGCCGATCCGGACGCGCAGTCCGGGGCGCGGATCGCGAACCGGCAGGCCGTCGTCGACCTCATCCAGCAGCGCCGCGAAGCCGCGGGATGCACCGAGGACGTCCAGGCCGACGGCGCGAAGCAGGAACAGGTCGTCGATCAGGAAGCAGAGGTGGCCGGGGAAGGCGAAGTCGTCTGCCAGGGCTCCACGGTGACGCTGTCCGGCGAGGGCGGCGCGCCCGCGGCGTCCAGCAGCGAGTTCCCGGCGGGCACCAAGCTGAAGGTGACGAACCTGGACAACGACAAGTCCACGACCGTCGAGGTCACCGGTGCTTCCGGCAGCTGCGCGCTGCTGAACAACGCGGCCTTCGAGCAGGTCCGCGAACCCGGGAAGTTCCTGATCCGTCGGGCCACCATCGAGCGGGTCGGCTGAGACACCCGCACCGGGACGGGGAAGACGCGGACGGTCCGGTGCGGAGGCGGCACGAGTCCTCCTGGTCCCCTCGGCCAGGAGGGCTCGTGGTCGTTTGTATCTCGCTTGTACGCCCTTTCGGGACGCTTCTCACGAAACGCCGAGAAAGGACATCCGATGAGATTCAGACGAGTGGTCACGGCGGCCGCCACCGCCTTGCTGGGCATGGCCGGGCTGGCGATCACCGCGACGTCGGCCGAGGCCGCCGTCGGGCCGCGTCCCAACTTCCAGCTCCCGTTCCCCTGCAACCAGGTGTGGAACGGCGACAACGACAACAGCAGCGCGCACCGGGCCTACGAGATCGACTTCAACCGCGGCAGTTCCGCGGGGGCGGATCTCGGCGACACCGTGGTCGCGGCGGCGGCGGGCAAGGTCGTCATCTCGGCGCACCAGGGTTCGGAGAACGGGTTCGGCAACCTGGTGAAGATCGACCACGGTGGGGGATGGTCGACCTACTACGCGCACCTGAAGGTCCGTTCGGTCGCGCTCAACGCGCAGGTCGCGCAGGGACAGAAGATCGGCGAGGTCGGCAACACCTCCAAGCCGGGCAACAACATCAGCCCGCACCTGCACTACGAAGTCCGCACCAACGACTCGTCGTGGCCGAGCAACATCAAGCCCGCGTACTTCAACGGCGTGCGGTTCGGCTACCCCAACGCCAACGTGACCTCGAAGAACACCTGCAGCGGCAACGGGAATCCCAACCCGTACGACGCCGTCGAGGTGTGCGGCGACGGTTACAAGGTGATCGACTCGCAGGCGCTCGGCAGCGCCGCGACCGCGTACCTGCTGTACAACGGCACGACCAAGAACAACTGCGTCACGACCATCAAGTCCACCTCGGTCGGCACGGGCAGCGCGGTTTCGGCCTTCCTCGAAGTCCAGGGTTCGGCGAGGAAGACCGACTCCGGCAGCTTCGAGTACTACGCGGGCCCGGTGAGTGCGGCCGCCGGCGCGAAATGCGTCCGGTGGGGCGGCTCGGCGGGTTCCAACACCTACGAATCGCCTTTCGAGCACTGCACCTGATCTTCTCCCGAACGCCATGAAAGGTCCCTTCCTTGCGAAATTTGCCAGGAAGGGACCTTTCATGGCGTCCGGAGGTGGGTGCGGACGCGAGTGAAGCGGGCTTCCCAGGCCGCCCGGACGTCCGGGGCGGCGGCGTGGGCCGCGAACAGGTCGGGTGCGGGAGCCTGAAGCGGCACCGGCAGGCGACCGTCCACAGGGGACAGTGAGTCGCCGCAGACGTCCCCCGTCAGCAAGGACATCGTGCCCAGCCCGCAGGCGAAGTCCAAAGTGGGCAGTGCGCCCGCGAGGGCCAGCCCGGCGGCGAGACCGACGCTCGTCTCGACGGCGGACGACACCACGCACGGCAGCCCGCACGCTTCGGCGACCTCCAGCGCGCGCCGGACCCCGCCCAGCGGCGCGACCTTCAGCACGGCGATGTCGGCCGCTCCCGCCACGGCCACCTTGAGCGGGTCCTCGGCCCGGCGGATGGATTCGTCCGCGGCGATCCGCACGCCGACCCGGCGCCGGACGTCGGCGAGCTCCTCGATCGACGGGCACGGCTGCTCGGCGTATTCGAGACCGCCCGCCGCGCGGTCCAGTTCACCGATGGCCTTGACCGCGGTGTCCACGTCCCAGGCCATGTTCGCGTCGACGCGAACCGCGCCCCGCGGGCCCAGCGCGGACCGCACCGCCTCCACCCGGGCACAGTCCTCGGCGAGGCTCACCCGAGGGTCGGCGACCTTCACCTTCGCCGTGCGGCATCCCGACGCGGACACGAGTTCGTACGCCTTGTCCGGGGACACCACCGGGACGGTCGCGTTCACCTCGACGCTCTCCCGCACGGGCGACGGCCAGCCGCGTTCGCTCGCCTCCAGCGCGGACGCCAGCCACGGCGCGCTCTCGGCGTCGGAGTAGTCGGAGAACGGGCAGAATTCGCCCCAGCCCGCTTCGCCGCGGATCAGCAGTCCTTCACGGACGGTGATGCCGCGGAACCGCGTGCGCAGGGGGATCGCGTAGACGTCCATCGGCACCGATCATGCCACTGTGGGAATCACGTGCCGTTTGTCTCGGTTCCGGACAGAATGAGCGACGTGGCACTCGACTTTCGCGTGCTGGGGCCCACGGAGGTCACGGCGGACGGGCTGCCGGTGCCCTTGGGCGGCAGCAGGCCGCTCATCGTGCTGGCGGGCCTGTTGCTGCGCGCGAACACGGTGGTGCCGGTCGAAGAGCTGGGCCGCTGGCTGTGGCCGGACGACCGGCGGCGGTCCAAGGGAGCCCTGCAGACCTACATCCTGCGGGTCCGCCGCGCGCTCGGCGACGAGGTCACCATCCGCACCGAACGCGGCGGCTACCTGCTCGAACTCGACGAGAAGCTGCTCGACCTCGCCCGTTTCCGGGTACTCGCCGCGGCCGGGACGGAGGCCGCGCGGGACGGCGACCTGCGCGGGGCCGCGGACCGGTTCGCCGCCGCGCTGGCCGAGTGGCGTGGCCCGGCGTTGCAAAACGTCCACTCCGAAGCGCTGCTTCGGGACGAAGCCGACCAGCTGGGCGAAGAGCGGCTGCGCGTGCGCGAGCAGTGGGCCGACGCGCTCATCGCCCTCGGCGACCACGCCACCGTCGTTCCCGAGCTGACCAGGCTGTGCCGCGAGAATCCGCTGCGGGAGCGGCTGCACGAGCAGCTGATGATCGCGCTCTACCGCTCCGGCAGACAGGCCGAGGCGCTGAACGTCTACCGCCGGATCGGCGCGGTGCTGGCCGAAGAACTCGGCCTCGACCCCGGCGCCTCGCTGCAGCGGGCGCACCAGGCGATCCTGACCGGCGAAGAGACCGTCGAGACCACATTGGACTCCGGACTGACGCGGTACCGGCTCGGTGCCGAACCGTTGATCCCGCGGCAGCTCCCCGCCGATCTCCGGGTGTTCTCCGGCCGCCAACGCGACCTCAAGGCGCTGCACGGACTTGTCCCGGAGGCGCTGGACACCGAGCGCTCGACGTCGATCGCGTCGATCGAGGGGATGGGCGGGATCGGCAAGACGACGCTCGCAGTTCACTTCGCGCACGAGGTCGGAGACCGCTTCCCCGGCGGGCAGGTGTACCTCAACCTGCGCGGCTACGGCCCCGGCGAGCCGGTCGAGGCCGCCGCCGCGCTCGAAACCATGCTCGTCTCCGTCGGTGTCCCCGCCGACCGGATCCCCGCCGACGTCGACGGGCGCGCGGCCACCTGGCGCACCTACAGCGCCGGCCGCCGGATGCTGATCCTGCTCGACAACGCGGGGAGCACCGAGCAGATCAGGCCGTTGCTGCCCGGCCCCGGCTGCCTGGTGCTGGTGACCAGCCGCTGGCAGTTGCAGGCGCTCGTGGCGACCCACGGCGCGCGGCGCGTCGCGCTGGAGGAACTGCCGGACGAGGACGCGATCGCCCTCCTCGCGTCGACGATCGGGCTGGACCGCGTCGCCGAAGACCCCGAGGCCACCGAACGGTTCGTCCGGTACTGCGGCGGGCTGCCGCTGGCCATCCGGATCCTCGCGGTGCGGGCCGCGCAGTTCCCGGACCTCGGGTTGCGGGAGTTCGTCCGGCTGCTGGAAGCCGAACAGGACCGGCTGGGCTCCTTCGACCTCGCCGACGGCGACGAGACGAACATCCGGGCCGTCTTCTCGTACTCGTACCGGGCGCTCGACGCACGGGCCGCGCGCCTGTTGCGGCTGCTCGGCCTGCCCACCGGCGGCGACTTCAGCGTGCCCGCGGCCGCGGCGGTGGCCGGGGTCGACATCGCCGAAGCGCACGAGGATCTGGCGAAACTCGCGTCCGCGCACCTGATCGCGCGGTCCAGGCCCGGCCGGTACCAGTTCCACGACCTGATCCGGGCGTACGCGGCCGAGCTTTCGGCGAAGATCGACGGGCCCGAAGCGCGGACGGCCGTGCTGGACAGGCTGCTCCACGCGTCGCTCGCCTCGGCGTTGAACGCGTCGAGGCTCCTGCGTCCGGAACGGCATTACCGGCTCGTCGAACCCGAGCGGTTCGACGGCGCGGGGCTGAGATTCGGGCACTACGAGCAGGCGCTCGACTGGTTCGACGAGGAGGCGGGGAACCTCATCGCCGCGGTGAACGTCGCGTACCGGGAGCGGCGATACCGGGAGTGCTGGCAGCTGGCGTGGTTGCTGCAGTCCTATTTCATCGTGCGGGCGCGGCTGGAGGACTGGCGTTCGGTGTTCGGTGTGGCGCTCCGCGCCGCCCGCGACCTGGGGGACCGCTCCGGCGAGGCCGCCATCCTCAGCGGGCTCGGCGTGGCCTGCGGGGTCGCCCGCCAGTACGACGACAGCATCGCCTACCTGAAGCAGGTCGTCGAACTGCAACGGCAGGTCGGCGACCGGCAAGGTGAGGCGCGGGCCCTCTACAACCTCACCTTGGCCAGCCAGGACCCCGAAACCGGGTGGGAATACGGGACGCGGGCGTTGCGGCTCATCCGGGAGAGCAACGTCGGCGCCGGCATGGAGGCCAGCGCGTTGCAGGCGCTCGGCGACATCTGCACCCAGGCCGGCCGCTTCGAGCAGGCACTCGACTTCGCCGATCAGGCCTTGGCGCTGGAGGCGCACGCGCTCCCCGACGAAACCCGTTTCACCTTGCACACCAAGGGAACCGCGCTGGTCGGGCTCGGCCGCGGCGACGAAGGCATCGCCTGCATGCGGTGCGCCGTCGAGATGTTCTTCGCCCATGGCGAGCTCTACGAGGCGGCCGACGTGCTGGCCCAGCTCGGCGGAATCCATCTGCGGCTCGGTGATCCCTCGTCGGCGCGGGAGTGCTGGCTGCGTTCGGTCCGGGTGCTGACCGAGCTCGCGCATCCCGACGCCGAGGACGTCCGGACGAAGCTGGCCTCGCTCGTCGGCGAAACGGCCAAGGCCGAGTGAGGCACGGGCGCCCGGCGTGCCGACCCCCAGCCGCAGCACGCGAGCACGCCCGTGCCCGCACACGTCACCTAACAGGACACCGCTCACTGCGCGCTGACTGTGCAGCTCGCGTGGGTCAAGCCAGCAGTTTCGCGAGGGTGATCGCGTTCTTCGGCGCCTCGACCTTGACGTCGTTGTCGAAGTAGACGTACGTGTCGCGTCCCCAGCCCTCGATCTTCCGGGCCCACTTCTTCAAGGCATCGTCGCTGTACCCGCTGACGTACAGTTCCTCGTCGCCGTGCAGGCGGACGTACGCGAACTCGTCGCTCGTCATCTCGTCGACGAACGGGAATTTGCCCGCGGTGTCGGCGACCACGAGCGCGATGCCGTGTTCCCGGAACAGTTCGAGGCTTTCGGGCTCGGCGAAGCTCGGATGCCGTACTTCGACGGCGTGCCGGAGCTTCCGGCGAGGCTTCGGATCGGTATGGGGTTCGGCTTTCAGCTTGTCGTCGTGCTTGCTCGCGAGTTTGGCGGCGGCCTGGCTGGTGCGCGGCAACAACTTGAAGAACGCCTCGACGCGCTCGGCGTCGAACGCCAGCCGCGGCGGCAGCTGCCAGAGGAACGGCCCCAGTTTCCGGCCGAGCGCCAGCACTCCGGACGCGAAGAAGTTCGCCAGCGGTGTCTCCACGTCACGCAGTTGCTTCATATGCGTGATGAAGCGGCCGCCCTTGACGGCGAAGACGAAATCGTCCGGGGTCTCCTCGGCCCACGCCCGGTACCGCTCGGGACGCTGCAGTGAGTAGAAGGAACCGTTGATCTCGGCCGAGTTCATCCGGGACGACAGGTATTCCAGCTCGCGCCGCTGCACGAGGCCGCGGGGGTAGAAGTCCCCGCGCCACGGTGGGTAGCGCCAGCCCGAAGTGCCGATCCTGAGCTCCGCGACGTCGATCACCGCCTTCCCGTGCCGCTCAGATTCCCCCTCTCGTTTGGAGGTAAACGCCAGCTCACGCCCACGAGAACCGCCAGCGGCGGGTCTGGACCAGGCTGGAGGCGAACTCGCGCAGATTGCCCGGCTGGCCGGCGAACGAGGGCAGGCAGAACGCCCGGTGCTCGGCGGCGACGGTGAGCGCGCGGCCCTGGGTGCGCGGCGGCGCGGCCACCGACAGCTCCAGCGAATCGAAGCCCAGCACCGTGAGCGTCGCGCCGAAACGGTCTTCCCAGCTGCGCAGGACCGCGGACAGCTCGTGGACCTGATCGGTCGCCTTGATCATGCCCGTCCAGCCGAGGATCGCCGGGATGTCGGCGGGGCGCTCCGTCTGCACCAGTGCCAGCCGGTGCTGCCCGCGCGCGGCCAGGATCGACCCGGTGTTGCCCGCCTCGGCCAGCGGATCCGCCCGGCGCGCCGGACGACGGGCGAGCCCGGGGAACTTCGCGCCGAACGGGCGCAGGCAGGCGCCGTCGCAGCACGACGTGTCCCACCAGCGGGCCAGCACTTCGGCCGGATCCACCGACGCGATCCGGTGATCGGCGGGGGCGAGCCTGCCGCGGTCGTCGAGCCAGTCCTCGCCGTTGGCGGCGAAGCGCTGGTCGTGCGGGATCAGCACCGGCCACAGACCGGAGCGGTCGAACTCGGCGACGCAGCCGGTGTAGCGCTCCGGCCTGGCCAACGGCAGGTCCGAAACCCAGATCCGGCCGTGCCACCGGCCGGGCGGCAGGGTCTGGACGGGCGGCGTACCCGGGCGGAACGGTGCGATCGTCATCGGCTTCCCCTCGAACTGGTGTTCGGTCAACTCTACCCGAACACTAGTTCGAAGCACCGACAGTTTTCGATACCCCGTTTGCGGGATCTCGGTGCGGGCGCCTCAGGTGCCCCTGATGTCACAGTGGCCCCAGGTTTTGTCCATAGTGGACTTGGCGGGGGTGCTTGTTGCGAAAGCCACTTTCGCAACGTTGAAGGTTGCGAAAGTGGCTTTCGCAACGCGTTCTTCGCCGGAGGGCGGTCCGTGAAGGCCTCCTTGCCTACCCTGACGGTAGGGAAGGGTCCCTTCGCTACCTTCGGGGTCGCCGCTCTCGCCCCAGGTGCACCAGCGACCACAGCAGGCACAGCGGCCGCGCGTGAAGGACCCCTTCCCTCGGCTCAGCCGAGGAAACTCGACCTTCACACCTTGCCGAGTACATGAAGGCCCCCTTCCTTGCGCCTGACGCAAGGAAGGGGGCCTTCATGTACTCGGGCGGGCACCGGCGCACCGGTATCGAGCCCACCGAACGCCTTCGTGAGTGACGCTTCTGACCCGAATCACCGCTCACGACCACCCAAGACCGAGGTCTGTCGCTACAGGGGGCGCAGCAGGTCGTCCGCGTCCACGATCCGGTACGCGTACCCCTGTTCCGCCAGGAAACGCTGCCGGTGCGCCGCGTACTCCGTGTCCACGGTGTCCCGCGAGACGACCGAGTAGAAATGCGCCTGCCGCCCGTCGCCCTTGGGCCGCAGCAGCCGCCCGAGCCGCTGCGCCTCTTCCTGGCGCGAGCCGAACGTCCCGGAGATCTGGATGGCGACCGACGCCTCCGGCAGGTCGATCGAGAAGTTCGCGACCTTCGAAACGACCAGCGTCCTGATCTCGCCGCGCCGGAACGCGTCGAACAGTTCCTCGCGTTCCTTGTTCCGTGTCGCGCCCTGGATCACCGGCGCGTCGAGTTCGTCGCCGATCATCTCCAGCTGGTCGAGGTAGGCCCCGATGACCAGGGTCGGCTCGCCGGGATGCCGGTCGACCAGGGTCTTGATCACCTTGGTCTTGGTGTCCGCGGTCGCCGCCAGTTTGTACCGCTCCTCGGCCTCGGCGGTCGCGTACGCGAGCCTCTCGGCGTCCGTCAGCGTCACCCGGACCTCGGTGCATTCCGCCGGCGCGATCCAGCCTTGCGCCTCGATGTCGCGCCACGGGACGTCGTACCGCTTCGGGCCGATCAGGGAGAACACGTCGCCCTCGCGCCCGTCCTCGCGCACCAGGGTCGCGGTCAGCCCGAGCCGCCGCCGCGACTGCAGGTCCGCGGTCATCCGGAACACCGGCGCCGGCAGCAGGTGGACCTCGTCGTAGACGACCAGGCCCCAGTCCCGCGAATCGAACAGGTCCAGGTGCTTGTATTCGCCCTTGGTCTTGCGCGTGACCACCTGGTAAGTGGCGATGGTGACCGGCCGGATCTCCTTCTTCTCCCCGGAGTATTCGCCGATCTCCTCCTCGGTGAGCGAGGTCCGCGCGACCAGCTCCCGCTTCCACTGCCGTCCGGCGACGGTGTTCGTCACCAGGATCAGCGTGGTCGCCTTCGCGTGCGCCATGGCCGCGGCGCCGACCAGCGTCTTGCCCGCGCCGCACGGCAGCACGACGACGCCGGACCCGCCGGCCCAGAACGCCTCGGCGGCCTTGCGCTGGTAGTCGCGCAGTTCCCAGTCGACCTCGGCGAGGTCGATCGGGTGCGCTTCGCCGTCGACGTAGCCGGCGAGGTCTTCCGCGGGCCAGCCGACCTTCAGCAGCGCCTGCTTGAGCCGCCCGCGTTCGGACGGGTGCACGATGACGGTGTCCTCGTCGATGCGGGCGCCCAGCATCGGGCTGATCTTCTTGTGCCGGAGGATCTCCTCCAGCACCGCGCGGTCGATGGTCGACATCACCAGGCCGTGCGCCGGGTGGTTCGCGATCTGCAACCGCCCGAACCGCCCCATCGTGTCCACGATGTCGATGAGCAGCGGCTGGGGAACGGGGAAGCGTGAGTACGTCGTCAGCGCGTCGACGACCTGTTCTGCGTCGTGGCCCGCCGCGCGGGCGTTCCACAACGCCAGTGGCGTGATCCGGTAGGTGTGGACGTGCTCGGGCGCGCGTTCCAGTTCGGCGAACGGCGCGATGGCGATCCGCGCGTCGTCGGCCTGGCTGTTGTCGACCTCGAGGAGCACGGTCTTGTCGGATTGGACGATCAGCGGGCCATCGGTCACATCGTCCTTTATACGTTCCGGCCACACCGGCTCCCGCCGCGGCACCGCTGGTGGAAGGATATGCGGAAGGTGACTGGAGGGGACCTTGACGACTACACCGACCGGCGGGACACCCGAGTACGACCCGTTCAACGCGCCCGCGCCGCTGCCCTCGATGCCGGAGGCGGTACCGCCGACACCGTTCCCCAAGCCGCCGCCGCTGAGCGTGCTTGCCAAGGTCTCGATCGTGCTGGGCGTCGTCGCCGCGCTGGGCTTGGGGAGCCTGGCCGCCTTCGGGCTCTCGCAGTCGAGCCGGTTCACCAAGGTCGAGGCGGGCAAGTGCCTGTACCTGACCGACGAGGCGGGCGGCAAGCAGAGCTACACGACGGCCAGCTGCTCGTCGAATCGCGCGACCTTCCGCGTCGACGAGGTGCGGTCGGGCTCGTCGGACTGCCGTAGCGCCGACTACATCCAGTTCGAGCTGTACGGGGGTTCGTCGAGCAAGAGAGCGGAAAAGACGCTCTGTCTCGCGCTGAACGTCGAGAGCGGGGACTGTTTGCGCGACGTCGTGCACGAGACGCGGATCGCGAAGGTCCGCTGCAGCGACATCAGCGCGGAGGCGCGCGCGACGGTGATGCGGGGATCGGCGGCCGTCTGCATGCCGGAGGACACTGAACTGCGCTACACCGGGCCGCCCGTGCGCACCGTGTGTCTCAGGCCGACCGGGGAGAACATCTAGGGGCGCGCCACCATCGACTGCACGTCGAGCCGCGCGCCGAGCAGGCCGGAGTTGTGCATCAGGTCGGCGACGCGTTGCAGCCGGATGCCGTTGAGGGACACCGGGTACGTCCCGAGCGAGATCAGCGACGCCGTGGTCCGGTCGATGTCGGAGAACGTCGGCAGCGCGTCACGGACGACGGCCGGGTCGGCGGCCCGCACCTGCGCTTCGCCGAGCACCTTGCGGAAGACCGCGAGCGTGCGGGCGTTGCCCTGTCCGAAGGCTCCCGTCGAAACGTAGGACGACATCGGGAAGTCCAGTGTCGCGCCGCGGGCGCCGTCGGCGAGGATGCTTGCCCCGAGTTCCTTCTCGGCCCTGGTGATGTACGGCTCGACCATCCACGCGGCGTCGACCTCGCCCGCCTGCAACGCCTGGGGCATCCGGTCGAACGGGTGCTGCTTGAACTGGATCCGGTTCACGTCGACGCCCGCGGTCGCCAGTACCGAGCGGGCCGCCAGCACGCCGACGTCGTCGAGCATGTTCACCGCGATCTTCGGTGCCTTCTTGAGGGTCGGCTCGGTGTAGTCGGAGCCGGGGAGTGTGACGAGCGCCATGGTGTTGCGGCCGGCGGTGTACGCCTCGCCCTGCAACTGGAGCGCCGTCCCGGCCGCGGAAGCGCGGAAGATCGACACGTCGCTCGCGAACGCCAGATCGATCTCGCCCGCGGAGAGTTTGCCGATCGCCTGGTCGGCGGGGACTTCGACGAGTGTCACGGAGAGGCCGGCCGCGGTGAACTTCCCGTCGGCGACGGCGACCCGCAAGGGTGCCGTGTCGATGGGGCTGCTGACGCCGATACGCAGTTCCGTCCGTTCGAGTGGCGCGTCGGTACTTGCGTCACCACCGGAAAACACTCCGCAACCGGCGGTCGCCAGCAGCGCCGCTACCAGCGGAATCGCCAAGACGCGCATCTTCGTCACCGCTCACCTACCGAGAGAATGTGCTCCTCCTTCTGGATCGTATGGTCCGGGCCCCATACGATCGCCTGCGGGAGGCGCCCGATGGCGCGGCTTTCGATCGTTCTCGAACCTTGTTACTCTACAGTAGGTTCGGGCTCTCGTCCCCGATGTCAGCCATGGGAAAGGGTCCCGTGGTGGGAAAAGGAAACCAGGTGGCCCGTCGCGACAAGCGTCCCCGTGGGGGCGACGCGGCGGAACGGCATCCTCGTGTCGGTGGACGTTGGCGGCTGCGGAACTGGCACCTGCGTACCAAACTCTTCGTGGTACTCCTGATCCCCGCCCTCGCGGTGGTCGCCCTCGTCGGGCTCCGGGTCAACTCCGATCTTCGGGACGCGAGGCAGCTGGCCGAGTTCGCCACCCGCGGCCGGGTCGACAGCACCGTCGCCGAGGCCGTGCACCAGCTCCAGCGCGAACGAGATCTCACCGTCCGCTTCGTCGCCGGCGATCGCAAGGGCGACCTTTCCGAACTGACCGAACAACGCAAGCGCGTCGACGAGGCCATCGGCACCTTCGACCGCACGCTCGGCGAGAGCAAGAGCAGGCTCGGCGGCAAGACCGCGACCAGCCTGCAGCAGACCAGCGACCGGCTGCGCGTGCTGACCGGCCTCCGCTTTTCCGCGGAACATTCCGCCTTTCCCGCCGACGCGGTGCTGCGCTCCTACAGCGACCTGATCTCCGGTCTGCTCGACATCAGCGATTCCACCGCCGCCGACGTCTCCGACTCGGATCTCGGGAAGCTCCGCCTCGCGGGTAACGCGCTCGCGCGGGTCAAGGACCAGATGTCGGTCAAACGCGCGATCATGGCGGCCGCGCTCGCGGAGGGCGGCCTCAACCGGGACCGGACCCGCGCGCTGCTCGGCGCGGAGGCCGAACTCGCCGCCGCCCGCAACGACTACCGCACCTTCGCGACCCCCGAGCAGCAGCGGATGTACGACGACACGGTCATCGGCCTGATCGTCGACATCGGCAACGACATGGTCGAATCGGCGCTCATCCGCGCGGAGAACGACCAGGGGCTCGGCGGGCTGGACCCGAACCAGTGGGACACCTCGGCCACCTACACGGTCAATCTGGCCCACCAGGTGCAGCAGGCGCTGCTCGTCCAGCTTCAGGAACGCACCGACGCCCTCGCGGCACGGGCGAGGACGTCCGCGATCTGGGACGGCGGCATCGTGCTCGCCGTGCTGGTCGTCGCCGGGGTGCTCTCGGTGATCATCGCGCGATCGCTGCTGCGGCCGCTGCGGATCCTGCGCCGCAGCGCGCTCCATGTCGCCGAACATCAGCTGCCGGCGGCCGTCGAAGGTCTGCTCAGCGACCCCGAACCGCAGCCGGAGAACCTGCGGCGGCGCTTGGCCGTCGCCCCGGTCCCGGTGTTCAGCCGCGAGGAACTCGGCCAGGTGGCGCGCGCGTTCGACGCGGTGCACGGCGAGGCCGTCCGGCTCGCGGGGGAACAGGCGATGCTGCGGGAGAACATCAACGCGATGTTCGTGAACCTGTCGCAGCGGAGCCAGGATCTCGTCGAACGGCAGCTGTCCGTGCTGGACCGCATGGAAGCCGACGAACAGGATCCCGACACGCTCGCCGGGCTCTTCGAACTCGACCACCTCGCGACCCGGATGCGCCGCAACAGCGAGAACCTGCTGGTGCTGTCCGGAACCGACGTCGTCCGTGAGGACGGTGGCGCCGTCGTCGCCGACGAGATCATCGGCGCCGCGCTCTCGGAGGTCGAGCACTACCAGCGGATCGAACTCGGCCCGGCGCCGCGGATCGCGGTGCGCGGCGAGGCCGTCAACGACCTCGTGCACGTGGTCTCCGAGTTGCTGGAGAACGCGACCCGCTATTCGGATCAGAGCACGATGGTGCAGGTCGAGGGGCACGAGACCGAGCGCGGGGAATGGCAGATCGAGATCACCGACCACGGCGCGGGGATGCCGCAGGCGGAGATCGACCGGACCAACGCGCGGCTGGCGAACCCGCCGGACGTCGATGTCGAGGTCTCGCGGCGGATGGGCCTGTTCGTGGTCGCGACGCTGGCGATCCGGCACCGGATCGACGTCCGTCTCCGGTCCGCCGACGGCGGCGGGATCACCGCGGTGGTCGTCGTGCCCGCCGACCTCATCGTCGAAGCGCCCCGGCCGGCCCCGATGCCGGAACCCGTGCCCGTGACCGTCGTCGTCCCGGAGCCGGAACCCGAGCCGCCGCTGGAAGTCCCGCCGCTGCCCGAGCCGGAGGAGAGCGCCGAGGAGTCGCGGTTCGCGCCCGTGCTGGACCCCGGCCCGCTGCGGCGCGCTCCCGTCGTCGAGCGCGAGAACCCGCCGGAATGGCCGTCTTCGGACGACGACGCCGTCGACCATCTCGAGCTGGACTCGCCGACCGAGCGGATGCCCAAGTACCAGAGCGTGCTTTCGCAGTGGTTCGACCACGGAGGTCCGCGCGAAGGGCCTTCGCCCGCTGAACCCGGCCCGCCTTCCTTGCCTTCGTTCGAGCCGGTGAAGCACGCCGTGCCCGAGGAAGCCGCGCAGGATCCGGACGAGCCGACCGAACCGACACTGAAGCCGGTGGCGCCGAAGGAAAAGGAGCCGGAGCCGGCTTGGCCGACGCCCGCCGAACTGGAACAGGAGGACGGGGCGGAGGAGACCTGGCCGGTGCTGCCCGCCGTCGTTCCCGAGGCCCGGTCGCAGGACGACAGGCCGGAGAAGCCGCGAGGGGAGAGGCCGATACTCTCACTTTCCCCCGAAGCGGTCCGCGAACGGATGACCAGCCTGCAAGGCGGATTCCGGCGCGGTCGCCACGCCAGGGGTGACGACAACCCCTCGGCTTAGCGAATTGGAAGGTCCATGAGTTCGAAAACCGGCCTGCTGGAAGTGATCGCGCTGACCGCGGTGGACGCGGAGCGCGCGCAGGAGGGCGGGGCCGATCGCCTCGAACTGGTCAGCGACATGGCCAGCGACGGGCTCACGCCGTCGGTCGAGACGCTGCGCGACGTGCTCGGCGCCACCGATCTCCCGGTGCGGGTCATGCTGCGCGACAACATGTCCTTCGCCGCCGGTGACCTCGACGGGCTGCGCGCGGACACCGCGCGCCTGATCGACGCGGGCGCGCGGGAGTTCGTCTTCGGCTTCCTGGACCTGGAAAGCGAAATCGACGTCGAAGCCTGCGAGACCCTGGTCAAGGAGCTCGACGGGCTGCCGTGGACCTTCCACCGCGCCATCGACCGCGCGCGGGACCCGTTGCGCGCCTACGACGAGTTGACCGGCCTCGGCTGCGACACGGTGCTCGCGGCCGGGCATCCGCACGGCGTCGCGCACGGGCTTTCGGTGCTGCAGCGGCTCGCCCGGCGTGAGGACGGGCCCCGGCTGCTGGTCGGCGGCGGCCTGCGGGCACAGCAGGTGCACCTGTTGCGCGCGGGCGGGGTCGGCGCGTTCCACGTCGGCGGCGCGGTCCGCCCGGGTGGCTGGGAGTCCGATGTGGATGTCGCCGCCGTTCGCGAGTGGGCGGCGCTGGTCAAGGAGTAGGCCATGTCGAATGTCCTATATGTGCAGTTCTGCGTGGGGTCGTGAGTGGTAATGAGGGCTAGAACGCTCTTTGCCACTCGCGACCCGGTCGCAAAGTCGCGCAAAGCACTCAAATCGGTCACTCATATCTCGGCTGGTGTCCCTTATGGACAGTCGAGAACGGGGGCCTTCGCCGCGTCGCACCCGAAGTAGACCGTACATCCAGAGGACGAAATGCGGGCCTTCGCTCCACTCGCGACACCCGCACCGAGGCCGTGAACACGGGGTCAGGTCCAGACCACATACGGTGATACGAGGTTGCATCTTCAACTATCGGGTGCCGACGAGATAGCGTGTGGCCATGGCTACCCGCACCGTACGTGACGCGACCAGGGAACTGCTGCGCGATCTGGGCCTGACCACCGTTTTCGGCAATCCCGGCACGACCGAGATCGCCTTCCTCACGGAATGGCCCGACGACTTCACCTACGTGCTCGCGCTCCACGAGGCGTCCGTCGTCGCGATGGCCGACGGATACGCCCGCGCGAGCAGGCAGGCGGCACTGGTGAACCTGCACTCCGCCGGCGGGGTCGGCCACGCGCTCGGGCACATCTTCACCGCGTACCGCAACAACGCCCCGCTGATCATCCTGGCGGGCCAGCAGACCAGGTCGCTGCTGCCGGACGATCCGTTCCTCGGCGCCGTCGAGGCGGCGAACTTCCCCAAGCCGTACGTGAAGTGGAGCTGCGAGCCCGCCAGGGCCGAGGACGTCCCGGCGGCGCTGGCCCGGGCGTACCACATCGCGACGCAGGCGCCCATGGGTCCGGTGTTCGTCTCGGTGCCGGTGGACGACTGGGACGCCGAGACCTCGAAGCCGATCGTCTCCCGGCCGCGGATCCCCGGTTTCGCGCCCGATCCGTCCGCTTTGGACGAACTGGTGGCCGCCTTGGACGCCGCCGAACGTCCGGCGATCGTGGTCGGCCCGGGTATCGACGGGGAAGGCGCCGTGCCGGACGTCGTCGAACTGGCCGAGAAGGTGGGCGCCGGGGTCTGGGCGCCGCCGATGGGGGCGCGCTGCTCGTTCCCCGAGGACCACCCGCAGTTCTTCGGATTCCTGCAGCCGGAACGGAAAGCGCTCGCGAACGCGCTGACCGAGCACGATCTCGTGGTGGTCATCGGCGCCCCGGCGTTCACCTACCACGTGTACCGGGGCGAGTCGGAAACCGCGCTGCCGCCGCTGTTCCTGGTCAGCGACGACGAACAGATCCTCGCCAGGGCCGCGGAAGGCACCGGCATCCGCGCGACGCCGAAGCTCGCGATCCGCGCTCTGCTGGACCGAGCCGCGCCGCGGGAAGCGCCGAAACCCCGTACCAGGCTGGAAAAGCCCGCGGCGGTCACGCCGATCACCCCGGCCTACGCCTACTCCGTGATCTCGGAGGTCCTGCCGGACGACGCGATCGTCGTCGAAGAGACTCCTAGCCACCGCAACGAACTGCACGACCACCTGCCGATCAAGGCCACCGACACCGGTTTCCTCACCGTCGCCAGCGGCACCCTCGGTTACGGCCTCCCGGCCGCCGTCGGCGCCGCGCTGGCCCGCCCGGATCGCAAGGTCGTCGCGATCCTCGGCGACGGGTCGAGCATGTACTGCGTCCAGGCACTGTGGACGGCGGCGCAGCACAACCTGCCGGTGACGTTCGTGATCTTCGACAACTCGCAGTACGCCGCCGTGCGCATCCTCGGCGAGGCGGCGGGCGGCGAGAAGGTGCCGGGCGTCGACCTCGGCGGCATCGATTTCCCCGCGCTGGCGAAGAGTCTGGGGCTGCGGACGTCGGTCGTCGAGAAGGCCGAGGACCTCAAGCCGACGCTGGAGGCCGCGCTGCCGGACGAGCGGCCGCACTTGGTGCACGTCCGCATCGACGCGAACCCGCGCACGCTGTACTGAGAGAGCTGAAGGGCGCTTTCCCCGCATGTGATGCGGGGAAAGCGCCCTTCATCGCGTCAGATGCGGGGAAAGTCCCCTTCAGCTCTTCGCGCGAGCCTCGGACTCGGCGGCATCTGAGGCGGCCGCTTCCTGCTGCGCCAGTTCGTACTCGGCCGCGTCGGAAGCCGCGGTGACGGCTTCGGGGGCACCGCCGTGCAGCAGCCGCGCCACCTCACCGCGCAGCGTCACGAACTCCGCCGACTCGCGCGTGGTGATCTGGTCCCGTTCCGCGGGCAGCCCCACCGGCAGGTCCGCGACGATCTTCGCCGGCGACTTCGACAGCACCAGCACCCGGTCCGACAGGTAGACGCTCTCGTCGATGTCGTGCGTGACGACGAGGACCGTGCTCCCGTTCTCGCGCTGCACGCGCCGCGTCAGGTCTTCGAGCTCGAACCGCGTCTGCGCGTCGACCGACGCGAACGGCTCGTCCATCAGCAGCAGGGCCGGACGGCTGGCCAGTGCCCGCGCGATCGACACGCGCTGCTGCATACCGCCCGAGAGCTGCCACGGGAACTTCGAGCCGACCCCGGAGAGGCCGACCGACTCCAGCGCCTCCTGGGCCCGCGTACGGCGCTCCGAGCGGCTCAAGTTGCGCCACCGCAAGGGGAACTCGACGTTCTTCGCGACCGAGAGCCAGGGGAACAGCGAGCGGCTGTAGTCCTGGAACACGACGGCCAGATCCTCCGGGACGCCGGAGACGTCGTCGCCGTGCAGGCTGACGCGGCCGGACGTCGGCTTGATCAGCCCGGCGATGCAGCGCAGGAGCGTCGACTTGCCGCAGCCCGACGGGCCGACGATGCTCGCGAGCTGTCCCGCTTCGACAGTGAACGACAGGTCGTTGACGGCGACGTGCGCCTTTTCTCCCGCGCCGTACCGGTGGTTCAGCCCGGAGACTTCGAGCATGGTTGACATCTTGCTGACCCTTCGAAAACTAGAGACGGCCGTTGCGGGTGGGCTGCCAGCGAAGCACTCTCTGCTCCACCGCGAGGAAGGCCGCGTTGAACCCGAAGCCGAGGAGCCCGAGCAGGACCAGCCACGACCACATGAGCGGGAAGTCGAACGCCTGCTGGGCGTCCATCAGTGACCGGCCGATGCCGTTGTAGGAGCCGACCAGTTCCGAGATCACCATCAGCAGCAAGGAGATGGACAGGCTCAGCCGCAGGCCCGCGAAGATCTTCGGCCCGGCGGCGGGCAGCACGATCGAGCGCACCCAGTACGACCGGGGAGTCCGGAACGACTTCGCGGTGTCGATCTTCACCTGGTCCACCGACCGGACGCCGTCCACGGTGTTGAGCAGCACCGGCCAGATCGCGCCGAAGATGATCGATCCGGTCTGCATCCCCGGCCCGAGTCCGAAAAGGACGATGAACACCGGGATCAGCGCGGGCGGCGGCACCGAGCGGAAGAACGCGAACAGCGGCCCGACGTAGTCCATGCCGGTCTTGGAGCGGCCGAGCAGGACACCGAGCGCGACACCGAGGGCGCCGGCCAGCAGCCAGCCGCCGAGTGTGCGGCCGAGGCTCGGCAGGACGTTGTCGAACACGGTGTCGGTCAGGAACAGCTGAGAGGCCGGGCCGGTGAACCACAGTTTCACCGACGCGGACAGGATCTCGGTCGGTGGCGGGAAGAACGGGCTTTCCGCGAGCCGGGTCGCGAGCTCCCAGATCCCGAGCAGGGCGAAGAACAGCAGCCAGTTGCGGACCAGGATGCCGATACCCCGGCCCACGCGCCTGCCGACGCGGCTGGTCAGCGTGAGGGTCGTCACGAGACCGCCTCCCGGTCGACCGTGCTCCAGCGGAACGCCCGCCTGCCGATCATTTCGAGCCCGCCGTTGATGAGGAAGCCGAGCGCGCCGACCACCACGGTGCCGGCGAGCACGAGGTCGAACCTGGTGGAACCGGTGCTGGCCTGCATGATGAAGTTGCCGATGCCGAGTTTGGCGCCGGCGAGGAACTCGGTACTGACCACCGCGATCAGCGCGATGTTGGCGGACAGCCGGACCCCGGTGAACACGAACGGCGCGGTATGCGGCAGCGCCACCGACGTCAGCGTCCGGAACTTGCTGGTACCGCAGGCTTTCGCGGTCTCCTGCAGCACGGGGTCGATCTCGCCGAGCGCGTAGATTGTGTTGAACATGATGGGCCACAACGACGCGTACACGGCCAGCGTGATCTTGGCTTCGGGCCCGCCGCCGATCAGCAGGAGCACCAGCGGGATCAGCGCGACGGCGGGGATCGGCCGCAGGAACTCGATGACCACCGCGGTCGCGGTCCGCAGGCCGGGGATGCTGCCCAGCAGCAGACCGGCAGGCACGGCGATGGCGACCGCGATCAGCAGGGCGATCGCCCACGCGAGGAACGTGGCGACCAGGTCCCGGATGAACTGGGTCTCGCCGAACTGTTCGAAGATCGTCACGAGGACGACGGACGGCGGGGGGAGGAACTCTTTACGGACCAGGCCGGCCTGGACGATCACTTCCCAGACGAGGAAGAAACCGGCCAGACCGGCCAGGGCACGGAGAAGTCGTGGCACCTTGACCTTTATCCAGCTTGAGGGGCGAGCATCGGAGCGGCGTCGAGCTTGGCCGTGATCACTCCGGTCTGCAGCAGCAGGTCCGGCACTCGCTGCAGGCGACGGGCGTCCAGTGTGGACCCGAACGTCGGCAGCGTGAGCAGTGAAGCGGTTTCCGCGTCGACCTTGGCGTACTTGACGATCATCGGTTCGATCTTGGAACGGTCGGCCGAATCGCGCACGGCCTTGGCCAGTGCGCGCTGGAACGCGGCCAGCGTCTTGGGGTTCTTGTCCACGAAGGAGCCGAGCGCGCCGAAGCCCGCCAGGGGGAAGTCCTGGGTGGCGCCGGTCGAGATGTCGACGACCGGGGTCGCGCCGACGACCTTCGAGGCCTGGGTCAGGAACGGCTCGGGCAGGTAGCCCGCGTCGACCTGGCCCGAGGAGAGCGCCGCGGCGATGTTCGGCAGCTGCATGGGCACCCACTGGACCTTGCTGGTGTCCACGCCGTGGTCCTTCATCACCGAGACGGTGAGCAGGTGGGAGGCGGTGTTCTTGTCGGTGATCGCGATCTTCTTGCCCGCGAGGTCGTTGATCGTCTTGACCGGCGAGGTCGGCACGGTGACGACCGCGTTGCTCTTGGGGCTGGCCGAAACGGAGTCGGCGACGAGCCGGATGTCGGCCGCGCCCTTGCTCTTCGCGACGAAGAACGGCATGTAGGTGGAGAAGGCGATGTCGACCTCGCCACCGATCATCTTGGTCATCGCCTGCTGGCCACTGGGGGCGTCGACCGCTTCGACCTCGAGACCTTCGGCCTTGAAGTAGCCGCCTTCCTGCGCCAGCCGCAACGGCGCGAGGTCGACGACGGGCAGCAGGGCCACCTTGATCTTCGGCTTCTCCAGTCCGCCCTCGCCACCCGACGCCTTGGACGTGTCCTCGCCGCCGAGTGCGCCGCAGGCGCCCAACGTGGCCAGCATGAGCGCGCTCAGGGCGACGCTGACGGCACCCCGTCCTCTACGTGCACCGTTCCTGCTCATGGCGTTTCGAAACAAAGCCAGCTCCTCGGAAACAATGAATCACCGTTGGGGTTTTTTCATCCGTGTCGTGGCTTCATTTCGCCAGGCACGCGGTCACCTTAGAGATTTGCCCACCTGCTCACAATGGGTGTCGTGAGCGGGTGATCATTTTAGGCCATTCGCCCGATCACTTGATCACCCGCTTGGACATCATCACTTTCAGTGATCGAATTCCGCGTGGATGGGCAATTCGGAGTAACCGCGTGTCATCAACTCGTGGTCTGTGCCGCGATCATCGGGCCGACGTCGATCTTGGTCTGGATCGCGCCCATCTGCAGGAGCAGGTCCGGGACCCGCTGGATGCGGCGGGGGTCCAGGGTGGACTGGAACGTCAGCAGCGTGGTGAGCGCGGCGGTGTCCTGGTCGATCTTGGCGTACTTGACCAGCAGCGGCTCGATCTTGGAGCGGTCCGCCGCGTCGCGGGTCGCCTTCTGCATGGCGCGCTGGAAGGCGGCCACGGTCTTCGGGTTCTCCGAGACGAACTTGCCGAGGGAGCCGTAGCCCGCGGTGGGGAAGTCCTGGGTGGCGCCGGTGGCGGTGTCCACGACCGGGACGGTGCCCGCCTGCTTGGCGGTCTGGGTGATGAACGGCTCGGTCAGGAAGCCGGCGTCGATGTCGCCGTTCTTGAGCGCGGTCCCGATGTTCGGCAGCGGGATCGGCACCCACTGGACCTTGCTGGCGTCGACGCCGTGGTCCTTCATGACCGATTTGGACAGCGTGTCCGACACGGTGTTCGGCGCGGTGATGCCGATCTTCTTGCCTGCCAGGTCGCTGACGCTCTTCACCGTCGACGTCGGCAGGGTGACCAGCATCGTGCTCTTCGGGCCCGCGGAAGAAGCGTCCGCGACCAGCTTGATGTCGGCGGTGCCCTTGCTCATCGCGATGAAGAACGGCGTGTAGCTCGCGTACGCGATGTCGACCTCGCCGCCGATCAGCTTGGTCAGCGAGACCTGGCCGGTCGCGGCTTCCACCGCCTCGACGTCGAGGCCTTCGTTCTTGAAGTAGCCGCCGTCCTGGGCGAGACGCAGCGGAGCAAGGTCGATGGTCGACATCACGGCGACCTTGATCTTCGACTTCTCGAGGTTCCCCGTGCCCCCGGAAGAGGAGGATTCGTCTCCGCCGAGGAGCCCGCAGCCGCTGACCGTCGTCGTGACAACGGCCGCCATCGCGAATGCGATCGCCCCACGCCGCCCCAGGCGGGCGCTCAAGGCCTTCTTCGAAAGCAAGTGGTGCTCCTGATCAGGGGGAGGGACACGTGATGACGTGGCCTGATGTGGAATTCGGAAGTGACTCTTTGTCTCAAGTCAGGCCCCACTGTAGAGAACACACACTGTGCTCACAATGGGTGGTCATCCCATGATCCCAAGTGGTAACGATCACCCGAACAGGTTGTTTGTCAGAAGTGAACACAACTGGGCGTGTTCGGGGCGGGGACTTGTTGACAACTGAGCGCCGACGGGTCAAGACCCGTCCGGGGCTTTCTCGGAGGTCTTGACCGAAGGGTTACATCTGGGCCGCCCGTTCGCTACCCTCATGCACCGGTAGTGAGGTGTGGACCACTGATGTAGTGAAAGAGAGTGCCTTGGATGGCCGAACGCTCTGGACCTTTCCCGAGGTGCAAGGCACTCTGTGTCGAACACGGTGAACACGTCCGTGCTTCACTGGTGCGCGCCCGCGCACTGGCGGGTTAGGCCGAACAGACCAATGGCACCGAGCAGGGTTTCGGTCAAGTGCACTTGAGAGATCGCGTCGAAGACGACTTCCTCATTCGGATGAGTGGATACTCACGCCGTGCGCATCCCTCCCGGGTGACGGGAGCGTGCCGGTAGTGGTCTCCGACAACCGACCCAGACAGCAGCAGTACGGCCAGTTCGAGAACGGCATGTCCAAAATGGGCTTTCCCGGCCCGAATGAAGATGATGGTGGTGCGGCGGTGCCGAACGAAGACACCGCGGGGGTGGGAGGGGCCCCTGCGCGGGATACCGGAGACGGTCCTGGCGGGAAGGCCGGGTCGTTCCTGGGCCTGCGTAACTGGCGTCTGCGATCGAAGCTCGCGGCCATCCTGATCATTCCGACGCTGACGGCGCTCGCGCTCGGCACGCTGCGCGTGATCGACGACAGCAACGAGGCGGCGAGGTTCCAGGACACCGCCGACCAGGTCGCGTTCGCCGACAAGATCACCCTCGTGGTGCACGAGCTGCAGAGCGAACGCGCGCTCGCCGTCGCCAAGATCGCCTCCGGCGACCCGTCGCGCCAGAACGGTCTCGACGCGCAGATCGCCAAGGTCGACCGCGCCGTCGACGACCTGCGTGCTTCGGCGAACCAGATCAACCCGGACGATCAGGACACGAGGGACCGCTACTCGCGTGGTCTGCAGCGGCTCGACGCCCTGCGCCCGCTGCGCGGCGCGATGAACACCTCGCTGCTGGGCGACACCCCGGTCCTCATCGCCTACTCCGGCATCCTCGACTCGCTGGTCCAGCTCGGCCGCGAGGTGACCACCGCGGTGGCCAACCGCGACGTGCTCCGGCTCGGTGTCACCGTGCAGGCCATCAGTGAGAGCAAGGAGTTCATCGCCCGCGGTGACGCGGCGCTGCTGATCGCCTCCTTCCGCTCCGGGTTCCCCGGCGACCTGTTCGACCAGGCCCGCTCGGCGGTCGCGAGCGGCGACGCCTCGACGGCGGCCTTCATCGCCAACGCCAGCCCCGAACAGCGGCAGCTTTACTCGGACACCTTCTCCGGCCCCGAGGTCGACGACCGCCGCCGGATCACCACGATGGCGTTCTCGCTGCACCAGCAGAACGAACCGCCGTCGATCGACAACGTCGCGCTCGGCAACGACAGCCGGGTCGCGCTGGACAAGCTGCGCGCGGTCGAGACCAACCTGCTCGGCCAGCTGCGGGCACAGGCCGACGGCCTGGCCACCGACGCGATCAACTCGGCCTGGATCGGCGGCGCGATCGTGCTGCTGGCCCTGCTCGCCGCGCTGTTCCTGATGCTCGTCATCGCCCGCCTGATGCTGCGCCCGCTGCGGGTGCTGCGGAAGACGGCGCTCGACGTCGCCTACACACGACTGCCGGAAACCGTGCAAGCCATCCTCGACGACCCGGACCCGGTCAACGCCTCGAAGCGGTCGGTCGAGCCGGTGCCGGTCACTTCGCGTGACGAGATCGGTGAAGTGGCGCGTTCGTTCGACGTCGTCCACGAACAGGCCGTCAAGATGGCCGCCGAACAGGCCCTCCTACGCGAGAACGTCAACGGCATCTTCGTGAACCTGTCCCGCCGATCGCAGCGGCTGGTGGAACGCCAGCTCGGCGTCATCGACCGGCTCGAGGCCGACGAGCAGGACCCGGACCACTTGGCCAGCCTGTTCGAGCTCGACCACCTCGCCACGCGGCTGCGCCGCAACGGTGAAAGCCTCCTGGTGCTCTCGGGCGCCGGTCTCGCGAAGTCGGTGCCCAAGCCGGTGCCCGCCGCCGACGTCATCGGCGCCGCGGTCTCGGAGATCGAGCAGTACGCCCGGATCGAGATCGGGATCGTCCCCGAGGTCGCCGTCCAGGGCCTGACGATCCACGACCTCGTGCACGTGCTCGCGGAACTGCTGGACAACGCCACCTACTTCTCCGAGCCGGAGACGAAGGTGACCGTCCGCGCGGTGATCACCCGCAAGAAGGCGCTCGCCATCCAGGTCACCGACCACGGTGTCGGCATGACCGAGGAGCGGCTCGCCGAGGTCAACCAGCGGCTGGCCGACCCGCCGGACCTGGATGTCTCGGTGACCCGGCGGATGGGCCTGTACGTGGTCGCGCGCCTGGCGCGCCGCCACGGCATCGAGGTCCGGCTCCGGGAGAACGAGGACATCGAGGGCGGCGTGATCGCGCGGGTCGTCGTACCCGCCGAGCTGCTCACGCAGATGCGGCCCGGCGTGCGGAACACCCCGCCGCCGGCGAACCGCTCGGAAACGTCGATGCCCTCGATGCCGTCGGTGTCCGAGATGTCGACCTCGCTGCCGAACATCCCGGCTTCCGACCGCGGCCTGGAGATGACGCCACCGCCGCCGTCGAAGCCCCCGGCTTCGCAGCCGGTCGCGCAGCAGGGCGGGCTCGTCCCGCTCGACCAGCCGATCAGTCTCGACGACCTGGTCGCGGGCAAGAACGCCGCCGGACCGTTCCTCAGCCCCGCGAAGCCCGCCGAGGAGTCTCCGGCGTGGCCGACGGCCGAAGACATCTCGCCCACCAACGGCGACGGCGCCTCCAGCGGCACCGAGACGCAGTTCGCGTCGCTGGTGCTGCCGAAGCGGGAGCCGAAGTACACCCCGGTCGAGCCGCAGAACAAGCCGGAGGAACACTCGGACGCCGGCAAGTCGGCGCTCGACGACGACGTGCCCACCCGTCGGCTGCCGATCTACCAGTCGGTGCTCTCGCGCTGGTTCAGCGAAGGCGACGAGGCCGGGGGCGACAGCCCGACCACCTATACCGAGCCGGTCGAACCCGACGCGTCCGCGCGGACCCGTAACGGTGGTGTCGAAGCGGAGGAACCGGCCACCGGGGACACCGGGGACACTTCCGGAGAGGCATTGCCCACTCGGACGCCGCGGAGTGTTCCGCCGGAGACGGTGCTCCAGGACAATGGCTGGCGCAGCGCGTCGGACGACGGCTGGCAGGCGGCGCAGGTCCTGTACGAAGACCGGAACGACGAGATCACCCCGGCGGGCCTGCCCAAACGGGTGCCGAACCAGTACCTCGTCCCCGGCTCGATCGGCGGGAACGAGCCGAAGAAGGAAGACTCGTTCGCCGACAAGACCTCCGGAATGCCGGGAACGGGTGCGATCGCCCGCTCGGCGACGGCGGCGCGGAGTCGGATGGCAAGCTTCCAGCAGGGCTACAAGTCGGGACGGCACGCGTTGAAGGAACGTCCGATCGACGCGCTGGATGACAACGGCGTTCCGGTGACTGGCGGGGATGCGGGTTCCCCTGCCGATGACAGCAGTAAGGAGTGACAGTGACACGGGCGGGTGCGATGCAGCCGGGTGGTCCGGCGCAGCCTGGCGGCCAGGCGCAGGGTAAAGGACACACGAGCAGCTTTGCCTGGCTGATCACGGATTTCGTGCACCGGGTCCCGGGCGCGGCGCATGCCGTGGTGGTGTCGGCGGACGGTTTGCTGCTGGCCTCGTCGAAGGGACTTCCCAAGGACAGGGCCGATCAGCTGGCCGCCGTCGCGTCGGGGCTCACGAGCCTCGCCCGCGGTGCGGCGAAGGTGTTCGAAGGTGGCACGGTCGCCCAGACGGTGGTCGAGATGGCCAACGGCTTCCTCTTCCTGATGTCGGTGTCCGACGGGTCCTGCCTGGCGGTCCTCGGCTCACCGGAGAGCGACATCGGCCTGGTCGTCTACGAGATGACCCTGCTGGTGGAACGGGTGGGGCAACAGCTGACACCGGAGATGCGCGCGCAGCTGCAGGGCGCGTCGGTCCGCCGCTGAGCGACCGGGAACCGAGGAGAATGCCGTGGACGACGGGCGCTTGAGGGGCGATGGCCGGCTCGGTGACGACTTCTCCGGCGGGTGGTCGGAACGTGACGACGGCCGGGAGGACTGGACGTCCTTCCGGGACCGGGTCGACCGCGAATGGCGATCGCGACGGGCACAGGGGTCGGACAACGACCCCGTGTCCCCGGACGAGGCCTCCCGCTGGCTGACCGATTCGAACGCGGGTCAGGGACCCGCCGATTTCAGCGTTTCGGACTACCGGGAACGCCTCCTCGGCGGCCCCGGGGCGGAACTGTTCGGTGGTGGCAGCGGTCCGCTCTACGATTCCGGCGAGTTCGCCAAGTTCTCCTTCGACAAGGAGGAGGAGCGCCGGGCGGCGGCCGCCGCCGACCCGCTCGCCGCGGCACTGCCGCAGCAGGCACAGAACGAGTACGTCGACGAGCAGTACACCACCGACGTCGAATCCTCCGGCCTGGTCCGGCCGTATTTCCGCACGCGGGGACGGACCAAGCCGACGTACGACCTTGCCATCGAGGCGTTGATCTCGACCAGCGAACAGGGACGTGTGCTCGACCGCGTACGCGTCCCCGAACACCGGTCGATCTGCGACCTTTGCCTGGACACCCGGTCCGTCGCCGAAGTCGCGGCGCTGTTGCGCCTGCCGCTCGGCGTGGTCCGGGTGCTGATCGGAGACGTGGCCGGCCTCGGTCTGGTCCTGGTGCACAGCGCCAGCCAGAACGTGGGTGACCGGCCGAGTATCGAGTTCATGGAGAGGGTGCTCAGTGGGCTTCGGAGAATTTGACTCCGACGCGAATGCGCCGCAGGTGACCGGACCGACTTCGTCGGCCAAGATCGTGGTCGCTGGCGGATTCGGCTCGGGGAAGACCACGCTGGTCGGAGCGGTTTCGGAGATCGATCCGCTGACCACCGAGGCCATGATGACCGAGGCCAGTACCGGCGTCGACGACAATTCGGCCACCCCGAACAAGTCGACGACGACCGTGGCCATGGACTTCGGCCGTATTTCGCTGGACTCGGACCTGGTGCTGTACGTGTTCGGTACGCCGGGCCAGCACCGGTTCTGGTTCATGTGGGACGACCTCGCGGTCGGCGCCATCGGTGCCGTCGTGCTGGTCGACACGCGGCGGCTCGCCGACGCGTTCCCGTCGATCGACTTCTTCGAGAACCGGAAGCTGCCGTACGTCGTGGCGATCAACTGCTTCGACCGGCTGCTGCACCACCAGATCGAGGACGTCCGGCACGCGCTGACGATCTCCCCGTCCGTGCCGATCATGGCCTGTGACGCCCGGGAACGTGAGTCCGCCAAGCAGGTGTTGATCTCGGTCGTGCAGCACGCCATCGCGCACGATTCGGCGTTGCGCGCCGGATAAACAGAGCGAAAACCCGGAGCGGATGCGGCCGTTGGAGTGAACTCGGCAGGCTTCACCCGCTTCGGGGAGTGGCGTCACCGGCCGGACCGGACGCGGGGCGACCCCTTTCACGCGATCCGGCACCGACGCCACCCGATCAGGCGACCGTGACGGCGATGACCTGCGCGGACACCGGTTCACGCCTGGTCTCACCCGGCCACCACGGGGTGACCCACGAATGCGTGGTTCGCGATGGGTCGACGCGGTGAGCGGCTGGACGTTTACGTTCGGTTAACGCCGACGGCCGGGTGGCGGGCTCGACACGATCGGCGGGACGAATACGCTGGGTGGAGGCGTCTTTCGGCTCGACGGCACCGGGATCGGTGCAGGTCGGCGCTAGACGCCCGGACCACGCCGCCCAGGTGGTCTTGACGCAGCGAGGAGGGACTTGTGACGGCATCCGGGCAGCAAAGCTCGTTCGGCTGGCTCATCACGGATTTCGCGCGCCGGGTTCCCGGTGCCGCGCACGCCGTGCTGGTCTCCGCGGACGGACTTCTCCTCGCGCCGTCGGAAGGGCTGCCGCAGGAGCGGGCCGAACAGCTGTCCGCGGTCGCCTCCGGGCTGATCAGCCTCACCGCCGGCGCGGCGCGCTGCTTCGACGCGGGCGGGGTCAACCAGACCGTCGTCGAGATGGAACGCGGTTACCTCTTCCTCATGTCGGTCGCCGACGGCTCGTCACTCGCCGTGCTGGCCGCGCCGACCTGTGACATCGGCACCGTGGCCTACGAGATGACGCTGCTCGTCGAGCGGGTCGGCCAGCAGATCACGCCCGAGCTGCGCGCGCAGCTCCAGGGCGGCGTACGTGGGTGACCGATGAAGATCACCGGATTCACCGAACCGGAACCGTCCGGCTGGGACTCCCTCTACCAGGGCACCGAACGCGAAGCCTTCGATTCACCGAGCCGCTTCGAGCTGAGCTCGATCAGCACGGTCATGCCGCGGCGCCCGGCCGAGCCTCCCGCACCCCCGCCGATGCCGTCGCCGATCCGTCAGTCGCCGCCGCGTCCCGCGCCCGCTGACGTCGCGCCCGCTTCGGTCTATCTGCCGACTTCGGGCTCCCGGGTCCGGCCCTACACCCGCACCGGCGGACGCACCCGCACCGCGCACGACCTGGCGCTGGAGGCGCTGGTGTCGACCACCGACGACGGCCGCCGGTACCGCGGCGTGCGGACACCCGAACACCGCCAGATCTGCGACCTCTGCCTGGACACCCGGTCGATCGCGGAGATCGCCGCGCATCTGCGGCTGCCGCTGGGCGTGGTGAAGGTGCTCGTGGGCGACATGGCGGACGCCGGTCTGGTGCTGATCCACCAGACCGAGCTGATCCTTGGTGACTCGTCTTCGCGCGCTTTCATGGAGCGGGTGCTTCAGGGCCTGCGCGCCCTCTGATCCCGCCCGCGTTTAGTCCTCTAAAAGCGGTTTCGGGTGCACCGATTCCCAGTTCGCCTGCCCACGTCGAGTGTCTCGGGCAACTTGCGGCCCGGCAGATGACATGCCTCGTTGACTACTTACGGTGAACATCGGCCACATTCGGTAATGAAACGCGCTGCGCCGTGGTTACATCTCGGTCGTCCGTGAACGGGATCTCAGCGTGACGCCGGTCCTTCTGATCTGCGTTAACCTGGGCAAGGAGTAGCCGGTGGGGTACTGGAGAAAGCATCCTCGGAAGGACCTGGAAGCTGTTCTCGAGCACTTCCATCGGGCAGGATGGAGGATCTTGGATCCACCGACCTACTACATCGTCCGGTGTCCGTGCGGGCAGCACCAACGTTGGATCCACTTGACGCCGAGCGGCGGCAACTACGGAAAGAACGCGGTGTCCTGGCTGCTTCGGCAACCTTGTTACGAGATCGAAGGGGGTTCCTGATGGGTGTGAGGGTCCACGCGCACTGGGTCTTCATCGCCGACGGCGACGGTGATCTCTTCGACTACTGCGACAAGGTGATGCGAGCGCTGCTCCAACAAGAACGCTGCCTCGACGGGTTCGTCGACAGCGCGGTCTCCGCGGACGCGGCGCGTGCGGTGATGGAGATCGAAGCCGATATTTCCGGTGACGACCTTTCCCACGCCATCGCCGAGGGACACGCCGCTGTCCGCGCCGCGCTGCATTCGGCCGGGATCGGCACACCGGACTGGCCGACCCACGGCGAGGCTTTGTCGATGGTGCTGAAGGATCTTCGCACCGAGCAGCTGGTCTAGTCCGTCAGTCCTCGACGAGGGCGGCCGACGTGATCCGGTGCAGTGGGTAGCGCTCGTTGTCGGTCCCTTCGAGGACCCCGCCGCCGACCCGCAGCGGCCGCACCACCCGCTGGCTCGCCGTCCCGCGTGAGTCGACGAACCCGATCCACACCTCACGGCGCTCGATGGTCGCCTGGGACAGCAGCGCCAGCGTCGCGGACGTGTCCCCGGAGCCGCCACCCTGTGGCGCGCGCACCGTCTCGCCCCGGCGGCGCGCCGAAGCGGCGTCACCGGCCCGGACGTGCGCGACGATCTTGCCGACCTGGTCGTCGGTCAGCCCGGCGGGCTCGCCAGGGGCGCGACGCGCGGCACGTGCCTTCGCGGGAAGGCGACGTCCGGACGGCCTGATGTCCATGACACGTCCGTCGGGTCCTTCGGCTGCCGGAGCGAACCCGGCGGCGCGGAGCGCGTCGAGGACTTCGGCGAGCGGGTACGCGCTGATGAGCACTGTCGGCGCGATCATCCGCAAGCCGTACTCGGTCGCGACGGGGCTGCCCATGACCTCGGCGAGCAGCGACGCGTCGTCGCAGCGCAGGAACGACTCGGCGGCCCCGCCGCGCAGCCGCCCGTGCCGCCGGGCGACGTCGTCGATCAGGTAGGTGAGTCCTTGCGGCACCGGCGTCGCCGACCGCGTCGAGAACAGCTGGTGCAGCTCGCCCGCGGTCCGCCCGGTGTCGAGCGCGCGCCGCACGGACGTCTCGGTGATCCGGTAGACGGTCGCGTGCCCGGAGGATTCGATGTCGGCGACGGCGGTCATCTCGGCCGCGAGTTCGGCCTCCAGCGGCCCGGGCGCGACCACGGTCAGGTCGGCCTGGACGAGGACGTGATCCACCGGACGCGGCAGCGCGTCGATCATCGCCTCGACCGCTCCCGGCCGGTCCTCGGCCAGCAGCGCCCGCGTCGCCGTGGTGAGCCCGCCGAGCCCGATCAGGCCGAGCGCCGCCCCCTCGGCCATCGTCCAGCGCACGGTTTCGTCCCGCAGCCGTCCGCCCCGCCGTGGCGCGCGCCAGGCGAGCGCGGCGACCAGTTCGTCGGTGCTCTTCACACCCGCGCCCTCGGGAAGCGCGGCCAAGGCCAGGAGGATCCGCCGTCGCGACGTGGGTGCCAGCGGACGGCGCAGGTCCTCCGAAAGCGGCGCGATCGGCTTGTCCTTCGCGTCCCGCCCGCCGGCGAGGCCGGGCAGCCGGGGCAGTTCGAGCCAGGCCTGGGCGATCGTCATCCAGCGCTGCGCGGTCGGCGACGCGAGCCACGAATCCGTGAGCGTCGTCGGCACCCATTCCGGTGCGGTCGCTTCGCTGTCGGCCACCAGCCCGGCGCCGACCGCGATCTCCGCGAGCAGGGTCACCCGGGTCTCGTCGACGTCGAGATCCTTGGCGAGTTTCTTCAGTTCGCGAACCCCGAGCCCGCCGGACTTCAGCACCGGCGGCGGCGTCTCCGACCATGCGCGGAGCATGTTTTCGGTCTGGCGCAAGAACTCCATCGCCTCACCGGCCGCCGTTGTGTCCACTGTGGACGGCTGATGCGGATGGGTGGGAAGTTCCGGTTCGCGCAGGGACGCCGGGTCGAACACCGACCCGCCGCGCAGTGCGATCCCGATCTCCCGCGGCAGCTCGACGGTCTGGTCGTCCCGGCGCAGCAGCAGGCCGCGCGCGAGCAGGCGCTGGACCGGGTTCTGCGCCCGCTCCAGCGGGACGTCGGCCGCCGCGTCCCGGGTCCGGCCGATCGGCGGCCCGGCCGCCAGGGTCGTCAGGACGGCGCGTTCGTCCTCGCCGACCTCCGCGAGCGCGGCGTCGATATCCGTTCCGGCGAGCGAGGGCGACGACGATCCGAGCCCGGCGGGGAAGGGGCCGAGCGCGTCGCGGGCCGACGGCGGGACGCGCAGCGCGTCGTCCTCGCCCCAGACCAGCGCACGCTTGCGCAACAGCGCCAGCGGCTCGTCGATCTTCTTGCCCACGAGCCGCGCGACCTCGGCCGAGGCGACCGGCTCGGTGTCCGCACCCGCCAGCAGCAGGGCGTCGAGGACGGCGAGCGTGAAGGTGTCGAGGTCTTCGCAGGCGCGCGCGACGGAGCCCGGCGTGCCGGCCCGGGTGGCGAGCACGATGGTGTCGGACGGGGGTGGCGTGGACAGGTCGCGACGAGTGCGCAGCAGTGCCGCGAGAGCGTCGTCGGACTCCTGGCGCAGCCAGTCCGCCAGGGAGGGCGCGGGCATAGAGGACCAGGATACCGGGCGGGTGGTGGCCCGGCAGCCGCGTTCGGGCAGACTGTCCCCTGAGAACGGCTTGACCATGCTCTGGAGGACGTTGTGGCGAAGGGCGAGAACAAGAAGCGCGCGGGCATCGACCCCACGTGGCCCGGTGAAGACGGGGAGCACCCCGTCACCGAGCTCGCGTCCGACCGGCAGGGCGCCTTGTCCCCGTTCGGCGACGTGACCTTCCCCCTCGACACGGTGCCGTACGTGCACCCCGAGACCGAGATCAACCGGTAGAAGTTACTGGTCAGTCACCCCCTGCGAGGGTCCGTGGCCGTCGTCACGGGAGTAGGTTTTCGATCGACCTATTCGAGCGTTCCTCAGCGGGGGTAGTGCCATGCCGGTTCCCGGTCCCGGATATTCGATCACCGTCCGGGTGGAGGCCCCCGCGTCGTCCACCGCGGCGGGTGATCTGACCACCGCCGTCGGCCGGGTCGGCGGCGTGCTGACCGCGTTCGACGTCGTCGAGTCGCACCCCGACTCGATCGTCGTCGACATCAGCGCCAACGCCCTGTCGGAGAACCACGCGCAGGACATCACGCAGACCCTGGACTCGATGCCGGGCGTCCGCGTGCGCAAGGTCTCCGACCGGACGTTCCTGATCCACCTCGGCGGCAAGATCGAGGTCACCCCCAAGGTCGCGCTCCGCAACCGTGACGACCTCTCCCGCGCGTACACGCCGGGTGTCGCCCGCGTCTGCCAGGCGATCGCGGCGAACCCCGAGGACGCGCGCCGCCTGACCATCAAGCGCAACACCGTCGCGGTGCTCACCGACGGCTCCGCGGTGCTGGGGCTGGGCAACATCGGCCCGGCCGCCGCGCTGCCGGTGATGGAGGGCAAGGCGGCGCTGTTCAAGAAGTTCGCCGACGTCGACGCGTGGCCGGTCTGCCTGGACACCCAGGACACCGAAGAGATCATCATGATCGCGAAGGCGCTCGCGCCGGTCTACGCGGGCATCAACCTCGAGGACATCGCCGCGCCGCGTTGCTTCGAGATCGAGAAGCGCCTGCGTGAGCAGCTCGACATCCCGGTGTTCCACGACGACCAGCACGGCACCGCGATCGTCGTGGTCGCCGCGCTGCGCAACGCCCTGCGCGTGGTCGGGAAGAACATCGAAGACTGCAAGATCGTCGTCAGCGGCGTCGGCGCGGCGGGCTCGGCGATCATCCGCCTGCTGCTGGGCAAGAACCCGGGCGACATCGTGGCCGCCGACATCGACGGCATCGTGCACTCCGCGCGCGGCAACCTCGACGAGAACCTGACCTGGATCGCCGAGCACACGAACAAGGAGCAGCAGGCGGGCACGCTGCACGAGGCGCTCGTCGGCGCCGACGTGTTCATCGGCGTCTCCGCGCCGAACCTGTTCGGGGCCGAGCAGGTCGCGACCATGAAGTCCGACGCCGTCGTGTTCGCGCTGGCCAACCCGGACCCGGAGATCGACCCGCTGGAGGCGCAGAAGCACGCCGCCGTGGTCGCCACCGGCCGCAGCGACTTCCCGAACCAGATCAACAACGTGCTCGCGTTCCCCGGCGTCTTCCGCGGGCTGCTCGACGCGCAGGCGCACCACATCGACGACTCGATGCTCCTCGCGGCCGCCGACGCCATCGCGGACGTCGTGGACAACGGCAAGCTGAACGCTTCGTTCATCGTGCCGAGCGTGTTCGACAGCGCCGTCGCCCCCGCGGTGGCGGAAGCGGTGAAGAAGGCAGCCAAGGCTGTGAAATCTGCCGAGCGCTGACGAAAACCCGCCGAAGGGGCGCCGTTCCGCTTCCACCGGCCTTCGCCAGAAAGAGGGCGCTCGGCGGTGAAGTCTCCGTCGGGCGCGGGGCGCCCTTGGGGAGACCGCGTAGCCCGAAGTGATAGCAAAGGTCCCTTGCTCCATTCGGAGTGCTCGTCATCACTGAGGCCGACCTCGTGGCCGACTTCAGGGTGACGACTCCGCCGACGCCCCGCTCATAGGCTCGACTCGACCAAGAAGTCGATCATGACGGGGGTTGGGGATGAAACGCTCTGTCCTGAGCAGGATCGGGACACTCACGGCCGCGGCGGTGACCATGGCGGTACTCGTACCGGCCACGGCGTCCGCCGCGGTTTCGTCCGTGCGCTGGGGGCCGTGTCCGGAGGACGTGGCCGCGCCCGGCGTGCAGTGCGCCACCTTGAAGGTCCCGCTCGACTACCGGAACCCGGGCGGGAAGACCATCGACGTCGCCGTTTCGAAACTCGCCAGCACCAAGCCGGCGAAGCGGCGCGGGATCATGCTGACCAACCCGGGCGGCCCCGGCGGGCCGGGGCTGACCATGCCCGCCGGGTTGCGGGCGGCGGGCATGCCGTCGAGCGTGCTCGACGCGTACGACATCATCGGCTTCGATCCGCGCGGGATCGGGCACAGCACGCCGGTCACCTGCGACCTCAAGCCCGAACAGCAGGTGAGCAACGTCCCGCCGTACGCGCGTGACGCGGCGGCGGTGGCGGAGCGCGCGAAGTACGTGGAGGGCATCGCCAAGCAGTGCGGGGCTTCGGCGACCGCCGCGAACCTGCCGTACATGACCACGGCCAACACCGCCCGCGACATGGACCGCATCCGGGAAGCCCTCGGCGAGGAGAAGCTCTCGTACTACGGCGTTTCGTACGGCAGCTACCTGGGCGCCGTGTATTCGACGCTGTTCCCGCGGCAGACCGATCGCGTCGTGATCGACAGCGTGACCGGCCCCGGCGGGCTCGATCCGGTCACCTCGCGTCGCCTGGCGGAGGGGTTCGAGGACCGCTTCCCGGACTTCGCGAAGTGGGCGGCGGCGCGGCACGCGAGCTACGGGCTGGGCCGTACTCCGCAGCAGGTGACGGCGAAGTTCTACGACCTCGTCGCCAAACTCGACGGCGGCGCCGTCCCCGGTGTCGACGGCGCGGCGTTCCGCATGGGCACTTTCGGTGCGCTTTACGCGACCAGTTCCTTCCCGGTGCTGGCGCAGCAGTGGCAGGCACTCGATACCGAAGGCACCGTGAAGCAGACCGCTCAGGCCCAGCAGATCGACCCGGCGCAGCTGCTGGCCGGGCAGTTGCACGTGGTCTGCAACGACGCGGACTGGCCTGAGGACGTCGCGACCTACCAGCGCAACGTCGCGAAGGACCGGGTGAAGTACCCGATGTTCGGCGCCGCCGGGGCGAACATCTGGGCCTGCGCGTACTGGCCGTCCGAGCCGATCGAGCCGCCGGTGCGGATCGGCGACCGGGGACCGTCGAACATCCTGATGGTGCAGAACCTGCGTGACCCGGCGACGCCGCTGAGCGGCGCCAAGGAGATGCGCCGCGCCCTCGGTGACCGGGCACGGATCGTGACCGTGGACGAAGGCGGGCACGGGGTCTGGCTGAGCGACGAGAACGCCTGCGGCAACAACGCCGTCAACCGGTTCCTCGTGGAAGGCAAGCGCCCCGCGCGCGACACGGCCTGTGCCGCGGACAACGGCGGGCTCTTCGCCTCGATGACGCCGGAGCAACGGCAGGAACGCGAGAAGGCCCTCGACGAGGTTCGCTCGAAGCAGCGGATCTTCTGAATTCTCTGAGGTGAACCCGCGGCCGTTGTCGCAGCGTTCACGCGTATGGTGCCGTGCCGAACGGACCTCGGCTCCGCCGACAGGTTCTGAGGACTAGCCTGCTGGGCGTGAGTGAACTCAGCCACGTCGACCATACGGGTGCCGCCCGTATGGTCGACGTTTCCGGCAAGACGCCCGCCGCCCGCACCGCGCTGGCGGGCGGCACCGTGCACACCACGGCCGAGGTGCTCGGCCTGCTGGCGACGGACGGGCTACCCAAGGGCGACGCCCTCGCAACCGCCCGGATCGCGGGCATCATGGGCGCGAAGAAGGTGCCCGAGCTGATCCCGCTCTGCCACCAGATCGCGTTGTCCGGCGTGAAGGTCGAATTCGCCCTCGCCGAGACCGCCGTGCACATCACCGCGACCGCGAAGACGAACGACCGGACCGGCGTCGAGATGGAGGCGCTGACCGCCGTCGCCGTCGCCGGGCTGACCCTGCACGACATGATCAAGGCCGTCGATCCGGCGGCGACCCTCGACGACGTCCGCCTGATCCGCAAGGACGGCGGCAAGGCCGGGACCTGGGAGCGGCCGTGAACCGGGTCGCGAGGGTGATCGTGGCGTCGAACCGCGCCGCGAAGGGCGTCTACGAGGACACCACGGGCCCGGTCATCACGGACTGGCTGACCGCACGGGGCTGGGACGTGCCGGAGCCCGTGGTCGTCGAGGACGGGGAACCCGTCGGCGGAGCCCTGAGGGACGCCGTCGCGGCCGGGGTGCAGGTGATCGTGACGACGGGCGGCACCGGCATCTCGCCGACGGACCGCACCCCGGACGTCACGCGCGCCGTCCTCGACTACGAACTCCCCGGCGTCGCGGACGCGATCCGCGCCGCCGGACTGCCCAAGGTGCCCACGGCCGTGCTCTCGCGCGGCGTCGCGGGCGTCGCCGGCCGGACCCTGGTGGTGAACCTGCCCGGCTCGCGTGGCGGGGTGAAGGACGGCCTCGGCGTACTGGACGGGATCCTCGACCACGCCGTCGACCAGCTGGCGGGCGGCGACCACCCACGGGAGGCACAGCAGTGAGCGTTCGGGTCGCACGGATCGCGGTGGTCGACGAGCCGCTTTCGGTCGAAGAGCACGCCCGCCTGGTGGACGACGCGGCCGCGGGTGCCGTCGTCACCTTCGGCGGGGTCGTGCGGGACCACGACGGCGGCCGGTCGGTGGACCGGCTCGCCTACGAAGGACACCCCAGCGCCGCCGACGTCCTCGCGGAGGTCGTCGCGGACCTCTCGGGCAAGTGGGAGGGCGTGCGGGCGGTCGCCGTCAGCCACCGGCTGGGCGCGCTGGCCATCGGTGACGTCGCGCTGGCGTGCGCCGTGGCGGCGGAGCACCGGGGCCAGGCGTTCGCCGCCTGCTCGGAGCTGGTCGACGAGGTCAAGGCGCGGCTGCCGGTGTGGAAGCACCAGCACTTCAGCGACGGCAGCGACGAGTGGGTCAACTCGCCGTAGGGGCTGAAGGGGACTTTCCCCGCATGCGATGCGAGGAAAGCGCCCTTCACCGCGTCAGACGAGGTGAAGGACGCTTTCAGCCCGGGAACGGACCCCGGACACGACAAAGCCCCACCGCCGGGGGAATGGCGCGGTGGGGCCTTGTCAGTCGTGACGTGGCCGCGCGGGGAATCCCGCGGGCATCACGACTTACCGGTGCTCAAGAGCTCACTTGGTGGCGAGCTTCTGGCCGACGACGATGAAGTCGGCGTTGGGCACGTATTCCTTGTTCAGGTCCTGCAGCTTCTGGAAGCCGCCCTGGACGTTGAACTTGGAGGCGATCTTGGACAGCGTGTCGCCGGCCACGACGGTGTAGTCACCCGCCGGGTTCGAGTTGGCGACATTGGCGGCGGCCGGGGCCGGAGCCTGCTGCTTGGTGACCGGAGCGGTCGACTTCTTCGGGGTCACCTTCTTGGTGGCCTTCGGGGCGCTCGACTTGGCCTTGGCGGGGCTGGCGGAGCCGCCCTTCTTGCCACAGTGCGGCCACGCGCCGATGCCCTGGCCCTGGAGGACCCGCTCGGCGACGGCGATCTGCTGCTCACGCGACGCGTTGTGCGCGCTGCCGGTGCCACCGTAGGCACGCCAGGTGCTCTGCGAGAACTGCAGACCACCGTAGTAGCCGTTACCGGTGTTGGTGTTCCAGTTTCCGCTGCTCTCGCACTGCGCGATGGCGTCCCAGTTGGTCGCCGACGCGGGGGTCGCGGCGATTGCGAGGGGAGCGCCGACCGCGACACCCGCAATGGCGACGCGGGCGATGTGACGGGTGGCGGCGGACATCTTGCGGTGCTTGCCTCGGTACGACATGTGAGTAAATCTCGCTCCCTGCGCCTACGAGCCTGTGCTGAGGGAAAGACCCGTGGGTCCTGGCCGGCCGTCTCAGGCCGGCTGACTTCGCCTGACGCACGACGCGTCGGCTCGGTCCCCTCGTCCCTGTCCGGAAATGCTTTCGCTCGGGGTTGGGTCCGGGAATCCGTTGGACAGGGCTCGGCGCTACGGGTTCCCGGTGTTGCGTGGTCGGTCGGGGCCAACCGAAAAGCGACGGTACGTAACGAACGGCCTGATCGGAAATTATTCGAGCTGTGACCTACATCACAGTAACAGCACGCAACCCATAACGATTCGGCTGTTTATGCAGGTCAGCGCGCCGTTATCTGGCCGTTTCCTGACCGAGATAATTCACGGATCGTGAGGCTTGCATCACGTGGATTAAGGGATGACTGGCCCATTCGTGCGCCTTCGCGCGCGAATGGGCCGCGCACTTTAGCGAGACCTCAAGAAGTTCGCCAGTCCTGGCAGGTCGTCCGTATTCAGGTGGTCGACCCCGGCGGCGACCAGCTCTTTCCACAACGCGTCGCGTCCTGGCCCGGCGGCGTCCGGCGTGGCCCAGAAGCGCACGCGCTGACCCGCCGCGTGGGCCCGCTTGACCAGATCGTGGAGTTTCGCCCGCTCGCCGGCGGGGAAGGGGCCGTCACCGGTCCAGGTGAAAAGGCCGCTCCAGGAGTCCGAGACGAGTGGCGTGACCCGGCGGTCGGAGCCGATGCCGAGGTCGTTCTCGTCCCTGATCCGGCCGTCGTAGAAGGCGAGCCGGAACTGCTGCCCGAGCATCACGTCCTTGGGCCGCCCGCCGGAGATCACCGCGGTGACGGCCCGCTTCTTCACGTGACCGAACGCGTACAGAGAGAAGAGGAAGGAGTAGCGCGGGTCGTGGAGGCGCTTCTCGAGCGCCGCGTAGGTGCTGTTCGCGTCCCCCTTGACGTCGATCAGCAGCTGGAACTCCGCGCGCTGCCGGTACACGCCGACCCCGTGATTGGCCAGGACGCGCTTGCGCAGCGGCTCCAGGTAGAGCGACTCCAGGGTGCGGTCCGGGCGGGTGTCCGCGAGGTCGTGGGCGACCAGCAGCTGCCCGTCGACCAGGAAGATGTCGGCCTCGACACTGGTGAAGCCCTGCTCCAGCGCGTCGTGCAGCGGACGGGCGTGCTCGTAGTCGTTGTGGCTGTGCGCCTGCGGCAGCGGCCGGACGCCGCGTTCGTGGGCGGACGCCGGAGCGGTCGCGAGGCTCGTGGCGGCGACCGCGGCGAGCAGTGCGGCGAGAATACGGCGGGGAGTGATCACTGGCGCATCCTCGGCTGCTTCGGCGACCGGACGGTGAACTCGAGACGGCGAGCAAGGGACCTTTGCTACCACTTTCGCCGTTCGCGCAGGTCAGCCGCCCGCGAACGGGGGGAGGACGTCCAGTTCGGCGCCCTCGGTCAGCGGCCGCGTGAGATCCCGCACCGCGACGCCGTCCAGCAGGTAGGAGACCGCGTCGAGCAGCTTCGCCAGCTTCTCAGGGTGGAGTTCGCGCAGGCGGGAGACGGCGTCGGCGACGCGGGCGCCGTCCGGCAACGTGACCTTCTCTTCGTCGAGGCCGGTGGCCGCGCGGGCCGAGGCGAAGTACCGCACCACGATGGTCACCATGTCAGCCGCCGATCGCGCTCATCGGCCGGATCGGCTGCGCGAACCCGGCCTCGTTGATCTCGTGCCCGGCGAGCTTGCCCCACATGGTCGCCCGCCAGGCGTCCGCCACCTCTTCTTCGCGCGCGCCCGCGCGCACGAGGGCGCGCAGGTCGGTCTCGTCGTTGCTGAACAGGCACGAGCGCACCGCGCCGTCCGCGGTCAGCCGGGTCCGCTCGCAGGCGCCGCAGAACGGGCGGGTCACCGACGCGATCACACCGACGTCGCCCGGTCCGCCGTCGACCAGCCAGCGTTCGGCGGGCGCCCCGCCACGCGCGGCGGGGAACGGCGACAGCGTGAACTCCTCGCCGAGCATGCCGAGGATCTCTTCGGCGGTGATCATGTCGGCGCGGTTCCAGCCGTGCTGCGCGTCCAGCGGCATCTGCTCGATGAAGCGCAGGTGATAGCCCTCGGCGAGGCAGAACTTCAGCAGCGGCACGGCCTGGTCCTCGTTCAGCCCGCGCATCAGCACCGCGTTGACCTTCACCGGGTCCAGCCCGGCCTCCCGCGCCGCGGCCATACCGGCGAGCACGTGCGAAAGCCGGTCGCGACGCGTGATCTTCTCGAACAGCGCGCGGTCGACGGTGTCCAGTGAGACGTTGATCCGGTCCAGTCCCGCGTCGGCGAGCGATTTCGCGCGCTTCGCGAGCGCGATCCCGTTGGTGGTCATGGAAAGCCGTGGGCGCGGTTCGAGTGCCGCGACCCGCTCGACGATCTTCTCCAAGCCTTGGCGCAGCAGCGGTTCGCCGCCGGTGAGCCGGATGTCGGTGATCCCGAGCCGCTCGACGGCGATCCGCAGCAGGAGCACGAGCTCGTCGTCGGTCAGCACGTCCGCGCTCGGCATCCATTCGAGCCCTTCGGCGGGCATGCAGTAGGTGCAGCGCAGATTGCACTTGTCGGTGAGCGACACCCGCAGGTCGGTCGCCACGCGGCCGAAGGTGTCGATCAGGGCGGGGTTGTCCGGCCTGGGCACGCTGGGACGCCCTCGTGTGCCGGGGACACGGGGAAACCCGAGATCGACTGCTGTCATTGACACCAGACTAACCCCGAAGGGGGCGAAAACCGACTGTCTAGAATTCCTTGGCATCGAATCTGAAGGGTTTCCGGATGGCGAAATATCCGCTCTCGGCGGAGGAATTGGCCCGGTTCGCCCATCTCGGCAGGGAGAGCAGCACGCTGACCGTTCTCCGGCACGCCAGGATCGCCGAGCGGATGGGCCTGTCGGCCACCGATCACCAGGTGCTCGAACTGGCGGGACAGGCGCCGGGACCGTTGACAGCGGGCAGGATCGCCGAACTGACCGGGTTGTCGACGGGCGCTGTGACCGGCGTCATGGACAGGCTCGAAAAGGCCGGTCTCGCCCGCCGCGTCCGCGACACCGCCGACCGCCGGAAGGTCCTGATCGAGATCGTCCCCGGCGCCATGGAGCGGCACGCGCCGCTCTTCGAATCCGCGTACACCACCATGAAGACGGTGCTCGAACAGTTCTCTCCCGAGGAACGGAAAGTGCTGGAGCGATTCCAGAGCGCGGTACTCGACGGCCTCCGCGACGAACTCCCCGGCGATGCTTCGCGTCCATAGCTTTTCCGCATCTGCGGAAGTAACCTTCCGGACATGCCGCAATTCCGGTTGTCCGAGGCCGCTCGTCTGCTCGGCGTCAGCGACGACACCGTCCGCCGCTGGGTGCGCGCCGGCCAGCTGACCGCGTTCGACGACTCGGCGGGCCGCAAGGTCGTCGACGGCGCCGAGCTCGCCGCGTTCGCCAAGGCGCAGGCCGAACAGCCCGATGACCCTTCGAGTGTCGGCCGCTCCGCGCGGAACCGGTTCGTCGGGCTCGTCACCGAGGTGATCACGGACAAGGTGATGGCACAGGTCGAGCTGCAGTGCGGCCCGCATCGCGTGGTCTCCCTGATGAGCACCGAGGCCGTCCGCGAACTCGGGCTGCGGCCGGGGGTGCTCGCGGTCGCCGTCGTCAAGGCGACCACCGTCGTGATCGAAACCCCGGAGGGAAGCCGATGAGGAAGCTCGCCTCCGTCCTGGCCGCGCTGGCGCTGGCCGCGACGGCCTGTGGTTCGGAGGCGGCGCCTCAAGAAGGGGCGAGGACGCTGACCGTCTTCGCGGCGGCGTCGCTGACCGAGTCGTTCGGCGCGCTGGGCAAGCGGTTCGAGGCGCAGAACTCCGGGGTGACCGTGAAGTTCAGCTTCGAGGGCTCCTCGGCGCTGGTCCAGAAGCTGACCCAAGGCGCGCAGGCGGACGTCTTCGCTTCCGCCGACAAGGCCAATATGGACAAGGCCGCCAAGGCCGAGCTGATCGACGGGCAGCCGTCGGTGTTCGCCACCAACCGGCTCGCCATCGCGGTCGGCAAGGGCAACCCCAAGGGCATCAAGGGGCTGGCCGATCTCGCGAAGGACGGGCTGACCGTCGTCGTCTGCGCGCCGCAGGTGCCGTGCGGGTCGGCGGCGAAGAAGGTCCAGCAGTCGTCCGGGGTCGCGCTCAAGCTGGCGAGCGAGGAGCAGGACGTCAAGTCGGTGCTCGCGAAGGTGCGGACGGGCGACGCCGACGCGGGACTCGTCTACGTCACCGATGCGACATCGGCGGCCGCGAACGTGGACAAGGTGGACTTCCCCGAGGCGGCGGGCGCGATCAACGACTACCCGATCGCGGTGGTGAAGGACGCTCCGCAGGCTCAGCTCGCCGGGTTGTTCAGGGACTTCGTCCTCGGTGCGGAGGGCAGGAACGAACTCGCGAAGGTCGGTTTTGGCACGCCGTGACCCAGGCGTGCCCTGGATCCTCTGGCCACCGGCGATCTGCGCGCTGGCGCTGGTGGTCCTGCCGGTCATCGGCCTTCTGGTGCGTTCGGACCTGACGCGCTTCCCGGGGCTCATCACCTCGACGTCGTCGCTGAACGCGCTCAAGCTCTCGCTGCTCACGGCCGGACTGTCCACTGTGGCCTGTGTGCTGCTCGGGGTCCCGCTCGCCGTGGTGCTCGCGCGCTCGGGGGCGCGCGGGGTCCGCGTGCTGCGCGCGGTGGTGCTGCTGCCGCTGGTGCTGCCGCCGGTGGTCGGCGGTCTGGCGCTGCTCTACCTGTTGGGCCGCAAGGGTTTCCTCGGCATCTTGGTGACCACCCTGACCGGTGAGCAGGTGCCGTTCACCACGGCGGCCGTGGTCATCGCGCAGACGTTCGTCGCGATGCCGTTCCTGGTGGTCAGCCTCGAAGGGGCCCTCCGGGGCGCCGGTGACCGGTACGAAAGGGTCGCTTCGACCCTGGGCGCCAAACCGTGGACGGTGTTCCGCCGGGTCACGCTGCCGCTGCTGCTGCCCGCGCTCGGTTCGGGCATCGTGCTGAGCTTCGCGCGGGCGCTGGGCGAGTTCGGCGCGACGATCACCTTCGCCGGCAGCCTGGAAGGGGTGACCCGCACCCTGCCGCTGGAGGTCTACACGCAGGCCGAGGTCGACGTCGACAGCGCGGTGGCGCTCGCCTTGCTGCTCATCCTGGTCGCCGTCGCGGTGATCGCGCTCGCCCGGCCGCGCGCGCTCGAAGGAGTCCGGTCGTGACCCTGTCGGCCGAGCTCGCCCTCCGGCGCGGCGAGTTCACCTTGGACGTCGGCTTCGAAGTTCCCGACGGCGGTGTGCTCGCGCTGCTCGGCCCGAACGGGTCGGGGAAGTCCAGTGTGCTCGGCTGCCTCGCCGGGCTGCTCCGGCCCGGCCGGGCGCGGATCACCCTCGACGGCCGCGAGCTGGCGGGCCTGCCACCGCACGCGCGCGGCATCGGCCTGCTCTCCCAGGACGCGCTGCTCTTCCCGCATCTGTCCGCTTTGGACAACGTCGCCTTCGCTCCGCGTTCGACCGGCGCCGGCCGCGCCGAGGCGAAGAAACGTGCGCGGGAGTGGCTGACCGAAGTGGACGCGCTCGAACTGGCCGGACGACGGCCCGCGCAGCTCTCCGGCGGGCAGGCGCAGCGCGTCGCGATCGCACGGGCGCTGGCGGCCGAGCCGGTACTTCTGCTGCTCGACGAGCCCTTCGCCGCTCTGGACGTCGACGCGGCGCCCGCCATCCGGGGTCTGCTTCGGCGGGTCCTGCGCTCCGGGCCGCCGACCGTGCTGGTCACGCACGACCCCCTCGACGCGCTGGCGCTGGCCGACCACGTCGCCGTCCTCGACGGCGGCCGGATCGTCGAACGCGGCGAGACCCGCAAGGTCCTCTCCGCGCCGCGCACGGCGTTCACCGCGCGGATCGCCGGGCTGAACCTGGTGCCCGGCGTCGCCGCCGAGGACGGTTTGCGCACGTCAGGCGGGAAGTTGGCCGGCATCCCGGCAGAGGGCGTCGTCCTGGGCGAGGCGGCCGTCGCCGTCTTCGCGCCCAGCGCCGTCGCGGTGTACCTGCGGGACGGCGAGCACCGGGGCAGCCCGCGCAACACCGTCGAGGGAATCGTCGACGCGCTCGAACCCCACGGACCGGTGATCCGCGTCCGGGCCCGCGGCGACGACTGGGCGGCGGGCCTCGCCGCCGACCTGACCCCCGCCGCGGTCGCCGAACTGGCGCTCGAACCCGGGACACCGGTCAATCTTTCGGTCAAGGCGGCGTCCGTGGCTGTCCACGCCGTCTCCGATCATTAGGGTGGGACCCATGAACGAGCGCCGTTGGACATACCTCAGCGACATGGATGGCGTGCTGGTCCAGGAGGAGCACCTCGTACCCGGCGCGGACGAGTTCCTCAAGGAGCTGCGCGCCAACGACATCGGCTTCCTGGTGCTGACCAACAACTCGATCTACACCCCGCGCGACCTGCGGGCCAGGCTCGAGCGGACCGGTCTCGACATTCCCGAGGAGGCCATCTGGACCTCCGCGCTGGCGACCGCGAAGTTCCTCGCGTCGCAGCGGCCGAACGGCTCGGCGTTCGTGATCGGCGAGGCCGGGCTCACCACGGCGCTGCACGAGGTCGGCTACGTGCTGACCGAACGCGACCCCGACTACGTGGTCCTCGGCGAGACCCGCACGTACAGCTTCAGCGCGATAACCCGCGCGATCAGGCTCATCGAGGGCGGCGCCAAGTTCATCGCCACCAACCCGGACGCCACCGGCCCGAGCATGGAGGGCTCGATGCCCGCCACCGGTTCGGTCGCGGCGCTGATCGAGAAGGCGACCGGCCGCTCGCCGTACTACGTGGGCAAGCCGAACCCGCTGATGATGCGTTCCGCGCTGCGGCGGCTCGGCGCGCATTCGGAGTCGACGCTGATGATCGGCGACCGGATGGACACCGACGTCCACTCGGGAATCGAGGCCGGATTGCAGACGATCCTGGTGCTCACCGGCATCTCCACGCGGGAGAGCGCCGAGCACTATCCGTACCGGCCGACCAAGATCATCGAGTCCATCGCCGATCTGGTCGGGCGCACCGGCGACCCGTTCGGTGAAGGCTGAGCGACACAGCGGAGGGCGGAGGGCTTATCGTCAGACGATGCACGACGATCAGCCCGCGTCCCCGACCTATGTGGTCGGTGACGTGCACGGACACCGGGACGAGCTGGCCGAAGCGCTCCGGGAGAAGGGGCTGATCGACTCCGACGACGACTGGTCCGGCGGGGAAGCGACGCTCTGGTTCCTCGGTGACTTCGTCGACCGGGGGCCCGACGGCGTCGGCGTCATCGACCTGGTGATGCGGCTGGAGCGGCAGGCCGCGACGGCGGGCGGGCACTGCGGGACGCTGCTGGGCAACCACGAGATCCTGCTGCTCGGGATGTACCACTTCGGCGACACCGAGGTGCCGTCCGACTTCGGTCCGCGCAGCTTCGCCCGCAGCTGGGAGATCAACGGCGGGCTGCTCGAAGACCAGGACCGGCTCACGCCCCAGCACATCGAATGGCTGACTTCCCGCCCGATGCTGACGCTGGCCGCGGACCACCTGCTGATGCATTCGGACACGCTCGAGTACCTCGACTGGGGCGAGGACATCGACGGCATCAACGCGCGCGGCCGCGAAATCCTCGAAGGCAGCGACATCCAGGCCTGGTGGGACGTCTGGCGGCGGATGACCACGCGCTACGCCTTCCGCGGCCCGGACGGCGCCGACGTCGCGCAGCAGGTCATGGACCGGCTCGGCGGCGTGCGGATCGTGCACGGGCACAGCGTCATCGCCGACCAGCTCGGAATCCACCCGGCGCAGATCGAGGGACCGTACCTCTACGCGGGCGGGAAGGCGCTGGGGATCGACGGCGGGTTGTTCGTCGGCGGCCCCTGCCTCATCGTTTCGCTGCCGTGGGAGCCCGAGGACTGAGCCTCACGGCAACGTGAGTGGTGATTCGGGTCGGAGCCATTGCTGTCTGGTCCCGAATGCCTCGGCCCGGTCGTCGCAACGCGGCCACGACTGTCCACAAGGGGGTCGTGAGTGATAAAGAGGGTTAGAACGATCATTACCACTCACGACCCTTGGTGCCGAAGCCTCACGGCAACTCGACGATCTCCTTGCCCAGCGGCATCAGCGAGACCGGGATCATCTTGAAGTTCGCCACGCCCAGCGGGATCCCGATGATCGTGATGCACAGCGCGACCCCGGTCAGCACGTGCCCGATCGCGAGCCACAGCCCGGCGAAGAGGAACCAGATGACGTTGCCGATCGTCGAGGCGGCCCCGGCGTCGCGCCGGTCCACCACCGCGCGGCCGAACGGCCAGAGCGCGTAGGCCGCGATCCGGAACGACGCCAGCCCGAACGGGATGGTGACGATCAGGATGCAGCAGATGACGCCGGCGACGATGTAGCCGAGCGCCATCCACAGGCCGCACAGCACGAGCCAGATGACGTTCAGGATCAGGCGCATCAGACGTGCAGCTCCCCGCTGGCCACGGTGACCGCCTGCCCCGAAAGCAGGACGCGGTCGCCTTCGAGATTCATCCGGACGATGCCGCCGCGGGCCGAGGCCTGTTCGCCGACGAGCTCGTCCCGGCCGAGGCGAGCGGCCCAGTACGGCGCGAGGACGCAGTGCGCGGAGCCGGTGACCGGGTCCTCGTCGATGCCGACGCCCGGCGCGAAGAACCGGGTGACGAAGTCGATCCCGTCCACGTCACCCGGTGCGGTGACCATCAGCCGTCCGTTCCAGTGCGCGCGAAGCGCGGCGAGGTCCGGGGCGAGCGAGCGCACCACGGACGCGTCGTCCACCACCGCGAACAGGTTGTGCTTGCTGCGCCCGACGTACTCGAAGGAGACACCCGGCAGGATCGACGACAGATCGTCGTCCGACTCGCGCGGCGGATCCGACGGGAAGTCCATCGACACCCAGCCGTCTTCGGCGCGGCAGCGTAACTCGCCGCTCTTCGTCGTGAAGGTCTGCTCGCCGCCGAGGACGTGCGTGGTCGCCAGCGTCGCGTGCCCGCACAGGTCGACTTCGGTCTCCGGCGTGAACCAGCGAAGCGACTTCGGGCCTTCGCCTCCGACCTCGACGAAGGCCGTCTCGGCGTGCTTCAGCTCGGCGGCGACGGACTGCATCCAGCCCGCGTCACCCGGCGAGTCCAGCAGCACGACGCCGGCGGAGTTACCGGCGAAGGCCTCGGAGGTGAAGGCGTCGACGATGTAGAGGCGCATGTCTTCGACGATATCGGCCGCGGCCCGACCCGGCCTCCGGGTTTCCCCTGAGGTGGCGTGGCCGCGGTCACCGGCGTTCGACGTTTCCCGCGTCCGCGCCCAGCCCGAGGTAGAGATCGACCCACTGCCGGTCGATGTCAGTGAGGTCGTTGCCGTCGCAATAGGGTTTGGCCCCGTTGGCGGTGTAGTAGCGGAGCAGGGCGAGTGTCTCGTCGGTGCGCTGGAGCTTCTCGTCGGTGTAGCGGCGGCCGGGCGCCCGCGGCTGATGCTTCATGCAGGTCAGCTCGGTCACGACGCCGCCGGTGGTTTCGTCGTCGAACCGGGGGCCGGGATCGGGAGCCGTCCCGGAGCACGCCGTGACGACGGCGCAGAAGAACAGCGCGCCCAGTACCGTTCCGCGGAATCGTCGCGGAGCCCGTCCGACGGTCGCGTGCTCGTTCATCCGCCACCGCCCAGTTTCACCAGCGTGGCCCTCGCCGTCCGCGCGTCGGCCACGGAGAAGTGCGGGTTGATACGCAGGGCTTCGTTGAGTGCTTCGATGGCCTCGGTGGTCCGGCCGAGCCGCGTGAGGACCATGCCACGGTGGTAGGAGAACGAAGCGCTTCGCCAGCCGGTGCTCGCCGCGCGGTCGGCGTAGGTCAGGGCCTCGGCGTTCCGCCCGTTGAGATGCAGCGCCCAGGCGAGGGCGTCCGCGACGAACACGGGTTGCCTGCGTCCCCATTCCGCCTGCGCGTACCTGAGGGCCTGCACGGCGTCGCCGCGGTCCGCGGCGACCAGCGACGTTTCGAGGTCGACGTTCGAGCCGGAGGCCATTTCGAGGCGACGCTGTTCCTCGAAGAGCCGGTAATGGCGTGCGGCGGAGTCCGGCGCGCCCGCCGACGTCAGCAGCAGGGCGTACTCGCGCAGGTTTCCCAAGTTCGGCTGCCGGGTCACCAGATCCTGATAGTCGGCGAGGGCCTGGTCGATCCGCCCGCGAGCCGCGGCGACCTTGGCCCTTCCTTGCCGCAGTGAGGTTTCCTCGGGCGCCGCACGCAGGCCCGCCTCGAAATGGAGCACCGCGGTGTCGAGGTCCCCGTTGTCGAAGGCGAGTTCGCCGAGCAGGCCGCGGCAGAACGCGACGTCGCCGGGATCGGTGGCGCCCGCCAGCGCGCGGTCGAGCGCGTGCCGGGCGTCGTCGACCCTGCCGTGGATTTCGAACTCGTAGGCGGCGCGGGTGAACGAGGGGACCCCCGGTTTGAGGTCGAGCATCCGCTGCAACGCGGCGGCGGCCGCGGTGGTGTCCCCGAGCTGGGTGTAGGCGTCGTTGAGCACGCCGTAGACCTCGGCGTTGTCCGGAAGCGCGGCCTTCGCTTTCTCACCCCACTGGCGAGCGGCGGCGAAGTCGTGCCGCGCGTTGGCCAGCGCCGCCATGCCCGCCAACGCGATCCCGTTGCCGTCGGGCTGCCGCGCCAAGGACTTCCGCAACGCCTCCTCGGCTTTCGGGAAGATCGCCGGGTCCGCCTCGACCCGTGCCAGCTCGACATAGGCGGCGCCGAGTTCGGCCAAGGTCCGCGGATCCCGCGTCCCCTTCGCCAGCTTGGCTTCCGCTGCCCGGATCGCGTGGTCGAGGGTGCTCGTACCACCCCGCGCTCCTTCCGGGACGGCCGGTGGCGGATCGGACGGGACGAGCGCGGCGATACCGACGATGAGCAGGCTCGCGGCGAAAACGGCCGGGAGAACGGCCCGGCGAGAGCGTTTCCCGAATCGGTGGATCTTGGGATCTGTCGTGCTTTCGGAGATTTCGCGGGACATCGCGTCCGCCTTCCGGAAGTGGGGTGGTGGCCGCCGCCGTCGCGGCGGCCACCGGGGGGAGGGGGATCAGCCGGCGGACGACGACGAGTTGACCGCCTTGCTGTTCGGCAGGGCGACGTACGGGAACACCGCCTCGAAGGGGACGTCGTTCCGGTCCACCCGGTCTCCCGCGGCGAGCGCCTTGACGATGCCGCTGACCGCGGCGCCTTCCAGCGCCTGGACGCTGATGTCGAGTGCGTCGTCGGCCAGCCTCCGGCCGTTCGGGAACCCTTGGAGGTCACCGCCGAGCACGCCGAGCCGGTTGGGCCGCGCGGTGACGGGGATCGAGGTGTTCAGGCGAAGCTGCTCCGACGGCGCGAACCGCGCCGGGTCGACGTCGGCGTTGTCGAGTTGCGAGTTGAGCGTCAGATCGATCCGGTCACCGGACTTCCTGGTGATCCCGGTCAGGTAGATCTCGCTCAGATCGTCGCGCGGCTTGGCGGGCGCGGGGATGCCGTAGAACCGCTGGACGAGGTCCGGTACCTCCGGGTTGCTCACCTTGTTCACCAGCGCGGGCACCGTCCGGTCCTGCTCCGGCAGGAGCGAGTTGAACCGGTCCTTCAATCCGGCGGGCACGACGACCTCGTTCACCAGCGGGTTGCCCAGCCGCGAGATCTGGACGTCGGCGCCGAGCGATCGCTCCGCACCGGGGGTGCGCAACGTGATCGAACCGCGTTCGGTGTCGCTCCAGACCCCGATCACGGGGTTACGGGCAGGGTTGCCGCCGAGCGTCAGCGTGCTCTTGGGCACCTGGAGCGCCACGGTGTTCACGTTGAAGCCCGCCACCGTGTCCTGCCCGACCTCGGACAGGTCCTTGCCGTAGAGCAGATCGAAGATCCTCAGGTCGAGGAAGAACGGGTCGTCCGCCTGCCCGGCGAACGTCTTCCCGCCGGGGACCGCGGTGATCGCCTGGTCCCGGAGGGCGCGGTAGTTCGGCATCGAGGCCGGGCCGACGTTCGACGGCGCGACCTTCCCGTTGGTGACCAGGTTCGTGACCCGTCCGGTGGCCCTGTCGATCACCGACAGCGTGTAGGTCTGCCGGAACAACAGATCCTCGTCGTCCAGGGAAGTGACCGGATCGTCGTTGTAGAGGAAGGTGTTGTTCCCTCGCCGGTCGTCGGTGCGGAAGTTCCACCGGTAGGTCAGGTCCGCCTTCGCGTCACCGTTGTTGTCGATGTTGATGTCGTAGTGGGCGTCCGTGGCCCACGGGTAGAAGTTCGGTCCGCCGTTCGGTTCCTCGAACGGATACCAGTTCGCGATCAGGGTCACGGTGTCCGGTCTGTCCGGACTGACGAACGCGTACACGTCGGTGTTGTCCACCGGCGGGTCGCCCGAGATCAGCGGGGCTTCCCGGTGGCTCGACGCGAACGCCGGACCGGCCGAAAGCCCGGCGAGGGCACTCGCCAGAACCGTGGCCACGACCGTGATGGCCGAGGCGGCCGCTCTTCGCCGCGAAACGACGCGGCGGCGAGCAGGATGGGGTGCAGCCATTTCCATTCCCTTCTCGAAACGCGTCGCGGGGAAGGACGGGCACGCTGTCCTCGGCCGGACGCCGGATTCCGATGGTGGGCGCCGACGTCAGTGGGAATGTTGTGGAAGTGTTGTGACGAGCCGGGCGGATCGACGTCTCCACTTGCAGGTGGCCGCGGTCACGCCGCGTTCCTAGACTCGACGCGTCGATGCCGCCGAACGCAGGAGTCTCCATGCCCGACGCCCCCGCAGTACCGAGCTACGCATCGGGAATCTCGGACACCCCGCTGCTGGGGGACACCATCGGCGACGACTTCGACCGCACCGTCGCCGCCTTCGGCGACCGGGACGCGCTCGTCGACCGCGCCGCCGGGAAACGCTGGACCTACACCGAACTCGCCGCCGAGGTGGACGCGCTCGCGCTGGGCCTGCTCGACCTCGGGATCGCCAAAGGCGACCGCGTCGGCATCTGGTCGCCGAACCGGTGGGAGTGGACCTGCGTCCAGTACGCCACCGCGAAGATCGGCGCGATCCTGGTCAACATCAACCCGGCGTACCGCTCGCACGAACTCGAGTACGTGCTCAACCAGGCCGGGATCAAGCTCATCGTGGCCGCGGCGTCGTTCAAGACCTCCGATTACGCGGGCATGATCGCCGAAGCCGGCCCGAAATGCCCGGCGCTGGACCATGTCGTGCTGCTCGAAAGCGCGGAGTGGGCGTCGCTGCTGGAGAACGGGCGCGGCGCGGATCCGGCGCGGCTCGCCCAGCGCCAAGGCGAGCTGTCCGCGGACGACCCGATCAACATCCAGTACACGTCCGGCACCACGGGCTTCCCCAAGGGAGCCACGCTGAGCCACCACAACATCCTCAACAACGGCTACTTCGTCGGCGAACTCTGCAACTACACCGAAGCCGACAAGATCTGCATCCCCGTGCCCTTCTACCACTGCTTCGGCATGGTGATGGGCAATCTCGCGGCGACCTCCCACGGCGCCTGCATGGTCATCCCGGCGCCCGCGTTCGAGCCGAAGGCCACGCTCGAAGCCGTCGCCGCCGAGAAATGCACGTCCCTGTACGGCGTCCCGACGATGTTCATCGCCGAACTGGCCGACCCGGACTTCGCTTCCCACGACCTGTCTTCGCTGCGCACCGGGATCATGGCCGGTTCGCCGTGCCCGGTCGAGGTGATGAAGCAGGTCATCGACCGGATGGGCATGGCGGAGGTGTCGATCTGCTACGGCATGACCGAGACGTCGCCGGTGTCCACGCAGACCCGCGCGGACGATTCAGTGGAACGGCGGGTGTCGACGGTCGGGCGGGTCGGGCCGCATCTGGAGGTCAAGGTCGTCGATCCCGAGACCGGGCTGACCGTGCCGCGCGGCGAACCTGGCGAATTCTGCACCCGCGGGTACTCGGTGATGCTCGGATACTGGGAGCAGGCCGACAAGACGGCCGAGGCGATCGACGCGGCGCGGTGGATGCACACCGGCGACCTCGCGATCATGGACGTCGACGGCTACGTCACCATCACCGGCCGGATCAAGGACATGGTCATCCGCGGCGGGGAAAACCTGTACCCGCGCGAGATCGAGGAGTTCCTCTACACCCACCCGGACATCCTCGACGCGCAGGTCATCGGCGTCCCGGACGAGAAGTACGGCGAGGAACTGATGGCGTGGGTCCGCATGCGCGAGGGCGTGGAGCCGCTGACGGCCGAAGCCGTGCGTGAGTTCTGCGAAGGAAAGCTGGCGCGCTACAAGATCCCGCGCTACGTCCACGTCGTCGACGAGTTCCCGATGACGGTCACCGGCAAGGTGCGCAAGGTCGAGATGCGGGCGGAGTCGATCAACATCCTCGGGCTGGAGAAGGCGGACGCGGCGAAGCACGCTTGATCCCGAGCGGTGTGATCGTTCACAGTTTTCGGACGCATGGGGCGCCGCGACGATGGGCAGCCTGTGAGCGGGACGGTGAGAGCGTCCCGAAGGAAACCCCGCAGTCGTAAGGAAAAGGGGAATTCTCATGCGTACGATTCGCCGCACCCTGGCCGCCTCGGCACTGGCGGTGCCGCTGACGCTCGGAGCCGCCGGTATCGCTTCGGCGGACAGCTATGGCAGCACCGAAGCCCAGGCCGGACCGGACGGCGCAGCGACGCACAGCGTGCAGGCAAGCACCGATCGCGGGTCGAGCTCGTTCCACGAGAACAGCACCGCGGCCGGCCCGGACGGTGTCGCGACCAGCGAGACCCACGCCAGCACCGACGGCGGCCACGACCAGGGCGTCCTGAGCGGCACCCTCGACGCGATCGGCCTCTGACGCGGGAAGCCGAAGGGCCCTTTCCCCGCATGTGATGCGGGGAAAGGGCCCTTCACACCATGAGTTGACACTTCAAGGCAACCTGTCACAGCCCTGGCGCGTGTTCCCTTCGCGGTGGATCCGAACCGCCGCGAAGGGGAGGAAAAATGAAACTCAAGCGAAGCGGAAGAGTTCTCGCCCTGGGCGTCTCGCTCGCCATCCTGCCGCTGATCGCGCCCGGAGTGGCCGCGGCCGCTCCCGCGATCGCCCCGATTGACCTCGGAACCCTGCCGGGGGATCAGTACAGCCAGGTCAACGCGGTCAACGCCGACGGGATCATGGTCGGCTCGTCGACGCCACTGGAAGGCCAGATCAAGTACCACGCGGCGAAGTGGGACGCGCAGGGGCGCATCTCCGCGTTGCCGGCCCTCGGCGGCGAACAGAGCAAGGCGACGGACATCAACCGCGGCGGCGTCGCCGTCGGCTGGGCCCACAAGGACGCGGCCTGGAACCAGGCGGCGGTCAAATGGGCGCCGGACGGCACGGTCACCGCGCTGCCGTACCTGCCCGGCGGTGACTACGCGATCGCGAACTCGATCACCGACGGCGGCGTGATCGTCGGGGCCGGGCGGGCCGCGGACGGGAAGATCCACGCTGTCAGATGGAACCCGGACGGGAAGGTGGTGGACCTCGGCGGGCTGCCGGGCGGTTCGTACGCCAACGCGGAATGGATCACCCCGGACGGCAGGACCGTCGCCGGGATGGCGTCCGACGCCGCCGGGAACAACCACGTCGTGCGCTGGAACCTCGCCGGCGCGATCACCGATCTTTCCCCCGGCAATCCGTACAGCACCCCGGAGGACATGAACGACTTCGGCGTGATCGTCGGAAGTGCCGAGGTGAACGGAAACCCGAAACCCGTGCGGTGGGAGCGCGACGGGCGGATGACCTGGCTCGACTGGCCGGAGACGAACCCGGGCTGGGGGCGCGCGGTCAACAACGCCGGTGTCGTCGCCGGCGGCGGCTATCTGGTGTTCGGCACCACCAACCCGGTCAAGTGGAACCGGGCGGGAAGCCGTACGACGCTTTCTACCGAACGCGGACTGGCCTACGACATCGACCGGCTGGGGACGGTCGTGGGCCTGGAGAACGACATCGCGACGAAGTGGGCCGCTGACGGCCGCCGGACGGTGCTCGGCACTTTGCCGGGCGGTGACTACAGCGTCGCGACCCACCTCGCGCCGAACGGGACGATCATCGGCTTGTCCGACAACGAGAACGGCCGCACGCGCGCCGTCTACTGGCCCGCCGGGTAAGGGGCTGAAGGGAACTTTCCCCGCATGGGATGCGGGGAAAGTTCCCTTCGCCGCGTGAGACGCGGGGAAGGTCCCCTTCAGCTCTCCTCAGGCCGCGGTGTTGGCGGCGGCCGCGGCGATCGCCTTCGCGTCTTCTTCGCCGAAGGTCTCTTCGAGGTTCTCCGGCGAGTAGTCGAGGTCGATCTGCTCCACCGGCATCCCGCGCGCTGATTCGATCGCACCGAGGCGCCGCTGCGCCCGGTCGGCCGCGTACTGGATGATCTCCTCGGGATCGTTGTCGAACGGGATCTCCTCGAACTGGTCCTGCACCCACTGGATCATGCCCAGCGCGTGGGGAAGCAGTTCGCCCATCCGCTGCTGCACCGCGTCCCACAGCGCATCGTCCGCGGCGACGTGACGGCGGCAGGTGAAGGTGCCCCAGGCCATGTGGCGGCGTTCGTCGTCGCCGATACGGCGCACCAGTTCCTGCATTCCCGGCAGGATGTCGTGCTGCGTGCAGATCAGCTGCCACGAGTAGTAGCCCGTCAGCGCGAGACTGCCTTCGATGACGTGGTTGTAGGTGACGCTCGCGCGGATCTGGTTGAGCGGACTGGGATCGTCCTCCAGCGCACGCAACGACTGCGGCAGCTCCTCGTAGAAAAGCTTGCGATAGTGGGGATTCTCCGCGACGTACGGATGCAGGTCCTCGGTCAGCCCGACGGCGTCCATCCAGCGGCGGAACACTTCGGTGTGCTTGGCCTCTTCGAAACAGAACTGCGTCAGGTACATCTCGTCGCCGAAGCGGCCCGTCGCGGACATCGCCCGCATGAACGGCTGGATGTCCTCGGTGACCGCCTCTTCGCCCGCGATGAACTGCGCCACCAGATAGGTCGCCGACCGTTGCTGTTCCGGATTGAGGCTCTCCCACCCCTCGCGTTCACGGGAGAAGTCGATGTCGGCGGGGTTCCAGAACTTGGCGTTGCCCTTGACGAACAGCCGCAGCGGGAACGAGTCCCAGTTCAGCCCGCCTTTGCGCAGTGAGGAAAAACCGGTCCGCAGTTCGGAGAGCGTATCGGTCATGACGTACCCTTCGTGTCACTCCATTGTGGACGAATCGGTGGTCAGCGCCCGGATGGCGGGCGCCAGCACGGCGACGACGGAGGCCGCCGCCTCGTCGGCCGGATGCGTCGGCATGACGAGATGGGACAGGGAAAGCCGCACGACGGTCTCCGCCAGCAGCGTGGCGGATTCCGGGGAGAGCGACGGCTCGAACTCCCGGTACTGCCCGGCCGCGACCTCGGTGGCCGCGGTCAGGATTGGCTCGCCCTTGGTGGTGAGCAGGGGGAGGAGGTCCTCGCCCGCTTCGGTGCCCAGCGTGGTGGCGACGAGCCGGTTCTCCCGGGCGTGCTCGATCGTGTAGACGACGGCTTCGCGGATGCCGGCGCGCAGGTCCGGCGCGTCCTGCACACGCAGCCGGATGCCCTCCAGGAACTCCGACGTCGTCCGGAGGACCACGGCCTCGGCGAGCGCGGCCTTGGTGCCGAACTCGTTGTAGACGGTCTGCCTGCTCACCCCGGCGCGGGCGGCGACGTCCGCCATCCGCAGGGCCGTGTAGCCGCGTTCGGTGAGCAGCTCGGTGGCCGCGTCGAGCAGCGACCCGCGCAGAGAGGCCTTGGTCCGATCGGAGAAGCTCGTGATCTCGCCCACAATCCCAGCTTGACACAGATCGCGTCCATGTCAAAGAAATTGACGGGCACTCGGCCGATGTAAATCAGTCGGTGGGGGCGGCTACCGTGGCCGGGTGGGCATCACCGTGGGGTTCGACCTCGACATGACACTGATCGATCCGCGGCCGGGCATGGTCGCGGTGATGAACGCGCTCGGCGTGGAGTCCGGCTTGCCGCTGGACGGCGAATACTTCGCGGCCAACCTCGGCCCGCCCCTCGACGCCAGCCTTCGCGGCTTCGGGGCGCCGGAGGAGCGCATCCCGGAGCTGGTGGCGCGGTTCCGCGCGATGTACCCGGACACGGTCGTACCCGTGACGGTCGCGATGCCCGGCGCGGCCGAAGCGCTGCACGCGGTCCGCGAGGCGGGCGGGCGCACGGTCGTCGTCACCGGCAAGTACGCCCCCAACGCGAAACTCCACCTGGACGCGCTCGGGCTCGAGGTCGACGTCCTGGTCGGGGAGCTGTGGTCGACGGAGAAGGCCGCCGCGCTCACCGAGCACGGCGCCCGTGTCTACGTCGGGGACCACGTCGGCGACATCCGCGGCGCGCTGGCGGCCGGCGCGGTCCCGGTCGGGGTCACGACCGGTCCGTGCGCCAAGGACGAGCTGCTCGCGGAAGGGGCCGACGTGGTGTTCGACTCGCTGACCGAGTTCCCCGGCTGGTTCAGCTCTTTCGGCGAGCCTCGCGGATCAGGGCGATCAGGCCGAGGGCCAGTCCCAGCGGGGTGATCACGCCCGCCGCGGCGGACAGCCACACCGGCAGGTTCTCCAGACCGGCGGCGAACAGGACGAACACCGCTGTGACGGCGATCATGCCGAGCGCGAACAGGCCGATGCCGACGCGCATGAGGATCGGTTTGCCGGGCTTTTCGGGGACGGCCACAGCGGCCTCCTTTACTGCGGTCTCCATGAAGCAGAGGGTATCCGCCGGTATCCGCTTCTCCACAGGGCGTGTGGCGAGATACGCTTATGGGACGCGCGCCCTGGGTACGCCCCGGGCGCGTTCGTTGTGAGCAGGACAGCAAAGGACTGGTGAGGGAAGTGCCGACCGGCAAGGTCAAGTGGTACGACGCGGAGAAGGGTTTCGGTTTCGTCACCCAGGATGGGGGCGCCGACGTCTACATCCGTAAAGCCGCGCTGCCGCAGGGCGTCGAAGGACTCAAGGCCGGGCAGCGCCTCGAGTTCGGTGTCGCCGACGGCCGCCGCGGCCCGCAAGCGCTCTCCGTCCGGCTGCTGGACCCGCCGCCGTCGGTCGCCGAGGCGCGCCGCCGTCCCGCCGAGGAACTGCACGGGCTCATCGAGGACATGATCAAGCTGCTCGAGCTCAAGGTGCAGCCGGACCTGCGGCGCAATCGCTACCCGGACCGCAAGAACACGAAGCAGATCGCCGAGATCATGCGCGCCGTCGCCCGGGACCTCGATCCCTGATCGGCGCCCCGTCGCCCCAAGCGCGTGAAGGCCCCCTTCCCTCGGCTCAGCCGAGGGAAGGGGGCCTTCACGCGCATCAGCTCAGGAACGGCTCGCGAGCGGTAGCAAAGGTCCCTTGCTCCCTCAGGCGGCCGGCGGCTCGACCTGCAGCGACCAGATCGCCGTGGTGACCGCCTCCGCGTCCTCCGGACGCCCGGTCTGGCTGATCACCGAAGCCTGCGCGACCTCGACGACGAGGATCTGGTCGTCGGGCCGGGGCGTCGTCACGGTGTAGGCGAACCGGTCCAGCGACGTGATGATGTCCTGCTTGAGCTCCTGCGGCTCGCCCTTGCCGTTCACGTACTGCACCGTGACCTTCCACGGCGTCTCCGCGATCGCGCTCGGCACCGAGATCTGCACCGGCTTCCCCGGCCGGATGCGCAGCTTGCCCGCGGCGTCGGGCCGGGTGGTGCACTGCGCGCTCTTGATGTCGCAGGACGCCAGCGGGGCGACGTTCACCGTCTTCCCGTCGGCGAAGAAGGTCACCTCTTCGGGGCCGGGGGCCGTACAACCGGCCACCACGAAACCACCCGCCGCGAGAAGTGCCAAGATACGAAGTCGCCGCATACGGTGAAGATTACGAGCCCGGCCGCCACCGGGAGTCACCGGGCTGCGAGGGGATCGGCGATTCGCTGGTCGGCTCCGGGCGCAGCGGCCGGTCGCCGCCGAGTCCCGGGATCAGCGAAGTGCCGCGCCGGACCATGAACGTCTGCGTGAACCCGAAGGCCAGCAGGATCGAAAGCACCAGGAAGCCGATCCAGTACGTCGGCGGCAGCAGCAGACCGACGGCACCGCCGAAGCACCAGGACATCTGCAGCACGGTCTCCGACCGTCCGAACGCCGACGCGCGCGACTCCTCCGGCAGGTCCTCCTGGATGACGGCGTCGAGGCTGATCTTCGCCAGCGCGCTCGCGGTCGCGCCGACGAGCGCCACGATCGCCGCCGTCGCCAGCCCCGCCGCCACGGTGGCGATGATCGCGATGCCGAGACAGGCTCCGACACAGGCCAGGATCACCTGATCCGGTTTGCCGAAGTGCAGCCGCGAGCCCAGCGCGTTGCCGAGGAACCCGCCCACACCGGCCGCGGCGCCGATGATGCCGAGCAGCAGCAGCTGGTCGAACGGGCTCTGCCCGCTGCCTTCGGCCTGCGCCTTCACCGCGAACGCGGAGAACATCATCAGGAATCCGGTCAGCACGCGGACGGTGCCGTTGCCCCACAGCGAGACGACGATCTGCCGTCCCATCGGCTGCCGCTGCTTCTTGACCCGCCGCTCGGGATGCGCGGACAGCGACGCCGGCACCTCGCCCTCGGTCTTCTCGACCCAGGACGGGATGCGCATCGACTGCACCGCGGCGGCGACACAGATCAGCATGGTGAACCACAGCGCGCCCTGTGAGCCCCAGATCGCGTTGACCCCGCTCGCCAGCGCGCCGAACGCGCCGGCGGCGACCAGGCCGAACACGGTCAGCCGCGCGTTCGTCTTCGAAAGGGTGATCTCCGGCGGCAGCACCCGTGGGGTCACGGCAGCCTTGAGCACGGTGAACGACTTCGAGAGCACCATCATGCCCAGCGCCGCCGGGTACAGGAGCCAGTCGTCGAAGTGCAGCGCCATCACGATCGCCATCAGCGCCTGGCCCGCCGAAGACACGCACATCGCGAGCCTGCGGCCGCGCTGGATCTTGTCCAGCGCCGGGCCGATCACCGGGGCGACCAGCGCGAACGGGGCGATCGTGATGAGCAGGTAGAGCGCGACCTTGCCCTTGCTCTCCCCGCTGGTGGCGGCGAAGAACAAGGTGTTGGCCAGCGCGATCGCCATGGCGGCGTCGCTGGCGTAGTTCAGCATCACCGCGTACGTCAGCGAAGTCAGGCCCGATTTGTCGGCGCCGTCCGCCTTCGTCGCGCGCTGGAAGGCGCCGACGGCTTGTCCGGTCAGCTGACGGCTGCGCATCGCCGCGACCCGGGTGACCGTGATCTTCTTCGGCATCTTCGGCAGGGAGCCCGCGCGCGGCGGGGCAGCGGTCGTCGGATGCTCGTGCGGCTGCTCTTGGGCGACCCGCGGCTCACCCGCGTAACCGCCGGTGTCGTAGTGCTCGTACTCGCCGCTGCCCGGCGGGTGCTCGTCGTAGAACCCGCCCGGACGACGCCGGACGGGTTCGGTCTGCCGCTGCGAGGGATCCGGATACGGCCGCGCGCCGCGGGGAGGGGTCCTCGGCGGGGGCGGCGGTGGTGGTGGCTGGTGGTGCCCCATCGGGATCGCGCTGGTGCGCGCCTCGTCGGCGGTCGGCCCGGCCGGATGCGGCTGGTACTGGGGCTGGGGACGGGCGGCGCGAGGCGGCACCGGCTGCTGGTCGACGCGGGTCGGCGGCGGGGCGGACCAGTCGCGCGCCTGGGCGGCTCCCGGCTCCGGCGTCCACTTCCGCTTGCTCTTGCGGCCACGCTCCTTGCCCGGCCTGCCGGAAGGCGTGCCGTCGGGTCCAGAGTTCGAGCCGAAGATTCCCACGCTTCAATCCTGCCTTACGCGGGTCTCGCTTCGCGCGTTCACCACTGCTTTCTAGGCGGGCGGGACGAATTTCACGCGGAACATCCTTGGCCAGAGCTTGCCGGTGAGCACGAACTCGTCGGTCCCCGGCACCGCCGCGATGCCATTGAGGACGTCGGCGGAGCTCCGTTCCTCGGGAGCGAGCAACCCGGAAGCGTCGATCTCGCCGGTCACGCGCCCGGTCGCGGCGTCGATCCGCAGGATCCGGTCGGTCTGCCAGACGTTCGCGTACACGGAGCCGCCAACGCATTCCAGTTCGTTCAGCTGGTCACGGCCGACACCGACGCCGCCCGTCGGCGCGAAGGTCACGGGGTCGCGGAAGGTCAGCTTCGAAGACCCGTCGCTCATCACCAACTGCCCGTCGCGGTGACACAGCCCCCAGCCCTCGCCGGTGTACGTCACGCGCCTCAGCTCGGCCAGCGTCTTGGCGTCGCGTTCGATCGCGACGCCGTCCTTCCAGGTGATCTGCCAGGCCGTCGGCCCCAGCACGGTGATGCCCTCGCCGAACAGGCCGGGCAGGTCCTGCCGGACCGACGGCGCCGCACCCGCGGGCCCGGCCCGCATCGACGACTTCCCGACCAGGCCGGTCCCCTCGTACAGCGTCTCGCCGGAGAACTCGAGGCCCTGGGTGAAGGCGGCCGGGTCGTGAGGAAGCGTCGAGAGCACCCGCACCTCGAGTTTCTCGGGCGCGGGCGGGGCGGCGTCGCTCACCGGCGCGGCGGCGCAGCCACCGAGGACGGCGGCCAGCAGGAGCGACATGGTCATCGGCGTGCGCACGCGGACAGCCTGACACGGACCGCGATATCGCGTGCGGCAGAATGGGGGCATGACCCTGCTGTTGACCCTGGACGACGGCTCCATCCAGCGCAAACTCGCCGAGGCGGTCGATCTCGCCCGTGCGGCGGTGCTGGAGGACGCCGGTGCCGAACAGGTCGGCGCGCACGTCGGCGTGGACCGGGAGGACGCGGTTTCCGCGAGCCACCTGTTCGAGGCGACCGTGTCGGGTTATCGAGGCTGGCGCTGGTCGGTCACGGTCGCGCTCGCCGGCGAGGAAGAGCCGATCACGGTCAGCGAGGTCGTGCTGATCCCCGGTCCGGAAGCGCGCGTCGCCCCGGCGTGGGTGCCGTGGGATCGCCGCGTCCAGGCGGGCGACCTCGGCGTCGGCGACATCTTCCCGGTGGAGAAGGACGACCCGCGGCTCGTCCCGGCGTACCTGGAGTCCGACGACCCCGCGGTCGAAGCGGTCGCCATGGAGGCCGGTCTCGGGCGGGTCCACGTGCTGTCTCGGCACGGCAGGCTCGACGCCGCCGCCCGCTGGCACAGCGGTGAGTTCGGCCCGCGGTCGGACATGGCGCGCAGCGCGCCGGACGTCTGCGGGAGCTGCGGGTTCTTCGTGCCGCTCGCCGGGTCGCTCAGCGCGGCCTTCGGCGCGTGCACCAACGACATCTCCCCGGCGGACGGTCACGTCGTCGACGTCGAGTACGGCTGCGGCGCGCATTCCGAGATCGAGGTCGAGGTGACCTCGTCGGTGCCGGTGGCGGAACTCGTCTACGACGACTCGCTGATCGACTTCGAGCCCGCGCCGGAGGCCCCCGCCGAGCCGGAGCCCGAGCCCGCCGAGGCCACGGTCGTCGACGAGTCCGAGGCCCCGGTGGCCGAGACGCCGGAGACCGCCGAGGTCCAGCCGGAGGTCGAGCCCGAGGCCGAAAGCGCCAGTGAGCACTGACCCGTTCGGCACCGAGCGGCTCCGCGCCGCCGTCCTGCGGGCGTGGGCGGATTCGCCGACGAGGTTCACCGAGGACACGAACACCGAGAACGACCTTCGTGTCGGCGGCTACCGTGACCGGCTGTTCGTCGAGCTGGCCCAGAACGCCGCCGACGCCGCCCTGGCCGCCGGTGAACGCGGCAGGCTCCGGGTGTCCGTCGTGGACGGTGAGCTGAGGTTCGCCAACACGGGCGCGCCCTTGGACGCCCGCGGTGTCGAATCCCTTGCCTCCCTTCGCGCTTCCGGCAAGGGCGAGGAGACCGTCGGCCGCTTCGGCGTCGGATTCGCCGCCGTGCTCACGGTTTCCGCCGAGCCGAGGATCGTCTCGGTGACCGGTGGGGTCGCCTTCTCCGCGGAACGCACGCGGGCCGAAGCCGGTCGCAGCGGTGACGTTCCCGTGCTCCGGCTTCCGTGGCCGGTCGCCGAAGCCGAACCTCCCGTGCCCGAAGGCTTCACCACCGAGGTCCGGCTCCCGCTGCGTGAGGGCGTCGACAGCGAGGCCTTGCTGGCGGACCTGAAGAACGACATCGGCGATCTCCTGCTCACCTTGTCCTGGCTCGAAAGCATCGAGGTCGAAGGCGGTGCCTGGCGCCGGTCCGAGCTCGGTGACGGCGTCGTCGAGCTCGTGTCGCCGGACGGTTCCGAGCACTGGCAGGTCCATCGCGGCGACGTCGTCTGGGCCGTCCCGCTGGACGGGTCCGGTTCGCCCCGGCCGCTCGGTGACGACGTCCTGCACGCGCCGACTCCCACCGATGACGAGCTTTCCCTGCCCGCCAGGCTGATCGCGACGTTGCCGATCGAGCCGTCCCGTCGCCGCGCATTGCCGGGTCCCGAGCTGACGGCGGCCTTGAAGAACGCCGCGCGGGAGTACGTCGAACTCGTCCGTTCCTTGCCGGGCAAGGAACGGCTGGCGCTCGTGCCCGGCGCGGACTTCCCGCGTTCCACTGTGGACGGAACGCTGCGCGAAGCCATCCTCGAAAATCTCGCCGACTCGCCCTGGCTTCCCGCGCAAGCGGGTGACGACTTGCCGGGGCGTCAGGCGCGTGTCCTGTCGGTGGACGTGCCGGGGCTGGCGCCGCTGCTGACAGACCTCGTGCCCGGGCTGATTTCACTGTCCGGTGTGGACCTTCGCGCCGTCGGCGCGCAGTCGCTTTCGCCCGCCGAGGCCGTCGACCTGCTGACCGGGGCGCAGCGCGAGCCCTCGTGGTGGCGTTCGCTCTACGACGTGCTGCTGCCGGCACTCGAAGCGCACGACCTCACCAAGGACGACCTCGGCGCGTTGCCCGTGCCGATGTCGGACGGCCGTACCTTGCCCGGCGTCCGCGACGCGTTGCTCGTCGGTGGCTCGGCGGAACTACTCGAACTTCTGTCCGATGTGGACATCATCGGCCTGCGGCTCGTACACCCGGCCGCGGCGCACCCGTTGCTGGAACGCTTGGGAGCCAAGCACGCCGAGGCGAGCGACCTGCTCGAAGCCGACGCGCTGAGCGCCGCCGTCGAACGCAGTGTCGAAGACGTCCGGTCCGGTTTGGACGGTACGGCCCTCGCGGGCGCGGTGCTCCGCCTGATCGCCGAGGTCGGCGACGAAGCCCCCGAGTGGGCGGGTGCGCTGGCCCTGCCGAGCGAGGACGGCTGGCGGCGCGCGGACGAACTCGTCCTGCCCACGTCGCCGCTGGGCGACATCTTCGATCCCGAGGTGTTCGAAGAAGACGGCGCTTTGTCCGTACTGGACGAGGAATTCGCCGAGGATTGGCCGGCGGCCACGCTCGTCGCGGTCGGCGTGCTGGATTCCTTCGCGATCATCGCCGACGACGAACCGCTGGAACCCGAGCACGGTCTGCCCGAAGAGCACGACTGGTGGGATTCGCTGGAGCACCCGCCGTCACGGGTGCTCGCCGTGCGCGATCTCGACCTCGTCGGCGACGACGCCTGGCCCGAGGCGCTGCGGTTGCTCGCGTCCCGCCCCGAAACCTGGCGTGCCCTCACCGAACCCGGCGGGCATACCGGCTGGTGGCTCGCGCGGTACGCGCTCCTGGACGGGCACGCGCCGCTCGATTGGCGGATGCCGGAAGCGTCCGCGCTGGCCGGGCTCTACGACGTCGTCCCGGATTCGGGGCTGAGCAAGGAGATCCTGCTCGCCGTCGGCGTCCGGACAGAGCTGGGTGCCGACGCCGAAGACGTCGAAGATCTCTTGGAGCGGCTGGGTGATCCCGAGCGCAAGGTGAGTCCTGGACTCGCTTCCCAGGCGCACGCGGCCCTCGCCGAGTACACAGTGGACGTCGCGCCGCCGGATCGCGTTCGCGCCGCGGACGGTTCGGCCGTCGACGCTCGCGACGCCGTCGTGCTCGACGTGCCGTGGTTCGCGGCCGTGCTGGCGCCGGAGCGGATGGTCGTCGCGGCGAGCGGCGCCGCCGCGCTGGCGGAACTGCTGGACCTGCCCGTGGCGAGCGGTCTCGACGCCAAGGTCACCGAAGACGGCGAGTTCGTGCCGTGGACGGAGCTCTCCGCGCTCCGGCTGGCCGCCGATCAGCTGGGCGTCGAACTGCCCGACGGCGGGGTGCTGCTGCACGAGGCGCTGACGGTGACCTTCGAGGACGCGGAGCACGACGTCGCCTGGTGGTCCGACGGCAGGCTGCACGCCGCCGACACCCCCGAAGGCCTCGGCCGGGCCTTCGCCTGGGCGACGGACCGATGGGCCGACCGGCACGTCCTCACGGCCCTGCTCGAAGACCCCTCGCCTTCGGCCCTGCTCAACTGACGCGTTTAGTCCTCTGAATGCGGTCCTAGAAGCGTTGGGCGCCCTTCGAGCCCCGGCGGGCGGCGGCGCGCTGCCAGGCGATGATCGCGAGACCGATGAAGCCGAGCACGAGGCCGGAGAACGCGGTCTGCACCCAGATGCCGTCGGTCACAAAGAACAGGACCACGGTCGCGACCGCCCAGAGCGAGGTACCTACGATCACGACCGGCGTCAGGTCGGTCAGCCGCTTCGGCAGTTCCGGCGTTGGCCGCAATGAACCGTTTACTTCCCCGGAATTGATCGATTCGCCCACGTGGGGAAGGGTACCCGGCAACGGGCGAAGGGTGGTAAGCGATGGCGGAGCAGCGCACCCGGTCCACACTGGACCGGTTCTTCAAGATCAGCGAGCGCGGCTCGACACCGGGACGTGAGATCCGCGGCGGGGTCGTCACCTTCTTCACGATGGCCTACATCGTGGTCCTGAACCCGCTGATCCTCGGCAGTTTCTCCGCCGACGACGCGGGCGCGCACAAGGACGTCCTCGGCAACATCCTCCCCGTCCCGCAGGTCGCCGCGGTGACCGCGCTGGTCGCCGGGGTGCTGACGATCATCATGGGGCTGGTCGCGAACTACCCGTTCGCCATCGCCACCGGGCTCGGCATCAACAGCCTGATCGCGGTCACCTTCGCCTCCCAGATGACCTGGCCCGAAGCGATGGGCCTGGTGGTGATCGAAGGCCTGGTCATCGTCCTGCTGGTCTTCGCCGGTATCCGCACGGCGGTGTTCAACGCCGTGCCGCCGCCGCTGAAATCCGCGATCGCGGTCGGCATCGGGCTGTTCATCTGCCTGATCGGCCTGGTCGACGCCGGTTTCGTTCGCCGCGTCCCGGACGACGCGAAGACGACCGTGCCGGTCGGGCTGGGCATCAACGGTTCGATCGCGTCGTGGCCGACGCTGGTGTTCGTCGTCGGCCTGCTCATCACCGGCATCCTGGTGGCGAAGCGGGTCAAGGGCGCGATCCTGATCGGTGTCCTCGCCTCGACCGTGCTGGCGATCGTCATCGAGGCGATCACCAAGGTCGGCCCGTCGAAGGGCGTCGACCCGCGGGGCTGGAACCTCGGCTACCCGGCGCTGCCCGATCAGGTCCTCGGCGTGCCGGACCTCTCGCTGGTCGGCGACATCTCCTTCGGCGCCTGGACGCGGCTGCCGATCATCACCGTCGTGCTGCTGGTGTTCACCCTGGTGCTGGCGGACTTCTTCGACACCATGGGCTCGATGACCGGCCTGGCGAAGGAAGGCGGCCTGCTCCCGCCCGACGGCAAGCTCCCGAACGTCGGCAAGGCCCTGTTCGTCGACGGCACCGCCGCGGTGGCGGGAGGTTTCGCGTCGTCGAGTTCGAACACCGTGTTCGTCGAATCCGCGTCCGGCATCGCCGAGGGCGCCAGGACCGGGCTCGCGAACGTCGTCACCGGGGTGCTCTTCATCGCGGCCATGTTCCTGACCCCGCTCTATCAGGTAGTCCCGGTCGAGGCCGCCGCTCCGGCACTGGTCGTCGTCGGCGCGCTGATGATGAGCCAGGTCAAGGAGATCGACTTCGCCGACTTCACCGTCGCGCTGCCCGCGTTCCTGACCATCGTGGTCATGCCGTTCACCTACTCGATCGCCAACGGCATCGGCGCCGGCTTCGTCAGCTACGTCGTCATCCGCGCGGTCACCGGCAAGGCCAAGGGTGTGCACCCGCTCATGTGGGGTATCGCGGTGATGTTCGTGGCCTACTTCGCGGTCGGCCCCATCCAAGCCGCGTTCAGCTGACCTGCGGTTATGCCACCCGTGGGCGATCTCACGGGCCGTTGATCCGATCGTGAGGTATGCTAACTATATGTCCGGAGACACGCACGAGCGCTCACTGGCGAGCCGCCTGCGTCTCGCGGTGGTGCGGCTGAATCGACGGCTGCGGGCCCAGCGTGCCGGTGACGGCATCTCGCTGACCCAGGTGTCCGCGTTGTCGACGCTGCACAAATGCGGTGCGCTGACCCCCGGTCAGCTCGCCGCGAAGGAAGGCGTCCAGCCGCCCTCGATGACGAGGGTGATCGCCGCGCTCGAGGAGATGGGTTACGTCGAGCGCAGGCCGCATCCGACGGACGGCCGCCAGGCCATCGTCGAGTTGTCCGGCCGCGGCCGGGCCTACGTGATCGAGCAGATCACCGCGCGGGAGATCTGGCTGGACAAGCAATTGGCGGAGTTGAGCGCCGAAGAACGTGAAGTGCTCTCTCGCGCCTCCGAGATCATCGACAGGATGGCGGGGAACTAACAGCGGTGACGACCACGGGTAACGAAACACAGTGTCCTTCGAAGACCACCGTTACCCGGGAACCCGCTCCACCACCGCCTCCCGCGCCCGAGAAGCCGCGCGGGAGCATGTTCTCCTCGCTGAAGGTCCGTAACTACCGGCTCTTCTTCACCGGCCAGGTCATCTCGAACATCGGCACCTGGATGCAGCGCATCGCGCAGGACTGGCTGGTGTTCACCCTCAGCGGCAACGACCCGATCGCGCTCGGCATCGCGGTCGCCCTGCAGTTCCTGCCGACGCTGTTCCTCTCGCTGTGGGCCGGGGTGCTGGCCGACCGCGTCGACAAGCGGCGCCTGCTGATCGGCATCCAGATCGCCGTGCTGGCGCAGGCGGTCGTCCTCGGCGCGCTGGATCTGAGCGGGATCGCGGCGCTCTGGCACGTCTACCTGCTCTGCTTCACCCTCGGCGTGACGGCGTCGCTGGAAGTGCCCGCGCGGCAGTCGTTCGTCGCCGAGATGGTCGGCAGGGACAAGGTCACCAACGCCGTCGCGCTCAACTCCTCGATCTTCAACATGGCCCGTATCGTCGGCCCGGCCATCGCGGGTTTCGCGATCACCTGGGTCGGCACCGGCTGGCTGTTCATGGCGAACGCGGTCAGCACGGGCGCCGTCATCACCGCGCTGGTGATGATGAACCCGGACAAGCTCTTCCGCGGCCCGGCCATCCCGCGCGAGAAGGGGCAGCTCGTCGAGGGGCTGCGGTACGTGCGGCGGCGCAGCGACCTGATGACCGTGATGGTGCTGGTGTTCTTCGTGAGCACGTTCGGCATCACGTACTTCACGTCGCTGCCGATCGTCGCCGCGAACGTCTTCCACACCGACGCCGACGGCTACGGCCTGCTGTCGACACTGGTCGCCGTCGGCACCTTCACCGGCGCGCTGATGTCGGCCCGCCGCAACAGCCGCGGTGGTCCTCGGGTGCGGCTGCTGCTGATCTCGGCGTTCCTGCTCGGCGCGTTCGAGGTGATCACCGCGTTCATGCCGACCTACCTGACCTTCGGCCTCGCGCTGATCCCGCTCGGCTTCGCCACGATCACCTTCCTGAACACGGCGAACGCGCTGGTGCAGACCGCGGTCAGCCCGGAGATGCGCGGCCGCGTGATGGGCCTGTACGTGCTGGTGCTGATCGGCGGCAACCCCATCGGCGGCCCGATGACCGGCTGGATGGCCGACGCCTTCGGCGGCCGCTCGCCGTTCTACATCGGCGGCGCGGTCTCGGCGCTCGCCGCGATAGCGTGCGCCGTCGTGCTGATCCGGCGTGGCGGGGTGAGCCTGCCGGTGCGGCGGTTCGGGAACGGGCTGCGGGTGCTGAAGCGGGAGCGGGTGTGAACAGACTCGGCGTCGAGCCGTCGGTGACCGGTGAGGCCCGGTTCCTGGACTGGACGATCGACGGCGTCGCGCTGCGCACGCTGGTTCCCGCTGAGCAGCGGACGTCGCTGTTCCTGGACGACGACAGGTGGCGCGAGTCCGCTGTCGCGCTGCTTCGCCGTCTCCTGGGCCGCCTTCCGGGCGATTTCGACGATGGCCGGGTCGCGCTGCTGGTGTGTCCACTGTGCGGCGATCTCGGCTGCGGCGGGTACAGCGTCGAGGTCGTCTTCGGTGACGACGTGGTCGAATGGCGGGCTTTCGGCTGGCAAACCGACTACGAGCCGTTCGACGACCCGGAGGAGTACCGGTTCACCGGCGCCCGGTTCGAGCGGAAGGCGTACGAGACCCTGCTCCGCGACCTCCTGTCGAACTACCGCGCCTAACGCCCGAGCAGCGGCGGCACCATCTTTTCGGCGATCGCCTGGAGGTCGCCGGTGCCCTTGAACTTCAGCGTCTGCCCGGCCGGATCGCCGGCGAGCTGCACGACGACGCCTCGTTCGTCGATCTGAGCGGGCAACCCGGCGATCGTCGTGGTCGGGGCGACGGCGGTGGACCGTTCGCTGTAGTCCGCGGTCACGCCGTTCAGTTCGCACGCGGCGAAGAACGTCGGCTTCGCGTTGTCGGCGGGCACACCGAGCGCGCGGCCGAGTTCTCCGCACAGCAGCCACGAGATCACCGGGAGCGGCCGGTCCTTGATCGGGCCGGGTTCGGTCTTCTCCAGGGGGATCTCGCCGTCCTTGCCGATTTTCGGCAACTTCGGCCCCGGCGGCGTCACGCCGGCGATCAGTGCTTCGGCGAGTGTCCTCGCCTTCTGTTCGGTTTCGGGGCTCTTGACGATCCTGCTGCGGAACGTCACGTGCAGCACCGGCGTGGCACCGTTGTGCGGCGCGACCTCGACGAGCTCCACGCTCAGACTGGTGCCGTCCTTGTCCGTGGCGACGACCGCGAGCTTGCCGGCGACCGCGGTCTTCGTGGGCATACCCCGGCTCGTGTCCTTGGGCAGCGCGGGGACCATCTGCACGCTGACGTCGAATTTCGTGGTGATCGCGTGACAGGCGGTCGTCGCCTCCCGCAGCGTGCGGCCGCCGAGGATCTCCTCCCAGCGCTGTTCCGGGATCGCCTGGCACAGCACCTGTGCGCCGGTTTCGTCCGTCAGCGCGGCGATCATCTCGCCCGTCGGCATCTGGACCGGCCGGAGCGCCTGTGCCCGTGCGGACGGCCAGACTTCGGGGAGTTCGGCGCCGGTCTCGGTGTCGTCCCGGCTCAGCAGGGTGATCGCGACGGCGATGCCCACACCGAACAGCAGCAGGACACTGACCAGCGCGCAGCCCGCCCAGATCCACATCGGACGGTCGGTCCTGCGCGCGATGGCGCGGTAGTCGTTCGGGGTGGCCACGGGGTGAAGCTAGCCCGTCGTGCGCCCGCTGTCCGGCGAAACGCCAACCCGATGGATGGATCCGCGGGGGTAAACTCCGGTCAGCGCTGGTCAATAGACCGGCGAAGTGGACCCGGCAGCCTTCCGGACGGTGGGTGGGCCGGGTTTCGCGTATCCGGGCTCAGACGATTCGGATTTCTCTAACTCGGCTCTTCCAGTGACCGCCGCGCTAAGCCCTCGCGTCCATGAAGGATTTGGGACGCTCAACGCCCCAAATCCTTCATGGACGACCACAGTGCCGCTTCACCTCCACCTGGCCGACGGCGGCGGCTCCAGCGCCTCCCGCAGATCGCCGCCCACCGCGTCCGCGATGTCTTCGACGGTCCAGCCGGCCCGTTCGAGGACGGGGTCCTTGATCGCGGTCTGCCGAAGGACGCACAGGATGTCGCCGCGAAACCGGAGGATCTGCCCGGTGACGCCCACCGACAGGTCGCTGAGCAGGTACGTCACCAGTGGCGCCACCCGTTCCGGGGTGTGCTCCGGGGTCTGGACGACGGTCGGGTCGTTCCGGGCCATCCGCGTCCAGGCCACCGGCGCGACGGCGTTGACCCGGATGCCGTGCTCGGCCAGGTCGGCCGCCCACGAGGCGGTCATGGAGGCGACGGCGCCTTTCGACGCCGAGTACGCGGCCGCGCGCCGCTGGCCGATCATCGAGCCGGAACCGATGTTCACGATCACGCCGCCGCCCTGCTCGCGGAGCACTTTCGCCGCCGCGGTCCCGCAGAACAGCGGGCCGAGCACGTTGACCTCGACCACTTCGCGCATCAGCGCCGGGTCGTCCGCCCACGGATCGGCTCGATAGTTGACTCCCGCGTTGTTGACCAGGCCGTCGAGTCCGCCGAATTCGGTGACGCACTGGTCGATCAGTCCGGCGGCCAGTTCCGCGTCGGCGACTGAGCCGTGGTGAGCCACCGCGCGTCCGCCCAGTGCGCGGATCTCCGCCGCGACCTCGTCCGCGAGCCCCGCTTCGACGTCGTTCACCACGACCGCCGCGCCCTGTGCGGCCGCGTGGTGGGCGAAAGCCCTGCCCAGGCCCTGTCCGGCGCCGGTGACGACCACGGCCTTGCCGCTCAGAAGACTCATGGAGACCAGTGTGCCGTCACCCGGAAGGGTGAGATCGGCATCTCTCGGCCGAACCCCTTGTCGGGGTAGATGAGGTTAGGCTAACCTCATACATGTCCGCTTCGTGGTGGGAGCGGCAGTCAGTTCGGGAACGGACGAAGCCCCGCGACCGGGTCACCCCCGGAGGCGGGGCTTCGTTCATTCCGGAGGGTTCATGGTCGATGACCAGGCCGATTCGGTCAAGGCACCCGGTCGAGTCGGATCCCGAACTCCTTCCGGTAGACGTCCAGGATCTCCTGATCACCCGAAAGCCCGGTCTCCTCGCGGACGCCGTGGGTGGTGACGATCAACTTGTCACCCGCCAGCGTGATCCGGCCGTGCCTGGTCGGCAGCGAGCAGGTCGGCCCCTGCGTGAAAGGCGAGTCCGGCGACGTCGACTGCCAGAACGCCGTCGGGACGAACTCGTCCAGGTCCCGCGGCCGCCGCTCGATCCGGTACTGGGGATCACCGTCCCGTAGGACGTCGATGTCCCCGTGGGGCGCGTCGAGGAACAGGAACTCACCCTCCGGGTCGGCCTGCGCCTCGGTGGCGGCCAGCCGCAGCGGGAACCGGCTGAACCGGCCGAAACCGACGTCGGCCAGCCAAGGTTCGTCCAGCTCGACGTGGACGACCACATGGTCGAACGGCGGTCCGAGGGTGCCGTCCGGCCGGAACACCTTCGCCGACCTCAGCTCGGCGTCGAACCCCAGTTCCCGCAGCAAAGCCGCGAAGAGCCCGTTCAGCTCGTAACAGAAGCCGCCGCGGCGCCCGCGCACGATCTTGTCGAACAGGGCCCCGGTCTCCAGGACGATCGGCTCGCCGAGGTGCATGCTCAGGTTTTCGAACGGCACCACCGCGAGGTGGCGGTCCTGCAGCGTCCGCAGCGCGGCGACGTCCGCGACGGCGGGACGGCCGAGCCCGAGGCGGTCGAGGTATGCGGCGACGTCCATGCGTCCACCTTCACACCTCGACTCCGCTGGAGGTCAAGGCGGAAAACAAGAACGGGGCCCTCCCGGAAGGAGAGCCCCGCTTCGTGGCGAGAGGTCAGCCGAGCAGCAGGCCGTTGCCACCGGCGACGGCGTTGTCGAACCGCTTGGAGATCTCGGCCCAGTTGAAGATGTTCCAGAGCGCCTTGACGTAGTCCGGCTTCACGTTCTTGTAGTCCAGGTAGAACGCGTGCTCCCACACGTCGACCAGCAGGATCGGCGTGGTCGGGAGGACCAGGTTGTTGTGATGGTCACGCAGCTGCTGGGTGATCAGCGTCTTGCCGATCGGGTCCCAGGAGAGCGCGGCCCAGCCGTTGCCCTGGATCGTGGTGGCGACCGCGGTGAACTGCGCCTTGAACTTGTCGAAGGAGCCGAACGCCTCGTCGATCGCGGAGGCCAGCTCGCCGGTCGGCTTGTCGCCGCCTTCCGGGGAGAGGATCTTCCACCACACGACGTGGTTGGCGTGCCCGGCGAGGTGGAACGCCAGCGTGGTCTGCAGGCCGACGATGTCGCCGAAGTTGCCGGCCTCACGGGCCTCGGCGATCTTGTCGAGCGTGTCGTTCGCGCCCTTGACGTAGGTCGCGTGGTGCTTGCTGTGGTGCAGCTCGTTGATCTCGCCCGAGATGTGCGGCGCCAGAGCGCTGTAGTCATAGTCGAGATCGGGGAGCACGTAGCGGGCCATCGGCCCTCCTTCTGTCTTCGACACAAGTTTCCAAGGACGAACTTAGTCGTCTTCACCCGTTTGCGGCGACCGGGGGCGCCGCGTTTCTCCCCAGGTGGAACGACCCGTTCGTAGCGGCTGTACCCGTTGGGACCACCGCCTGAAACCCACCCTGCTAGCTCCAGTTAGCTGGAGGTCAAGGCGATGTGACGGCGGTCATCAAGCAAGGTAGGGCAACCCGACCAGGTGATAGGAGGCGAGCACCCCGAGGAAGGCCGCCAGGGCCACGGAAACCACCGTGTAGGTGATCCTGGCGGGGGTGGTCCACCAGCGGCGGAGCCACGCGAGCGCCGTGCAGACGACGGCCGCGCCGGTCAGGAGCAGGACGACGTTCGGCAGGAGCAGGGTGATGCTCAGCAAGGGGGAGTGCCCGGACGTCAGCGCGACGGCGGCGGCGCTCAGATCGCTCATGAGGAGCGCGAAACCGCCTGTGAACAGCAGGACCGTGAGGGCCGCGGACCAGGCGGCGACGGTCGCGAACCGGGCGCCCGACGGGTTCCGCTCACGGCCTCGCCGGACGAACGCACGGATCGGCCACCACACCAGCGCGCCCAGCAGGAGCAGCAGCGCGATACCGAGGATCAGCAGGTGCGTGGAGGGCGATCCGAGCCACGACGTGCGTTCGTAGGAGGAGTTCGGGTCGTCGCCCGCGAAGAGCAACATCTCGCCGCCGGACTCACGGAACGCGAGCCGTTCGCCCGCCGCGTCGGTGAACAGACCGGGCTCGGTCTGCGTCCAGCGCCGGGTCCTTTCGCCGAGACCGGACGTCGTCAGCGCGCCGTCGCCGTCGGTGGTCACCGTGACGCCGCCCGCGAGCGCACGGACCTTCGTGAAGCTGTCGTAGTCCAACCGGGTGTTGTTGTAAGTGCCTTCGAACCGTGAAACGTCCCCCGGCAGGGGCACGGGAGCAGGGACGGGAGTGGCGGGCCGGAGCCGGTCGACGAAGGCTTTGAGCACCTCGGCGGTCACCGCGGCGGCGTCGCCGGAGAACGCGCCGCCGTTGAACGCCAGGTACACACCGATGTTCTTCTCGGGGATCAGCTCCAGCACGCTGAAGAACCCTGGTGAGTCACCGGTCTTCTCCACCATGCGCAGGCCGTTCAGGTACCGCTCGGAGAAGCCGAACCCCATCGCGGGCAGTCGCGGGTCGTTGCGGAACCGCGCGCCGTGCAGCTGGTCGAGCAAGGAGCGGCTGAACACGCCGGGGACGAGGTTCGCGGACAGGTAGCGGCCCATGTCGGCCGGAGTGGCGACATTGCCGTCACCGGCGGGCGGTTCGGGGCCGAAGTTGGCGGGCGGGACGACCTGCGCGGACCCGTCCCAGCGGTAGCCGGTCGCGAGCGGGACGTCCGGGGTGGGCTGGGCGACGCTGCTGTCCTTCATCCCGGCCGGTTCGAAGATGTGCTGCCGCACGTAGTCCGCATAGGACTGCCCGGACGCGAGTTCCACGAGATGTCCGGCCAGCGCGAAGCCGTAGTTCGAGTAGAGGGCGACCTCGCCGGGCGGGCGGACGCGGGTGGGCATCTCGTTCGCGAGGTGCTCGGCGAGCGACGGCAGCTTTTCGTCCCGTGGCGTGAACATCCGGTACACGCGGTCCTCGAAACCCGCGGTGTGGGTCAGGAGCGAGAACAGGGTGACGGGGCGACCGGGGAAGGTTTCGGGGATCTTGAACGACTTCAGGTACGTGTTGACGTCGGCGTCCAGCGCCAGCTTGCCCTGTTCGACGAGCTGCATCGCGGCGGTCGCGGCGATCGACTTGCCGACGGAGTTGATGAGGAACCCGGTGCGCGCGGGGTCCACCTTGGCTTGAGTGTCCACTGAGGACACTCCGTAGCCCGCCGAGAAAACCGTCTTGCCGCCTTCGACGACCACCACGGCGGCACCCGGAATGTGGTGCTCGGCAAGGCTTCGCGGAAGGATTTCGTCGAAGACGCCGACGGCGGAGCCGGGTGTCGCCGCTTGGGCGGCGGGGGCACTCAGGACCGTCGCGACGGTCAGCAGGGCGGCGGTGGCCGCGATCCGGAACATACCCCGAAAGTTAGGGATTTCCCCGGGGAGAAGGGATCCGGCGGGCCGCCGATCGCGGGGTGGGGCCAGCCCTACCCCGCGACCGGCACGAGGTCAGGCGGCCCGGTATTCGTCCAGCTCGCTCGCCAGCTCGTCGAACACCGCGATGTTGCACTCGAAGGCCACGATGGCCTCCTCGATCAGCCGCGCGCGCTCGTCCTCGCTCCATGGCGCCGAGTTCAGCTGCTCGCGGTACTTGTCCCGGAACTTGGGCGCGCTGCCCAGCTGGTCGAAGTGGTAGAACAGCGAACCCGCTTCGGTGAGCTCGTACTTGCGCTCCAGCAGCCGCCGGATGACCTGGCCGCCGGCGATGTCGCCGAGGTAGCGCGTGTAGTGGTGGGCGACGAACCCGCCGGACCAGTCCGACGCCTCGGCCACGCGCCGCGCGTAGCGCTCCGTCGAGGGCAGCGGCCGGACGGTCTCGCGCCAGTCCGGGCCGACGAGGTGTTCGAGGTCGCGTTCGAGGCTCGGCAGCCGCCGCAGCTCCTCGAAGACGAATTTGCCCGCAACCGGGTCCTTCGCCAGCTTGTCGGCGGCCTGCTCGATGGCCTGGTAGATGAAGTAGTACTGGATCGCCAGCCGCGTGTACCCGTCGCGTGTGAGCTCGCCGCCGAGCAGCGCGTTCATGTACTCGGAGTGGTTGGCCCGCTCATGGGCGGGCAAGGTGGAGGCGCGCAGGGTCGCGGAGAACGGCCCGGATTCGACGTCGGTGGTCACCGGCATGGACAGAGCCTCCAAGCATCGATCTGACATGCTGTCAGAAAGAGCGTAAGGCACAACTGCGGGTTAGGCTACCCTAATTTTTAGGGTTCTCGGTCATCCCGACCGCTCTGAGCACGAAGCGGACGGCTCCCTCGATCGCGTCGTCCAGCCGTTCGGGTGGCACGTCGACGACCTGACGGCTGCCCAGCGCGGCGGTGATCATCGGGATCAGCACGTCGGGATCCTCGTCCGGCACCCCCTCCGCGAGGATCTCGCGCAACTGGCCGGTGATGGGGTCGGCGTGCGCGCTGATCCGCCGGTACGCGGCGGGTGCCAGCGCCGAAGCGAGCGCCGTCCCCGGCGGCAGGTGGTACTCGGCCAGCACCCGCAGCTGGAGCCGGACGAACGTCGAAAGCTTCTCGACCGGGGTGTCCGCGGTCGCGACGGCCGCCGTCAGCCGCTCGACGTACCGGGTCGCCTCGTCCTCGACGAAGGCGACCAGCAGGCTTTCCTTGTCGGGGAAGTGGTTGTACATCGCCGTGCGGCCGAGGCCGGCTTCGGCGGCGACCCCCGCGAGCGTGATCGCGTCGAATCCGCGCTCGTACAGCTGCCCGCGCAGGACGTCGAACACCCTGCTGCGGACCTCGCGCCGGTGCTCCTCCAGCGACCGGCCGATGATCTTGGGCACGAGCCACCTCCCTGGAGGAAGACTCTAAGCCTCCAGCGACCAGGTGTGCACCGGCGTCTCGGTGGCCGACAGCTCCAGGTACCGGCCCAGCATCCGGTTCAGCGCGGTCTCGCGCTCGGCGCCGCGCTCCTCCGCGCGCAGGACGTACTCCCGCTGCCACGCCGCGCCGGTCCGCCTGGTGAGGCACCGCTGCTCGATGATGCCCAGATAGCGCTCTCTCGCCTCGTCCGAAACATCCGATCGGCGTAGTCCCTCGTGCGCCAGCGGCAGCAGGACCCGCAGCACCAGCTCGTCCGGCGGGATCCAGCCGATACCCGGCCAGTACAGCTGCGCGTCGAAACCCCGTCGCGCTCCGGCGTACATGTTCTCCTCGGCCGCCTGGAACGACATCTGTGTCCACACTGGACGGTCGGCCTCGGCGAGCGCCCGCTGCGCGCCGTAGAAGAAGGCGGCGTTCGCGACCATGTCGACGACGGTCGGGCCGGCGGGCAGCACGCGGTTCTCCACCCGCAGATGCGGCAGGCCGTCGACGACGTCGTAGACCGGCCGGTTCCAGCGCCAGACGGTGCCGTTGTGCATCCGCAGTTCGGTGAGTTTCGGGGCTTGCCCGGAGTCCAGCGCCTCGATCGGATCCTCGCGGTCGGTCTCGGGAAGCAAGCCGGGGAAGTACCGGACGTTCTCCTCGAACAGGTCGAAGATCGAGGTGATCCACCGCTCGCCGAACCACACCCTCGGCCGCACGCCCTGGTTCTTCAGTTCTTCGGGCCGGGTGTCCGTGGCCTGCAGGAACAGCGGGATCCGTGTCTCGTGCCACAGCGCCTTGCCGAGCAGGAACGGCGAATTCGCGCCGACCGCGACCTGGACGCCCGCCAGCGCCTGCGCCGCGTTCCAGTGCGCCGCGAACTCCTCCGGCGCGACCTGCAGATGCAGCTGGACGGAGGTGCAGGCGGCCTCGGGCAGGATGGATTCGGAGTAGCTGCGCAGCCGCTCGGGCTGACGGCCGGGGAGCGGGGAGCCTTCCATCGAGAGCACGGTGCGCTCGCCGCGCGCGGCGAAGATCCGGTCGTTGAGCAGCGAATACCGGGCGTTGTTGGTCAGCCACTTCTGGTCGAAGTGCTCGTGCCGCAGCGTCGGGAGGATGCCGATCATCGCCAGGGAGGCGCCGGATTCCTCGGCCTTGCGGGAGGCGGCGCCCAGATACGCGTGGAGGTCGTCCTCCAGTTGCAGCGCGGACTCGCCTGCCAGCGGCCGCGGCGGCACGTTGAGCTCAAGGTTGTGCTGGCCGAGTTCGGTGGTGAACGACGGATCGTTCAGCGCTTCGAGCACCGTGGTGTTCGTCATCGACGGGCGCATCTCCGCGTCGACCAGGTTGAGTTCGACCTCAAGACCGATGTTCTTGCGCGGGAAGGAAAAACTTCCGTCGGTGAGCATGCGGGCCAAGGTGTCGAGGCAGCGCTGGACCTTCCGGCGATAGCGGCCGCGATCCTGCGGCTCGGAGGGGTCCGCCGAAAGATTCTTACCCATGTTCGTCGAGCTCCTCATTGGCCACGCTCCGCGGGATCCAGGCGGGACTGCCAGGCGGCCCAACGGTTTCACGCCTCGCAGTCGCCCGGCTAGCGGCCAAACTGGTGCTCTCTGTCACTAGGGGTTAACTGACAGCAAAATACATCCATTCGTACCATTTACCCTTCGACGATCGGACGCAAACGGCGCGCAGCGGGCGGATGACACACTCTCCTGGTGGCAGAACTGATCACCATCGACGACTCGGGCGACCCGCGGCTCGACGATTTCCGCGACTTGTCCACAGCCGATCGGCGTCCCGATAGGCCGGGTGGGCGTGGCTTTGTGATCGCCGAAGGCACCGTCGTGGTCGAGCGGCTGCTCAAGTCCCGCTATCCGGTCCGTTCCCTGCTCGGAGTGGAACGGCGATTCCGCGAACTGGGCGGCGACCTGGACGGCGTCGACGTCCCCGGTTATGTGACTTCGGCCGAGACGATGGCCGACGTGGTCGGATTCCACCTGAACCGGGGCATCCTGGCCGTCGCGGACCGGCCGGTCCCGCCGCCGACGGTCGAAGAGGTCGTCGACGGCGCACGGGTGCTCGCGGTGCTCGAAGGTGTCGGTGACCACGAGAATCTCGGCTCGCTGTTCCGCAACGCGGCCGCGCTCGGCGTCGACGGGGTCCTGCTCGGCGCCGGCTGCTCGGACCCGCTGTACCGGCGCAGCGTCCGCGTCTCGATGGGGCACGTGCTGCGCGTGCCGTTCGCGACTTTCGGCTCCTGGCCCGGCGACCTGGAATTGCTGCGGGAACGCGGTTTCCGCATCGCGGCACTCACTCCTCGTGCGGATTCCGTTTCGCTGCGCCAGTTACGGGACCAGACACCGGAGAAGGTCGCGCTGATGCTGGGCGCGGAAGGCCCCGGCTTGACCGAAGAGGCCATCGCCGCCGCCGATGTCGCGGTCCGGATCCCGATGCCGGAAGGCGTCGATTCGCTGAATGTCGCCACGGCGGGCGCGATCGCGTTCTACGAGACGCGTCCACCGCTATCGTGAGCACCCGAGCGATCACGAGGAGAACCCATGGAATTGCGGATCCGTGAGGGACGCGCGGTGCTGGCCGGTCCCGGCGGCGAACGCGCGCGCGAAGTGGACCCGCATTCACTCGCGATCGGTTCGGATCTCGCTCAGGCGCTGCACGAATGGGCCAGGGTCGCGTCCGCCGTCGGCGGCACCGGCACCGAGGCCGCTTCCGTGGTCTCCCAGCGCGGCCGCCAGCTCGCCCAGCGGGTCGCCGCCACGATGGGCACGTCGGTGCGGTTCGTCGATCCCGTCTCCGGTCACGGCGTCATCATCGACCCACCCGCCCCCACGCCCCGCAACGAACTCGCGCGGCGGCTCTTCGGCACGCCGGACCCCGCCGGGGAACCGACACCGTGGCTGACCGGGCTGACCGTCTCCGCGTTCGCCGCGGCCGTGGTCGTCGTGGCGATGCTGGCACTGGCGAACACCCTCGCGCGCGAGACCCACGGCTGGCTCGCGCTACTCGCGTCCGCCGTCGTGACCGCCGGGATCACGCCGTCGCTGTGGCTCGCGCGGCGGGTGCCGATCGTGCGGTGGGCTTCCTTCGGCGCGGCCGCGGGCATCGTGATCGCGTGGATCGGTGTGCTGATCGTCGTCTTCTAAAGATCGAAAACGGTGTCGATCGGCTCGTCGTGTTCGTCCTCCGCGGGTGCCGGACGCTTCGGCCGCGGCGCGGGCTCCCCGGTCAGCGCCCGCCGGATGGTCGCCGTGATGAGGTCACCGAGCGCGCTCGCACTCGACGCCATCGCCTTGTCGGTGAGCCGGACCTCGCCGATCACCCCGCCGGGGCCGACGGTCACCGTCACCATCTCGTCGGGGGAGGCCACCTCCGTCACCTCGCCCACCGCGGCGAGCGCCTTGGCGTTCTCGGCCTTGCGTGCCTCGATCTCGCGCAGCTGCCAGCGCATTTCCTCGATCAGCCGGGGATTGCTGAGTTCCGCCATGGTCATTCCTCCGTGGTGCCCGGGCGAAGGCTGCGCGCCACGCGGGACGCGGCTTCGGCGACCGCGGGCCACCCTGTTTCGGACTCGGCGGCGACCACCAGGACAGCCAGGGACTCGCCGTCGGGCAGCGGGATCTGGTACTCCACCTTGGCCTGCGCGCGCACGATCTCCGTCGGGCGGCCGGTGAACTCGGGCGGCAGACGGTACTCGCCCGCCACGACCGCGGCCAACGCCGGACCGATCGGCAACCGGATCACCCGTGCGTCGGCACGCGGGTGCTTCTTCCGGTAGACGTCCAGCAAGGCGTCGGCCACCGCGGTGCGCCGCAGGGTCAGCATCTCCGGATCCGCGTCCGGCCAGCGCAGCACCGCCAGTGACAACGTGGCGAGGTACTCGGGGCCGTCACCCGCGGCGAACTTGCCGAACACCCGCACGCCGTTCGCCTTCAGCTCGGGCGTCAGTGCCATCAACGCGGCGGCGAAGTCCTCGGTGGACCGCCCGGCGCCGGCGGCGACCTTTTCGCCGACACCCAGTGCGAATCGCGCGTTCATCGTGTCGTCGCCGGTCACCGGCATCCCGGTGAAGCCGGGCGGCAGATCGATCCGGAGGCCGGTCGCGTTCATCAGCTCCATGCCTTGTCTTCCGCGCGTTCCTGGACGTTCTTGCGATCCTCGGCCGCGCCCTGCTCGATGGCGTTGCCCATGGCCATCGCGGCCAGCGGCGCCCCGCCGAAGATGATCGACGAACCGGCCACGGCCCACTGGGCGCCGTCCTTCGGGATCCAGTAGTTCTTGAAGTCGTCGATCGGTCCTTCGAACTTGCGTCCTTGGATCTCCCCCGCGGTGTCCATGCCGGTCTGGACTCCGAGAGCGCCGTAACCGGCGAGCCCGGCGGCGGTGGCTATCTTGGTCGCCATGGCGGAATTGCCGGGGATGAGCCCTGCCAAGGAGGTCGCCGCACCTATCGCGTCGAAGGTCAGGGTTTCGGGCGCGACGTCCGCGCCCGCCTTCTTCGCCACGGAATGCCCGCCCAAGGCCGCCACGCCGAAGCCCGCGGCGACGATGCTGGTGATCTCGCCGACGGGAGGCGGTATGACATCGCTGGCGATGCCGAGCAGATTGCCGATGTCCCCCATGACGTCGGACATCTTGGACAGCATCTCGGCGTTGTCCTGAACGAGGTCCCATGCCGCGTCCACGAGGTCGGCGGTCGTGTTCACGAGGTCGGTGACGACTCCGGTGACCGCGTCGACGACGTCGTCCAGCAGATCGGGCTCGTCGGGTGCGAGATCCTTCGCCTTCCGGAGCAGGTCCGCGACGCGCGCGGCGGCCGAAGTGTGCTGTTCGAGAAGCTTCTTCGCGGCTTCTTGAATTTCCGTGCAGCCGTCGATGGCCGCCTGGAGCTGTCGTCCGGCGTTGTCGAGAAGAGTCTGCGCGATCCGCAAGGACTCCTGGTCGGTGAACGTCCGGTTCGCCAGCGCGAAGTCGGGATTGGCACGAGCCTGCTCGGCTGCTTGGGCAGCGACCTTGGCCTGCCGCTCGAGATCGGCTGCTCGGCGCTGCATCTCCCCGAGGTCGTGTGTCCAGCCTTCGAGCGCGTACGCGGCCTGCGCCATCGAGCGCGCCGCGCCGTCGAGATACTCGGGCAGCGGACCCAGGCGCCTGGCGAAGGCCTCGCTGGCCTCGCCGGTCCAGATTCCCTGCTTCGTGACGATCTGACGCAGCATGGTGTCGGCCTCCGCGAGGTCACGGCTGACCGCGCGGTACTTCTCGGCCAGATCGCCGACACCTCCGACGTCACCGGGAGCCGGGTCGAAGCCGAGCGCGGGGTACTGGTCGCCGGTCATCGGCCACCGCCGAGGATGTCGGTGATTCCTCCGGTGTAGCCGCCGCCGACCGGGCCGCCGTCGTCGCCCAGCGGGAACCGCGGTGAAGGGTCGGGCGCGCCCCCGGGTTTCGGTGTGCCACCGCCCTGCGGGCCGTCGGCGGGATCGGGGATCAGCTCCGCGAACTTGTTCAGGTCCCCGCCGAACTCTTCTTCCATCTTCTGGTACTTCTGCTGGGCCTTCTTCAGCCTTTCGGTGACGCCTTCCGCGGCCTCACCCAGCCTGCCGATGCCGAATTCCCAGGCTTCCTCGAAGTCCATTCCGGATTTCGCGAGATCCTCGTTGCCCAGCGCGCCCCATGCGCCGCCACCGGAGAGTTTCCTGTTCGCGTCCGCCATCCGGTCGGCCCCGGTTTCCAGATCGCCGATGAGCTTTCCCAGCTCGGCGATCTTCACCGTGTACCCGCTCATGTACCCCCCTTTGGTACGGCTTGATCGGCAGCCTAAGACCATTTCACGTCATGTCGTCCGACGTTCGATCGTTCGTGCCCGTTCCCCCGGATGTTCCGGTGTCCGCCCGGACGAACACCATTTCCGTCGGTTGACCGTTCGGCTTTCTGTCCCACGCGGTGTAGTAATAGCCGCGGGAAGCGGCGATCTGTGTGACGAGTTCCGCGGTGAAACCGAACACGTCCGGGTGAACGTGTACCGAGCGTGATCCATCGAATCTGGCGGCCAGCCAGCGTGCCCGGACGCTCCTTGGCACGACGCTCATCCAGCGGACACTGAACACCATCAACGGCAGCCCGATGGCCAGGACGACGAAGATCAGCCAGGTGTGGTCGGTGTAGGCCCCGACGGTGCCCACGGCGATCACGAGGGCCATCGTCGTTACGGCGAGCGCGGTGGAGAAACCCGACGAATACGGCCGGAAACCCGGTCGTTTCCCAGGTCGCGGGTTCGGCGTGCGGCTGAGATGCATGAGCCGGTCACTGCTGTCGGTGAATTCCGCGATCACGCCCATTCGTCCCTGAGCGGCGAATTCGGCGACTTGCCGCCGGCTGAGCTTGGCGTCCTGCAGGCTGATCCACACCTGGTCGGCACCTTTGATCTTCTTCATCAACCACTGGGCGCGTGAAGGATCCGGGGACGACGACGGGTAGTCGTAGAACGGTGTGCCGGGGAAGGACTGCGGGGCGAACTGAAAGCTGAGGACACCGGGGTCGGGAGGCGGTATCTCGACGTAGAAGCGGTCGTATGCGGCCTGCCGGATGATCCGCGGATCCAGGTTCCATTCGACGGGCGAGACGTGGACGACCGGTTGTCCGTCGAACCGCTGATAGCGCAAGGTGCCAAGACGGAAAGCCCAGTCGAGACCGAATTCGACGGGCTGGACCCCGTCCGCCGACAAGTAGTGCATCGATCACCCTCCCCGGCGCCGAGGGTAACCGAGTCACGCGCGTTTGTAGAAATTGAGACTCAGCCCGCCCGCCTGTGTCGCGGACCGCCCGTAAAGCTCATAACCGTGGTACGCGGCGATCTGCACGACCAGGTCGGCGGGGACCTGATAGGAGCGCATCGCGAATTGCACGTGCGGGCTGCCGTCGAATTCCCGGGCCAGCCAGCCGACGCGGGTGGTACGCGGGAACAGGCTGGTGGTGAAAGCGGCCGGGATGGCGCCGGCGAAGGCCGCCATGAACAGGAGGCTGACGATCGGGGCTTCGTGGTCCGACGGCATTCCGGCGATCGCCGCCGCCGCGCCGAGGAGGACGAGGACGGAGACGGGGGCGATGGAGTTCAGCCAGGCGTAGCGGAACCGGAGTCCCGTGGGCGCGGGAAGGGGAAGCCGCGGCGGTGACGGATCCCGGCTGAGCAGGAGGACCCGGTCGCTCGGATCGGTGAAGTCGGCCGCGACACGCAGGCCTTCCGACTCGGCGACTTCCGCGACACGCCGGGCGGAGAGGTTTGCGTGCTTGAGGCTGATCCAAACCCGGTCAGCGCCGCTGAGGTGGTTCAGCAGCCAGCGTTCGCGGTCTTTGTCCGGTCTGTCCGGCCCGTCGAAGACGGGGATCGGCGGGACGTGCTGCGGCGCGAATCGGAAGCTCAAGCAGCCCTGGAACATCGGTGCGATCTCGACGTAGCCGCGGCTTCGGGCGATACCGCGGAGAGCGTCGGGATCGATCCACCATTCCATCGGTGAGACGTGCGCATACGGCGTTCCGGTGAAAACCTGGAAACGCAATCGGACGGCGCGTGTGTACCAATCCTGCATGTATCCCCCTGGCCCGAGGATGCCCGACGATACTGAGATCCATGACCGGCGACCCGCTCGATTCACTCAGACGGCTGTGCCTCGCGCTGCCCGAGACCTCCGAGCGGCTCAGTCACGGCGAGCCGACCTGGTTCGTTCGCGGCAAGAAGACGTTCGTCATGTACGCCGACCGTCATCACGACGACAAGGTCGCGTTCTGGTGCCCGGCGCCGCCGGGGGCGCAGGAGGAGCTGGTGGGCGCCGAGCCGGAGCGGTTCTTCCGTCCGCCGTATGTGGGGCATCGGGGGTGGCTCGGGGTGCGGCTGGACGTGGACGTCGACTGGGCCGAAATCGAGCGGATCGTCACCGACGCGTATTGCCTCGTGGCGCCGAAATCCCTGATCGCGCAGGTCCCCGGACGCACGTAATGGCCCCTCCACCGGAAGGGGCCACTACGTGCGGATTCAACCTCGTTGTGATCGGACGCCCAGAAGGACGTCTTCCCAGGATGGAACGATGGGGTGGTTCTTCTTCCCCTTCGCCCGTGGAGCGGGTTCGGCCACTTCCTCCGGCTCGTCAGCCGGAAGTGGAGGCTCGGTCTCTTCTTCGGGTTCCGCGATCGGCGCGTCGATCACCTTCGCGACCGGCTCTTCGGGGGCCGAATCGAGGGTGGGCTGGACGGCCGGTTCCTTGCCGGGGTCCAGCGCCCGGACCGTGCGCGGGGCGCGGTAGGCGTTGGGGTTGAGCAGGACTTCGGCGTTCTCGTCGAGGGCTTGCACGGTGCCGCCGTGCGCGCCGGGCGCGAACGACCAGTGCGCGCGGTTGTCCGAGCGGCCCGCCTTCCAGCTCAGCACGACGACCCACTTGCCGTCGTCGCCTCGCCAGGAGTCCCAGGTCGCCTGGCTGTAGTCGTGGCCGCGCTGCCCGAAGGAGTGCGCCACGACCTCGCCGAGCGTCTGGACGTCGGGGCCGTCTTCGCGGACCGGATGCGCCCGCTGGGCCAGTTCGGCGGTGCGAGATCGTTCGAGCAGGACGGGGTACGCGAACCGCTCGACGCGCTGCACGGTGACGCCGGCGCTGCTCGCGACCTGCTCCACGGACTCACCGGCCCGGATTCGTGCCTGGATCTCGCGTGGCCGCATTTGGCTCTCCAACTCGATTTCGATCTGGCCGAGGCGGGTGATGTCACCCCTCGCCGCCGCTCGCAGCCTCTCATCCGCGGGGAGCAGGAAGCGCGTGCGGCTCGCCGGGTCTTCACACACGATGGACTTACCGTCCTCGTGCAGCCCGACCACCCGTAGCGCTCGCATTCTCGCCTCCCCGATTCTTCACCATTGTGGGTGTCCACGTTAAAACGGCGCGTCGCCTTGACGTGTGAGGCGCGCCGATGTCATGTGTCCTGCTCACTATTTTGTTCATGACGGCAAGGGGAATTCTGCGCGAGCGACGAGCGGCTCGCCGCGTGACGCGCCGGACACGCACAGTCACGATCGGGGGAATCTACGGCAGGCGCACCCGGACGACCAGTCCGCCGCCGCGGCCGCCGGGTTCAGCGCCCGCGGTCCCGCCGTGCGCCTTCGCGATGGACCGGACGATCGACAGCCCGAGGCCCGCGTTGCGCGAGTCGCCGGTGCGGTCGCCCGACAGCCGCCGGAACGGTTCGAACAGCGCGGGCACGGCGTCCAGCGGCACCTGCGGGCCGGTGTTGCGCACCACCAGCGCCGGATCGACGCCGATGTCGACGTGGACCCAGCCGCCCAGGTGGTTGTAGGTGATGGCGTTGTGCACCAGGTTCGTGACCAGCCGCTCCAGCAGCACGGGGTCGCCGGACACCGTCCGCGGCCGCAGCCGCGACTCCACCGTGACCCCCGCGTCTTCGGCCATGGCCGACGCCGACCGGATCACCGTCGCCGCGACCTCGTCCAGCCGGACGGGCCCGCGCGCCGCCAGGCCGCGGTCACTGCGGGCGAGCACGAGCAGGCCCTCGATCATCCGTTCGCTGCGTTCGTTGGTGTAGATCAGGTGTTCGCCGAGTTTCCGGACCTCGGGGCTCGCGTCGGGATCGGCCATCGCCACCTCGACCAGCGTGCGCTGCACCGCGAGCGGGGTCCGCAGTTCGTGGGAGGCGTTGGCGACGAAGCGTTTCTGGCTGTCGAACGACACGGCGAGCCGGTCGAGCATGCCGTCGAAGGTGTCCGCGAGTTCCTTGAGCTCATCGTCGGGACCGTCGAGGTCGATGCGCCGATCGAGGTTTTCCACCTCGAGTTTCCGCGCGGTGGAGGTGATCGCGTGCAACGGCCGCAGTACCCGGCTCGCCATCAGCCAGCCGAGCAGCACCGCGAGCCCGCCGGCGATCGCCAGCGCCACCAGCGATTGCCACAGCAGGGTCGAAAGGACGTCCGAGCGGTATTCGGTGATCGAGGTCGCCACCAGTTGCGTGGCCTGAGCGCGCTCCACGGGAAGGTTCATCGTCGTGTCCACCGGATACGGCTGGGCCATCTGGAACTGCGCCCCCGCGGTCGCTCCGTTCGCGAACGCCGCCGTATCCGGCAGCGTCGAACTCACCAGCAGGTAGTTGACGATCAGCAAAGCGAGTCCGACGAGCAGGAACGCGCCACCGTAGAGCGCCGTCAGCTTGGTGCGGACGGAGATCCGGAGCGGTTTCACGACCCGAACCGGTAACCGGCGCCGGGCACGGTCTCGATCAGCGGCGGCTCGCCGAGTTTGCGCCGCAACGTCATCATCGCCACTCGGACGGCGTTCGTGAACGGGTCGGCGTGTTCGTCCCACGCCTTCTCCAGCAGGTCTTCCGCGCTGACCACGGTCCCTTCGGCGCGCATGAGCACCTCCAGTACCGCGAACTCCTTGGGGGACAGGGGAAGGAACCGGCCGTCGCGCGACGCCTGGTGCCGAGGCAGGTCGAGGACCACGCCGCCGCGCTCAAGCACCGGCGGCAGCGCCGGCCGTGCGCGCCGCGACAGCGCCTGCACCCGCGCGACGAGCTCGGCGAACGCGAACGGCTTCGTCAGGTAGTCGTCGGCGCCGAGGCCCAGCCCGGCGACCCGGTCGTTGACGTCGGCCGCGGCCGTCAGCATGAGGACCCGCGCCTCGCCGCCGGTCTTCATCACCGCGGCGCACACCGCGTCGCCGTGCACGACGGGAAGGTCCCTGTCGAGCACGACGACGTCGTAGCCGTGCACCCCCACCCGGTCCAGGGCCTGGCCGCCGTCGTAGCAGACGTCGACGGCCATGGAGAACCGTCGCAGGCCCTCGGCGATCGTGTCCGCCAGGAGCCGCTCGTCTTCCACCACCAGCACTCTCACCTGGCCAGTCTGCCTCGGGAGGGGGTAAGCGCGGGATAAGCGCGGCTCAGCCGACCGGGTGGGCTGAAGGGGACTTTCCCCGCATGTGATGCGAGGAAAGCGCCCTTCGCCGCGTGAGATGCGGCGAAAGTCCCCTTCGGTGGCGGCCGTCCGGGCCGGTGTCCGCAAGGGGGAGAAATGTCCGGTTGATCAAGGGTTGCGCGGTTTTCGATGGGGGTCGTGAGTGATAAGGAGCGTTCTAACGACCTTTATCACTCACGACCCCCTCGTGAATCGCGAAGTGCCCACTATGGACAGTCGAGCGGTGTCAGGTCGCCTTCAGTCTGCCGGGTGCAGTTGCCGCGCCGGAATCACCTGCTGAGGGGTGTTCGGGCTGGACCACAGCAGCTTCATCGACGCCTCACCGCCTCGTTCGGTGTGGTCGAGCCGGATCGCGTACGACCGCCCCGCAGCCAGGTCAAGTGTCGCTTTGTCGACACTCGGGCCGTGCGGGACGGTGTTGTCGATCAGGAGTTTCCCGTCGACCCACAGCCGCACGGTGTCGTCCGAAACCGTGGTGAACGTGTACTTCCCGGTGTCCCGCGCGGTGACCCGGCCGGTCCAGCGCGACGAGAAGGTCTCCGCCGGGATCTTCGCGTCCGGCGAGCCGGTGAACTTCCAGTTGTGGTTCACGCCCGGCTCGACCCGCCGCACCGACGGTGTCCCGGTGAAGTCCGCGTTCGGCCAGTACTCGGCGGTCAGCCCCGGCCCGCGGCCGGCGGGTGCCTGCGACAGCGGATCGACGCTCAGTTCGATGACGGTCGCGACGTCGTTCGTCCGGCCGCCCGACGGCGTGAGCTTCACGCTTCCGGGTGTCTGCTCGACCCGTACGCGCTGACGGCTGCCGAGCACCCGCGCGTCGCGAACCCGGAAAGGTGCCAACGCGTCAAGCGTCAGCGAGCCGCCTGAAGCGGGCCAGTCGAACACCGACGCGTAGAGCTTGTCACCGCGACGGCTGACGACGCCCCAGCCCGGTTCGGCGACCAGTCCCGGCGCGCCCGCGCCGTAGACGGCCGCGGAGTGGCCGTTCGTTCGCAGCCACTGGCCCATCTGCTTCAGCCGGTCGATGGATTCCTGTGGCACGCGGCCGTTGCGGTCGGGTCCGACGTTGAGCAGGAAGTTGCCGCTGCGGCCGGCGATCGAGAGTAGTTTCCTGGTCAGATCCGCCGAGGATTTCCAGTTGTGGTCCCAATCGGTGTATCCCCAGCTGCCGTTGAGGGTCATGCACGACTCCCACAGCTGCCCGTCGACCGGTTTGTCCGGGATCTCCTGTTCCGGCGTTCCCGTGTCGCCGTCGACCACCCGCCGTTTGCCGACGCGGTTGTTGACCACAATGGACGGATCGAGGCTGCGGACGTAGGCCTCCAGCTCCTCGCCGTCCCTTTCCGTCCACGGGTTGTTGGGCCGGTCGGTGCTCCATTCGCCGTCGAACCACAACACCGCCGGGTGGTAGTTGTCGACGAGTTCCTTGAGCTGGGCGTACATCCGCTCCTTGTACTTCGGGAACGTCGCGGGATCGGGGAAGTCCGGGTCGTGCCAGTCCCAGATCGAGTAATAGAAGCCGAGTTTGACGTCGCGCGCGGCCGTCGCGCGTTTCAGTTCGGCGAGGATGTCGCGCTTCTTGTCGAACGCCGAGTGGTCACGGAGGTTGAAGTTGTTGACCTTCGTCGGCCACATCGCGTAGCCCTCGTGGTGTTTCGACGTGATCACCACGTACTTCTGCCCGGCGTCCTTCGCCGACTGCGCGATGGCGTTCGCGTCGAACCCGGCGGGGTCGAACTTCGCGGCGATCTGTTCGTATTCGGCGCGCGGGATCTGGCAGTTCCGCTGGATCCACTCGGCGTCCTGGCAAACGGTTCCGTCGGGACGGGTGTACTTCCCTTGGAGCTGGGAGTACGCGCCGAAGTGGATGAACTGGCCGAAGCGGTCGTCGCGCCACCAGCGCGTGCGCTCGGCGGTGAACGGGTCGTCGTAAGCGTGGTCGGACGGGAGTGGCGCGGCTTCCGCGGCGGGCACGACGCCCAGTGCGGTGGTCGCGATGACGAGGGCCGCCAGGGCCCGGAGTGGCTTGCGGCGATTCATGCACTCCTCCTCGCTGAGGTGTGGACGTCGGGGACTCTAAGAAGCCAGAGGTCGGATGTGAACCCCTGAAAGTCTCTCCAGGGACCTAGTTCACTCGTAAAGACGGCAGATAGATCGGATCTCTGTTCCGCTGACTGGGACGGTAAGCGCGGCATAAGCGACTTCGCTTACCGCGCCGGAATCGCCAGCTCCGTAGAAATCGGTGCGCCAAGACGACCGAAGGAGCAGCGATGCGGAAACGACCGATGGCGGTACTGATCGCCGGAGCGGTCCTTGCGCTGGTGGCCGGCTGTGGCGGTGGCGGGGACGGCGGCGACAAGGTCGCCTCGATCTCGTCGCCGCCGGCTTCCGGCGCCGCCGGTGACGGGAAGCAGGCCGACAACGTGTCCGACGAGGACAAGATGCGCAACTTCGCGAAGTGCATGCGCGAGCACGGCATCGACATGCCGGATCCCCAGACCAACGGCGACGGGCAGGGCACGATCTCCATCGAGGCGGGCGAAGGCAGGCCCGACGAGAACAAGATGAAGGCCGCGAGCGACGCGTGCCGGAAGCTGCTGCCGAACGGTGGCGAGATCAAGCCGCCCACGCCGGAAGAGCTCGACAAGATGCGCAAGGAAGCCAAGTGCATGCGCGAGCACGGCATCGACTTCCCGGATCCCGATCCCAGCGGCAAGGGCGCCGCCATGACGATGGACGCGGGTGATCCCAAGAAGTTCGAAGAAGCGGCGAAGGCCTGCGGTCTCGGCATGAGCATGAGGGCGGCCCCGGCGAAATGAGCGAACACGAAGGACCCGGCGGCGCACGGCGTTCGCGCCGGGCGCGCTGGTTCATCATCGCGGCGGTCCTCGTCGTCGTGGTCGGGACGATGTCCGTGGTCGTGCTGACCAGGGTCACGTCGGAGGCCCAGCAGGTCGGGCAGGCGCCACCACCGGTGGAGACCGCGAAGGTCGAGAAGACCGACCTGCAGGAGGAGGAAGAGGCGAACGGAACTCTGGGCTACGGCGCGGAAAACGCCCTCGCCGGCCGGAAACAGGGCACCGTCACCGCCCTGCCGGACACGGGCGCGGTGTACACCCGGGGGAAGACCGTGTACGGCGTCGATGCCAAACCGGTGCCGCTGTTCTACGGCACACTGCCGTTCTTCCGTGACCTCGCGGACGGGGCCGCGGACGGCCCGGACGTCAAGCAGCTGGAAGAGAACCTGAAGGCGCTCGGTTTCGGCGGTTTCGGCACCCCGGACAAGAAGTTCACCTCCGCCACCGCCGCCGCGCTCAAGAAGTGGCAGAAGTCGCTGGGCCTGGAGCAGACCGGTGCGTTCGGACAGGGCGACGTCGTCCTCGCGCCCGGCGAGATCCGGGTTTCGCAGGTCGCCGCGCAGCTCGGCGGCCCCGGCGGCGGCGAACTCCTGAAGTACACCGGCACCGAGCGCCTCGTCGAGGTCAAGCTCGACGCCGCCAAACAGGCCATCGCGAAGGAAGGGGACAAGGTCGGGGTCGACATCACCGGCGGCAAGAACACGACCGGCGTGATCACCGAGGTCGGCAAGGTCGCGGAAACCGGCAAGGACGGCGCCGGGCAGGACGACGGCAAGCCGAAGATCAAGGTGAAGATCAAGCTGGACGATCCGGCCGCGGCGGGGTCGCTCGATTCGACGCCCGTCTCGGTGCGCTTCACCAAGGAAGTCCACAGTGGAGTGTTGGCGGTTCCCGTCGGGGCGCTGCTCGCGCTCGCCGAGGGCGGATACGCCGTCGAGGTCGACGAAGGCGGGAATCGGCGCCTCATCGCGGTGAAGACCGGTTTGTTCTCTGGCGGTCGCGTCGAAATCAGCGGTACCGGCCTCGCCGCCGGGATGCGGGTGGTGACGACCTCATGACCCCGGTGCTGGACGTGCGCGGCGCCTCGCGCACCTATCCCGGCGGGGTGCGGGCACTGCACGAGGTTTCACTGTCCATTGAGGACAGGGAGATGGTCGCCATCGTCGGCCCGTCCGGCTCCGGCAAGTCGACGCTGCTGCAGCTGATGGGCACGCTCGACCGGCCGACCAGCGGCGTCATCGAACTGCGCGGGCACGACGTGGCGAAACTGCCCGACCGCAAGCTTTCCGCGTTGCGATCGCGGTGGATCGGGTTCGTGTTCCAGCAGTTCTTCCTCAGCGAAGGGGTGAGCGCGGTCGACAACGTCGCGACGGGGCTGCTGTACGCGGGGGTGCCGCGGCGCAAACGGCATGAGCGCGCACTGGCGGCGCTCGACCGGGTGGGTCTCGCGCATCGGGCGGGCCACTTCCCGAACGAGCTCTCCGGCGGGGAACGGCAGCGGGTGGCGATCGCGCGGGCGGTCGTCAACTCGCCGTCGATCCTGCTGGCCGACGAACCGACCGGGAACCTCGACACGGGCAACGGAGCGGCGATCCTCAATCTGCTGGCCACGCTGAGTTCGCAGGGGACGACGGTCGTGATCATCACGCACGACCGGGAGATCGCGGCGGGTATCCCGCGGCGGATCGAGCTGCGGGACGGCCGGATCCGGCTCGACACCGGGACGGGGGTGCTGGTGTGAGCGCACCCGTCACCGACAAGACGCCGACGCCTAATCCGGCCAGGCTCGGCCCGCGTGACGTGCTGAACCTCGGCGCGCACGGGATGCGGACGCGGCCGATGCGGGCGGTGCTGTCCGCGCTCGGCATCGGGATCGGGATCGCCGCGATGGTGGCGGTGCTCGCGATCCCGGCGTCGGGCGCGAAGGCGTTGCAGGACCAGCTGGCCGCGCTCGGCACCAACCTGCTCACCGCGGGGCCGGGGAAGACGATGTTCGGCGGCGACGCGACCCTGCCGGACAGCGCGGTGCCGATGGCGAAGCGGATCGCCCCGGTGACGGCGGCGTCCGCGACCGGGACCACCGGCGCGTCCGTACGGCGCACGGACAAGATCGACAAGGACGAGACGTCCGGCCTCGGTGTCTACGCGGCGACCCCGGACCTTCTCGACGTCATCGGCGGTGCCGTCCGCGACGGGCAGTTCCTCCGTGACGCCACTCGCGACTACCCGGTCGTCGTGCTGGGGTCGGTCGCGGCCGCGCGGCTCGGGATCGACCACATCGACCCGGCCAAGCCACCGCAGGTGTTCATCGACGGGAAGTGGTTCACCGTGGGCGGCATCCTCGGGCCGACGCCGCTGGCGCCCGAGATCGAGCGTTCGGCGCTGGTCGGCTGGGACGCCGCCAAGCGGCTCCTCGACTTCGAGGGGCATCCGACCACCGTGTACGTGCGGGCGAAGGACGCGCAGGTCGAGAACGTGCGTTCGGTGCTCGCGCAGACGATGAACCCGGAGGCGCCGAACGAGGTCGAAGTGCGCCGTCCGTCGGAGGCGTTGGAGGCGCAGAAGCTGACGGAGGACACCTACAGCGCGCTGTTCCTCGGGCTCGGCGGGGTGGCGTTGCTGGTCGGTGGCGTCGGGGTGGCCAACACGATGGTGATCTCGGTGCTGGAGCGGCGCCGGGAGATCGGCCTGCGCCGCGCGCTCGGCGCGACGAAACGGCAGGTGAGAGGCCAGTTCCTGGCCGAGTCGGTGCTGTTGTCCGGGCTCGGCGGGATCGCCGGGGTCCTGGTCGGCGTGCTGGTGACGGCGGGGTACGCGCTCAGCCAGGGCTGGCCGGCGGTGCTGCCCGTCGGCGCCCTGCTCGGCGGGGTCGGGATCTCGGCTCTGGTCGGTGCCGTCGCCGGTGCCTACCCGGCGATGCGCGCGGCCCGGCTCCCGCCCACCCAAGCCCTCGCCTAGCTCGCGTTTCGTCCTCTGGATGCGGTGGTTCGTAGTGCCGACTACCGCATCCAGAGGACTGGATGCGGGATAGCGGTGGGTAATCTCGCCAGGTGCTGGTGGGATTGTCGGGGCGGAAACTCGCGGGGGCGTTGATCGCGCTCGAAGTCGTCGTGGTCGGCGTGCTGTTCACCCTCAAGGTGTTCGACGGCCAGGACCTCGAGGTCTACATCGGCGGCGCGCGGCTGCTCGTCGACTCGGGTGACCCGTACGGCGCGTGGGTGCAGACGCACGGGGGCTGGCTGCCCTTCACCTACACGCCGTTCGCAGCCGCGGTGTTCTTGCCCGGCACGCTGCTGTCCGCCGCGCTGGCCACGAGACTGGTCGGGCTCGCGTCGATCATCGCGGGCGGCATCGTCGTCTACGTCTTCGTGGCGACGCTCAACGGCTCGCTCACCGACCGTGCGAACGTCCGCGGCCGCGCCATCGCCGTCCTGGCGGCGATCGGGGCACAGGCCGTCGGTGGCATCATGGAGCCGGTCCGCTCGACGCTCGGCTTCGGCCAGGTCAACACGCTGCTGATGCTGATCGTCGTCCTCGACGCGCTCCTGCCCGGTCGTGCCCGCACGAAGGGGCTCTTGATCGGCGTCGCCGCGGCGATCAAACTGACCCCGGCCTTCTTCATCCTGTTCTTCTTGTTCCGCAAGGACTTCCGCTCCGCGGCCCGGGTCGTGGCCGGATTCGCCGGGGCGGGCGCGCTGATGTTCCTGGTCGCGCCGGGGGCGTCCGCGAAGTTCTGGACGAACATCCTCTTCGACACCGGCCGGATCGGCGATCGCGGATACGTCGGCAACCAGTCGCTGCGCGGGATGCTCGCGCGGTTCGGGCTCGGCTCGGCGGAGGACATCGTCTGGGTGCTGGCCTCGGTCGCCGTGGTCGCGCTGACCGCGTTCGTGATCGTGCGCGTCGCGGAGCCGGTGTTCGCGCTGACGGCGTGCGCGATCGGCGGGCTGCTGGTGTCGCCGGTGTCCTGGACGCACCACTGGGTCTGGTGCGTGCCGATCCTCGCGCTGCTGATCTGGACCCGATCGGTCCTTTCCTACGCCCTCGCGGCCGTGACGGTGGCGCTGTTCGTCATCGCGCCGATGTGGCTCGCGCCGCGGCCGGCCGGGAGCTTCGGCTGGTGGCTGGCGACGGAATCCTTCGTGCTGTACGGCCTTGTGCTGCTGCTCTATTTCGCCCTGAATGCGCGTGAAGGCCCCCTTCCCTCGGCTCAGCCGAGGGAAGGGGGCCTTCACGCGCGAAAAGAGTCCTAGCCCAGGCGCTCGACGACGTACTCGATGCTCTGGGTCAGCTTCGTGATGTCGTCCGGGTCGATGGCCGGGAACAGGCCGACGCGCAGCTGGTTGCGGCCCAGCTTCCGGTACGGCTCGGTGTCGACGATCCCGTTGGCGCGCAGCACCTTCGCGACCGCCGAGGCGTCCACCTCGTCGGCGAAGTCGATGGTGCCGACGACCTGCGACCGCAGCGACGGGTCGCTGACGAACGGCGTCGTGTAGCTGGTCTTCTCGGCCCATTCGTACAGCCGGGTCGACGAGTCGCGCGTGCGCGAGGTGGTCCACTCGAGACCGCCGTTCGAGTTCATCCACTCGATCTGGTCGGCCAGCAGGAACAGCGTCGACACCGCCGGGGTGTTGTAGGTCTGGTCCTTGCGGGAGTTGTCCAGCGCGGTGGTCAGCGACAGGAACTCGGGGATCCAGCGGTCGCTCGCGCCGATCTCGCCGATGCGCTCGACCGCGGCAGGCGAAGCCAGCGCGATCCAGAGGCCGCCGTCGGAGGCGAAGGACTTCTGAGGCGCGAAGTAGTAGACGTCGAAGTCCTCGGCCTTGACCGGCAGGCCGCCCGCGCCGGAGGTGGCATCGATGGCGACGAGGGCGCCTTCACTGCCTTCGGGGCGGCGGACCGGCACCGCGACACCGGTCGAGGTCTCGTTGTGCGCCCAGCCGACCAGGTCGGCGCCGGCTTCGTAGGCGATCTCGGGCGCGCTGCCCGGGTCGGCCTTGACGACGATCGGGTCGGCGAGGAACGGGGCGCCCTTGGTCACCGTGGCGAACTTCGAGGAGAACTCGCCGTAGGTGAAGTGCTGCGCACGTTCCCGCACGAGACCGAACGCGGCGGCGTCCCAGAATGCGGTCGTCCCGCCGTTGCCGAGGACCACTTCGTAGCCTTCGGGCAGGGAGAACAATTCGGACAGACCCGCACGCACGCGGCCGACGAGGGACTTCACCGGCTTCTGGCGGTGCGAGGTGCCGAGGTAGGTGGCACCGGATTTCGCCAGGTTGGCGAGCTGCTCGTCACGGACCTTGGACGGTCCGCAGCCGAAGCGGCCATCGGCAGGCTTCAGGTCCGCGGGGAGGGTCAACTCAGGTGCGTCGGTCATGAGGCCAGTCTCTCAGGTCGGGACGGGCCTGCTGAAAGTCGGTGCGGCGTGTCCGGCATGTGGGATCCGCGGACCGGCTCCCACTGGCGCCGACCGCCGGGTAGCTTCTCGCCTCATGGCGACAGTGCACGAACGTTTCCCCGTTCCCCCCGAGGCGATGTGGCAGGCCCTCCCCAACGGGGTCACCGCGGTCAAGGGGCAGAACCCGTACTACGACGCGGCAGCGGGCTACGTCACCTTCTCGACGAAGCTGGGCTTCTTCAGCTACGGACAGACGGTCACGGTGAAGGTCGAGCGGACGACGGAGGGTTCCGGGCTGGCGATCCAGACGAGCCTCAAGTTCGGCTTCGTCGACTGGGGCGAGGGCAAGCGCATCGCCCGCAACTTCATCGCGGCCGTCGGCGCCGCGGTCGGGCACACCCCGGCCGTTTGATGTCCGACCCGTGGAGACCCAGATGGGGTTTCCTGTTCCTGTACTTCCTCGTCTTCGTCCTTCACTGGGTCTTCCGCGAGTGGGACGACACGTTCACCATCGGCGCGACCGTCGGCTTTGTGGCGACGCTCGTGCTGGTGTTCGTCCCCGGCCTGCCGCGCTGGGTCCACGGAGACCTCCCGGGGGAGAGCTCTTCCCCGAGGATCGGCCAGTGGTGGGCGGCGCTGCGGTACACGATTCGCCGTCGTGAACGTGTCCTCGACGTCGTGCTCGGGCCGTGGATGCGGGTCACCGCCACACTGGAGCCGGACGCGGACACCGCGCGCGGGTGGGCCGTTCTCGATGGGGACCCGGCGAAGTTCGTCATCGACGACTGTCCAGGCGAACTCGCCGAGTCCCTGCGCGGTCCTCGCCGGATGTGGGTCATCGGCGACGCCGGCTACGGCGATGTCCTGGTCTGCGCCGACGGCGGCCGCGAATTCACGACCGCCGCCTTCCGCTTCCGTTAGCGCCAGCCGTCGGGGTCGACGCCGCCGGGGATGGGCGCGGCCGGGTCGAACGGGGTCCGCGAGAAGATGAACGTCGCGAGGTCGAGGTGGTTCGGCTTGCCCGCCGAGTCCCGTCCGACCCGCAGCGTTTCGCCCGCGTAGTAGGCGTCGAGCCCGACCCAGGTGTCCTCGCCCACCGGCGCGAACCGTGACGCGCGGCCGGGGCCGTCGGTCGGCGCGAGGGAGAACAGGCCGCCCGGGAGCAGCCGCAGGTGGTACGGCGTCGGGCCCCAGTGCCACAACCCCGTCAGCTCCAGCAGCTTCGGGTCCACAGTGGACGGTTGCCATTCCGGTGGCATGGACGGCTCGTGCTGTTCGGTCAGCTTCATCAGGTCGAGGCAGAGCTGGGTGATGCCGACACCCGCCGTCGAGTTCGTCAGCACCAGCGCGCCGATGCCGGCGTTCGCGTCGACCAGCGAACAGGCGAGGAATCCCGGCATCGACCCGGTGTGCCCGGCCAGCCGCCTGCCCTCCGTGCGGACCAGCATGACGCCGAGGCCGAACCCGGTGGTCCAGGCGTCGCCGTCGTCCACGGTGACCATTTCGCGCATCTCCGCGACGGTCTGCTCGCTGAGCACGCCGCCGGTGTGGCCGCCGAGGAACGACGTCCAGCGCGCGAGATCGGTGATCGTCGACCACAGCTGTCCGGCGGGGGCCATCGCGCCCGCGTCCGGCGACGGCTCCGGCATGAGGAGATCGGCGAAGGGGTGCACGGCGAACCCGCTCGCGTGCGCGCCTTCGGGATGCGGCGACGTCCGGGTCATGCCGAGCGGGCCGAGGATCTCGGCGCGGACGACGTCGAGCCAGGACTGCCCACGGTGCCGGGCGACCAGCTCGCCGAGTACGCCGTAGCCGACGTTGCTGTAGTGGAACTTGCTGCCCGGCCGCAGCCGCGTCGCGCCGTCTTCGAGACTCTCGACGAGCGCGTCCCAGTCGGCGCCGACCGTGCGCTCCCACCAGGAACCGGGCGATTCCGCTGTCAGGCCGGAGGTGTGCGACAGCAGCTGCGCGATGGTGGCCGAGCCGAACGCGGTGCCCGGCAGGTGCCGCTCCAGCGGGTCGTTGAGGTCGAGCTTGCCTTCGTCGCGCAGCCGCATGACGGCCGTCGCGACGAGTGTTTTGGTGATCGAGCCGAGCCGGTACTGCGTGTCGGCGCCCGGCGTCTCGCCGTCGACGCGTCCGCGCCCTCCGGACCAGGCGAGTTCCCCGTCGCGGACGACGGCGGCGACGATGGACGGGGCGCGGCACGAGGATTGCTCGTGCGCGAGGCGGCGTAGCAGCGCCAATTCGGTCGAGGCAAGCATGGGACGCATTCTGCCTACCCGAGCAGGCCCAGTCGCATAGCGGTGGTCACAGCGGCCGTGCGGTCCGAAACGTCCAGTTTGCCGAACGTGCGCAGCAGATGGGTCTTGACCGTCGCCTCGCTGATGTGGAGCGCCCGGCCGATGTCGGCGTTCGTGCTTCCCCGCGCCACCAGCCGGAGTACTTCGATCTCGCGCGCCGACAACGGTGAAGTCGTCGGGTTGCGCACCCGGTTCACCAGTTTCCCGGCCACCGAAGGCGCCAAGACGGTCTCGCCGCGTGACGCCGCTCGGATCGCCCCGGCCAGCTCCGCGCGCGAAGCGTCCTTCAACAGGTAACCGGAGGCGCCAGCTTCGACCGCGCGCAGGATGTCCGCGTCCGTCTCGTAGGTGGTGAGCACGACGACCCGCTGGCCCGGCCGGTCGGCGAGGATCTTCCGCGTCGCGCCGACGCCGTCGAGACCGGGCATCCGAAGGTCCATCAGGATCACGTCCGGTTGCTTGACCCGGCTCAGCGCGACGGCCTCGTCGCCGGAACCCGCTTCCCCGACGACGCTCAGGTCCGGCTCGGCCTCCAGCATGCCGCGCAGGCCTTCCCGCACCACGGGGTGATCGTCGACCAGCATGATCGTGATCACGCGGGCACCTCCAGTTCCAGCGTCGTCCCCGCACCGGGTTCGCTCTTGAGTGTCACGATGCCACCGACCTGATCGGTGCGCGTCCGCATCCCCGCCAGGCCGAAGCCGCCCGTGGGCGTGGCGGGATCGAATCCGGTGCCGTCGTCGGTCACGGCGAGGCGGACGTGTCCGTCCACAACGGACAGACGCAGGGAGACCGTGGTGGCGCGGGAATGCTTGCGGATGTTGCTCAGTGCCTCCTGTGCTCCTCGCAGCAGGACGACCTCGGTGGCCATCGGGAGCGCGGGCAGCGGGCCGTCGACGTCGATCGAAGTCTCGATACCGGTCTCCTCGGTCAGCCGTTCCGCCTGACGGCGCACCGCTTCTTCCAGTGAACCGTCGGCGAGCGCCGACGGCCCCTGCGCCGCGACCATCGCCCGCGCTTCCGCCAGGTTCTCCCGCGCCGTCCTCGCCGCCAGTACCAGGTGGCGCCTCGCCGCTTTCGGGTCGGTGTCCATTTCGGACTCGATCGCCTGGGTGAGCGTGACGATGCTGGTGAACCCCTGCGCGAGCGTGTCGTGGATCTCGCGGGCCATGCGCTCGCGTTCGGCGGCCGTCCCCGCCTCCCGCGAGAGCCGGGAAACCTCCGCCTGACTGGCTTTCAGCTGGTCGATCAACGCGGCCCTGCTCTTGCTCTGCTGGATGATCTGGGTGGTGTAGCGGCCGGCGAGGAGGCTGAAGATGATCAGGATCGCCGTCATCGGCAGCAGGACCGGCTGCTCGTCGAGCCCGCCCCGGACGAGCAGGGAGGCCGGGCTCGACAGCACCGCCACCGTGGTGAGGATCGACGCGGCCTTCGTCGGCATCGTCATGTACAGCACGGGACAGACCAGGAAGAGGACGAAGCTGGAGGTGCCGGCGGCGAAGATGGCTCCCAGCGTGAAGAGCATCATCATCCCGGCGAACAACCATGGCGTGTGGTCGTAATCCGGACCCTTGATGAGGCGGCGTCCTCGTGCCAGGTAGGTCACGCCGAGCCCTGTCAGGCACAGGAGCGCGACCGTTTTGGCCGTCGTCGCCCCGTCTTCGAGGAGTACCAAGGCCGTCGTCGCGACGAAGGTGACCCCGAAGAGGACTTCCCAGAGCCAGTAGAACCGCTCCCAGGCGTTCACCTGCCCTCGTTCGACCAGCGGAACGTCAGCTTCGCCAGCAGCAGCCCCGCGGCGCACCACGCCGTCAGCACCAGCGCCACCATCGGAAGTTCCCATGTCCCCGCCATCTCCTGTGTCGCGGCTTCGGCCGGCAGGAACACCGAGCGGAAGCCCTGGCAGATCCACTTCACCGGGAAGAACGAAGCGATGTCGACCATAACCTTCGGCAGCGCGGTGATCGGCGTGACGAACACCCCGGAGATGAACTGCAGCGCGATGTAGATCAGGTTGGTCACCGCGACCGCGCCGCTGACCGTCCTGGTGACGGAGCCGAGCGCGATGCCCAGCAACGTGCAGCCGGTGATGCCGAGGAGGAAGACCCACAGCGCGGTCAGCAGTTTCGCCGGTTCGGTCGGCAGTTCCAGATCGAACAGCAGGCTGCCCACGATCGACATCAGCACCACCTGCGCGATGCTGGTGAAGCCGACCAGGATGATCTTGCCGACGAAGTAGGACGCCGCGGGCATCGGCGTGCCGCGCAACCGTTTCAGCGCGCCGAGTTCGCGATCGGACGCGAGGTTGATCCCGATGCTGGTGAAGGACGTCGAGACGATGCCGGAGCCGATCATGCCCGCGGCCAGTACTTGACCGGTGGTGATCGCCATGCCGGGCATCGACGAGTTCAGCATCGAGCCGAGCAGGATCATCAGCAGCGACGGGAACGCGAAGGTGAAGATCACCTGCTCCCGGATGCGGAAGAACTGTTTGATCTCCGCGGCGCCCCGGACGAGGCCGAGCGAGAAGGTGCCCGGGAGGGTCGGCGTGCTCATCGGGCTTCTCCGATCAGATCGAGGTAGGTCTCTTCGAGCGTGGGGCGATGGACGGTCAGCTCCGACGGCTCGCGGCCGTCGGCGGAGAGCTCGCGGATCAGCTTGGCCGGGAAGTGGGTGCGCTCCTGATGGCCGCCGTGCTCGTCGGTCCAGCGGACGGTGGCCTCCGCGGTCGCGCGGCCGCCGAGCGTCTGCGGCGTTCCTTCGGCGACGATCTCCCCGCGAGTGATGACCGCGACGCGGTCGGCCAGCGCCTCGGCCTCGTCGAGATAGTGGGTGGTGAGCAGGATCGTGGTGCCTTCGCGGGCGAGACTCCTGATCAGCTCCCAGAACTGGCGGCGGGCCGCCGGATCGAACCCCGTCGTGGGCTCGTCGAGGAACACCAGCTCGGGCCGCCCGATGATCCCGAGCGCGACGTCCACGCGCCGCCGTTGCCCGCCCGAAAGGCTTTTGACGCGGGCGCCCGCCTTCTCGGTCAGGCCGACCTTCTCGATCACTTCATCGGTGTCACGGGGATCCGGGTAGTAGCGGGCGAAATGCCGGACCGTCTCGGCGATGGTGAGCTCGGCGGCGTCGTTGGCCGTCTGCAACACGATCCCCAGCCGCGCCCGCCAAGCCCGGCCCGCCGTGCCGGGATCCTCACCGAGCACGTCGACCTCGCCCGACGTCCGCTCGCGGTGCCCCTCCAGGATCTCGACCGTCGTCGTCTTGCCCGCCCCGTTGGGGCCGAGGAGCGCGAACACCTCGCCCTGCTCGATGTCGAGGTCGATCCCCCCGACGGCCGTGTGGCCCGGGTACTCCTTGCGCAGACCGCGCACCCTCACTGCCGTTTTCATGCTTTCGATCGTGCTGTGCGGGGCGGGGTGTGCGGGACGTCCGCTGGACTGAACCCGGCTGTCAACCGATCGATGGACACCGGTGTCACCCCTCCCGCCTTTAGTCCTCTGAATGCGGTCGTTCGTATGGCCAACTACCGCATTCAGAGGACTAAATGCGGGTCTTGCACAGGCTCGGGCGGTTGTGGACAACTCGGCGGAAGATGATCTTGAAGTCGCGGGTGTGCCGGAAGCAGATGTCATCGTTCGATCCGTGCCCAGTAATCGTCACGCGACGACATGCGAGTTCTCCGGTCCCTTCGTGGGCAGCCGTGCCGTCAGCGAAGGAGACTTGACCCGCGCGCAACTCCGCTCGGGGCCGTACAACCGGCTCTTCCAGGATGTCTATGCCCCGATGGGCATCCCTCACGATCACGTGCTGCGGTGCAAGGCCGCGATCCTCGTCGTACCCGACGGCGCGGTGCTGACCGGATGCTCGGCCGCGACGGTCCGTGGATTCGCGTTCTCGCTCGAAAACGATCCGGTCGAGTTCGCGGTGCCCGAGGAGAAGGGTTTTCACAGCCTCCGTGGAACACATCTCCGCCGGACCAGGCTCCTCGGCCACGACTTCGAGCCGTGGCGGGACGGCCTCATCGCGACACCTCTGCGCATGACGATGGATATTTTGACCGACACCCGCCTTCGTCGTTCGCTACCTCGTGTCGTCGGCATGCTGGACATGCTGCTCCGCGCCGGCTTCGTCGATGGCGAGATGCTCAAGGCATACCTGGCACACCGACGCGACAACGGGATCGTCCGTGCCCGACAGGCCTTGGCGTTCTCGGACGAGCGCGCCGAGTCCATTCCGGAATCGGAGGTCAGGGTGTGGTTGGGACTCCACAAGATCGAGGCGGAGCCTCAAGTCGAGGTCTACCGCGGAACCCGGTTCCTGGGGCGCCTCGACCTCGCGATCCGCGAGGCCAAAGTCGCTGTCGAGTACGACGGGGCCTGGCACCTGGAAGGCGATCAGCCGCGTCTGGACGCCCGTCGGCGAGCGATGATCGAGGCTGAGGGCTGGACGTTCGTCGTCATCACCAAGGACGAGCTCTATGCGACCCCGCGGGCGATGGTGCACAGGGTGCAGGCGGCCATCAACTCCCGCGTTTAGTCCTCTGAATGCGGTCGTTCGTATGGCCAACTACCGCATTCAGAGGACTAAATGCGGGGAGTCAGGAGCGTGCGTACGGAGGTTTCGAGAGAAGGCAGAAGGGCGGCCGGGTCAGCCGAGGTGAGCATCCGGTTCGCGAAGCCGTCGGAAAGGGCGAGGACGGCGTCGGCGAGGTCGGACGCCGGGAGGTCGTCGCGGACATGGCCCGCCGACTGCGCTTTCGAGAGGTACTGGGCCGTGATCTCCGCGAGTTCGTCGTAGCCGGTGCGGATGAACTCGGCCCATGACGGCCGGACAGCGGCGCGTGCGGTAAAGGCGTTGATGACGATCACCTCGGCGCGGCGCTGCTCGTCGAGCGGCATCGCCTCGACGAGTAACCGCAGCAGCAGGTCCAGCAAGTTTCCGGACTGATCGAGGGTCTGCCAGCGCTGCTCCAGGAACTCGCTGGTCATGTCGAGGGCGAAGCGGAACAGATCTTCCTTGGTGGAGAAGTACTTCTGAACCGCGCCTGCGGACACTCCGGCTTCGACGGCGACCGAGCGCACGCTCACGGCCTCGACGCCTTCGCGCGCGACGATGCGCAGGAGGGCGCCGGCGATCTCTCGGCGGCGTTCGGCGCGGTCCACGATCTTCGGCACGGACGCATCCTCCTCTCCGTCGGCCGATTTGCCCGTCGTAACCCCGGGCCAGCGTTGCGAAAGCCACTTTCGCAACCTTCAACGTTGCGAAAGTGGCTTTCGCAACACGTCGTCGGGGCGACTGGCAGCGGGCCGCCTTGCCCACCCGGCCCCCTTTAGAATACAGTCGTATCCGAAAAGGGGGTGCTGGGGTGGACGAAGTCGCACAGAAACGAAGGTCGGAGGAGAACCAGCTCGCCGCCGCGCTGACCAAAGGTCCGGCGGAGGTCCTCGATTTCCTGCTGCCGTTGTGGGTGGGGAGTCAGCTCGGCGCGTCGGCCGCCGAGGTCGGGGCGCTGACGGCGTTGGAGACGCTGGTGTCGTTCGTGGTCCGGCCGATCGCGGGTGCGCTCGCGGACAGGTTCGACCGGGGCCGGATCGCGGCCATCGGAGCTGTCCTCTATGGACTGTCCTTTGTGGTCTACGCGGTGGCGCCGGGGATCGGGGTCGCCTATCTGGCCGCGATTCTCGGCGGCGCGGGCGGTGCGCTGTTCTGGGTCGCGTTGCGGGCCCGCGTGGGGGAGGGGCTCGCGAGGGACGACGGGGCGTTCAGCAAGTTGTTCCCGGCCGAGGGCGGCGGAACGTGGATCGCGTTCGTGGTCGCGCTGAGCGCCATCGCCTGGATCGACTACCGGGGTGTGTTCTGGCTCGGCGCGGCGGCCTGCGCGGTGGCCGCGGTGGTCCTGGTGAACGCGAAGTCCGCGCCCGTGCGAGAAGAAGGCGCGCCGCGGCTTCTGCAATTGGGCAAGCGGATGCGCCCGATGCTCGCGCTCGTCGCGTTGACCGCGATGGCCGAGGCCGGGGTCGCCCTGTTGCTCCTGATGCATCTGCAACGCGGGCATCAGCTGCAACTCGGCGAGATCGCCGCGGTGTTCATCCCCGGCTTCATCGTGTACAGCCTGCTGCCGGACTACCTGCACGGCTTCGTCCGCAAGGTCGGCCGGACGCGGGTGCTCTCGCTGGCGCTGGTGGCGAGCGCGGTCTTCGCCGCCGGGTTGTCCTTCGCGCCGAGTCCGGCGGTGCTCGCGGTCATGTGGGTGCTGTCCGCGGCGGCGTTCGCCGCGGCCATCCCGGTGGAACAGGCGGTCGTCGCCGAGGCGGCCGGGCTCAGCCTCGGCCGCGCGATGGGGATCTACGAGAGCGCGACGTTACTCGGAGCGACGATCGGGACCTTCGTGGCGGGTCAGCTCTACGGTTCGGACGCCGGATGGCGGGCCGCGTGCTTCGGCGCGGCGGCGCTCCTGCTCTTCGGATCCTTCGTGGTTCGTGGCGCCGTACGGCGTGTCGGAGTTGCGGAGTTTCCCGTGGAACCACGAAAAACGGTGTCACAAAAGGAAAGCCCGGTCACCCGCACGGCCGGGGAGAGTCCGCAAGCGGCCGAATCGGTGATGGAGGAGCCGAACAAGCGCGCGAATCCGCTCCGAAACTGGGCCGTCCATGTCGCGGTCTACGTCGTCGCGCAGGCGGCGCTGGCGTTCGCCGGCTACAGCTGGCCCGTCGAAGCCTTGTTCGGCGAAGCGCACGAAGCCGCTTGGTACTGGAACTCGAGTGGTCACTGGCTGCTGAACATCGGCCGCATCTGGACCTTCGTCCTGGTGATCGACACCGGGTGGACCCTCGGCCGCGCGGTGTTGAAAAAGCGTCCTTATTGACAAGTTGTCTAACATGACAGCATGTCTCACAAGTGGGTGACGGCCAGCGACGGTGTCCGCCTCTCGGTCCGGGTGACCGGCGTCGACGACGCGCCCACGGTGGTGCTCGTCCACGGCTACCCGGACAACGGCTCCATGTGGGACGGCATCGCCGCCCTGCTGGAACGCCGCTACCGGGTCGTCGTCTACGACGTCCGCGGCGCGGGCCGGTCGGACAAGCCTTCGGGACGCGGGTCCTACAAACTGGACCAGCTGTCCGAGGATCTGGCCGCGGTCGTCGACGAGGTCCAGCCCGAGGGCAAGGTCCACCTCCTCGCGCACGACTGGGGCTCCATCCAGACCTGGCATTCGGTCACCGGGGAGAGGCTGCGCGGACGGCTCGCGTCGTTCACGTCGATTTCCGGGCCGAGCCTCGACCACGCCGGTGCGTGGTTCCGCGCGCAGGTGCGCCCGAACCCGAAACGGCTCAAGAACGCGCTCGTCCAGTGGGCGCATTCGACCTACATCCTGGGCTTCCAGATCCCGCTGATCCCGCAGGTGCTGTGGCGCACCGGTGCGATGGGCGCGCTCATCGGCCGGATGGACCCGGCGGCCGGAGCACCGTCCACTTCGGACGGCCTGCACGGACTCAACCTCTACCGCGCCAACATGTTCACCCGCCTTTCCCGGCCACGACCGCGGCCTGCCGAGATCCCGGTGCAGGTGCTCGCGCCCACCGGCGACAAGTTCGTCACCACCCCGCTGCAGACCGAGATCGAGCGCTGGGCTCCTGATCTCCGGGTCCGCCGGATCGTCGGCACGCACTGGGTGGTCCGCGAGAAGCCCCAGGTGATCGCCGACGCCACCGCCGAGCTGATCGACCACGTCGAAGGCGGCGAGGAGAGCCGGGCGCTCAAGCGCGCCCGGTCCGGCGGTTTCGCGCACAAGCTCGTCGTGGTCACCGGCGCCGGCAGCGGGATCGGCCGCGCGACGGCGCTCGCGTTCGCGGACAAGGGCGCCGACCTGGTCATCACCGACATCAACGGCTCGGCCGCCGCGGACACCGCGAAACTGCTGCGGGACAAGGGCACCACCGTCGGCGAGTACACAGTGGACTCTTCCGACGCCGAGGCGGTCGAGAAGTTCGCCCAGCGGGTCAAGGAGGAGTTCGGGGTCCCGGACATCGTCGTGAACAACGCGGGGATCGGCCTGTCCGGCCCGTTCCTCGACACGACGGTCAAGGACTGGGAACGCCTCATCGACGTGAACCTGTGGGGAGTCATCCACGGCTGCCGCGTCTTCGCCGAGCAGATGCGCGAGCGGGCCGAAGGCGGCCAGATCGTCAACGTCGCCTCGGCCGCCGCTTATCTGCCGTCGAAGATCCTCTCCGCTTACGCCACCACGAAGTCCGCGGTGCTGACGCTGAGCGTCTGCCTGCGGGCCGAGCTCGCTGCCGAGAACATCGGTGTCACCGCGATCTGCCCCGGCATCGTGAACACGAACATCACCAGCACCACCCGCTTCGTCGGTGTCGACGAGATCGAGCAGAAGCGGCGCCAGAAGTCGAGCAGCAAGCTGTACGCGAAGCGCGGTTTCGGCCCGGAGAAGGTCGCGCGCGACATCCTGCGCGCGGTCGAGAAGGACAAGGCGATCCAGCCGTCGACGCCGGAGGCCAAGGCCGCGCTCGTCCTCTCCCGGCTCACCCCCGGACTGCTGCGGGCCGCGGCGAAACTGGACGTCACCCCGTGACCAGACGCCCTCGCCGGATGTCGCCGGAAGCGCGCCGCGAGGACCTGATCCGCGCCGCGCTGGATCTGTTCGGTTCGCGCGCGCCCGAACTCGTCACGGTCGACGACATCATCGCCCGCGCCGAGGTTTCGCGGCCGCTGTTCTACCGGTACTTCTCGAGCCTGAGGGAACTGCAGGTCGAGGCGCTGAAAACGGTCACCGAAGGGCTCATCGACGGCCTGGCCGGACTCGAGGAAGGCCCGCCCGAAACCCGGCTGCGGGCCGCCGTCCGCGGGCTGATCGACGTCGCCGACCACTACCGGGCGGGTTATGTCGCGCTGTTGCGCAGCGGCTCGGTGATCGCGACTTCGGAGACGGACGCGGCGATCGACGAGGTCCGCAACCGCGCCGTCGAGCTCATCCTCGACGCGCTGGGAGTGTCGGAGCCCTCGCCTATGGTCCTGCTGACCTTGCGCTGCTGGACCGCGGTGGTGGAGGGCTCGCTGCTGAGCTGGCTGCAGGAGCGGGCCGTGCCGCGCGAGGTGCTGGACGGCTGGCTGGTCGACCAGCTGACGGCCATGCTCTCGGCGACCGCGAGGCACGATACTTCGGTCCCGCAGATGCAATGAAAGGTCCTTTCCTTGCAAAATTTGCAAGGAAAGGACCTTTCATGGCGCGGGTCAGGACTGCTTGGCGACCAGGTCCCAGCCTTCGACGTCCTCCGGCTTGCGCGGCTCGGGGCCGACGTACTTGGCCGACGGCCGCACGAGGCGCCCGGTCTTCTTCTGCTCCAGGATGTGCGCGGCCCAGCCTGCGGTGCGCGCCGAGCTGAACATCGCGGGCATCATGTGCGGCGGCACTTCGGCGAAGTCCAGGATCACGGCCGCCCAGAACTCGACGTTGGTCTCGATCGGGTGGTCCGGACGCCGCTCGCGCAGCTCCTTCAGCGCCACCTGCTCCAGCTCCGCGGCGGCCTCGTAACGCGATGCGCCGAGCTCCTGGCAGGTGCGGCGCAGCACGCGCGCCCGCGGGTCCTCCGCGCGGTACACGCGGTGCCCGAAGCCCATCATCCGTTCCTTGCGGTCCAGGATGCCCTTGACCAGGCCGACCGCGTCGCCGGTCTTCTCGACCTCTTCGATCATCGGCAGCACCCGCGCCGGCGCGCCGCCGTGCAGCGGGCCGGACATGGCGCCGATCGCGCCGGACAGCGCCGCGGCGACGTCGGCGCCGGTCGAGGCGATCACCCGGGCGGTGAAGGTGGAGGCGTTGAGGCCGTGTTCGGCGGCCGAGACCCAGTAGGCGTCGATGGCCTTGACGTGGGCCGGGTCGGGCTCGCCGCGCCAGCGGACCATGAACCGCTCGGTGATCGACTTCGCCTCGTCGACCCGGGTCTGCGGGACGGCGGGCTGCCCGATGCCGCGAGCGGACTGGGCGACGTACGAAAGCGCCATCACCGAGGCGCGGGCGAGCTGGTCGCGCGCTTCATCGTCGGTGATGTCGAGCAGCGGCCGGTAGCCCCAGATCGGAGCGAGCATGGCCAGCGCGGCCTGGACGTCGACGCGGACGTCACCGGTGTGCACCGGCAGCGGGAACGGCTCGGCGGGCGGTAGCCCGTGGCCGAAACGGCTGTCGACGAGAAGACCCCAGACGTCACCGAAGGTCACCTTGCCGGCGAGATCCTCGATGTCGACACCGCGGTAGCGCAGCGCGCCACCGTCACGGTCGGGCTCGGCGATTTCGGTCTTGAAGGCGACCACACCTTCGAGACCCGGTCGGAAACCGTCGTCGACCTGGTCGGACGGCTTGGTGCTGATCGTGGAGGCACTCACTGTGGTGAAACCTTTCGATGCGCATTCCCCGGCTTTGTGTTTCATGCGTGGACGGGATGCACGCAGCGAAGGCGCGCCTCATCGCACGGATGGACAAACTTTGCTCCACGTCGCGGCGCGGGGCAATCGAAAGATGTGGTGCTTTCGGTCACGATTACGAGAACGATTCAGTGAAATCCGCCCTCGTACGCGAAGAGTTACGGCGCCGTTCACTTTCCGTGTACCGGACGCCGACGTAAATCCTGTGTTTCGAGAACCGGCGGCGGGCGGTTTCCGGTGATAGACCTTTCCCATGCACCTGAGCCCCCAGGAGCGGGACAAACTGCTCATCCACGTCGCGGCGGACGTAGCGCGCAAACGCCTGGAACGAGGGGTCCTGCTGAACTACCCCGAGGCGGTCGCGCTGATCACCGACCACGTCCTCGAGGGTGCCCGCGACGGCCGGACGGTGAGCGAACTCGTCGCGAGTGGGCGTTCGGTGCTCTCCCGGGCGCAGGTACTGGGCGGAGTGCCGGAAATGGTCGATTCCGTGCAGGTCGAAGCCACTTTTCCGGACGGCACGAAGCTCGTCACCGTGCACGACCCGATCGTCTAGGGAGGGCCGCGAGTGCGACCAGGGGAGATCATCACCGGCGACGCGCCGGTCGAGCTGAACCCGGGCAGGCCGCGGGTCCGGCTGCTCGTGCGGAACCTCGGCGACCGGCCCGTCCAGGTCGGCTCGCACTACCATTTCGCGGCGGTGAATCCGGGGCTCGAATTCGATCGCGACGCCGCGCGAGGACATCGGCTCGACGTGCCCGCGGGGACTTCGGTGCGGTTCGAACCGGGCGTCGAACGCGAAGTCGACCTCGTCCCGCTGGCCGGGAACCGCGCGGTGCCGGGATTGCGGATGGAGTCCTGATGCCGTCGATCGATCGCGAGCGGTACGCCGAACTGTTCGGCCCGACGACCGGCGACCGGATCCGCCTCGCGGACACCGATCTGCTGATCGAAGTCACCGAAGACCGCAGTATGGGCCCTTCCGGCAGCGGCGACGAAGTGTTGTTCGGCGGCGGCAAGGTCATCCGCGAATCCATGGGCCAGGGGATGGCGACCCGGGCCGAAGGCGCGCCGGATCTGATCATCACCGGCGCCGTGATCCTGGACCACTGGGGAATCGTCAAGGCCGACGTCGGCGTCCGCGACGGCCGGATCGTCGGGATCGGCAAGGCGGGCAATCCGGACACCATGGACGGTGTGGACCCGGCGCTGGTCGTCGGCCCGTCCACGGAGGTGTTGTCCGGCAACGGGAAGATCCTCACCGCGGGCGGGATCGACTGCCACGTCCACTTCATCTGCCCGCAGCTGACCGAGACCGCGCTGGCGTCCGGCCTCACCACCCTCGTCGGCGGCGGGACCGGCCCGGCCGAGGGGAGCAAGGCCACCACCGTCACGCCCGGCGCGTGGAATCTCGGCCGGATGCTGCAGGCGATGGACGGCCAGCCGGTCAACGTCCTGTTGCTGGGCAAGGGGAACACCGTCCGGCACGAGGCTCTGCGGGAACAGCTCGCCGCCGGCGCGGGCGGATTCAAGCTGCACGAAGACTGGGGCAGCACCCCGGCCGCGATCGACGCCTGCCTGACCGTCGCCGACGAATCCGGGGTCCAGGTGGCCATCCACACCGACACCCTGAACGAAGCGGGCTTTCTGGAGTCCACAGTGGACGCCATCTGCGGCCGCTCGATCAACGCGTACCACACCGAGGGCGCGGGCGGCGGGCACGCGCCGGACATCATCCGGGTCGCCGGCCTGCCCAACATCCTGCCTTCGTCGACGAACCCGACCCGCCCGCACACCGCGAACACCCTCGACGAGCACCTCGACATGCTCGTCGTCTGCCACCACCTGAACCCGTCGGTGCCCGAGGACCTGGCGTTCGCCGAAAGCCGGATCCGGCCGACGACCATCGCGGCCGAAGACGTCCTGCACGACCTCGGCGCGATCTCCATGATGAGCTCGGATTCGCAGGCGATGGGCCGCATCGGCGAGGTCATCATCCGGACTTGGCAGACCGCGCACGTGATGAAACGGCGGCGCGGCGCCCTGGCCGGCGACGGCGCGGCCGACAATCTGCGGGCTCGTCGCTATGTCGCCAAATACACGATCAACCCCGCGATCGCGCACGGCATGGAGCGCGAGATCGGTTCGGTGGAGGTCGGGAAACTCGCGGATCTCGTGCTGTGGGAGCCGAAGTTCTTCGGTGTCCGGCCGCATGTAGTGCTCAAGGGCGGCTTCCCGGCGTGGGCGGCGATGGGGGACGCGAACGCGTCCATCCCGACACCGCAGCCGGTGCTCGCGCGGCCGATGTTCGGCGCGGCCCCGGTGGTCGCCGCCGCGAGCAGTTTCCATTTCGTGGCGCCGGAAGCGCTGGAAGGCGGGGTGGCGGAACGGTTCGGTATCACGCGGAAGCTCGTGCCGATCTCGAACACGCGCTCGCGAGGCAAAGCCGACATGGTGCTGAATGACGCGACGCCGGACATCCGGGTGGATCCGGACAGCTTCGCCGTGCACGTCGACGGCGACCTGATCGAGCCCCAGCCGGTGACCGAATTGCCGATGGCGCAAAGGTACTTCTTGTTTTGATGGACCTTTCAGCGATCATTTTGGCCGACTCCCGGTTCCCCGGGGGCGGCCACGTCCATTCCGGCGGACTCGAAGAGGCCGTCACCCGGAAGCTGATCACGCACGAGCGCGACCTGCCGGGATTCCTCTCCGGGCGCTTGCGCACGGCCGGTTCGCTGGCGGCGGTGTTCGCGGCCGCGTCGGCGCACGCCGCCGCGCGGAACGTCCAGAGTGGACACTGGCGGCGGCTCGACGTCGAACTCGACGCCAGGACGCCGTCGCTCGCGCAACGGGAGGCGTCCCGCGCGCAGGGTCGCGGGACGGCGAGAGCGGGCAAGGCGGCCTGGCCGTCACCAGTGCTTTCCCAGCTGTTGAAGGAAACCCCGCGACCGCATCATCCGGTGGTCGCCGGTGCGCTGATCGGGGTGCCCTTCGACGCGGCGATGGCGGTGGCGTACCTCGCGATCAGCGGACCCGCGAGCGCGGCCGTGCGGCTGCTCGGTCTCGACCCGTTCGCCGTCAACGCGGTCGTGGCCCGGCTCGCGAAAGAGGTCCGGGACGTTTCCCTGCGCGCGGCCGAGGTCGCGGGCGACGATCCGGCCGATCTCCCGGCGCCGGGTTCACCGGCGCTCGATCTGTTCGCCGAGGCACACGCCCGGCATCACCAGGAAGAGGTGCGTCTCTTTGCCAGTTGAGCATGGTCACGGTCATGGACACGTGCATCCCGTCAACTTCGACCCGACCGCCGCGGAACCCGACCACTACGAGCAGGCGCCGACCGCGGGGCGGGCGTACCGGATCGGGATCGGCGGGCCGGTGGGGAGCGGGAAGACCGCGCTCACCGCGGCGCTGTGCCGGGCGCTCGGCGACGAGGTGAACCTCGCCGTCGTCACCAACGACATCTACACCACCGAAGACGCCGACTTCCTGCGCAAGGCGGGCGTGCTCGACCCGGAGCGGATCGAGGCCGTGCAGACCGGCGCGTGCCCGCACACCGCGATACGGGACGACATCACCGCGAACCTCGACGCCGTCGAACGGCTGGAGGAGCGCTTTCCGGGGCTGGACCTGGTGATCATCGAAAGCGGCGGGGACAATCTCACCGCGGTGTTCAGCCGGGGGCTCGCCGACAGCCAGGTATTCGTGGTCGACGTCGCCGGCGGCGACAAGGTGCCGCGTAAGGGCGGGCCGGGCGTCACGACGGCGGATCTGCTGGTGATCAACAAGATCGACATCGCGCATCTGGTCGGCGCGGACATGGACGTGATGACCTCGGACGCGCACCGCATGCGGGGTGAGCTGCCGGTGATCACTCAGTCCCTTGTGGACACTCCGAACGCGCCGGCGGTCGCGGACTGGGTCCGCTCGCTCCTCCCGGTCCGCGCGGGGTGAAGGCGCACGCGCGGCTGACCGCCTGCTTCGAGGGTGGCCGGACCGTACTGCGTGAGCTGCGTTCGATGGCGCCGCTCACGCTCCTTCCCAAGCGGGGCACCGGTGTGACGGCGGTGGTGCACCTGGTCAACTCGGCGACCTCACCCTTGGGCGGTGACGAGCTGAAGCTGACCATCCGCGTCGGCACGGGTGCTTCGCTGCGGCTTTCCGGGGTCGCGGCGACGATCGCGTTGCCGGGGCCGCGGGGGGAGGGGAGTTCGTCCCTTGTGGACGTTGTCGTGGAAGACGGTGGCTCGCTGGAGTATCTGCCGGAGCCGACCGTGGTGACCGCGCGGGCTCGGCACGCCGCTGAGTTCCGGGCGGCTGTGGCGACCGATGCCTATCTGCACACGCGGGAGGTGCTGGTCCTGGGGCGTGCGGGTGAGCGGCCCGGGTCCTTGGTGACCAAGCAGCAGGTGACGCGAGGTGAAGTGCCGGTGTTGCGGCAGACGCTGGAGATCGGAGACTCCACTTTGGACTCCAGCCTCGCACATCTGGCCGGACGGCGGGTGCTGGCGACCGACCTCGTCGTGGGCGGGCCGGAACTGCCTGCCGCCTCGGGCGAGTGGTGGTCGCGTACGCCTTTGGCCGCGGGCGGGACACTCACTACATCGCTGGCTCCGGACGCCGTGACCGCGCTCCGGGTGTTCGACGTGGGCTGAAGGGAACTTTCCCCGCATGTGACGCAGCGAAAGGGCCCTTCGCCGCGTCGCATGCGGCGAAGGGCCCCTTCAGCCCACGTCAGAACTTCGTGCCCAGCCAGGTCATCGCGACCGGGCCGCCCGCCGCGACGCCGCCGATGTGCTCCAGCAGCGGGAACTCCTGCCAGGTGACGTCGGCGCCGAGGGCGCGGTAACGGTCGAGCAGGCCCTTGCCGACCGAAAGCGGGATCAGTTCGTCCAGCGACGCGTGGTACAGGAAGACCGGCGCGCCGGGTTTGGTCTTGCCCGCCAGGTTCTCGCCGAGCCGGGCCTGCCAGCGCGGGTCCGACGAAACGTTGGGCACGGTCGTGAAGTCGTTGAGCCGGGCGAAAGGCGCCGCGGCGCCGAGTTCGACGGTGCACGCTTCCTTGACCTTCGCGACGGCCCTCTCGCCCTTCGCGTTGAGCACGTCGTTGAACGGCAGTTCCGGATAAGCGGTCGCGTAACCGACGGCGGCACCGAGCACCAGACCGAACGCCGGCCCACCGTCGTTGAACTTCAGGACCGCGTTCAGATCCGCCGGGACACCGCCTTCCGCGACGCCGACCAGGTTGACGTCGGGCGCGTAGGACGGCTGGAGTTCACCGGCGAAGGCCGCGGCCTGCCCTCCTTGCGAGTAACCGAAAACGCCGACCGGTCCGGTCTTGGACAGGCCCGCCTCCGGGACGTTCGACGCGGCGCGGGCGGCGTCGAGGACGGCCCGGCCTTCGGACTGGCCGACGGCGTAGGTGTGCGTGCCCGGGGTGCCGAGGCCCTCGTAGTCGGTCACGACGACCGCCCAGCCGCGCGAAAGCGCTTGGCTCATCAGGAGGACTTCGTTCTCGGACCCGTTCGTCAGCCGGGTCGACGGCGCGCAGCGGTCGCCGAGGCCGTGCGTACCCACGGCGTAGCTGACCAGCGGGCGGGCGCCCTTCGTCCACGGTGTGTGCGGGACCAGCAGGATGCCCGACACCGTGTTCGGCTGCCCCGTCGCCGAGGTGGAGCGGTAGTGGAGTTTCCAGGCCTTCGCCGGGGCGGTGGCGATGACCTGTTTGTAGTCGACCAGATCCCCGGGCGCGCTCGGCGCGGCTTGCGCGGCGGGCGCACCGATCAGGGCGGCGGTGAGAGCTGCGACCAGAACTGTCCGAAGCACCGTTGCCTCCAGTTTGGTAATTGAGATTTTCGCAATGTAGGCGGTGTTGCTAGCATCTGGCAATCCCTGTTACCGAATCGGGGGAGGTCGAGTGGCCCGCACCTACGGCGGGGTCGCGCCCGAGCAACGGCGCGCCGAGCGGCGTGAACGCCTGCTCTCGGCTGCCTTGGACCTGTTCACCTCGACGGGTTACCGGCAGGCGAAGATCACCGAGTTGTGCACCCGCGCCGGCGTCTCGACGCGGAACTTCTACGAGGAGTTCGAGAGCAAGGAGAAGGTGCTGCTGACCCTGCACGAGCGCATCAACGCGCTCGCGCTGGAGCACGTCACCGGCACTCTGGAGCGGCTGGGGGACGCCGACGCGGTCACCCGGATCGGGACCCTGCTGGACGTCTTCGTCGGCACGGTGACGTCGGATCCCCGGATGCCGCGGCTGAACTACGTCGAGGCCGTCGGCGTCAGTGCCGCTTTGGAGGCGCAGCACCAGGAATGGGTCGACCGGTGGGCCGCGTTCATCGAAACCGAGGCCCGGCACGCCGCCGCGCACGGGGTGGCGCCGGATCGCGATTACCGGCTGACGGCGATCGCGCTCGTCGGCGCGGCGACCGGGCTGCTGCGCGAGTGGCAGGCGCACACCCCGCCGCTGCCGGTCGCCGACGTCGCCGCCGAACTCCGGGCCCTGATGCTCGCCGCGATCACCCGGCCTGCCTGACCCCGCGTTCAGTCCTCTGAACGCGGTCCTTGCACACGCAAGTACCGCATTCAGAGGACTGAACGCGTCAGGAGGCGGCGGACGCCCGCCGGAAGGTGTTGTGCAGCACGGCGAGCAGCGCGTCACGGACCGAAAGCCGCTGTCGCGCGTCGAAGGTGATCAGCGGGACGTCCTCGCCGACCGCGAGGGCCCAGCGCACGTCTTCGAGGTCGTGCTTGAGCGAACCGTCGAAGACGTTCACCCCGACCACGAACGGCAATCCAGCCTTCTCGAAGTAGTCGACGGCCGGATAGCAGTCGTCGAGCCGCCGGGTGTCGACGATGACGAGCGCGCCGAGCGCGCCCAGCACCAGGTCGTGCCACATGAACCCGAACCGGTCCTGTCCCGGCGTGCCGAAGAGGTACAGCTTCACCTCTTCGTCGATGGTGATGCAGCCGAAGTCCAGCGCCACCGTGGTGGTGGTCTTCGACGGCACGTTCCCGCCGGTGCCGTCGACGGCCGCGCCGGTCGAGGTCATGGCGGCCTCGGTGGTCAGCGGTTTGATCTCGGAGATCGCGCCGACGGTGGTCGTCTTGCCGACCCCGAACCCGCCGGCGATGACGATCTTGACCGGTGTCGGCGGCTTGGCAGGCACCGGTTCAGCGAATTGCTTCGAGTCCACGAATGACCCTTTCGATCATGCCGAGGTCCTGGGTGAAGGCTCCGGCCGGGCGACGGAGCACGACGTAGCCGAGTGCGGCGAGATCCGCCACGAGCACCCTGGCCACGCCGATGTGCAGGCCGAGCATCGCCGCCACTTCGGCGACGGATTTCGTTTCCCGGCAAAGGGAGACGATCTCCCGTCGTTCGAAGGTCAGCCTCGCGTGGGACGCCGCGCCCAGCCTGCTCGTGAGCACTTGAGCCTCGATTTCGAGCGTGCCGTCCACCGGCTGCGCGCGGCCGGCGGTGAGCAGATACGGGCGTAGCGGCGAGATGCCCTGTTCGGCGCCCCGCGGCTGAGGTACCTGGTCGTCGCTCATTCCCTTGTCCCCTCGTCAGTTCAGCTGCCGACGCTCTTCTTGAGTTCCTCGATCAGCGCGGGGGTGAGTACCTCGGTCGCGCGGTTGGCGAACATCGCCATCTCGTAGGCGATCGTGCCGAGGCTGGCCTGCTTGGTGGCGAGCACGCCGAGCGAGCACCCGATGCTGATCGTGCAGACCAGCAGGTAGCCCTGCTCCAGCTCGATGATGATCTTGTCGGGCGAACCGAGCGGGTGGCTCTCGGAGACGCCGTGCGCGAGGCCGAGCATCGCCGAGCAGATCGCGGCCAGCCGGTCGGCGTTGGCCCTCTCCAGCTCGGACGACATCGCGATCAGCAGGCCGTCGGCCGACACGGCGATCGCGCCCATCGCGCTCGCCGTGTTCTGCGCGAAGCGCGTCACCAACCAGTTGAAGTTCCGGGCTTCGACGCTGACTCCGGTCGTCATCTCTTGCTCTTCTCTCTCTGTTCCATCTCCGGGTTGACGGCTTTCTCCAACCCGTCACTGAAGGCGTCGAACGCGGCACGCTCGGCCTCGGGGTCACGCATGCCCTTGGGCTTGGTGGTGTTCAGCGCCGCCCGCGCGGTCTGGTGCCGCGCGGCCGGACCTTTCGCGAGCCCCGGCGCCAGCTGCGCGCCGGGGACCCTTCTGGTGAGACCGCCGCGCGAGGCGGCGGGCACTGGCGTCGGGGTGGGCATCGGCGCCGGGGCGGCCGCCGGCGGCGCGGTGGCCTTCGCGAGCCCGGCCTCGAAGCCGTCGAAGGCCGCCTTGGCCGCTTCTGGATCATGCCTGGACTTCTGCCGGGAAGGTGCTTCGGGGGCTCCGGGAAGCTGCGCGCCCTTGACCCGCCGTCGCAGCCCGCCGCGGGTCTCGCCGGGATCGGCGGCGGTCAGCGTCGGCGCGGGAGCCTGGTACACGGGCGCCGGTTCGAGCACCGGTACCGGAGCCGGGGCGGGTTCCGGGATCTCCCCGTCGGTCTTGCGGAACCACCGGAAGTCCTTGGGACGCATGCCGTCGCGCGGAATCATCCCGGCGATCGCCAGCGTCGGCGGCTCGTGCGCGGCTTCCCGCGGCTCCGCCCGGGACGGGGGCTCGTGCTCGTCGCTCGGTTCCGCCGTCGGCCACACCGGCGGCGCGGGGACGGACTTCGGCACGGGCGGCCGGTAGGTGAGCAGGTTCGGCGGGACGGTGAGCCGCGCGGTGATCCCCGCTCCCGGCTCGGTCTCGGTCAGTTCGACCTTGAGCCCGTGCCGCCGCGCGAGCCGCCCGACCACGAACAGCCCGAGCACACTGGTCGGCGCCAGTTCGAGCCGTTCGCGTTCGACCAGCCGCCGGTTCTCCTCGGCGAGCCGTTCCGCGGTCATGCCGATGCCCTGGTCCACGATCACGATCAGGCAGGAGCCGTCGGGCAGGATCTTCGTTCCGACGTCCACAAAGGACTCCGGCGGGGAGAACGACGTCGCGTTCTCCAGCAGCTCGGCGAAGATCAGCACCAGATCGGAGCCGAACGGCGACGACAGCAGGACGTCGCCCATCGAACCGAGCCGGACCCGCTGGTAGTCCTCGATCTCCGCGAGCGCCGAACGCAGCGCCGTCGACAACTCGATCGGACCGGAAATCCTTGCCTCGTCACGGTTTCCCGACACGACGAGGAGGTTGTCCGCGTTCCGGCGCAGACGGGTGGAGAGATGGTCGAGCCGGTAGAGGCTGGCCAGCAGGGCGACGTCCTGCTCGTTGCGCTCCAGTTCGTCGACCAGCGCCAGCTGCCTGCCCACCAGGTTCTGGGTGCGTTTCGCGACGTTGGCGAACATGAGGCCGACGTTGCGCCGCGTGACGGCCTGCCGTTCCACCAGTTCGGCCGCGGTGGCCTGCACCCGGTTGAACGCTTCGGCCAGCTTGCCGAGTTCGTCCTGTGAGGACACGTCGATGGTGGCGAGGCGCGGCGCGAGTTCTTCGGCCTGCTCGGTGTCGGTGACGCGGACGAGCTCGGTGCTCGCGAGGTCCGCGACCGACGTCGCCGCCGTGGTCAGCTTCCGCAGCGGATCCGCGATCGACCGGCTGACCGCGATCGCGAGACCACCGACCAGCAGGAACAGCACACCGGCGCCGATACCGATCGTCCACGCCAGATTCTGCGCCGCGTCGGCTCGCGCGGTCGCGGCGTCGGTGATGCCGGTGGTGACCGCGTCCTGGGCGAGCCGTCGCTGGTTCGACTGGGCGTCGACGGCGCCGAGGATGTCCGGCAGCAGGCTCTGCACGGCCTGCGGGCCACGGGCCTCCGCGAGCCTGGCTTCCAGCGCGTCGACCCGGCGGCCTGTCTCGCCCTGCTCGACCGCGACGACCTGCGTGGCCTGGGCGACGTCGGCCTGCTGCACGAACCGTTCGAGGAACAGCGACGACTGCTGCTTCGCGTCGGCCAGCACCGGCGTGCCCGATTCGGGGGTGACCAGCACGATGATCAACGCCATCCCGCGCAACGAGTTCTCCTCGTTCGCGCGCAGCAGCGCGTCGAGCGCGGTCAGCTGCTGCGTGCCCGCCGCGTCACTGGTCTGCTGCGGGACGAGGCGGAGCGAGTTGATGACCGCGTCGATCACCGCGTGGTAGGTCCGCGCCACGCTGTCGAGTGAGGCGCCGCGCCGGAGCGCGTTCTCCCGGATCTCGTTCAGCGACCCGATGCGCACCAGCGCGGCTGCGAGCTCTTCCGGCGCGTCGGCGCTCAGCTGCGATCGGATCTGGTTCACGGTTTCCGCGACGACGCCCTGCTGCTTCAGCATCGCCGAACTGCTCGCCGACGAAGACGCGATGTAGTGCGCCGTCAGCAGCCGTTCCCGCTGCAGTTCCCAGGCCAGCGTGCCGAGCGCGCGGGCCTGCGACGCCACGTCGGCGGTGGTGCGCGCGGACCGGGCGTCGTCGATTTCCCCGGCGACGTAAGGCACCGACACCAGGACCACGGCGGTCAGCGGCAACATCAGGAGCAGGTTGAGCTTGCCCCGGATGCCGAGTCTGCCGAGCAATCCGGACCGCGGCCCGCGTTCGGGCCGGGTCTTCCCGTGCCTCATGATCACCTTTCTCCCCGGCTCCGCCCGAGGTGTCCGCGGTGCTGCTCCCGGACGAGGTCTTCGATGGACGCGCGCAGTGAGACGAACTCCGGCGCGCGTTTGACCGCGAGGTCGCGTTCGGCGGGCAGGTCGACCACGATGTCGGCGGCCACCCGGCCCGGATCCGAGGCCAGCACCACGACGCGGCGGCCGAGGAACACGGCCTCTTCGACGTCGTGGGTCACCATCAGCACGGTGGTGTGCGTGTCGGTCCAGATCCGGCGGATCAGGACCTGCATGTCCTCTTTGGTCTGGACGTCCAGCGCGCCGAAAGGTTCGTCCAGCAGCAGCACGTCGGGCTCGCCCGCCAGCGCCCGCGCGATCGCGACCCGCTGCTTCTGCCCGCCGGAAAGCTGTTTGGGCAACGACTTCCGCAGGTGATCGAGGCCGGTCTCTTCGAGATACCAGTCGACCCGGCGCGCGCGTTCGGCCTTGTCGAGGCTCAGCAGTTCGAGTCCGAACGCGACATTGGCCTCCACCGTGCGCCACGGGTACAGCGCGCCGTGCTGGAACACCAGCCCGCGATCCGGGCCCGGTCCGGTGACGGCGTCGCCGTCGAGGGTGATCAGGCCTTCGGTCGGTTCGGTCAGCCCCGCGATCAGCGACAGCAGGGTCGATTTGCCGGACCCGCTCGCGCCGACCACGCAGACGAAGTCGCCGCGCGCCACGTCGAGGTCGATCCCGTCGAGCGCCCGGGTGGTCTTGCCTCGGACCGTGTAGTCCTTGGCGACGGCCTTCAGCTGGAGCGTCATGCCGCCCACTTCCCGACCCGGGCCCGAAGGAGCCGCAGGGCGATGTCGATGACCAGCCCGAGCAGGCCGATCACGATCAGCAGCGCGAAGATCCGGTCGGTCTGGGTGAACCGCTGCGCCCGCATGATCCGCAGGCCGAGCCCGGCGGTGGCGTTGATCAGCTCGGCGACCACCACGAAGTTCCACGCGGCCGCGGCGTTGACGCGGGTCGCGTCGATCATGCCGGGCAGCGCGTGCGGGACGATCACCTTGCGCAGGACCTCGCCTCGCCGCGCGCCGAGCGTGTACGACACGTCGATCAGGGAACGCGGCACCCCGCGGACGGCGTCGGCGGTCATCAGCGTGTTGAAGAAGACCGTGCCGAGGAACAGGACCGCGACCTTCGACGGTTCGCCGAGGCCGAGCCAGATCATCAGCAGCGGGATGAACGCGCTCGCCGGCAGGTAGCGCAGCATCGCGATGACCGGCTCGAACAGCGCCAGTCCCGCGTCGAACGTCCCCATCACGATGCCGAGCGGCACCGAGACGACCACCGCGAGCCCGAACCCGAGCAGGACCCGCTGGGTGGTCGCCCAGAGGTCGCTGAACAGTTCGCCCGACTCGACCATCTTCAGCAGCGCGTCGAACACCGCGACCGGCGTCGGGAGGAACATCGGCTTGATCGTGCCCAGCGCGTTCAGCGTCACCCAGATCAGCAGCGGGATGACGAACGAGGCCACCGCCAGCGTCCACCGCCAGCGCGCGGGGATCGGCGTCCGGAGCGAGAGCAGCGGCGAGGCGTTCGGCTTGAGGCCCGCCCGGCGGGGCAGCGGCGACCAGTCCGGTCGCGTGCCGCGCCGCTCCTCCTGCGCCTCGGCGAGCCGCTGTTCGTCGTCGAGGCGGCGCGCTTCGGCCTCGTCGGCGGCGTCCGTCCGCTGAGCGGCGCGCCCCGACGCGTCCGTGGCGCTCACTTCACCGCCTTCACGTACTGGTCGTCGAACAGCCCGTCGAAGTTCGGCCTGCTCTGGGCGAGCCCGTTGGAGACGATGAAGTCGGCGATCTTGCCCGCCTGGAAGTTCAGGTGGGCGGGGGTGACGCCGGGGGTGAACGCGTCGAGGTTCTGCTGCTTGGTGAAGATCGTGGTGCCCGCGTCGTAGGACTTGTACTCGTCGATCGACACCGCGCCGCGTTTCGCCATGATCTTCACGGCCTCTTCGCGGTTCTGCTTGATCCACTCGATGGTCTCGAACCAGGTGTTCACCAGCGCCTGGACCTCCTTCTTGCGCTCCTTCGACATCTGCTCGGAGACGACCAGGTGGTCCGGGATGGCGCCGGGGAACTCGGCGGACGTCGCGATCGCGCGGCTGCCGGGCCGCTCGAGCGCTTTCGTGGTGAAGGGGGCGAAGGCGGCGACGGCGTCGACCTGCTCACCGACGAACGCGGCCGCGGCGGCGTCGGTCAGCAGCGGGACCAGCTCGATGTCCTTCTCGGTCAGCTTCGCCTCCTGCAGCGCGAGCAGCAGCAGGTAGTGGTCGACGGTGCCCTGCTCGACGGCGACCTTCTTGCCCTTGAGGTCGGCGACGCTGGTGATCCCCTGGCGGGCGATGACCTTGTCGTTGCCGGTCGAGTTGTCGTTGACCAGCACGACCGACAGCTTCGCGCCACCGCTGACCGACGCGAGCGTGTCGTTCAGGGTCTGGCTGTTCGCGTCGATCGCGCCGGAGGACAGCGCGTTGATGCTCTCGGTGTAGCTGTCGAACCACTTCAGGTCGACGTTCACGCCGTTCTTCTCGAACAGGCCCTTCTCCTGGGCCACCGCCCACGGGAACCAGCCCGGCCAGGCGCTGTAACCGATGGTGACCTTGGTGCCGGAGGCGGCCGTGCTGTCGGAACAAGCCGAAAGGGCGGTCACGCCCGCCAGCGAAAGGGCGCACAACAACGCCGTCATGAGACGGCGGGAACGGGAAATCACAACGCACTCCTGGGGAAGGGGAGTAACTCGGGCGTGGAAAGTTCCGGCTGTTCGAGCGCAGGACTGATCGACCGGTGTCGAACTCCCTCGCGGAAGCCCGGCCGGCAATAGCGGATGGCGCGGCCGCACACCCGGCCGTCCCATCAAAACCTCTGAACACTCTGGATAGAGGTGATCACCCCGTTGCTCTCGGCGGCGATCCTATCGAGTGGCGCAAGGTCTACCTAGTGTGATCGTCGGCTCTTGCACGATTCGCTGTCACATTCTGCTAAATCCGGCCGTTCGCCCCAAAGGGCGGACTCTCGCAGGGTGGGCAACCCCGTGCCGGGCGCCGTACGTCCATCGGGTGGCGGGTGAAAATCCTGAAGGGAGCGGAAGATGAAATTTCGTGCGGCCGCGTCGTGCGTCGCGGGGGTGGCGCTCTTGTCCACCTTGGCCGGAGCGGGGCAGGCGAACGCGACCAGACCGTCCAGTCTGGTCATGAGCCCGAGTGCCGTCGTCGCAGGTGGGACGGTCACCGCGGACATCTACTGCCTGCGCCCGTCGGGGGCGGGCGAGCTCGCGACGACGCTCGTCGCGAACGGACTCGCCGCGCCGATTCCCTTGCGGGTGGTGGGAGACGGCGGCACCGGCGGCATCGGTGTCGCGTTGCGCGGCGACGGTCCGGTCGGGACCGTGCCGGGGCGGTACACGGCGTCGTACGACTGCTGGGGCTGGATCGTCCGCGCGGAGTTCACTGTCACGAACTGACAGCACGGCGGAAGGCGTGAATTGCCGTCACGGAGGCGACCTTCGCGTCGTGGTCTGACACATCTCGCGGAGGTGTGCCGAGACCGTTGATTTCTGTCAACCGACAGAATTAGCCGGGGCGCGGCCGGATGTCGCGAGAAAAGTCCGAAGAATTGTTCACGGGCGCTGAAGATAGTGGCGAAGTGAAGGCGGAAATAGGCGGTCGTCAATTTCCGGTTCTTCGCGGCGGACTGGGTCTGTCCAGGCGCTTTTCACGATTCGCGAAGAAGAAAAAGTGCCGGCCCGGGAAGGTGGGCGCGATTTCCGGGCGGACAGGACGGTGTGGAACAAGAACTCGCGTGACCGACGATCGACCTTGATCGATCAGGTCCTGCCAGGTAACGAGGAGGTGACGGCTTGCGGTCCGGCGGCTACACACAGATGATCGGGCAGGGGTGGCGGGTGTCACCGTTCAGTGGGTTTCGCCGCCGCCTTCTAGGCAATACCGTCGGCGGCAAAGCCGAAGTCATGGGCCCCGATCGGGTACGGAGGTTTGGCGGATGATGCCGGAGATCAAAGAGGGCGCCGACGACGCCGTCGTTCGCCTGCCCGGAATGCGGGTGGCCTACGAAGGGGCCGCCTTCGACGAGTCCGCGCTGGCGGAGACGTGGACCGCCCAGCTGCAGGACTGGCTGAACCAGGCAGTCTCCGTCGGGATCCCCGAACCGAACGCGATGGTGCTCGCCACCGCCGACCCGGAAGGCAGGCCGTCCTCCCGGACCGTCCTGTGCAAGGGCCTCGACGAACGCGGTGTCGTCTTCTACACGAACTACACCTCGACCAAGAGCCACGACCTCACCGCGACGCGGTACGCGTCGATCACCTTCCCGTGGTACGCCCTGCAGCGTCAGGTCCACGTGCGCGGCGAGGTGGAGAAGGTCAATGTCGCCGAGACCGCCGAGTACTGGGCGTCCCGCCCGCGGGGTTCGCAGCTCGGGGCCTGGGCGTCGCCGCAGTCCCGCGTCGTCGACGGCCGCCGTGCCCTCGAGAACGCGCTCCACGGGATCGAGCGCCGGTTCGCCGACGTCGAGAACATCCCGTTCCCGCCGCACTGGGGCGGGTGGCGCATCCGGCCCGACGTCGTCGAGTTCTGGCAGGGCCGCGAGGACCGCATGCACGACCGGCTCCGCTACGTCCGCACCGACGACGGCTGGCAGATCGAGCGCGTCGCGCCGTGATGTCTGTCTGTGTTCTTGTCGAGCGCTGACGAAAAGCGCGCCGAAGGGGCGCCCGGACCGCTTGTAACTCGCGTTGGGAGCGGAGGGCGCCCCTTCATCGCGTTTTCGTGGGCCTTCGGCCCGAAAGAGGGCGCTCGACGGTGAAGTCTCCCGTCGCGCTGGCGCGCTTTCGGGAGACGCGTGGGGTCACCGGGGGTCTCGGGGGCACTGGCGTTGGGTCACTGGGCTTTGGGGCGGTTCGTGGTGGGCTGAAGGGGGCCTTCGCCGCGTGAGACGAGGTGAAAGCTCCCTTCGCTGCGTCTCACGCGGCGAAAGGTCCCTTCGGCCCCCGGTGACATAAATCGCGCGCGGATGGTTAGTTAGCGCGGCTAAGCTGTCTGGTTGTGAGTGACGACGTGGGGGTTGACCAGCGCAAAGGTGTCCGCAAGCTGTTCGGCTCGATCGTCGTCGACACCCGGCCGCTCAAGATCCCGGCGTTCCGCCGGCTCTGGCTGTCCACCGCGGTCACCGCCGTCGGCAGCCAGCTCACCGCCGTCGCGGTCCCCAAACAGGTCTTCGACCTCACCGGCTCGTCGGCCTACGTCGGACTGACCGGCCTGGTCGCGCTGGTCCCGCTGCTCGTCTTCGGTCTCTGGGGCGGCGCCATCGCGGACGCCGTCGACCGCCGCAAGCTCCTGCTCGTCACCAACGTCGGGGTCACGCTCACTTCGGCCGTCCTGTGGCTCCAGGCGTTCCTCGACCTCGGCTCCGTCTGGCTGGTCCTGGGCCTGCTCGCGGTCAACCAGGCGTTCTTCGCGATCAACATGCCGACCCGCGGCGCCGTCGTCGCCCGGCTGGTCCCGGACAACCTGATCGCGCCCGCGACCGCGCTGAGCAGCACGATGTCCACCTTCGGCGCGGTCTTCGGCCCGCTGCTCGCCGGTTCGCTGATCCCGATCCTCGGCCTCTCGACGCTCTACCTGATCGACGTCGTCGCCCTGACCTTGACCCTCATCGCGGTCTGGAAGCTGCCCCCGATCCCGCCGCTCGGCGAGATCGCGCGCCGGGCCGGGATCCGCGACATCATCGACGGCTTCAAATACCTGGCGACCCAGAAGATCCTGCTGGCCTCGTTCCTCGTCGACATCATCGCGATGGTCGCGGGCATGCCGCGCGCGCTGATCCCGGAGATGGCGGAGCGCACCTTCGGCGACCCGCCCGGCGGCGGCCCGGCGCTGGGCTGGCTGTACGCCGCGCTCCCCGCTGGCGCGATGCTGATCGGTCTCTTCTCCGGCTGGCTGACCAGGATCCGCAAACAGGGTGTCGGCGTGATCGTCTCGATCTGTGTCTGGGGCGCCGCCGTCGCCGGTTTCGGGCTCGCGAACTCGCTGTGGCTCGCGGTGTTCTTCATGGCGCTCGCCGGCGCCGCCGACATGGTCAGCGCGATCTACCGCATGTCGATCCTGCAACTCGCGACCACCGACGAGATGCGCGGACGGCTGCAGGGTGTGTTCACCGTCGTCGTCGCGGGCGGCCCGCGGATCGCCGACCTCACCCACGGCTGGGCCGCCGCCGGTGTCGGCACGGCCGCCGCGGCCTCCGGCGGCGGAGTGCTGGTCATCGTGCTGGTCATCGGCGCGGCGCTGCTCATCCCGTCGTTCTGGCGGTACCGGGCCCCGGTGGACTGAGCCGTTCGGTCTATCGTCGGGCCCATGCGTATTTCACGGGCGATCATCCTGTTCGCCGCTGTCATCGCGACCCTTTCCGCCTGTTCGTCCGGGGACGAGAAGACGGACAACGCGGCCAAGCCGTCGAGCCAGGCTCCCGCTCCTTCCGCCGCGCCGAGTTCCTCGGCCGCTCCCACCGGTGGCACCGGTTCGAAGGAGCCCTGCGCGCTGCTGCCCGCCGAGGCCGTGGGCAAGGCGGTCTCGATCCAGGGCGTGACGTCGGCGCCGGGTCCGGTGCAGGACAACGCCGCCAACGGCGGCAAGGCCAAGAGCTGCGTCTACTCGGCGGCCGGAAAGCAGATCGGCGCGCTCGCGGTGACCCGCTTCGAGGGCAACAAGATCAAGCCCGCCGAGATGGTCGCCGCGCTGAAGAAGGCCAAGCAGAACGCGAAGGACGTCGCCGGTGTCGGCGAAGGCGCCATCTACTACACCGACGAGAACAAGACCGCGACGCTCGCGTCGGCCGAACTCGTGGACAACGTGCCGGTCCTGGTCAACTACACCGGACCGCTGAAGATGACGCAGGACATGATGCTCCCGCTGGTGAAGACCGCGGTCGACGCCAACTGAGGGAGTTACCCAAAGGCGTGCTTCGTCAACCCGTGACGAAGAACTGACCAAACCGGACTGTCGGCCCCAGACGTGATACGGCACACTCTTGCCGCATGGCGGACACGACGACAACAGAACAGGCCGGTCCGGCCGGCCAACCGAGCCTCAAGCGGGTGATGGGTTCCAAACTCCTGCTGTTCTTCGTGGTGGGGGACATCATCGGGACGGGCGTCTACGCGCTCACCGGACAGGTCGCCGGCCGGGTGGGCGGCGCGCTTTGGCTTCCTTTCCTGATCGCGTTCGTGGTCGCGATCATGACCGCGTTCAGCTACCTGGAACTGGTCGGCAAGTACCCGCAGGCGGCGGGGGCCGCGCTCTACACGCACAAGGCGTTCAAGCTCCGCTTCCTCACCTTCATGGTGGCGTTCGCGGTGATGTGCTCCGGGATCACGTCGGCCTCGTCGGCGGCGAAGGCCTTCGGTGACACCTATCTGAAGGAATTCATCACCGCACCGATGCCGCTGGTGGCGATCCTGTTCGTGATCGGGCTCGCGCTGATCAACTTCCGCGGGGTCTCCGAATCGGTGAAGACCAACGTGGTGCTGACCTGCATCGAGATCGGCGGTCTGCTGATCATCATCGGGGTCGGCGTGTGGGCGGTGCTGAACGGCAGCGGGGACGCGTCGCGGCTGGTCGAATTCGACACCGAGAACCAGACGATGCTGGTGGCGATCACCTCGGCGACGTCGCTGGCGTTCTTCGCGATGGTCGGTTTCGAGGACTCGGTGAACATGGCCGAGGAGTGCAAGGACCCGATCCGGATCTTCCCGAAGGCGATGCTGTGGGGCATGGTCATCGCCGCGACCATCTACATCCTGGTCTCCGTGACCTCTTCGCTGCTGGTACCCGCCGACGAACTGGAGGCCGCCAAGAGCAGCGCGCTGCTGAAGGTGCTCGACGTCGGGGCCCCCGGGTTCCCGCGCGAGATCTTCTCCGCGATCGGTCTCTTCGCGGTCATCAACTCGGCGCTGATCAACATGCTGATGGCCAGCCGTCTGCTCTACGGCATGGCGAACCAGCGGATCATCCCGAAGCAGCTGGGCACCGTGCACCCGTTCCGCCGCAGCCCGTGGGTGGCGATCGTGTTCACCAGTGTCATCGCCATCGGCCTCGTGTCCTTTGTGGACATCAGCGTGCTCGGCGGTACGACGGCGTTGCTCCTGCTGGCGGTGTTCGCCATCGTCAACGTCGCTGTCCTGGTACTGCGCAAGGAGAAGGCGGCGCACGAGCATTTCCGCGCGCCGACGATCATCCCGGTGCTGGCCGCGATTTTCTGTCTCTACCTGGTGACGCCGCTGTCCGGGCGGCCCGCGCGCGACTACAAGGTCGCCGCGATCCTGCTCGGCGTCGGCATCGTGCTGTGGGGGATCAACTGGCTCGTCATGCGGGCCACGCACAAGGAAGAGGACCGGCAGCCCCTCGAGCCGCCGGTCGGCTGACCATTCCTATCCCCGGCTGAGCGACTGGTACTCCACCGGGCTGTGGGCCGAGAACACGGTGACCTCGTCGGCGTGTTCTCGGCTCAACTCCCGCAGGCGCTCGACGTTCTCCAGCCGCGGTTTGCGCAGGGTCTGCACCATGTTCTGGAACGCGGTCATCCCCGGCGGGCAGTGCGGCTTCACCGGATCGAGCTGACCGTGGAAGAAGTACGCGTCGCCCGCGTGCAACAACCAGCCGTCGCCGGTGTCGACGGCCACCCCGGTGTGGCCCTTGGTGTGCCCCGCGAGCGGCACCAGCAGGATCTCCGGCGGCAGGCCCTTCAGCTCCCGGACGGCCTGGAAGCCGAACCAGTCGTCCCCGGCCTCGTCGTACATGCTCCACAGTGGACGGTGGGCGAACTGGTTGGCGCGGAACCGCAGCTTCTCGCTCTGGTTGGCCGGTGACGTCGCCGCGTCGTGCTCCGCGGTGCGGACGTGCACGACGGCGTTCGGGAAGTCCGCGAGCCCGCCCGCGTGATCGACGTCGAGGTGGGTGCAGATGATGTGCCGGACGTCTTCGAGCTTGTGGCCGAGCGCTTCGACGTGGTGCGCCGCGGTCTCCGTCTCGACCGGTTTCGCGCCGACCATGATCGTGAACGGCGTGCCGAGCCACGCGCCGGGATTCTCGACGCCCTTGCGGCCGAAACCGGTGTCCACCAGCACGAGCCCGTCGCCGGTCTCGATGAGCAGGCAGTGCGCCACCAGCTCCGAGCGGCGCAGCAGGCCGGGCTGACCGTCGAGCAGCTTCCCTCCCGGCGCGCGCATCGTGCCGCAGTTCAGGTGGTGCACCTTCATAGCCTGCTCCTCTGGCTGAGCCGTTCGAATGCGGTGGCGTCGTGCGCGGCGAAGACCGTCACCTCGTCACCGTTGTTACTGACAAGTTCGCGCAGCCGGCGCTGGTTGTCCAGTCGTGCGGTCTTCTCCGTCTGCATGTACGACTCGAAGAAGCCCAAGGCCAGAGGGATGTGCGGCTTTCGTTCCAGTTCGCCGCCGTGGAAGACGGCGTCACCGGCGTTGAGGAGCCAGCCGTCACCCGTGTCGACCGCGACGCCGGCGTGCCCGCGGGTGTGCCCGGCGAGGGGGATGATCAGGACGTCCGGGACCCCTTCGAGTTCACGGACGGCGGCGAAACCGAACCACGGCTCGCCGTCGGCGCGGTACGACCTCCACTGTGGACCATGGCTGAACTGGACCTTCCGATAGCGGCTCGCCTCCTTGCGGTCGATCGGCTTCTCCAGCGCCTGGAGCTCGCGATCGTGGACGTGGACCCGCGCCTGCGGGAAGTCGACGAGCCCGCCCGCGTGGTCGAGGTCGAGGTGGGTGAGCACGATGTCGCGCACGTCGGCCGGGTCGAAGCCGAGCTTGCGGATCTGGGTGGTGGCGCTGAGGTCGTCGTCGCTGTCGGGATGGACCAGCCGGACGAAACCGGCGCCGAGCCATTCGACCGGGCGGGTGACGGTCGGCGTTCCGACACCGGTCTCGACGAGCACGAGCCCGGTGTCGGTCTCCAGCAGAAGACAGTGGCAGATCAGTTCGGCGCGACGGAACAGGCCGGGCCTGCCGTCGATGAGTTTGCCGCCGACCGGCCGCATGGTTCCGCAGTTCAGGTGATGGACGCGCATCAGGACAGCTCCCGTTCGAGGGTGGCACGGAGGTGAGGGGCGATCGCGCGCAGCGGCGCGGTGTCGTGCAACGTCTTGGCCAGCAGCAGACCGCCCTCGATGGCGGCGAGGACGACAGTGGCCAGGTGGTCCGCCTTGTCGGTGTCGAGCGCTTCGGCGATGACGGTGTGCCAGGACTTGTAGCCGTCGGCGCAGGCCTGGCGGATCGTCTCGCTGTCACCCGACGCGTCGAGCGCGACCGTCGCGAGTGGGCAGCCGCGCTGGAAATCCGACTCCTCCAGCGAAGTCGCCAGCGCTTCGACCACGTTCTCGATCCCGGTGACGACGTCGGGCGCGTTCGCGGCGATCGTGCGCAGCTGGTCGCAGAGCCGATCGGCGGACTGGCGGATGGCCTCGGCGGCCAATTGCTCCTTGCCGCCGGGGAAGTGGAAGTAGAGCGATCCCTTGGGCGCGCCGACGGCGGCGACGAGCTGGTTGAGACCGGTGGCGTGGTAACCCTGCTGGTGGAAGAGCTCGGCGGCGGAATCGAGCATGCGCTGCCGGGTGTCGGTGCGGCGGACCATGCGACCGACTGTAGCTCAAACTATGACGACCGGTCTAGTAAGTAGAGATGCCGCACTCGCGTGATCAGGCGCGTAACTCGCGTGATCGAAGGCGTAACTCACGTGATTGGAGGCGTAACTCGCGAGTTCGCCGCGTCGCTAGACGCCGATCGCGGACGCCGACCCGCCGAACTGTTGCCGCAGCTCGCGTTTGAGCAGTTTCCCGGACGCGTTCTTCGGCAGTTCGCCGACGAAGTGCACGGACTTCGGCACCTTGTGCGCCGCCAGCGACCCCTTGGCGAACTCGATCAGATCCGCTTCCTCGACGGGTTCCTTCGCCACGACGATCGCCGCGATCGCCTCGATCCAGCGTTCGTGCGGCAGGCCGACGACGGCGACCTCGGCGACGGCGGGATGCGCGTACAGCGCGTCCTCCACCTCGCGCGACGCGACCAGGACGCCGCCGGTGTTGACGACGTCCTTGATCCGGTCGACGACGAACAGGTAGCCCTCCTCGTCCTGCCGCACCAGGTCACCGGAGTGGAACCAGCCGCCCGCGAACGCCTCCACCGACTCCTCGGGCTTACCCCAGTAACCGGTGCACAGCTGGGGAGAGCGGTACACGACCTCGCCGAGTTCACCCGGCGGGAGGTCGTTCATCTCGGCGTCCACCACTCGCGTCTCGACGAAGAGGACCGGGCGGCCGACGGAATCCGGCCGCGCGTCGTGCTCTTCGGGTCGCAGCACTGTCGCGAGTGGACCGATCTCCGACTGGCCGAAGCAGTTGTAGAAACCGACTTCCGGCAGTCGTGAGCGCAGTGCCTTCAGCACCGGGACCGGCATGATCGACGCGCCGTAGTACGCCTTGGTGAGACAGCTCAGATCCGCGTCCGCGAGACCGGGATGGTTCGCGAGTCCCACCCAGACGGTCGGCGGGAAGAACAGCGAAGTGATGCCCTGGCGGGGAATCCGCGCGAAGATGTCGCCGAGGTCGGGCGCCTCCACGAGGTGGTTCGTCGCGCCGACGGCCAGGCCGGGCATGAGGAAGACGTGCATCTGGGCCGAGTGGTACAGCGGCAGCGCGTGCAGCGGCACGTCGCGGTCGCTCAGGTCGAGCGCCGCGATACAGGACGAATACTCGTGCACCAGCGCGCGGTGGGTGAGCATCGCGCCCTTCGGCCGCGAGGTCGTCCCGGACGTGTAGAGCAGCTGGACGAGGTCTTCGTCCGCCACCCCGGACTCCTCGTGTGGCTCGACGGTTTCGTCCAGCGCCCACTCCAGAACGTCCAGTGTGGACACATGCTCGACGCCGACGTGCTCGGCCAGCGCGGGATCGACGAAGGCGACGGCGGGTTCGGACTGTGTGAGCAGGTATTCGAGTTCTTCACCGCGCGCGTTGAAGTTCACCGGCACGTGCACCAGCCCGGCCCGCGCGCAACCGAGGTACAGCAACAGGTACGCGTCGGAGTTCTTGCCGAAGGCCGCGACGCGGTCACCGTGGACGAGCCCTCGGCCGAGCAGTTTCGCCGCGACCCGGCCCGTCGCGCGGTCGAGCTCCGCGTACGTCCACACGCGATCGGCGAACGTGAGCGCGACCCGGTCCGGGACGCGTCGCGCGCTCCGTTCCAGGACGCGGCCGACGGTGCTGGGGTAGCCGGGAACGGTCATCGCGGCGGTCTCCTTCGTCCGGGCGTGGCATTCCCAGACTACTTTCCCGGCGGCCGCCGGTAACCTCGTCCGCATGGCCAATCCCACCGGAGAGCAGTTCGAGATCACCCGCGGCAACGCGCGCGCCGTCGTCACCGAGATCGGTGCCGGGTTGCGCGCGTTCGAGGTCGGCGGGGTGCCGTACGTCGAGGCGTTCGCCGAGGACGAGAAGCCGCCGAAGGGCGCCGGGCAGGTGCTGCTGCCCTGGCCGAACCGCACCAAGGGCGGCCAGTGGGTGCACCAGGGTGAGAAACAGCAGCTCCCGATCACCGAGGAGGCGCGTGGCAACGCGATCCACGGCCTGACCCGGCACGAGGAGTGGGAACTTCTCGAGCACGCGGAGTCGTCGATCACGCTGGCCATCGACGTCCCGGCGCAGGACGGCTGGCCGGTGCCGCTGCGCGCGACGATCACCTACGAGATCTCGCCGCGCGAACTGGTCGTGACGCACGAGATCCGCAACGAGGGCGAGAGCCCGATCGGCGTCGGGCTCGGTACACACCCCTACTTCCGCATCGGCGACGTGCCCACCGACGAGCTGACCCTGACACTGCCCGCGAGCCGGGTCCGCCCGTATCGCGGCGAGGAGCAGATGCCGTACGCCGACGAGCAGGACGTCGAGGGGACCGAGTACGACTTCCGGTCCGGCAAGCTGCTGGAAGGCGTCGACCTGGACACGGCGTTCGGCGGGCTGAGCGTGGCCGAGGACGGGAACCACCACCACGTCCTGTCGCACGGAGAGCAGGAGCTGCTGGTCTGGGCGGGGCCGGACTTCCGCTGGGCGCAGGTGTTCACGCCGGACGACCTGGTCGGCCGTGGCCGGGCGGTGGCGATCGAGCCGATGACCTGCCCCGCCGACGCGCTCAACACCGGCACGGACCTGATCGACCTGGAGCCCGCCACTTCGTGGACCGGGAGCTGGGGAATCCGAGTCCGCTGATGACGGTTCCGCTCCGGCTGGGCCCCGTCGACGCGGGTGAAGTGCTCACGCTGCAGCGCGCGGCGTACGTCCCGGAGGCCAGGGAGCACGAGAACCTCGACCTCCCGCCGCTGCTGGAGACCTTCGAACAGGCCAAGGAGGCCCTGGGCGACCCCGCGTGTTTCGCCTGGGGCATCAGGGAATCCGGGCGGCTGGTGGCGAGCGTCCGGATCGTCGTGGACGGCGAGGCCGGTCTCGTCGGCAGGCTCATCGTGGCCCCGGACAGGCAGGGACACGGTCTCGGCAGCTCGTTGCTGCTCGCCGCCGAGGCGGCCGCGCCGCCCTCGGTGACCGTGTTCCGCCTGTTCACCGGGGAGCGGAGCGCCGGTCCGCTGCGGATGTACCGGAAGCTCGGCTACGTCGAGACGCACCGCACGCCCGAGAAGCACTACGAACTGGTCCATTTCGAAAAGCCCCGCGTGCGGACCGGTGGCCCAGTTCGTTAGCGTGTCAAAGTATGTCTGACAAAGCACAGGTCAAGGCCATCGTCGGTGGTTACGTCGTCCCGGTCGACGGTGATCCCATCGAAGGCGGCACGGTCCTCATCGAGAACGGGAAGATCGCCGCGGTCGGCACCGACGCCGACGTCGACGTCCCCGACGACGCCGAACTGATCGACGCCGCGGGCAGCTGGGTGCTGCCCGGGTTCATCGACGCGCACGCCCACCTCGGCGTCCACGAGGACGGCGAAGGCTGGTCGGGGAACGACACGAACGAGATGACCGACCCCAACGGCGCGCGGTTCCGGGCGATCGACGGGATCGATCCGTACGAGCCCGGCTTCGACGACGCGCTCGCGGGCGGCGTCACCAGCGTCGTCATCAAGCCCGGCTCCGGGAACCCGATCGGCGGGCAGACGATCGGCGTCAAGACCTGGGGCCGGACCGTGCTCGACATGATCTTCGCCGAGGGTGTCAGCGTGAAGAGCGCGCTCGGCGAGAACCCGAAGCGGGTTTACGGCGAGAAGAAGCAGACGCCGTCGACCAGGCTCGGTGTCGCGTCGACCATCCGCGACGCGTTCACCGCCGCGCGCAACTACGCCGCCCAGCGCGACCACGCCGCCGGCGAGGGCAAGCCGTTCGACGTCGACCTGACCAAGGAGACGCTGGCCAAGGTCCTCGACGGCGAGCTGTACTGGGACCAGCACGTCCACCGCGCCGACGACATGGTGACCGCGATCCGGCTGGCCGACGAGTTCGGCTACAAACTGGTGATCAACCACGGCACCGAAGGGCATCTGATCGCGGACCTGCTCGCCGAGCGGGACGTGCCGGTGATCCTCGGCCCGCTGTTCACCACCAAGTCCAAAGTGGAGCTGCGCAACCGCACCCTGCGCGCGCCCGGCATCCTCGCCAGGGCGGGTGTGCGGATCGCGATCACCACGGACCACCCGGTCGTGCCGATCAACTTCCTGGTGTACCAAGCGGCCCTGTCGGTGAAGGACGGCCTGGACCCGGAGACCGCACTGAAGGCGCTGACCGTCAACCCGGCCGCGATGCTGGACCTCGACGACCAGGTCGGCTCGCTGAAGCCGGGCCTCGACGCCGACGTGGTCATCTGGTCGGGTGACCCGCTGGACGTGATGAACCGGGCCATGCGCGTGTTCGTGCGCGGGCGCGAGGTCTACCACTTCGACGAGGAGACCGGCGTCGGCGTCACCGAGGAGCGGCGCTACCGCGAGGGCTGACTTCGGTCTTGCCAGGACGGACCTACCTGTGCTCTCATGTGTGACACACTGGGGAGGGTGTGTAACACATGAAGCGCTGGGTCTTCGTTCTCATCGTCGGTATCGGTTTTCTGGTCGTCACCTTGCTGTTCTCGCGCGAGGATCCGAACGTCATCAAATGCGGCAGCCGGATCATGGGGCCCGGCGACGTCTGCGAAAGCACCAAGGGCAGCCGTGTCGTTGACGAGGACACCTACGACGAGATGAAGGCCGCAGCCGAATCCCGTGCGGAGACGTTCCGGAGCCACGGGCTCTGGATGGCCGGGGTCGGCGTGACGCTGACCGGCTTGGGGGCGACGATGCTGATCCGTGGGAAGCGGCGCAAGGACCGCGCCCTCGCCGCGGCTCGGCAGGATGCGCAGGCGCAGCCGGGTTTTGCTCAGCAGCAGGGTTTTCAGCAACCGCCGGGGTTCCCGCAGCAAGGTTTTCAGCAGGCTCCCGGCGCCCGATTTCAGGCCCCGCCTCAGCCTCAGTGGCAGCCCGTGCCGGGGCAGCAGCCTTATCCGCCGCCGACCGGATGGCCGCAGCAGCCGCCGCAGGCCGGTCCGCCGCCACAGCAGTTCGGTCCGCCGGGGCACGGAGGCTCGTGAGCGGCGAGGACGGTGCTAGCCGAGAGCATCTGCTGGCTTCCGGCCGCCGTTGATCTCGGGTCCGGTCCGTGACCTGCGGCCTCTGGAGATGGTGTCGCGAAAGCCACTTTCGGGACATCAGACGTCGCGAAAGTGGCTTTCGCGACATGTCGCCAGGGCCGGCGCCCAGCAGGTGAGCCAGACGTTGCCCGCCCCATCACGCGAAAACGCACCCGCAATAGGTACTCGAGACACGGATGGCCTGACCATCCTCGCCATTCACGAGAGCAGCCGGTCGAGATCCAGCTTCACCGGGAACGGCTCGGTGGCGGCGAATTCGCCGGTCATGGCCGGAGCGTCCTGATAGCCGAGTTCGCCTGCTTGCTGGCAGGCGACAAGCGAGACGGGCTCGCTGAGGTCGACGATCCAGTAGTGCGGGATCCCCGCGTCGGCGTACTCGCCGTGTTTGGTCACGTAGTCGGTGCGTTTCGAGCCCGGTGACACGATCTCGACCACGACGACGACGTCGTCCGCGTGGTACATCGTGTCTTCTTCGTCACTTCGCTCGCCTGCCGCGCGGAGGGCGATGATCAGATCCGGTCGCCTGGCGAAACCCGGCTCGCCAGGTGGCACCAGTCCCAGATCGACGTCGATGTCCTGGATGAACTCGAGGTGGTCGGGCAGCTGGGATTCCAGTTGCCTCGCCACGGCGTAGAGCGCCTTGTTGTGTCGCCTCTCGGGACTTGGCGACGTGACAAGGCGGCCTTCCACGAGCTCGGTGAATCCGGAATCGGGCTCACCGAGCGCCGCGTACTCCGCGACCGACAGCAGGCGATCCAGGAAGTCGACTTTTCCACAGTGTCTCACGATCACCACGTGACCACTGGTGACCATAGCAGCGCGGAGAGTCAGCCCTTCCGGAGCTCCCGCGCGATCACCATGCGCTGGATCTGGTTCGTGCCCTCGAAGATCTGCGGCACCTTCGCCTCCCGCATGTACCGCTCCACCGGGAAGTCCTTCGTGTAGCCGGCGCCACCGAGGACCTGCACGGCGTCGGTGGTCACCTTCATCGCGCCGTCGGTCGCGACGAGCTTCGCGATCGACGCCTGCCGCTGGAACGGCAGCCCGCGGTCGCGGCGGCGGGCGGCGTCGAGGTACATCGCACGCGAGGTTTCGACGGTCGCGGCCATGTCGGCCAGCAGGAATTCCAGTCCTTGGAACTCGATGATCGGCCGCCCGAACTGCGTGCGGCCCTTCGCGTACTCGAGCGCTTCGTCCAGCGCGGCCTGCGCGAGCCCGACGGCGCAGGCGGCGATGCCCAGCCGTCCGGAGCTGAGCGACGACAGGGCGATCTTGAGCCCCTGGCCCTCTTCGCCGATCCGCCGGTCGGCGTCGACGGCGGCGTCCTCGAACATCAGCTGCGCCGTGGTCGACCCGGTGAGGCCCATCTTCCGCTCCGGCGGCGCGGCCGAGAGGCCCGGCGTCGCCGCGTCGACGAGCAGGCAGGAGATGCCCTGGCCGCCGTCGTCGCTGGTGCGCACCATGGTCGTGTAGAAGTCGGCCTCGCCCGCATGGGTGATCCACGCCTTCGTGCCGTTCACGACGTACTGGTCGCCGTCGAGCCGCGCGCGGGTCGAGAGGGCGGCAGCGTCGGAGCCGGCGTGGGTCTCCGAGAGCGCGTACGCGCCCAGCAGGTCGCCTTCCAGCATCGAAGGCAGCCAGCGGTCACGCTGCTCGTCGGTGCCGTGGTGCGCCAGCGCGAAGCAGGACATCGTGTGCACGGAGAGCCCGACGCCGACCGACATCCACGCGGCCGCGATCTCCTCCAGAACCTGCAGGTAGACCTCGTACGGCAGCTCGCCGCCGCCCCAGCGTTCCGAGTACGGCAGGCCGAGCAGCCCTGCCTGGCCGAGCAGCCGGAACTGCTCGCGCGGGAAATGCGCGGTCTCCTCGTACTTGCTCGCGATCGGGGCGAGCTCCTCGCGCGCGATCTCCTTGGCCAGGCCGATCAGATCCTGGGCCTCGGTGCTGGGCAGCAGACGGTCCGCCGGCATGGCTCCTCCGAGCTGGGCTGTTCCGGGCAAGCTGTACTAAAAACAGTACTGTGGGCTGATTCAGCGTACAGTAGACGGCGCTGGGGGGATACCGTTCGCGTAGGGGATAGTGATCCGATGACCTCGCGCCGCCAGCCCACCGCGCGTCAGAGAGCACTGCTCTCGGAGCTTGAAGCGCTCTTTCTCGCCGAAGGGTTCTCCCAGTTCACGCTGGACGACCTGGCCGCCAGGCTCCGCTGCTCGAAGTCGACCCTCTACGCGCTCGCGCCCAGCAAGGAGCAGCTCGCGGTCAAGGTCGTCACCCACTTTTTCAAGGGCGCCGCCGAGCTGCTGGAGGAGCGGATCGCCGGGATCGACGACGCCCGCAAGATCCTCGGGGAGTACCTCGCCGGGATCTCCGAGTACCTGAATCGCGCTTCGGCCGCTTTCATGACCGACATCGCCGAATTCGCGCCGGCGCGGGACGCGTATCAGCTCAACAGCCGGGTCGCGGCGGGCCGGATCCGGTCGTTCATCGATCGCGGCGTCACCGACGGTGTTTTCCGTGAGGTGCACGCGCGGCTGATCGCGGAAATGGCGGGACTGATCATCGAGGGAATCCAGACCGGTGTCATCGGTCAGCGCGCCGGGGTGACCGATGCCGAAGCGTTCACCGCTTTGTCGGAACTGCTCCTTGGCGGGATCGCGACAAAAAATGTCCTGAACTGACAATTCTGGTGGTCTCACCGTCGCCTCGGCTAGCATCGCGCCCGTGATCGTCGTAGGTGGAGAGGCGCTGGTCGACCTCGTTCCCGGTGCACCGTTGGATTCCACTGTGGACGGTGGGTTGCGCGCGCTGCTGCCCCGGATGGGTGGTGGTCCCTACAACGTCGCGCTCGCCGCCGGCCGGCTCGGCGTCCCGACGGGTTTCCTTTCGCGCGTCTCCAACGACCGCTTCGGCGTCGCGCTGGTGGACCGGCTTCACGCCTCCGGTGTCGACACCGCCTTGCTGCAGCGGGGAAACGAGCCGACCACACTCGCGGTGGTCGCGCTCGACGGCAAGGGTTCCGCGCAGTACACCTTCTACACCGAGGGCACCGCGGACCGGCTGGTCGCCGACCCCGGCCCGCTACCGGAGGATGTGACGGCGCTCTCGCTCGGCACCCTCGGCATGGTCCTGGAGCCGGGCGCGAGCACGTACGAAACCGTGTTGCGCCGCGAATCCGCCCGTGGCGTCCTGACCGTGCTCGATCCGAACATCCGTGCGGCGCTGATCACCGATCCGGCGGCCTACCGGGCGAGGTTCGAGTCCTGGCTGCCGCATGTCCGCCTGCTCAAGATCTCCGACGACGACACGGAATGGCTCGCCGAGGGCGCCGACCCGGTCGGCGCGGCAAAGGTCTGGACCTCTTGCGGAGTCGATGCCGTCGTGCTCACCCGGGGCGCGCAGGGGTTGTCCGTCATCACACGAGCGGGCGAAATCGCGCAGGTCCCGTCACGCCGGGTCGACGTCGTCGACACCATCGGCGCCGGTGACACCGTGCAGGGCGCCCTGCTGGCATGGCTGTACTCGAACGGGGTGCGTGACGTGTCCACACTCGACGCCGACGGCTGGCGTACCGCGCTCGAATTCGCGGCGAAAGCGGCGTCGATCACCGTCTCGCGGAGCGGGGCCGAACCGCCGACGGCGGGCGATATGGCATCCAGCGTGTGAACCTGGTCCCAAAGGGGCTGTTGTGAGCAACTCACCCGCTGCGCGTTGCCCCCATTCTCGACTAGCGTAGAGGGGAATTCATACCCCAGCGGGGCGGTGTGCAGCGAGGCCGTGGGTCACGCGCGTGAAAGAGGGCGTACCTGTGGAACCTACAGGCGCCGCCGGCCCGTGCTGAACGTGAGAGGGACTTACATGTCCGACGCGACGACGGGCGAGACCGCGACGCTGCGCCTGCCCAATGGTGAGCACGAGTTCAAGGTGATCCACCCGGTCGAGGGCGCGCCTGGGATCGAGCTGGGGAAGCTGCTGGCGACGACCGGGTACATCACCCACGACCCGGGGTTCGTGAACACCGGTGCCGCGTCGTCGGCCATCACCTACATCGACGGTGACGCCGGCATCCTGCGCTACCGCGGGTACCCGATCGAGCAGCTGGCCGAGAAGTCGACCTTCATCGAGGTCTCGTACCTGCTCATCTACGGCGAGCTGCCCACCCAGACGCAGCTGTCGGAGTTCACCGAGAAGATCCAGCGCCACACCCTGCTGCACGAAGACCTCAAGGCCTTCTTCAGCGGCTTCCCGCGCGACGCGCACCCGATGCCGGTGCTCTCCAGCGCCGTATCCGCGCTGTCGACCTTCTACCAGGACTCGCTCAACCCGTTCGACGAACCGAACGTGGAGCTGTCCACCATCCGCCTGCTCGCCAAGGTCCCGACCCTGGCCGCGTACGCGTACAAGAAGTCCGTCGGCCAGCCGCTGCTGTACCCGGACAACTCGCTCGGCCTTGTCGAGAACTTCCTGCGGATGACCTTCGGCTTCCCGGCCGAGCCCTACGAGGTCGACCCGGACGTCGCCAAGGCGCTCGACCTGCTCTTCATCCTGCACGCCGACCACGAGCAGAACTGCTCGACCTCGACCGTGCGCCTCGTCGGCTCCTCCGAGGCGAACCTGTTCGCCTCGATCTCGGCGGGGATCAACGCGCTCTTCGGCCCGCTGCACGGTGGCGCCAACAGCGCGGTCCTGGACATGCTCGAGGGCATTCAGGCCGAGGGCGGCGACGTCGCGAACTTCGTCACCCGCGTGAAGAACAAGGAAAAGGGTGTCCGCCTGATGGGCTTCGGGCACCGGGTCTACAAGAACTACGACCCGCGCGCGAAGATCATCAAGAACACCGCGGACGAGATCCTCTCCAAGCTCAAGGGCGGCGACCAGCTGCTCGACATCGCGAAGAAGCTGGAAGAGACCGCGCTCTCGGACGACTACTTCATCGAGCGGAAGCTGTACCCGAACGTCGACTTCTACACCGGTCTGATCTACCGGGCGCTCGGCTTCCCGACGAAGTACTTCACCGTGCTGTTCGCGCTCGGCCGCCTGCCGGGCTGGATCGCGCACTGGCGCGAGATGATCCAGGACCCGGCCACCAAGATCGGCCGCCCGCGGCAGATCTACACCGGCTACGCGTCGCGGGACTACGCGCCCATCGCGGAGCGCTGATCCCCCGCCGGCAAGTGCAATGAAGGGGCCTTTCATAGCAAAATTTGCTATGAAAGGCCCCTTCATTGCATCCGGGCGTGCGGGGACGGGGGAGCGCGCTTAGGGTTTCGGGAGTGACCAGAGAAGCCCCGGTAGTGCTGTGGTTCCGCCGCGACCTCCGCCTCGGAGACCACGCGGCCCTGCTGGAGGCCTCGAAGCACAGCAAGCACGTGCTCGCGCTGTACGTCCTCGACGACGCGCTCCTCAAACCCTCCGGCGCCCCGCGTGTCGCGTTCCTGCACGGCTGCCTGAAGGCGCTGGACGATCAGCTCGGTGGACGGCTGATGCTCGTCAAGGGTGACCCCGCCGAGCAGGTCGTCAAGGCCGCGCGCGAGGTCGGCGCCGCGGCGGTGCACGTCAGCGCGGACACCGGCCCGTACGGCCGCCGCCGCGACGACGAGGTCAAGAAGGCGTTGGCGGAGCACGACATCGCGTGGGTGGAGACCGGTTCCTCGTACGCGATCACGCCAGGCCGCATCAGCAAACCCGACGGCGACCCCTATCGCGTGTTCACCCCGTTCTACCGCGCGTGGGTACGCCACGGCTGGCCGCGGCCCGCGGACACCGGCAAGTCCATAGTGGACTGGGTGAAGCCGCTGCGGTCCGTCAAGCTTCCGAAGTCCCCGTCGCTCAAGGGAATGGAGCTGCCGGAGCCCGGTGAGAAGGCGGCGCTGGAACGCTGGCACGAATTCCTGGACGACGGCCTCGAAACCTACGACGAGGATCGCGATCGGCCGGATCGCCCCGGCACGACAAGGCTTTCGCCGTACCTGCGCTGGGGTTGCGTCCACCCGCGCACCCTGCTGGCCGATCTCGCCGGGAACGAGGGGTCCGGCGCCAAGGCGCTGCGCGGTGAGTTCGCCTGGCGTGAGTTCCACGCCGACGTCCTGTGGCACCGTCCCGAAGCCGCGCGGAAGAACTACGATTCCCGGTTCGACGCCATGGAACACGAGAGCGACGATGAGGCTTTCCAGCGGTGGTGCGAGGGACGCACCGGGTTCCCCATCGTCGACGCGGGGATGCGGCAGCTGCTCGCCGAGGGCTGGATGCACAACCGCGTCCGGATGATCGTGGCGAGTTTCCTGGTCAAGGACCTGCATCTGCCGTGGTGGCTCGGCGCGCGGCATTTCATGAAACATCTGGTCGACGGCGATCTCGCGTCGAACCAGCTGAACTGGCAGTGGGTCGCGGGCAGCGGGACCGACGCCGCGCCGTACTTCCGGATCTTCAACCCGACCACGCAGGGGGAGAAGTTCGACCCCGCCGGCGACTACGTCCGCCGCTATGTCCCCGAACTCCGGTTTGTGCAAGGCAAAGCCGTGCACAAACCGGAGAACGTCGAGAACTATCCGGCACCGATGGTCGACCACGCGCACGAACGGCAGGTCGCCTTGGAGCGCTACGGCGCCATCAAAGGTTCCTGAAGGGTCAGCCCTTCAGTGCTTCCGAGAGCTTGATCCGGCTGCCGACCCGCAGCACGCTGTTCTGGTAGATCCGCGCGCCCAGCCAGGTGAACAGGGCGATGGCGCCCACGGTCAGGCCCAGCGACAGCGCGATCTCCCACACCTCCACGGTCCCGGCCGCGATCCGCGCGGGCATCAGCACCGGGGAGAGCAGCGGAATCAGGGACAGGATCTTCGTGCCCGTGCCCTCCGGCGCCTGCGTCAGCAGATTGAACCCGACGACGAAGCCGAGGATCAGCACGATGTTGACCGGGCCGATCACCGACTGGGTGTCCTCCTGCCGGGAGACCAGCGAACCCATCGCGCCGTAGACGGTGGCGTACAGCAGGAACCCGAGCAGGTACCAGACCACACCCCACAGCAGCGCACTCGTCGCGACCCCGGACAGCGTCAGCACGTTGGTCGCCGACGCGACGATCAACCCGGCGCCGCCGATGATCACCAGCTGCGTCAGCCCGACCAGGCCGAGCCCGATCACCTTGCCCAGCAACAGATGCCACGGCCGGACGGTGGAAAGCAGGATCTCCACCACGCGGCTGGACTTCTCCTCGACCACGCCCTGCGCGACCAGCGTCCCGTAGGTCACGATGCTCATGTACAGCAGCACCGCCACGATCAGCCCGATCACCATCCGCTGCGCCTTCTCCGGGTCCGGCGGTTTGATCGAGTCGACCTCGACCTGGGTCTGGTGGACCGTGCGCATCACCTCGTCCGGCGACTTCTGGGCCTCGGAAAGGATGCCGTTCAGCACTTCCTGCTGGGACACGCCGTTCAGCAGGGAACGCAGCTTCGTGTCCAATTCGGACTTGACGAGCACCTTCAGCTCGGTGGCGTTGCCGGACAGCAACGCGTCCAGGTCGCCGTTCTCGATCTGCGTCCGGCCTTGCGCCGGATCGGCGACGGTGACGGTCTCGATCTGCTCGCCGATCGCTTCGCCCGCGGTCTTGAGCTGCTGCGCGATCCCGGCGGTCTGGCCGGTGAGCCCGACCTTGCTCTTGTCCTCGTTGCTGATCAGCGTGGACTGCAGCAGGACGTAGCCCATCAGCATGACCAGCAGCACGGCGGTGCCGATCACGAAGGACCTCGTGCGCAGCCGGGTGTTCAGCTCGCGTTTGGCGATGAGCCAGACCGCGCGCCACGAAGATACGGTGTTCATGCGGAAACTCCCTGTGCCGCCGGCTTTTCCGCGACCGCGTCGCGGAAGAGCTCGGTCAGCGAACGCCTGCGTTTGCTGAACTCGGTGACCGGGCCGGTGGCCAGCGCCGCGGCGAGCACGGCCTGATCGTCGGCGCCCGCCTCGAGTTCGAGGATCGTGGTCGGGCCGTTCTGCTCGACCGTCCGGACACCGGGAACGGACGAAGCCCAGCCGGGCGCGGCGGCGGGCGCGGTGACGACGAGACCGTTGCCCGCGCCGGCGGTGAGCTCCGCGACGGTGCCGGAGGCGACCATCCGTCCGCTTCGGATGATGCCGACCCGGTCGCACAGCCGCTCGACCAGATCCAGCTGGTGACTGGAGAACACCACCGGCACGCCGGTCGCGGCCTTCTCGCGCAGCACGCCGCTCATCACGTCCACGGCCAGCGGGTCGAGGCCGGAGAACGGCTCGTCCAGCACCAGCACCTTCGGATCGTGCACCAGCGCCGCGGCGAGCTGCACGCGCTGCTGGTTGCCGAGGCTCAGCTTCTGGACCTCGTCCTTGCGCCGTTCGGTCAGCCCGAGGCGGGCGATCCAGTTCTCGGCGCTGCGGTGGGCGTCGTTGGTCGACATCCCGTGCAGTTCGGCGAGGTAGACCAGCTGCTCCAGCACCTTCATCTTCGGGTACAGCCCGCGTTCTTCCGGCATGTACCCGATGTGGGTGCGGGTCTCGTGGGTGATCGGGGCGCCGTCGAAACGCACCTGGCCGGAGTCGGCCGCGAGTACCCCGAGCACGATCCGCATCGTGGTGGTCTTGCCCGCGCCGTTGCTGCCGACGAACCCGAACAGCTCACCGGGCTGGACCTCGAAGCTCACCTCGTCCAGCGCGACCTTCGCGCCGTACTTCTTGGAGATCCGGTCGATCTCCAGCTTCCCCTCGCTCATTTCCACTTCCCCTCCTCGAAATACCGCACCAGCGCCGTGAATCCCCGATGGACGCCGGAAACCGTGCGGTTCCGTTCGATCAGCCCGTCCAGCTCGACGTTGCTCACCACCGAGGTGGCCCGGTAAACCAGGACCGCCCGGCCCGCGCCGGCGAGGACCCCACCCGCCACCAGCACGACGGCGACCACGCCGATGGACATCTTGTGCCGCTTCTTGTCCCCGGTCATGCCGGAGCCACCCCCTCGAAGTCTTCGGGGTCGTCGTCCGGCAGCCGCCACGCGAGCCAAAGCGCCGGTAGCGACGTCCCGAAGACGAACAACGCCGCTGTCATCGCGGACAGCAGCGAACCGGAGTCCGGTTGTCCTGCCGCGTAAAGCCCGTACCCGAGATCCACCAGCATCAGCGCGCAGATCCCCTGGAACGCAGCGTAGTGCGCGCGATTTCGCAGCAGCAGTTCGCGTTCGTCGAGATCCTTCGCCGCGGAGCCGGGTCTGCCGACGGCCTTGCGCAGCACCGTCGCCGCGCCGACGCAGAGACACAGCCCCGGCCCCATCAGGCCCACGGCGAACCACAAAGTCGGCTCGCGCAGCAGCGCGGCACCGGCGATCACGACCAGGTGGCCGATCACGGCCGCGACGGCGAGGCGACGCCGGTCCGATCGCGTCCGGGTGGTGGTCATGCCGGAGTCACCTCATCGAAGTCTTCTGGATCGTCATCCGGCAGCGACCAGCCCAGGATGACGACAGCCACCGTGGAGCCGGTGACCAGCAGCGCGCAGGCCATCATCGCGCCGCCGCCCTTGGGGCCGGGGACCAGGAGGCCGTACAGCACCGCGAACAGCATCAGCGTCATCAGGATCTGGTAGCTGACATAGGTGACGCGGTGGCGCATTTCCCGCTCGCGTTCGTCGAGCCGCATCGAAAAGCCGCCGCTCATCTTGCCGGTGAGGATCCGCAGCAGGTACTGGGAGCCGCCCGCCACGAGGCCCCCGCCGAGCCAGCACACGAGGAAGGCTCCTGTCTCCCCTGTCTGGTAGAAGACCGCTCCGGCGATCAGGACCAGATCGCCGAGGACCACCAGCACGCTCAACGTCCGCCGCCGTTTCCGCGTGCGCCAGGCCGGCAGCTTCAGCGCCCGCTTGCGTTCCAACTCGTCCAGCCGTTCCTGCTGGCGCTCCCAGTACGCCGCGAGGCGGCCTCGCTCCTCGCTCATGTTCCCCCCTCCCGGTAGACCTGAGTGGACAGCGGCGTGAACGGTTCGCGGCTGAACACGGCCTCGACCGGGAGGTCGAACACCGCGCAGATGCGGAACGCCAGGTCCAGGCTCGGGTAGTGGTCCCCCCGTTCGAGCGCGCCGATGGTCTGCGGGTTGACCTCGACGGCCGCCGCGAGGGCGGCCCTGCTCAGTCCGCGCTCCGCCCGGAGCACGGGTAGCCGGTTGTAGATCGGCAGCTCTTTGCCGCGTCTGACCGGGCTCATGGAACATACTGTTGCAAAAACCCAACGACTCGTCAAGTTGAGGGCGCGCTCCACCGCATTTAGAGGACTAAATGCGGAAGATCAGGCGAGGCCGGCGAGCGATTTGTCGACAAGGTCCTGGGCACGGCCGCGGGCGGCCTCGGCGTCCGGGGTGACCAGGCCGAGCCGCGTGCGGCGATCCAGGACGTCCTCCACGTCGAGGGCACCCTCGTGCCGCACGGCCCAGACGACTTCCGCCGCGCTGATCTCGGTCCCGTCGAACAGGGGCAGGCCCAGCTCCGGATCGACCTCGCCGAGCGCCGCGACCCGGGGCGCTTCGGTGCCGTACTTCGCGACCAGCCGAGCCGGAGCGTCCACAGTAGACAGACGGTCTCGAGGTGTCGCGCCGAGCAGCGGAAGCCGGGAGGTGGTCGACGGCCCGGCGAGGAGCCCGGACCGTTTCAGTGCCGCGTCGACGGCGTCCTCGGCCATCTTCCGGTACGTCGTCAGCTTGCCGCCCACGACGGTGAGCACGCCGTCGGCGCCGGTCACCACCGCGTGCTTGCGCGAGAGGTCCGCGCTGCGTCCGCCGCCTTCGACCAAGGGGCGCAGCCCGGCGAACGAGCCCGCGACGTCGGCCCGCGTCAGTGGGCGGGTGAACGCCGTCGACGCCACTTCGAGCAGGAAGTCCACATCGGACTCCGGCACGGACGGCACCCGCGGGACCGGGCCGTCGGTCGGCTCGTCGGTGACCCCGACGAACACCCGGCCGTCCGGTTGCGGCAACAGGAAGACGAAGCGGTTGTTCTCGCCGGGGACGGGCACGTTGACCGACGTCGCGCCGATCCGTGCCGCGCCCGAAGCCAGGATGAGATGCGAACCTCGGGAAGGCCGCAGCCGCACCGATTCCGCCAGTTCGCCCGCCCAGACACCGGTCGCGTTGATCACCTGGCGGGCGCGGATTTCGATCTCCTGCCCGGTGAGCCTGTCCCTGGCCAGCACCGATTCCGCGTCGAGCCGGAGTGCCTCGACCTTCGTCAGGATCTTCGCGCCGCGTGACGCCGCCGTGCGGGCCAGGTTCACGACGAGGCGCGCGTCGTCGGTCAGCGCGCCGTCGTAGGCCAGCAGCGCCCCGCGCAGGCCTTTCGGGGACAGGCCGGGTGCGAGCGCCAGCGCCTCCGCGGCCGGGATCGACCTCGGCCGCGGCAGTACCGACGCCGGGGTCCCGGCCGCGCGGCGGAGGCCGTCACCGGCGACGAGACCGGTCATGATGAACGCCTGCTGGCCGCGGGAGGTCTTGCGGTACATCGGGAACAGCTGCGGGATCGCCCTGGTGAGATGCGGGGCGGTGCGGGTCATCAGTATCCCGCGTTCGACGGCGCTTTCGTGCGCCAGCGCCAGATCGCCCTTGGCCAGGTACCGGAGGCCGCCGTGGACGAGCTTGCTGGACCAGCGCGACGTCCCGTATGCCAGGTCGTACGCCTCGATCAGGGCCACCGACAGCCCGCGCGCGGCCGCGTCCAGCGCGATCCCCGCGCCGGTGACACCGCCGCCGACCACCACCAGATCGACCCGCTCGCCGCCGGCCAGCGCCGTGAGTTCCCGGTCGCGCCGCAGGGCGTTGAGCGAGCCCGGCGTCACGGCCGCAACGCCGCGTCGAGCACGTGGGCGAACTCCGCCATCAGCTCCTTCTCGTTCACGTCCGCGGTGGCGGGGCGGTAGGAGAACGCGAAGGACTGGATGAGCAGCAGCAGCGTGCGTGCCTGCGAGGGCAGGTCGCCCTTGCGGATCGAACCGTCTTCGTGGCCCGACTTCAGCAGGTGCAGGATCACGCCCTCGGCGAAACGCTGGGTCTTCCCCAGCCGCTCGACGATGTAGGGCAGGACCAGTTCGGAGTCGAGATCCAGCAGGGTGCGGAACAACGGGTCGCCCGACAGCGCGGCGACGGCGGTGGCGGAACTCTGCACGAGCTTCTCGCGGAAGTTGGCGGGCTCGACCTCCGGCTCGGCGGCGCCCTGAAGCAGGCCGCCGAACTCACGGGTCATGAGGGTCGCGAGCACGCTGCGCACGTCCGGGAACCGCCGGTAGACGGTCATCCGGCTGACCTTCGCGGTACGGGCGATCTCGGCGAGGGTGGTCCGCCGCACGCCGACGGCGAGCACGCACTTCTTCGCGGCGTCGAGCAGAACGTCGTCGGACACACGCGTGGAGGCCTGGCGGGACCGGGTGTCCGCCAGCGCCGAAACGCCTGTTTCCGCAGGTGAGTGACGTTTTACGTCCATATGTAACACTGTAGTCGTGACGGAGCTTATTGACCACCGGTTAAGACGATCCTGGACGCCCGAGGGCGGTGACGCGGCCCACCTTCCGGCGAAGGCCTTGAGGTGGCTCGTCCAGCGTATCGGTCCGCTGGGCTCCGCGGCGCCCCTCGCGCCCGATTCGGCGCTGTCCGTTCCCGATTCGGCGCTGGGCGAACAGCCGAAACGAGACCTCGAGGAACTCGTCGGCGCCGATCAAGTCCTGCTGGCGCCGGGTGAACGGCTCGCGCGGGCCAGTGGTCTGTCCTATCTGGACCTGGTACGGCGGCGCGGGTTCGGTGATTTTCCGGTGCCGGACGCCGTCGTCCTGCCGGAGAATCCCGCCGAAGTCCAGTCAGTACTGGAAATCTGTGCACGGCACGACGTCGGCGTCGTCCCGTTCGGCGGCGGGACGTCGGTGGTCGGCGGGGTTTCGGCGCTGCGCGGGGACAAGAGCGCGGTGATCGCGCTCGATCTCACCAGGCTCGGCGAACTGGTCTCCGTCGACCCGGTCTCCCGGATCGCGGTCCTCCAGGCGGGCGTCACCGGCCCGGAGGCGGACCGGCTGCTCGCCGCGCACGGCTTCACCCTCGGGCACGTTCCCCAGTCCTACGAACGCGCCACCATCGGCGGATTCGCCGCCACCCGGTCCGCCGGGCAGGCTTCGTCGGGTTATGGCCGGTTCGAGGACATGGTTTCGGGTGTCCGGCTCGCGACCCCGCGCGGGGAATGGAAACTCGGGGTCGCGCCGGCGTCGGCCGCGGGACCGGACCTGCGGCATCTGGCCATCGGCAGCGAAGGCGCGCTCGGCGTGATCACCGAGGTCGCCCTCCGCGTCCGCCCGGTGCCGGAAGTGCGCCGTTACGAGGGTTATGTCCTGGATGGCTGGGAGAAGGGCACCGACGCGGTCCGCGAACTCGCCCAGCGGCACGTGCTGGCGGACGTCACGCGACTGTCCGATGTGGACGAGAGCGAGGTTTCGCTGGCGCTCAACGACAGTTTGAAGACCAAGGCGCTCCGCCGGTACCTCAAGGCACGGAAAGTCCACGCGCCTTGCCTGCTGATCGTCGGCTGGGAGGGCGCGTCGAAGCGCGAGGTCGCCCGGCGTCGTCAGGAGACCACCCGCGTCCTGGAGCGGTTCGGAGCCGTCCGCATCGGGGCCGCGCTCGGCGAATCCTGGCGCCGCGGCCGGTTCTCCGGTCCTCGGCAACGGGATGCCTTGATGGACAACGGTGTCTGCGTCGAAACCCTCGAAACCGCCGCGTACTGGACGGAACTGAGCGACCTGCGCGACGCCGTCCGTGCCGCGCTCACCGCGACGCTCGGCAACGCCATCATCATGTGCCACGTTTCGCACGCCTACGAAACGGGCGCGTCGCTGTACTTCACCGTGCTCACCGCCCGCGACGAGGCCGACCCGGTCGGCCAATGGCAGCGGGCCAAGGCGGCGGCGTCGGAGGCGATCACCGGGATCGGCACGATCTCGCATCACCACGCCGTCGGCGTCGACCACGCGCGCTATCTGGCGGCGGAGATCGGCGAGCTCGGCGTCGAAGTGCTGAGGGCGGCGAAGAAGGCCGTCGACCCGACCGGGATCCTCAATCCCGGGAAGCTTCTCTGACCAGCGTCCCGGCCTCGACCAGCGTGCAGTCCAGACCGTGCGTTTCGGCGGGGATCCCTTCCAGCGCCGCGGCCCGGCGCTGTTCGAGGTCGGCGACGCGGATATGCCTGCCGTCCACCAGGATCGGCAGGCGGATGTCCGCGGCGCCGACGTACGCCACGACGTCGTCGAGCACCGTGCCGTCGTCGAGGGTGATGGCGGGGGAGGTCAAGCGCACCAGGTTGTAGCGCTGTCCTTTGCCCTCGCAGCGATCGAGGACGGCGAGCTGCTCCGGCGTCGCGAACCAGACGGAGTGCTCCTCGACGACACCCGGCGCGGCGGCGAGCGTCGCGGGCCGTTGCCCGTCCCGGAACCGGAGGCCGGACGCCCAGACCGCGGCGAGGTCGGTGCAGCGCGCGTTGCAGACGACGACCGGACCGGTCAGGTCCATGTTCTCCCGCAGCCAGGTGATCTTGGACGGGCACGCGTTCGAGCCATAGGCGAGCACGGCCTGGCGTTCGCGCCAGCCCTCCGGCGCGGTGTCGAGGCTGTGCCCGGCGCCGTCGAAGTGGACGAACGAATGCCCCGGCCGCGCGCCCGGGTACGGATCGGCCGGGAAATCGGCGTCGGTGAAGAGTTTCACCACGTCACCACGCCGGGGACCTCGTACGGCATGCCCACCTCCGAGTCGTCGACTTCGCAGCTTGCCACGAAGACGACCGGGATCGCGACATCCGCTCGGGTGGGGAACCGATTCAGTGCCCAGGCGTGATGATGTAAGCGACGCCGCCGGGGCCACTGGAAACGCCGCCATTCGTGTTGTACCGCTTGGTGCGCTGCCAGATCGTCTCGAACTGGTGTCGTTTGTAGACGTTCCGGACCCGGTCGTTGCTGTTGGCGGCCGGGTCGTTCGCGATCACGTCACCGTCCTTCGTGAAGCCGACGACGACCATGATGTGCCCGGCGGTGCCGTAGCCCGCGCCGTCGAGTTCCTCGGCCTTGAACGACTGCGACGTGATCACCGGGATGCCGCGCGCGATGTAGTTCTCGAGTTCATTCAAGGAGTGCAAACGGGTGATGTGCCCACGCAGTCCGAGTGAAGCGGCGTACGCGGTGTTGAACGGCCAGTTGCCTGTTCCGTCGTAGGCGTAGTCGAACGTGTAGCGGGCGGCGTACGCGACGGTCGGATCGACGTAACCCTCCGGGATCCACTTCATGTCCTCGGCCTTGGGCCGTTTGCCCCAGTACTCGGCGACCATCTCGGTGGACGTGGGGCTGCACCAGTTCTCGCCGCCCCCGCCGTACTCGGGGAACTGTCCTTTGTGGAGGTTCTGCGCGTAGGCGGGCACCTTGAGCTCGATGCCGGTGGCGCGGCCCGGTTTCGTCGCCTTGACCTCGAAGCGGTCCGGGACGAGCGACGTCATCGCGCCGACCGACGTCACCGACGGCGTGGCGCGGGAGCCGGCCTCGCGGTACAGGCTGACGCGCAGCTGGTACGAGCGGAGCGCGACACCGGCCTTCATGACCAGCGTGTCGACGTCGACCGCGGCGCTGGCGTCGCTCTGGCCGTCGACGCTGGTGCGTTTGATGTCGGCGTCCCCGCTGGCCCACCGGCCCATGACGTACCAGGACGTCTCCGTGCCCGTGGCGGTGCGGCCCTTCGCTTCGACCTTGATCCACGTCTTGGCCGGCGTCTTCGCGTTCCACGAGGCGACCAGTTGGGAGGCGTCGAAGCCTTGCGGGTGACTCCGCGACGTCCACTGGCCGTATTCGTAGGTCTTCGTGGTGCCGAGCGTGGGTTCGGTGTGCTCGATCGTGCCGATCGGGCGGTCGATGCGCAGCGCGCCGTGGTCGAGGCCGAGCCCTTCGAGCCTGCCGTCACGGAAACCATGGTGGCCGGACCATTCGTGGTAGTCGATCGACTCGTCGTCCGGGCGGCCCGGACCGGCCTCCGCCGTCTGTGCCGTCACCGCGGTCATCGTCGCGATCGTCAGCAGCGTGACCAGCCCTCGTATGCGCATCCCCGCTCCATCCCTCGTGTCCACCCAGTAGGGAAGGGATTTTCGCCGGTCGCGCGAGGTATGTAAACAGTTACCCCCGATCGCACGAGGGCGTGACTCAGGCGAGCGGGTTCGGCAGGAGGAGTTCCGTGTTCTGGTCCTGGGCGGTGCCTACGGCGGAAAGCGAGGCGTGGATGTCGTTGTACGAGAACTCCCGGTACAGCGACGCAAGCGCTTGCGTCGAGGTGTCGGAGTACTCCACCTCGTACGGCGCTTCCGCCTCGATCAGGGTTGTGAACAGCGACAACGTGCCGTCGGCGTTGTCGGCGACCTCGATGATCCGCGCGTGCTGCGGGAAGTCGATATGCGAGGCGGTGTTGATCTCCCAGAAGCCCTGCTTCGCGGTCTTGCCGACGTGCGGCGTGATCTTGTTGTGGTGCGTGTGCCCGTTGACCCACGCCAGCACGTTCGGGAACCGGTGCAGCAGCGAGACGAACGTGTCGCCGTTGAGCCGGATCTCCAGCGGGTGGCGCGCGTCCGGCAGCACGTTTCCCATGGTGTCGCTGGTGTGGTGGCTGAACAGGATGAACAGCTCGTCCGTCACGTTCTGCGTGACCTTGCGCCCGAAGAAGTCGTAGTACGTCGAGCTGTTGCGCTTGAGCGTGTTCTCCACCCAGGTGAACTGCCCGAGCCCGATCGATCCGTCGGCCAGCCCGGCCATCGTCGTGGTGTCGAGGCTGATGCCGACGACACCCGGCGCGATGCGGAAGGTGTAGTACACGTTGCGCCCGTCGGCGTTGTTCTCGCTGAACCCGTGGCCGACCGGGCCGGGCCCGGTGTTGGCGGAATCGAGGTGGTGCCGCACGAACTCCGCGGTGCTGAATGGCCGCCGTCGCTCGTCTGGGGTGATCTCGCGGATCGTGCCCGAGCCGCCGAACAGCTCCGTGACCGGGACGCCGGAGCCGGACCCGATCGCCTTGGCGAGCTTCCGCGACGTCGTCTCGTCCTTGCCGATCACCTTGAAGCGGCCGGTGTACCAGGCGTCCATCCCCGGCAGATCCGGCACCGTGCCGACGATGCTGTCGTCGTGGTTACCGAAGGTGCAGAACCACGGGACGTCGAGGCCGGGCGAGGTGAAGGTGTTCGAGGCCGCGCCGAGCAGGCCGGGCAGCTGCGGGAAGCCTTTCTTCGTGTACGCGTCGTCCAGCGTCTTGCCGGGGTTCCAGTAGTGCGCGGACCCGGACGTCTGGACGCCTTCGTGCCTGTTCGGGTTGCCCGAGGTCGGGTTCACCGTGCCGCCGTTGAGCACCTTGAGGAACCATTCGAGCTCGATCAGCTCGTGGTTGTCGGTGTTGTCGCCGGTGGTGACCATGAAGTCGATCGGCCGTCCGGTGAACGGGCCCGCTTTGAGGCTGTTCACCCGCTCGACCAACGCCGTCGTCGCGACGGGGCCGAGGGTTTCCTGCGGCCGGTGCGCCGAGCCGACGAACGGGTGCAGGTATTCGAACCGCGCCGGGCTTTCGGCGTCGGTGAAGTGCAGGTCGGTGAACTGCGCGAAGGACGCCATCGCGCGGCGCCGGTCGTCGCGGCCGGACTTCGGCGCGGCCAGGTCGCCGCGGACGACGAGCGGCCAGCCGGGGCCCGCGGTCAGCCGCGTGTAGCCAGGACCGGTTTTCAGCGGGGCCGCCGCGGCTTCGAGCGTGGTGCCCGCGGTGCGCACCGCACGGGTCGTGGTGCGCGCCAGCGCCCGGTCGAGCGCGTTGGCGGTCGGCGTGCACAGCAGCAGGCCGACGCCGGCGGCGCCCGCCGTGGTGAAGGTGCGCCTCGAGATGACGGACATGGCGGTGCCCCCAGTCGTCGCGGATGGATGTCGCGGAAGGACGATGCCGCACGACGTTAGCCGTGAGGTGAACGCCAGAAAAGGGTAATGCGAAAATTTGTCACGTTCGGCGGTATGTCCGGGAAGCCAAGCGGGCTGGTTACGCTGGCCGCTTGGCGAGCGTGGGAGGTGGCCAGGTGGGCGCTTCGGCTTGGTCCGTCCGCGGCCGGTTCGACGGCGATCCGGAAGCGGCGCTGGACGCGATGAAGGCACGCGTCTTCGAGGAGGGCGACTACCTCTGGGAGGAGGACGAACTCGGCCGCCCGGACTCGATCGACGAGCTGTACGAGGTGGAGAGCGTCCAGGAGTCGGGGACCCACTCCGTGCTGGACGTCCACGAGTTCATCAGCGCCACGGGCGAGGACGACTTCGGCACGATCCGCCCCCTGACCGACGCCGAACTCGTCGCCGCCTTCGGTACCGAGGAGCCGTCCGTCGCCGACTTCGACGAACTCGACAAGGCTGGGCGGCTGCCGTACGAACGCCGCCCGCGCTGGAGCGCGAACTGCGCGCTGCTGTACGAGAACGACGTCGCGGTGGAGCTGGCGATCTGGGGCGTCTCCGGGGACTAGAGCCGGCTTTCGAGCCCGTCCAGGATCACCTCGACGCCCAGCTCGAACAGGTCTTCGCTGCTTTGTGTCGCGAAAGCCGGGCCGAGCCTGCTCACGTGCGGGTAGGCCGCCAGTCGTTCGAGAAACCCCTCATCCGGCTTCCGCGCGGGGAGGGTTTCCACCGAGGCGAGCACGTGCGCGGTCAGCAGCCGGGAGATTCCCGCGGTGTCCTCTTCGGAAAACCCTGCCTCCAAAAGGACCCGCGCGGTCGTCTCGATATGACCCAGCCGGTGCGGTCCGGTAGGTGGCCGCTCGCGCAGCAGCGCGGCCGCGTCCCGGTGACGCAGCAGCAGGGCGCGGAACTGGCGAAGCCCGCTCGCGAGCTGTACGCGCCACGGCAGGTCGGCGTCGATCTCGATCGCGTCGGCGCAGATCGCCTCGGCGACGAGGTCCAGCAGTTCGGCCTTGTCCTTCACATGCCAGTACAGCGTCGGCGAGCTGACGCCGAGCTTCGCCGCCAGCCGCCGGGTGCTCAGTTCCGCGAGACCGGCCTCATTGAGCAGTTCGACGGCGGCCTCGGTGATCTTGGCGAGGTCGAGCGAGCCTTTGCGAGCCACCCGAGGACCCTATCAGTGATAGATTCGTCTCTATCACTGATAGGGAAAGGGGGAAGTGATGCTCTGGACACCGAAGATCCGCCTGGTCACAGTGCTGTGCTCGATCATTTTCGTCGTCGGGACGACGCTGCAGAACTACGTGATCGTCGATTTGGACCTGATCGAGGCGAGCATGCGGCTCAAGGGGGTGGACACCGCCGACGCACCTGCGTATATCGGCGCGCTGCGGCTGGTGGGCAACGTCTTCATCGTCGGAAACGCGCTCGGCCTGTTGGCGTGGTTCCGATGGTCATGGCTGTTCTGGCCGGTGCTCGCGGTCAATGTCGGACAGGCGTTCGGCGTGTACGTCGTGCCGTTCGAAGTGCACCAGGCGGCGATCGCGGAACACGGCTGGCCGGGTGTGCTCCCGTCCCTGGTCACCGACGGCGGCGCGGTGATCCTGTCGATCGTGTTGATCGTCGCTTACGTGCGTTCGCGGCGGCTCACGCGACCAGGCGGCCCAGTTCGGCTTTGACGGCCTCGACGGCGGCCTTCGTCTCGGCGACCGCGTCGGCGCCGTCGCGGACGATCCGGCCCAGCGCGTCGACGAGCGCGGTGTTCGCCGTCGGTGTCCACAGTGGACCGGCGGCGCGGCCGTTCTCCTTGACCAGCTTCGCGGCGTCGGCCGCCGCGGTGACCTTGTCGAGCACGCTCAGCCGTGCGGGCAGATGGAAACCGAACCTGGTGGCGAACTCCTGCTGGAAGTCGACGCGCTCCAGCCACAGCCATTTGACGAAGTCCTTGGCGGCGTTGGGGTTCAGGCTCTTGGCATGCACCATCGCGCTCAACCCGCTGACCGGGACGGACGGCGCGCCCGCCGCGTCGAGCCGGGGGAACGCCAGGACACCGAAGTCGTCCTTCACGGTGTCCTGGATCTTCGGCAGGTTCCACAGCCAGGTCCACTGCATGGCGGTGAGCCCGTCGATGAACGGGAGCGGATCCGGCCAGTCCGTCGAAGCGCCCAGCAGCAGAGAACCGTTGAGTTCGTGCAGTTTCGTGAACACCGTGGCGGCACGCGGATCGTCGAAGCCGACGGATTTACCGTCCTTGACGTAGTCGAGCCCGGCCGACCACAGCAGCGGACCGGCCAGCGCCGCCGCGCCCGCGTCGTTGCCGGCGAACAGTCCTTTGACGCCGTCCTTGGACAGTTTCTTCGCCGCGTCGACGAGTTCGTCCAGCGTCTGCGGCGGCTGGACCCCCGCCTCCTGCAGGAAACTCTTGCGGTAGAACAGGACCTGGGTGTCCAGCGCCTGCGGGATGCCGTAGGTCTTGCCGTCGACCGTCTGTGCCGCGAGTACCGAGGGGTTGAAATCTCCGCGCACGGGCCCGATCACGTCGTCCAGCGGGACGAGGAGGTTCTGCCGGACGCGGTCGACGGTGACCTGGCCTTCGAAGACGTCGGGGACCGGGCCCGCCTGCAGTGCGGCGTTCAGTTTCGTTTCGTAGTCGTCGGGATTCCACTGCACCGCGACCTTGGACTTCTGGTACGCGGCCGCGTAGCGCTTAACGGCTTCCTGGACGCCGGCTTCGGGATACGGGTGATACCACTGCGTGAGATCCACCGGTTTCGGTTTCGGCCTGGTCACCCCGGCGGAGTAGGCCGTCGAAGGGGGAGGCTTCCCTGGTTGGACACCGCCTGTTTGGAAGGTGTTGGACCCGCAGGCGGAGAGCAGGGTCGTCCCCGCCAGCGCCAGGAACGTTCGCCTGTTTGTCTTACGCACCAACAAAACCCTTCGCCGAACGCAGTGAAGGCCATCTTCAGGGAACAGCGTCCCTCAAGATGGCCTTCACGGAAGGGCAGGCGCGCGGGAGATTAACCCGTTAGAGCTGACTGATGTCGAGTTTGCCTTCGGAGTGGAACGCCCGCAGCCGCTTCTTGTCGAACTTGCCGACACTGGTCTTCGGGACTTCGTCCACAAAGGTCCAGTTCTCCGGGAGCTGCCACTTCGCGACCTTGTCGGACAGGAACTCGCGCAGTTCCTCGGCCGTGACGTTCTGGCCCTCCTTGAGCACGACGGCGACCAGCGGGCGCTCGTCCCATTTCTCGTCGGGGATGCCGACCACGGCCGCCTCGGCCACCGCGGGATGCGCCATCACCTGGTTCTCCAGATCCACCGAGGAGATCCACTCGCCGCCGGATTTGATGACGTCCTTCGCACGGTCGGTCAGCGTGAGATAGCCGTCGGGGCTGATCTTGCCGACGTCGCCGGTGCGCAGCCAGCCGTCGTGGAACTTCTCCGGGTCGGGCTCGTCACCGCTCGTGCCGCTGTAGTACGACGCCGCGATCCACGGGCCCTGCACTTCGAGCTCGCCGACGCTTTCGTTGTCCCACGGCAGTTCCTCGCCGTTGTCGCCGATCAGCCTGGCGCTGACGGACGCCGGGAACCGGCCCTGGGTGTAGCGGTATTCCCACGCCTTCTCGCCGGTCGCGGCGGCGGGCGGACGCGCGACGCTGCCCAGCGGCGACGTCTCGGTCATGCCCCAGGCGTGCAGGATCGGCACGCCGTAGCGGTCTTCGAACGCGTGCATCAGCGACGGCGGCGCGGCCGATCCGCCGACGACGACCTCGCGGAGATGCGAGATGTCCTGCGGGTTCGCGTCGAGGTGGGACAGCAGGCCCTGCCAGATCGTCGGGACGGCGCCGGCGAAGGTCGGCTTCTCGGCCTCGAGCATCTGTGCGATGGGCGCGGGCTGGAGGAAGCGGTCCGGCATCAGCAGCGAGGCGCCGACCATCATCGCCGCGTATGGCATCCCCCACGCCATCGCGTGGAACATCGGGACGATCGCGAGGGCCTTGTCGTGCTGGGCCAGCCGCATGCTGTCGGACATCGTGACCTGCATGGAGTGCAGCCAGATCGACCGGTGGGAGTACGCGACGCCCTTCGGGTCACCCGTGGTGCCCGAGGTGTAACACATCGCGGCGGCCGAGCGCTCGTCCACGTCGGGCCAGTCGAACGTGTCCGGCTGGCCCGACAGCAGTTCGGCGTAGGAGTGCACCTGGACGCCGTCCGGCGCCGTCAGGGCGGAGGCGTCGCCGTTGGCCACGATGACGTGACGCACGGTCTTCAGCTCGGGCAGCTGCTTGGCCAGCAGCGGGATCAGTGTGCCGTCGACGATGACGACCTGGTCCTCGGCGTGGTTGGCGACGAACACGAGCTGCTCCGGGAACAGCCGGATGTTCAGCGTGTGCAGCACCGCGCCCATGGCCGGGATGGCCAGGTACGCGGCCATGTGCTCCGCGTTGTTCCACATGAAGGTGCCGACCCGCTGGTCACCGGTGATACCGAGGCTCCGGAGGGCGTTGGCCAGCCGGGCGGCGTGCTTGCCGAGCTCGCCGTAGGTTTCGCGACGGGCTTCTGAACCGGTCCAGGTGATGACTTCGCTTTCGGAGTGCACCGTGGTGCCGTGGCGGAGGAGCCTGCCGAGTGACAGCTGCCCGTCCTGCATCGTGCTCAACATCGCGTACTCCCGTGGTGCTCGTTCTCCGGTGAACTGGGGTTGCGCCGACTCTAATCCGGGAGGGGTGAACCGGTCAGTAACATCGCAGGCAACCGTTCGGTCACAGTGTCGCGCTAACGGGTGTTCGCCAGTTCGGATCAAGATCATCAATAATTCGTATTTTTCCTGCCATGAAACGAAAAATGGCCGACTGTGCGAAGTGATGGCATCGCTCATAAGGGTGATGAACGCGGGCGAATCGCCGCTCGAACGGCGTGTTTCCGCAGGCTGGGGCGGGTTGCCCACGGCGTGGTCGAAGGGTAATAAGTGCGTGTCGGTTTCACGGCCGGGGAACGGGTGGCGTTTACTGGAGCCGTGGTACAGAGACGGCTGGCCAGCGCTTGCTCTTGCAAGCATGGTTTAAAGGCCGTCGGCCGCGAAAGCGGAGACCTGAGATGAAAGGACTACTACGTTGGCTCTGCCCACGTTGACTCCGGAGCAGCGCGCCGATGCCCTCGCCAAGGCGGCTGAGGCTCGCAAAGCGCGCTCCGAGCTGCTTGCGTCGATCAAGTCCGGCAAGGAGAGCATCGACAAGGTGCTCAAGCAGGCCAAGGAGAACAAGACCATCGGCAAGACGAAGGTCACGCAGCTGCTGAAGGCCGTGCCCGGCCTGGGCGCGGTCAAGGTCGCCGCCCTGCTGGAGCAGGCCGGGATCGACCCGGACCGGCGTGCCGCCGGCCTGGGCGAGCGGCAGCGTGAGGCCCTTCTCGAGGCGCTGAAGTAACGCTTCCACCCAGGTCACGGGCTGTCCGGGGGAAGGTGTTGCCTGAGAGGCTGTTGCCCGGGCAACACTTTCCCCTGGTCTCAGCCGGAGCCTGGGACGCTGGTGGGGTGACGACCAGTACCGCACCGGCGACCCCGGCAGACCTGGCCGCCCGCTACGAGCGGGGCGACTTCCTCCTGGCCACGGCACGGCACGCGCTCCTCGCGAGCGGCGCCGTGGCCACCGCGACCGAGACCGAGCCGTCGCGGCTGTCCGGGGCGCTTCCCGGGCTGTTCACCGACTCGGGCGCGTCGATCGCGGTCGGCGTGCTGCCCTTCGACACCACCTCGCTGCCGGGGCATCTGGTCCTGCCCCGGGCGATCCATCGCGCGTCTTCCGACCACGCGGCCGTCCCGCCGCGCACCGCGCTTCCGCAGCCGGTCAAGGTCACTCCCGTGCCAGAACCCGAGGCGCATCTGGCCGCCGTCCGCGCGGCCGTCGCCGCGCTGAGCGACCGTGACCTGCGCAAAGTCGTCCTGGCCCGCGCGCTCGATCTCGACTTCGACGAGGCCGTTCCGGTCGCCGACGTCGTCCGGAACCTGGCGAACGGGAACCCCCGGCACACCACCTACGCCGCGCAGCTGCCCGGCGGGCGCACGCTGGTCGGCGCCACTCCCGAACTCCTGCTCTCCCGCACCGGCGGCGCCGTCGTGTCCCGGCCGCATGCCGGGTCGATGCCCCGGTCCGCGGACCCGGCGATCGACAAGGCGAACGGTGAGGCGCTGCTGGCGTCCGAAAAGGACCACGTCGAACACGCCGTCGTGGTCGAGTCCGTCGTCGAGATCCTGCGGCCATTCTGCCGCACGCTCGACGTCCGCGGCCCCGAACTCGTCTCGACCCCGGCGATCTGGCACCTCTCGACCACGGTCACCGGTGAGCTGATCGACCAGGACATCACCGCGCTGGACCTCGCCGCCGCCCTGCATCCCACTCCCGCCGTCTGCGGCACGCCGACCGAGGCCGCGCGCTCGCTGGTCCAGGAGCTGGAGCCGTTCGACCGCGAGTACTACGCGGGCGCCGTCGGCTGGGTCGACGCGGCCGGGGACGGCGAATGGGCCGTCGGGATCCGGTGCGCGGAGATCGCCGACACCTCCATGCGGCTGTACGCCGGCGGCGGCATCGTGCCCGCCTCCGACCCCCGGACCGAACTCGACGAGACCTCGGCGAAGTTCCGCACCCTGCTGGCCGCCATGGGCCTGGAGATCTAGAGGGTCGCGAAGTCTTCGGTGACCGAGATGTCGTCCGAGGTCAGCAGCGCGACGGCGGCCCGGTAGCCCTCGGCCGCCTTCAGGTCCGCGAGCCGGGTCCGGTCCGGGTCGAGGGCCTGGTGGCTCGACCGCACCAGCCGCGCCTGCTCGTCGTAGCCGGAGAACGTGATGCTCTGCAGCGGGATCTTGAGTCCCTTCCCGGTGGCCTTCATGACGGCTTCCTTGCGCGTCCAGTAGGTGAAGAACGCCGTCGTGCGCTCGTCGTCGGACAGCCCGGAGATCGCGGCCAGCTCGGCGGGGGTCAGCGCGTACTCCATGAGCGAGTCCTCGGCCCGCCTGGTGGCCGTCTCGACGTCGAGGCCGACCGGCGTCCCCGCCGTGGCCGCGACGCCGATGAGCTCGCCGGAATGCGAGATCGACAGCATCAGCGGCGCGCCGGGGACCCTGGGCCGTCCGTGCGGTTTGCCGCAGTCGTCACAGGTCGCGTCGAAGCCCACGTCCTCGACGGCCATGCCGAGCCGCTCGGCGGCGACCGTCTTCGCCAGGACCCGGCCGGTCAGGAACCGGCGTTTGTCGATGTCCTGGCGGTAGTTTCCGTATCGGCCCTGCTCCAGCTCATCGAGCAGGGCCAGGAACCGGGGTTCGGCGGGCAGGGGCGGGGACCAGCGGACCGCACATTCGATCACGTCTCCTTCTTACCCGATTCCACGCCGGCATCACTCGCGTTTTCATCGAGCAGCGTCGCCTCGTCGAACGGGGATCGGCCGTCCAGCGTCCGGTCCAGCTGCTCGCGGTCGATCTCGTTGGTCCAAGTGCCGATCAGCACGGTCGCGACGGCGTTGCCCGCGAAGTTCGTCAGCGCGCGGGCCTCGGACATGAACCGGTCGATGCCGACGATGAACCCGACACCGTCCACCAGCTCCGGCCGGTGCGAGGACAGCCCGCCCGCCAGCGTCGCGAGCCCCGCGCCGGTGACCCCGGCCGCGCCCTTCGACGCGATGATCATGAACACCAGCAAGGAGATCTGCTCGCCGATGGTCAGCGGTTTGTCGAGCGCGTCCGCGATGAAGATGGACGCCATCGTCAGGTAGATGGCGGTGCCGTCGAGGTTGAACGAGTACCCGGTCGGCACGGTGATGCCGACGACCGGTTTGGAGACGCCCGCGTGCTCCATCTTCGCGATCAGCCGCGGCAGCGCCGACTCCGACGACGACGTCGACAGGATCAGCAGGAACTCGCGGCCGAGGTACTTCAGCAGCTTGAAGATGTTGACCCTGGCGAGCAGGCCGAGGATCAGCCCGAGCACCACGAACACGAACAACGCGCAGGTGATGTAGAAGCCGAGCATGATCACCGCGAGACTCTGCAGCGCCTTCCAGCCGGTCTCGCCGACGACGGCGGCGATCGCGCCGAACGCGCCGACCGGGGCCGCCCACATGATCATCGCCAGGATCCGGAACACGAGCCGCTGGATGTGCTCGATACCGCGGCGGATCGGCTCGCCCTTCGTGCCCAGTTTCTGCAGCGCGAACCCGGCGAGCAGCGCGACCAGCAGCGTCTGCAGCACCTCGCCTTCGGTGAACGCCGAGACCAGCGTCTTCGGGATGATCCCGAGCAGGAAGTCGACCGTGCCCTCGCTCTTGGCGATCTGGTCCTGTCCCTTTTCGGCGATCTCGGGGGTCAGGTGCAGCCCGGTGCCGGGCTGGAGGATGTTGCCGACGACCAGGCCGATGACCAGCGCGACCGTCGACATGATCAGGAAGTAGCCGAGTGCGAGCCCGCCGACGCGGCCGACCTTCGCGGCCTTCGCCACCGAGCCGACGCCGAGCGCGATCGTGCAGAAGATGATCGGCGAGATCATCATCTTGATCAGGTTCACGAACCCGGTCCCGAGCGGCTTCAGTTCCTTGCCGACCTCGGGGAACAGGATGCCGACCGCGATGCCGAGCGCCACCGCCGCGATGACGGCGATGTAGAGGTAATGGGTGCGATCCCGCTTCGCCGCGGGTGCTGCCGTGCTCATGGGTGCCCTTCGACGAGGTGGGGACAGGTTGCGAAAACTTATGACAACTCCTCGGCGAACGACAACCGAAGCGGTACCCTGGACTAAGCGAGCGCTTAGTCAGCGCTAGGTCACTGTCGAACGGGAGCGGGCTGACCATGGATTTCTCTCTGAGCGTCGAGGAACGCGAGGTACGCGACTGGGTGCGCACCTTCGTCCAGCGCGACCTGATGCCGCGTGAGCAGGAGGTGCTGCGCCGCGAACGCGCCGGTCAGCCCGGCCTGACCTCCGACGAGCTGCGCGAACTGCAGCTGAAGGCCAAGGAATCCGGCTTCTGGGGGGTGCAGACGCCCGAGGAGTACGGCGGCATGGGCCTGTCCGCGGTGATGACCGCGCTGCTGGAGGCCGAACTCGGCCGCACGTTCGTGCCGTTCCGCTTCGGCGGCTCGGCGGACAACATCCTGTACTACGCCAACGACGAGCAGAAGGAGCGCTACCTGCTCCCGACGATCTCGGGCGAACGCAAGTCGTGTTTCGCGATCACCGAACCCGGCGCGGGCTCGGACGCCAAGGCCATCCGGACCTCCGCCCGCAAGGACGGCACCGACTGGGTGATCAACGGCGAGAAGACCTTCATCACCGGCGGTAACGAGGCCGACTTCGTGATGGTCTTCGCGATCACCGACCAAGAGAAGGGCGCGAACGGCGGCGTCACGTGCTTCCTCGTCGACCGCGACGCCGGCTGGAAGTCCGAGTACATCGACACCATGGGCGAATGGGGCCCGGCGTCACTGGTCTTCGAGGACGTCCGCGTGCCGGAGACGCAGATCCTGGGCGAGCTCGGCCACGGTTTCGACCTGGCCATGCAATGGATCGGCGCGGGCCGCTACCTGCTGCCCGCCCGCGCGATCGGCTCCTGCGAGCGGCTGATCTCCATGGCCATCGAGCACGCGAACACGCGGGAGACGTTCGGGCAGAAGATCGCCGAGCGCCAGGCCATCCAGTGGATGATCGCGGACTCCGGCACCGAACTGGAGGCCCTGCGCTGGCTGGTGCTGCACGCCGCCTGGCAGGTCGACCAGAAGCTGGACTCTCGGCACGCGCAGTCGATGGCGAAGCTGTACGGCGGCGTGAAGGCGAACGAGATCGTCGACCGCGTCCTGCAGATCCACGGCGGGATGGGCTACACGCGGGAACTGCCGGTCGAGCGGTGGTACCGCGAACTGCGGCTGCTGCGGATCTACGAGGGCACCGACGAGATCCAGCGCCGGACCATCGCGCGCAACCTGCTGAAGGGGCACGTCAAGGTCGGCGGCACCTTGGGCTGACGCCGTCCCCCAAGTGCAATGAAGGGGCCTTTCATCGCAAATTTCGCGATGAAAGGCCCCTTCATTGCGTCGGTCTCTCTAGTCCTCGTCCTCGTCCTTCTGGTTCCGCATCGCGATCGGGACCCCGGCGAGGTCCTCCTCGTTGCAGAGAAGTTTCACGTCGTAGTACGGCGAACCCTTGCGGTCGTCGTAGTCGAGATGGACGGCCAGCACATCGACCGGTTCCCCGAGCCACTCCTGAGCCTGGCGTAGCCATGTCGCGCACCGTTCGAGCGCCGTGGGCAGGTCGTCGTCGCGGAAGCCCACCGGGCGGTAGGGGACGTCCTGCACCTGATCACGGGGGTTCGAAGGCACCGGCAACGCCGGCGAGAGACCCGAGTCGTCCAGTTCGAGTTGGATCGTTTGCTCAGTCACCCTTCGAGCGTCCCCCAGAGAAGCCGTCTGAGCAAGGCGTACGGACCTAAAGTCGCCGCTAAACGGGCACTCGCCACACTCCCGAGACCACTTCACGGCAGTTTTGCAGCGCACTGACGTCGAGCCGGCCTTCGCAGGCGAGCGCCCGCAGCGCCAGCTCCGCGTAGTGCGCGGCCAGCTGATCCAGGGTGAGCGGCCCCGACGGCGAATACCAGCGCGCGACGCCGCTGCACATCTCCACCAGTGCGAGCCGGGTGACCGAAGGCTGGTCGGTGTGGAAGACGCCCGCCGCGACACCGTCCTCGATGGCGTCCGCCCACAGCCTTTCGTAGGCGTCGCGCAGCCCCACCACTTCGGCCCTGGCGCCGGGCGTGAGCGCGTGGACCTCGTTGTCCACCACGCGGGTGTCATCCGGCTGGATGGCGTGCGCGAGCACGTGCAGCGCCACCAGGGAGCCGAGCCGCGACACGGGATCGGCGAGTCCGGCGGTCGCCCGCTCGGCCGCGTCGAGCAGGCGCCGCAGCGACTCGTTCATGATGGCGACCAGCAGATCCTCTTTGGTGCCCATGTAGTGGTACAGGCTGGCGGACGACAGCTCCGCCTCCTGCGCCAGATCCCGGATGCCGGTGCCGTGGAACCCCTTGGCGGCGAACAGTTTCACCGCCGCCTGGCGGACGCGTTCGCGGGTGTTCACAACCATGTCCCCGTGGTCCTGTCCCAGGAACCGGCGCGGAGGTCGCCCGCCTTCTTCAGCTCGCCCTTCGCGACCCGTTCCGACGGTGTCATCGGCAGTTCCGCCGCGATGGCCCAGAACCGGGGAACCTTGAAGTAGGCCAGTTTCGCCGAGCAGAACTCCGCCAGCTCGGCCGGTTCGCACTGGTGCCCCTCGTTCTCGTCGAGGACGATGTACGCCTTGACCTCCTCGCCGCGGATGTCGTCCGGCACCGCGACGACGGCGGCGAGCTTGACCGCCGGATGCAGCTGCAACGCCCGTTCGACCTCGTCCGCGGAGATGTTCTCGCCGCTGCGGCGGATCATGTCCTTGGTACGGCCCACGTAGTACACACGGCCTTCGCCGTCCATTGTGGCCAGGTCGCCGGTGTGGAACCAGCCGCCGTCGAACGCGCGCCTGGTCGCTTCGGGATCGTCGTGGTAGCCGTGCATCAGGCCGACGCCGCGGATCAGCAGCTCACCGGTTTCCCCGCGTGGCAGCGGTTTCCCGTCCTCGCCGGCGATCATCACCTCGCGGGCGGGTGTCGGCCTGCCGAGACAGCCGGTGCCGACGGTCTCCTCGTGATCCGCCGGGTACATCCGGATGTCGCCGCCGGTCTCGGTCATGCCGAAGGCCTCGTACCACGGCGCGCCCCAGCGTGCTTCGAGCGCGGCGTGCTGGTCGCGCGGGATGGCCGAAGCGCAGATCGCGCGGACCTGGTGCGCCTTGTCCAGCTCGCTTTCCGGCTGGCGCAGCAGAAGGGTGGGCATCAGGCCGAGGCAGTAGAACCAGGTGACGCCGTGTTCGCGGATCTTGTCCCAGAACGTCGACGGGTGGAAGCGGTCGAGCACCACCAGGGTCGCGCCGCCGGCGAGCCCCAGCGCGACGTTCCACTGTGGATCGATGTAGTGGAACGGCTGCGCGGTCAGGATGACGTCGTCCGCGCCGACCGACGGGTAGTCCGAGGCCAGGCCGATCGCGAGGGTCGTCCAGTACCGGTTCGGCAGTACGCAGCCCTTGGGCGCGCCCGTGGTCCCCGAGGTGTACTGGATGTTGACCGGGCGTTCGGCTTCGCTCGCGAAGACCGGGGCGGCGCCGGAGCCGGTGAGTTCGCCGGGCGTGAGCACGTGTTCCAGCGAGGTCTCCGGCGCGATCTTGGTCAGCAGCTCCAGGAATTCCTCGCTGGCCACGGCGAACCTGGCGCCGGAGTGCCGGAGCACGTGGGCGCCGTCGAACTCGCGGTACCCGGTGTTGACCGGGACGAGCACCCCGCCGATCTTGGCCAAGGCCAGCCACAGCAACGGGAACTCGGGCTGGTTGCGCAGCATCACCGCGACCCGGTCACCCGGTTCCACGCCGAGTTCCAGCAACGCGCGGGCGAACTCGGTGCTGCGCGCGTCGACGTCGGCGAAGGTGAAGCTCTCTCCGGTGGAGTCGAAGATCCACGCCGTCTTGTCCGGCCAGAGCGCGGCGGCCCTGGTGGTCAGGCCGAGGAGGGTGTCGATGCCGGTGAGCGAGGTCATGCGCGGTTCCGGAACGCCTCGGCCGAGGCGGCGACCTCGGCGGAGTGCTCGGTGATCAGCGCGTGGCTGACTTCGAGTTCGAGGGCGGCGTCGAGGGAGCTGTCGATGCCGGAATCGAGGGCGCGTTTGGCCATCGTGGCCGCGGCCGCCGGATGCGCGGCGATCTTGGCCGCCCAGTCGAGGGCGGTGTCCATCAGGTCGTCGACGGGCAGGGCGGCGTTGACCAGGCCGAGTCCGGCCGCCTCGACGCCGCTCACGCGTTCGCCCAGCAGCAGGAGTTCCTTGGCCTTCAGCGGGCCGACCAGCAGCGGCAGCAACCGCGACGCCGCGCCCGTGACGCTCAGGCCCAAGGAGACCTCGGGGAAGGCGAACACCGCGTCTTCGGCGGCGAGGATCAGGTCGCAGCCCATCGCGAACTCGGCGCCCGCGCCGATCGCGTAGCCGTGGACCGCGGCGATGACGGGCTGACGTAGTCCGCGAAGACGGCGAGTCACGTCCTGTAACCGGTCGAGGCGCGCCCTGGAATCAGCTGTGTCTCCGGACGGGGTGGGTTCCTTGAGGTCGTGACCGGCGCAGAAAGCCCGTCCCCGCCCGGCCAGCACGACGGCGCGCGCGTCCGACTTGGCGGCCGCGTCGAGCGCCTCCAACAGGTCGTCGACCAGTTCGGCGACCACCGCGTTGAGCCGCTCCGGGCGGTTCAGCCAGATCACGGCGATGCCGTCGTCGAGTGCGTAGTCCACGGTGCTCATGACGCCGAGCCTAGACGACCGATCGATCGATCGATAGGGTCGGATCCATGCGGGTCGACACGGTCTACGAGAACGCCCGGTTCCTCACTGGGGCAGAGGAATCCGTGGCGCTTGCGGTGCTGAACGGACGAATCGTCGCGTTGGACGACGATGCCGCCGCGCTTTCCGCCAAACGCCGCGTGGACCTCGGTGGCTCGGTGGTGGTGCCCGGATTCCACGACGCGCACAACCACATGGCCTGGTTCGGCATGGCGCTCGACGACGTCGCCCTCTCGGATTGCCGCAGTGTCGACGAGGTGTACGACGCCGTCGCGCGGCGCGCGACCGACACCCCGCCGGGCGGCTGGATCATCGGCAGCGGCTACGACCAGAACAAGCTCGTGGGCGGCCATCCGACGAGGCAGGGGCTCGATCGCGCCGCCCCTGGCCACCTCGTGCGGCTCAAGCACACGTCCGGGCATATGACCGTGGTCAACTCCGCGGTACTGGAGCGCCTGGACCTGGGCAACGTGCCCGTGGGCGGCGACGTCGTCCGCGACGAGGACGGTTCGCCGACCGGTCTCCTGCGGGAGCAGGCCCAGCTCATGCTGCGGCCGCTGACCTACCCGACGCCGGTGGAGCGGGTCGTCCGCGGGCTGGACAGGGCGAGCGAGCGGTACCTGGCCGAAGGCATCACGAGTGTCCAGGAGGCCGGGATCGGCGGGGGCCTCGTGGGGGAGACCCCCGCCGAACTCGCCGCGTACCAGGTGGCACGCGAACGCGGGGTGTTGCGCGTGCGGAGCACGGTGATGGTCGCGGCGAGCGTGTTGCACGAGCTGGACGCCGGTGCGGGCTTCGGCTTGGACCTGGGGATGCGCACCGGGTTCGGCGACGAGTGGCTGCGGATCGGCGCGATGAAGCTGTTCGCCGACGGATCGCTGATCGGCCGGACCTGCGCGATGCACGAGCCGTTCGCGGGCGAACCGGACAATGTCGGCTACTTCCAGGTACCCGAGGACGAGATCGCGCGGACGATCGCCGCCGCGCACAAGGCGGGCTGGCAGATCGCCACGCACGCCATCGGCGACCGCGCGATCACCGTCGTCCTCGACGCCTACGAGGCCGCGCTCAAGGCCGACCCGCGGCCCGATCATCGGCACCGCATCGAGCACTGCGCGGTGCTGCGGCCAGAGGAGCTGAAGCGGCTGGCGTCGCTGGGGCTGATCGCCTCGCCGCAGGGCAGGTTCGTCAACGAGATCGGCGACGGCATGCGGGCCGCGCTGGGCCCCGAGCGCGAGCCGTGGTGCTACCGGCTCAAGAGCCTGCTCGACGCGGGATGCGTGCTCCCGGCCAGCTCCGACCGCCCGGTCGTCGAGGGCGCGCCGCTGCTCGCGCTGACCGACATGGTGCGGCGGGAGACCGCGTCCGGCGTCGTGCTGGGTCCCGATGAGCGGCTCACGCCCGCCGAAGCGCTGCGCGCGTACACGTACGGATCCGCGTACGCCGCTTTCGCCGAGAAGGACCTGGGCACGCTGGAGGTCGGCAAGCTCGCGGACTTCGCCGTCCTCTCGGCCGACCCGACCGACGAGTCCACTGGGGATTCGATCCACGTCGTCGCCACCGCCGTCGGCGGCGACATCGTCTACGAACGGAGCTGAGACCCATGCCGGTACGGGACGCGGTCGCGGACGACATCGAGGAGATCTGCGCGCTCATCGAGGAGCACGCGGTCTACGAGGACAAACACGATCTGAAGCTCGACAGGCAGGAGATGGCCGGGTTCCTCTTCGGACCCGACCCGAAGGCCTGGGTGCTGCTGGCCACCCCACCGGGTGAACCGGGCAAGGTCGCGGGCTTCGCCTTCTGCAGCTGGAACTTCTCCACCTGGGAGGCCAGGCCCGGGATCTGGCTCGACGACCTCTTCGTGCGCCCGGAACACCGCCGCTACGGCCTCGGCCGGGAGTTGCTCGACGAGCTGAGCGCGCGGACGCCCGGCCGCGTCGAATGGGACATGCAGGAAGGCAACGAGAAGGGCGAGGCGTTCTACGCCCAGCTCGGCGCCGAACCCGTCCCCGGCTGGATCCGGTACCGCTGGCGACCGCACGCTGGGTGAGTCGCAGCTGAGCGGCAAGCCGTAAACTCGCACACATGGGTGAAGGGGCAAGCCGCAGGTCGTCGTCCGTGGAGGACTACGTCCGGGTGATCTACGGGCTGGTCGAACGCGGCGAGGCCGTCACCAACACGTCGCTGGCCGGAAGGCTGGAGGTCAGCCCGTCGTCGGCGTCCGGCATGGTCACCAAGCTGTCCCAGCTCGGGCTGGTCGCGCACGTCCCGTACCGGGGGATCGAGCTGACCACCGAAGGCAGGCTGCTCGCCCGCTCGGTGCTCCGCCGCCACCGGTTGATCGAGACGTACCTGGTCTCCGAACTCGGCTACACCTGGGACGAGGTCCACGCCGAGGCCGACGCGCTCGAACACGCGGTGTCGGACAGGCTCGTCGAACGGATCGCCGCGAAGCTCGGCAACCCGGTGCGAGACCCGCACGGCGACCCGATCCCCGCGCCCGACGGCAGCGTCGAGGAGATGCCGATGCGCATCCTCGACGACCTCCCGCCCGGCGCGGTCGGCGAGATCGTCCGCGTCTGGGACACCGACCCGGAGCTCCTGCGCTACCTCACCGAGCACTCCATCGGCCTCGGCGAGCGGATCGAGGTCGTCGAGCGCCAGCCGTTCGGCGGCCCGATGGTGGTCAAGGTCGGCTCGCCGCCGGACGCGGCGACCCACGCCATCGGCAAGGAGATCGCGCAGGCGCTGTCGGTCGCGCTTCGCTGAGCCCATGCCCGACGTGTCCACTGTGGACGCGTACCGGTGGGGACACGCGGTGGGAATTTTCCCTACGTCTCTGCATAATTACGTCACCCACCTGCCGAGCCGATAGGTGATCTAAGGCCCTTCCGATCATGTGATCCCGCGCCTAGGCTGCGCTATTCCGGGTGGCTAGCGAGCGTGCGAAGGCGATGAAAGATGACCGGTCAGCGGACACACACCATCGACCGGGGGGTGGCGGAAGGACGTGAACTCAGGCGGCTGCTGGAGACGGGGCCGTTCGCGGACGCCCTCAGGGCGGCGATCAGGGCGCGGGGTCTCGGTCTCGATCGGATCCGGTACCGGCTCAGAGGACGGGGGTGCTCGGTCAGCCTCGCGACGCTGAGTCACTGGCAGTCCGGCCGTTGCCGTCCGGAACGGCCGGAATCCCTGCTGGTGCTCAAGAATCTCGAGGACATCGTCGGGGTGCCGCCGGAGTCCCTGTCGCGGCTTCTGGGACCGCCGCGGGGGCGGGCGGCCCGGTGTACGGTGCCCGGCGAGGGCATCGTGATGCAGCGAGGCCGGGACACGTAGGGAGCGCGAGTGCGGGCGGTCGTCTTCGAGGAGTTCGGGGTACTGCCCGAGGTACGCGAGGTGCCGGATCCGGTCGCACCACCGGGCGGGGTGGTGATCGCCGTCGAGGCGACCGGGGTGTGCCGCAGCGACTGGCACTCCTGGCAGGGGCACGACACGTCGGTGAAGCTGCCGCACGTCGCCGGGCACGAACTCGCCGGCCGGATCGCGTCGCTCGGCGAGGGCGTCCGAGGCTGGTCGGAGGGCGACCGGGTGACGGTGCCGTTCGTCTGCGCCTGCGGCACCTGCGCCCAGTGCGCGGCCGGTGACCAGCAGATCTGTGACCGCGAGTTCCAGCCGGGCGCGACCCACTGGGGCTCGTTCGCCGAGTACGTCGCCATCGAAAACGCCGAGGTCAACCTCGTGGCGCTGCCGGACACGCTCTCCGCGGCCGAAGCGGCGGCGCTGGGCTGCCGGTTCGGGACGGCGTTCCGGGCCGTGCTGCGCCAGGGCGGGGTCCGGCCGGGCCATCAGGTCGCGGTCTACGGCTGTGGTGGGGTCGGCGTCTCGGCGATCCTGCTGGCCGTCGCCGCCGGTGCTTCGGTCGTCGCCGTCGACCCGTCTCCGCAGGCCAGGGCGCTGGCTGTGCGGATGGGAGCTTCGACGGCCGTCGATCCGTCCGCGTTCGAAGGCCACGAAGCCGTCGCTCTTCATGTCCGGGAGCTGACCGGCGGCGGCGCGCACGTCTCCCTCGACTGCCTCGGTTCGCCGACCACCTGCGCCGCCTCGATCGGCAGCCTCCGGAAGCGGGGACGGCACGTCCAAGCCGGGCTGATGCCGCCGGCGCAGGGCGTCGCGCCGATCCCGATGCACCGGGTGATCGGCGGGGAACTGGAGATCGTCGGCATCCACGGGCTGCAAGCGCACGAGTACCCCGAGATGCTGCGGGTGGTGGAGACGGCCGGAATCGACCTCGAAGGCATGATCGGCAACCGGGTCGGCCTCGACGACGTCCCCGCGGTGCTCGCGGAGATGAACGACCCCGTGCCCGCGCGGGCCGGGGTGACGGTGGTCGAATTCGGACGGTGACCGGGTGAACGCACTGCGGTCAACCGGCCGATCGGAGTAGCCCGAAAGGTGGCTTCCGCCGGCACTTTGTGGCAGCTTCCTTGGCCGTGACAGTCATGGATGCTCCGTCCCGGCCGCGGTTCGGCCGGTCCGTGCTGCGCTGGTTCGTCGCGGCGGGTGTCCTGATGCGGGGCCACCGGATCGTCGGCGCGCGCCCTGGCAAACTCGACGCGTGGACGCGCTGATCCCTCGCCCGCGTAACGAAGTCGCGCCCGGTGCGGTGCATGTTCCCGACTGGCTCGACTTCGACGGGCAACGCCGCCTGGTCGAGGCCTGCCGCGGCTGGCGTGGTTACCGGCAGACGCGGCTGCCGAACGGCGGCGTCATGTCGGTGCGGACGGTCTGCCTCGGCTGGCACTGGCACCCGTACCGGTATTCGAAGGTGACCGCGGACGGCTCACCGGTACTGCCGTTTCCTTCGTGGCTGGGCGACCTGGGGCGGCGGGCGGTTTCGTCCGCGTACGGTCCTTCGTCGTACGAGCCGGACATCGCGCTGGTGAACTTCTACGACTCCGCGGCGAAGATGGGGCTGCACCAGGACAAGGACGAGGCGTCGTCGGAACCGGTCGTGTCGCTGAGCCTGGGGGACGCGTGCGTTTTCCGGTTCGGGAACACGGTGGATCGCGGGCGGCCGTACACGGACGTGGATCTCCGGTCGGGCGACCTGTTCGTGTTCGGCGGGGAGTCGCGGCTGGCCTTCCACGGGGTGCCTCGGATCCTGCCGGGGACCGCTGATCCGGCGCTGGGGCTGGTGGGGCGGTTGAACATCACTTTGCGGGTTTCGGGTCTTTAGCTCCTGAGACTAGAGGAAACGGTCACCTTTGCCTCGCCTCGATAATACATATGCATTAGTCGAGTCCGCCATAGTCTGAATATGCTATAGCACAGGTGTTCGACACGCTGTAATGTTGATGGTGGTTTCAACTGGTGAGTGCACCGCCTCTAGTCTAGCAACACTTTGCTGAACGCTTCGATCGGCTTAAGCCAGCCCAGCGTCTGCCGCGGCCGGTCGTTGAGTTCGTCTGCGATGGCATCGAGTT